>JADJMD010000013.1:686497-1372994 GCA_016709765.1 Ignavibacteriales bacterium
AGCATCAAAATTAGAATGACAAAAAAGCCAGACAATTGTCTGGCTTTTTTTATTGGTCTACTTTTTAATTTTTATCTTGTCCCATTCAGCAAAAGCATCTGTAAACGGAACGAGGGCTCTTGGTATTGCTCCATTCATAAATGATGTTATCACACCATATGTTACAACAGGAACATCCATAAGTTTTGCTTCATTAATTCTAGTCTGCAAGGCTCTGTGCGTTAACAAACATCCACCACAATGAACAACAAGTTTGTATTCAGATAAATTGTCAGGCAGATCATTGCCGTGAACAATATCTATATGCAATTCTTTTTTTGTATAACTGCGAAGCCATTTAGGAATCTTTACTGTTCCAATATCATCTTCCAGAGTATGATGAGAACAGACTTCAGCGATTAGTACTTTATCTCCGCTTTTAAGCCCATCAATTTTTCTTAATCCTTTGATGAACAAAGGAAGATCGCCCCTGTGGCGTGCAATTACAAGTGAAAAAGTAGTAAGCCTAATTTGGGGAGGAATATCTTCTATAATACGAGTTACTGAATTACTATCAACAATAACTAGATCAGGATAAGATTTTAGATTATTTAAAGTTGATACAAGTTCTTTCTCGCGACAAACAGTTATTATCGCATTCTCATCAAGCGCTTCTCTTATCATATGAACCTGAGAAAGAATTAATTTTCTGTAAGGCAATGTGTGATCAGCAGGAATAACCATTACAACAACATCACCTTGCTTTACAATATCTTTTACTAACGGCGGTTCATCATCCTCTGGAAGTAGTCTAATCATTCTGCGTTTAAGTTCTTCAATTCCCGCTTTCTCTTTACAAGAAACTTCAAAATGTGTCATCCTAAGTTCCTTAAGTTCTTCTAGTAAAACAGGATTTACACCAAACTCAATTTTATTTACTGCTACGATGTAATTTATCTGAAGTTTATCAAGATATGCAAAAAGTTCAAGTTCCTTGCTTTGCAAAGTTTCACGAGCATCAAGAACAACCAATGCAAAATCAGAAGACGATAAAATTTTTATGGTTTCGGTTATGCGCTTTCTTCCAAGTTCGCCTTCGTCATCAATACCAGCAGTATCTACAATTACAACAGGACCATAAGGTAGTAGTTCGTACTTTGTGCTAACTGAGTCGGTGGTAGTGCCCGCAACATCAGAAACCGCGGAAACATTTTTCTCAAGCAGAGAATTTACAAGCAAAGATTTGCCTACATTTCTTCTTCCAACTATGGCTATATGCGGGCGATTTGAATCAACATTCATAAAGATTTGGACTTTCTGTATCTACGATATTTGATAAACACCTAAATTTATTAGGCATATACCACTTCCCTGAAAAAGTCAAAGTTCAAAAAATGTTCCATAGTATAAACCTTCTTTATTTTCAGATATGTTTGCTTTTATGAATGAATATTATTTCACAATTGTGTAGTAATACCAAGATCAAAAAATCATTTCTCTGAATTAAGAAATTATTGAGCTTGACAATTGAATATTAATTCTCCTTTTTTGAAGTAGATATTTTTAATCATTTTCGTTCGGGGACTTTTATGAAAAAGATCATTATTGTTTTCGCTTTCCTTCTTACACTTTCATTTCAAATAAATGCACAGTGGTTTTGGCAAAATCCTTTGCCGCAGGGAAATGATCTATACTCAGTGTGTTTTATTGATGAAAATATTGGTTGGGCTGTTGGAAATGCCGGTACATTTCTAAAAACTATAGATGGCGGTATCAGTTGGATAAACCAAGCGAGCAATGTTACTGACCAGATTAATGATATTTGTTTTACAGATATAAATAATGGCTGGTGTGTAGGGGCTTATGGTACAATTTTGAATACATCGGATGGGGGCGTAAACTGGACAAAACAAATAAGCGGAACAACTGAATGGATTAATTCAGTTTACTTCCGAAATATTTATGAAGGTTGGGCTGTTGGCAACAATGGAGTAATACTAAAAACTGTAGATGGTGGAACGACTTGGGAAAGTGAATTAAGTGGAACGATTAATATACTTTCAGATGTTTTTTTTATAAATAGTAATTTGGGGTGGTCTGTTGGAAACCAAGGAACAATTTTAAAAACTAATGATGGTGGGCAAAACTGGTCAGTTAAACCAATAGGGATTAACAACTGGCTTGGGTCGATATATTTTATAGACGAAAATATTGGGTGGTCTGTTGGTTCTTATGGTACAATCCTTAAAACATTTGATGGCGGCGAAAATTGGACAATTCAATCTGCTGACACTAATGCTTGGTTTTCTTCAATTCATTTCTTTGACAATGACATTGGCTGGATTGTTGGGCAAAATGGATTAATTCTTAAAAGCACAAATGGCGGGAGCACTTGGGATAATCAACCATCAGGTACGGCAGGTAATCTTATTGATATTGACATTATTAATCAAAATAGCAGTTGGATAGCAGGTTTAAATGGAGTTATCCTTAAAACAACGGATGGTGGGACTGGGTGGTCAAAACAATCTCTTGGAACAACAAATAATCTTTATTCAATTTCATTAATAAATCCTACGCTGGGATGGGCAACTGGTCAAAATGGTACGATATTAAAAACCACAAATGGAGGAAATAGCTGGAATAATAGACAAAGTGGAGTTTTGGAAGATCTAAAATCTATCTATTTTATCGATAGCTTATATGGTTGGACTGTAGGAAAAAATGGTTTAATCCTTAATACTACTGATGGGGGGATAAATTGGGAAACACATTCAAGTGGAACAACTAGCTACTTAAATTCTGTATTTTTTATAAATAAAAACGAAGGCTGGACTACAGGGGGTTATCCATATTCAGGTACTATATTGCACTCAACTGATGGCGGTATAAGCTGGAATCATCAATTATTTGGAGAATTATCACATTTAGAATCAATATATTTTGTTAATAGTGAGGTCGGCTGGGCAGTTGGTTATGCGGGTACAATTCTCAAGACAACAAATGGTGGAATTAATTGGTTTACACAATTTAGTAACTCAATTGAGTGGCTTTTCTCGGTACACTTTATAGATGAAAATGTTGGTTGGGCGGTTGGAAATGCTGGTACTATTTTAAAAACAACTAATGGAGGAAATAATTGGGTAACTAAAGTGAGTGGAACACAAGTAGTTCTTTATTCGGTCAACTTTAGTAATAACAATATTGGTTGGGTTGTAGGAAATGGAGGTCTAGTATTGAAGTCCACAGACGGAGGTGAAACTTGGGACATACAATTAAAAAGAACAAATAAATCTCTTCATTCAATTAATTGCATTGATGAGAATAATGTCTGGATTGTTGGTGAGGGAGGTTCTATTCTCCATACAACAAACGGTGGTGTTACTTTTATTGAAGATGAAAAAAACTCAACTCAACCACAAGAATTTTTACTACAACAAAACTATCCAAACCCTTTTAATCCAAGAACCAGTATTCAGTATACAATAAGCACTACGCAATTTGTTACTCTTAAAGTTTATGATTTGCTCGGGAGAGAAGTTGCAATTCTTGTTAATGAAGAGAAACCGGCAGGAAGTTATGAAGTGGAATTTAATTCAGCATCCAGTATCAAGAATCTAGCATCTGGAATTTACTTTTATCGTTTGCAAGCTGGTAATTTTGTTGAGACAAAGAAGATGATTTTACTTAAATAATTTTTCTACGAACTTTTTGGATACTCTTTTTTAAGCTCAGACATACCTTTGGGATTACCAATGATTGTTAGCCTGTCCCCTTCTATTAAAACAGTATTTCCTTTCGGAATGATGGTTTCTCCGCTTCTTCTTACCATTGCAACAAGGCAATCTTCGGGGAATTTTATTTCTTTTAACTGTTTATTCAAAAGCAACGATGTATGTGTAGTTCCATCCACAACTAGGGAAAGGCATCTGTCTTCATGCAGCAGCACTTCTTTTATTTCCTGATCATCCTTTGCTGTTTTCCATTCTTCTGCAAAACTTTCTTCATCCACCCTTCCGGCTATCTGCGCTAATATTCTAAGATGCTGTGTGGGATCTTTTTCAGGACTAACTAAAAAGAAGATTGCATTAACATCTTGTTCTTCTTCATCAAAATCAGTTAACGGATTTTTGAATTTCATATGCACACCTTTATTTGCACGGACAAGCACCATTTCTGCTTGCTGCAAACCAAGCAATCTTAAATGTGGTAATGCAATTCCATGTGTAACGGGTGTTGCACCCATTCGTGTTCCTTCTAAGAATTGTTTTTGGATTTGTTCCGCAGTATGCTGAACAAATTGGGATACCCATGTCGAAGCAGTTTTAACAACATCCTCAAATTCTGCTTTTTCATCTAAATCTATAACATTACTTCTGGTAACAATTTCATCAAAGGGATCCGAATCTCTTAAACCTTTATCTTTTAAAATACCCCGCATTTCCCCTTCAAGCCCTGCATATCGTTGTCTTCCTAATCTTTCAAAGATGTGATAAATGGCTCCGGTTCGTACAACTCTTTTTTTTGCGTATGAGAAATACCATATAATCCCTGCGACCACTAAGCCAGTGGAAAAAATAATTGAAAGCCAACCCATCTCGGCAATAAATACTAATGGAAGAATGATTCCGGCAATTTGCATCCAAGGGTATAGAGGTGATTTAAATCCCGGATCATAAGATTCAATTCTGCTTTCTCTTATAATAATCACGGCAAAGCAAACAAGTCCAAACATTAAAAGCTGGAATGCGCTGGCAAGTTTAGCAATCTTAATCGGGTTCAAAAACGAAATTATTAAAACAATAACAGTAATTGTTAATATTAGAGATATAACTGGTGCCCCAAAATGATTGAGCTTCCTGAATATTTTAGGAAGAATATGGTCTCTTCCCATTGCTAAGGGATATCGTGAAGCACTCATAATTCCTGCATTAGCAACAGAGATGAAAGAAATAATTGCAGCTATAGATAGTAAAATCATACTTACTCTACCCAGTATAGAGTTGGCTGCTGTAGCCACTGGAGTTAAATTCCCGATAAGTTCATTCATTGGAATTACATTGACCATTATCAAGGTACCAACAAAATAAATTATCATAGCGGTACCAAGAGAAAGAAATATTCCAAGGGGAATATTCTTCTCCGGATTTTCAATTTCCTCAGAGAGACTTGCAATATTTGTGATGCCAACGTAGCTGATATATACCAACCCTGCAGTTGACAACAATGATGCAAATTCTTTATCAAACAAATTACTAAAAGATGATAGGCGGATTTCGGGAACCCCGCTAGAAATAAAGAAGCCAAGTAAAGCCAGTAAAAATATTACAAGTATAACCTGCAGCCCCCCGCTCTTTTTTGACCCAAAGAAACCGATTATTCCTAACGCTACAGAAAGTGAAATGGCAATTGGCAAAATTTCAAATGAAGGGAAGAATAGATTTAGATATGCACCCATTCCTATTAATGCAAATGCAACTTTAAATATTAATGCGAGCCAGGTTCCCATTCCACCAACTGTACCCACTAAAGGGCCCATAGTACGATCAAGGAAATAATAAACACCGCCCGCCCTTGGCATTGCGGTTGCTAACTCAATGATACTAAATGTTGCGGGGATTAATGGAACTACTGCCAATAGATAGGCTAAAGGAAGAGAAGTCCCTGCTTGTCCTGCAGCAAGACCGGGCAGAAGAAAAAAACCCGCACTTAGTGTAGTCCCGGTTGCTATTACATATACGTCTAGAAGCTTTAATTCTTTCTTTAGGCGTTTTGGTTTGATATCAAGCATTAAAGACATTCTGATTTAATCATTTTCTAATATAGCTTATTTAAAGTTTTATTAAAATATTTCACATAAAATCAGAATGTCTTTAACTAATTATTTAGTATCTGAAACTTTAATGTTTACAACATCGCTAAAACCATTAAGTTCCGGATAGTACATTAAGTAACCTTGTGCAGGCATAATTTTATAATCACCCGGAATTTGTGCTTTAATGATATATGAAAATTCCATTTTATTCTGGCAGCTTGTTACAAAAAATGCAACTTTTTCATCACGGTATTCACGATCTGCATAGTGCCAGCGCCAGGGCATAAAATCATAATAGTAATTGTAGTTTGTTTGATAATTATTTTCGCCATTGATAAAATATTTATCCATATCTTTTACAACCTCAAAACCCGATGGCAGCATATCTTCCAGAATAAAGTAATCAAGATTATCTGATTTAGATTCAACAAATGTTTTTACAAAAACATCCTGTCCGCTTGTTACAGTTCCATCAAACTTTTTCTTGTAATAGATAATGCGTCCGTCTTTCTCTCCGGTTTCAAGAACATAATATTCTCTGCGAATCTTAAAACCATTATCGTGTTTTATGTCAGAAAGATTTTCTGTAAAGTATTCCGTGATCCCAGAAAAATATAATTTACCATTACCGGATTTTTCGATTCGAATTACATTCTTCCCTTTTTTCAAATCAGTGTTTGTAAACTTAAATGTTTGTGATTCTTTATAAATATCAGATTTATCAAAATCCTTTTGTGCAACTTCGGTTCCGTTAAGAAATACTTTTACAGAATAATTTGGATCAAGTTCTTTTGTGATATTTAGGTAATCAGTTAATGCAAACAGTACAACAGAAGTTTCCTGAGTTGATCGCCACGAATAACCCTGTTTCTTTTTCATCAACCAGTTTATTGCTTTTGAGATCAAATCAGAATTTCCCTCGACTTTTAGCAAAGCTTTAACTGTAAAAGCTGTCCCCTGCACATTATCGTTCTGCCATCTGTAATGCCATTCTTCTCCACCCCAGAACGCAAATGATTTTTCTTCGTTAACCTGTTTCTTCAACTTTGCAGCAACATCTTTAGCTTTTTGTGTTTCACCCATGTTATTTAATGTTATCGCAATCAAAGAAAGCGGATAAGAATTTAAATCTTTACGAAGCAGAATATTTATTATCTCAAAGTAATTTTTCTTATCGTAATTTTGATTTTTTAATGCAGTGCTGAGCGAGTAAAGCATATAAGCTAAAGTTGTCTCATCAGCATCCGGCTTGGCATTTGTAATTTGATTTTTAAGATTGTTAATACCGTTGTAATAAATGTTTTCATTTATATAGTAACCTGCTTCACGGGCTAAACTCATTCCATAAATAACATAAGCTGTCATGTATGGATGCGTTTGATCATTTGTCCACCAGCCCCAGCCACCATCAGAATGTTGAAAATCGTTTAATCGTTTTAGTCCTGCTTCAACATATTTGGGAAGTTCTTCAATCGTTTGTGATTTTAACGGAGCATTAATTGATTTAAAGGTATTTGCAACAATTATTGTTGGTAGAAATCTACTCATTGTCTGCTCAACACAACCGTAAGGATAACCGGCAAGATCATCAAGAGATTTTAAGATTGTCCCGGCTAAAGATGGATTTAGTGTACATGAAAAACTTGCACTTCGCAAATCAACATCTTTGGGAATTAAAAATTCTAAATATTCATTTACATTTTTATCAGAATAATCTGCAACCAAAGGCTCAATTATCTTAACACCGTTGGGTATAATTTGAACTTTAACTTCCATCGCATCGGATTCTTCGTTTGTTAATGCTGATGCTTTTAAAGTTGCATCGCCCTTTGGATAATCAACTTTTACTTTCCAATCAATTCTTAATTCTGAGTTTGCGGGAATTTCAATCTCATAATTTTTCTTTGATGTGAATTTTGAATTTTCGAATCCTTTTGAATTAATCTTTGAACCGATGAGCTTTAGTTTATCTGCGCTAAATTCAATCTTTGTTGTCTTTGTGGTAGAAAGGTAATTGTGAACGATAGTAGAAATCACAACTTCATCATCCTGTCTTAAGAAACGCGGAGTTTCCATTCGCACAAGTAAATCTTTTCTGCTGATGAACTTGTTTACTTTTTGCCCTACATCAGTTTGCTTCGTAATGCCACGAACTGTTGTTCGCCAGGTTGTTAAATTATCAGGAATCTTAAACTCAACTTTAGCTTTTCCGTTTTCATCCGTAACAACTTGGGCCTTCCAGATTAAAGCATCAACAAAGTTTGTACGAACATCTGCCTGCACATAAGCTGATTTATCTTTTGATTCGCTTTTCATCATCTTACCATCTGCTAATACATTTGGGGCTGCCATATTACGACTATTAATACCACTAGCATCAAGTTCAGCGCTTTCAAATACTACATCACCTCTTTGATTACCACCAATTCCGCGGACAATCATTTCTTCCAGTTTTTCTTTTTGATTTTCTTTAATTGTGAAATTGTATTTTTTTTCGCCATCAACTTTAATATCATCAATTAATAGCATTCCACCCATTCCTGCAGAAATAAATAATTGATATTTACCTGCCGCAACATTTTCAACTTTATAGTTTCCAAGTGAATCTACTTTTGATGTGTAGTAATTCCTCTCCCCGGTTAAAATCACAAATAAACCATTCGGAACTAATTCTTCTTTTTCAATTGTAATCTTTCCATAAATTTTACCATTATGTTTTTTATTGTCTTCTTTATAAGAAAAGTAGTTTTTATCGATGTAGGTTGCATCACGACTGGAAGAACTAAAATAACCTGATTGCAAAGAATTGTAAGTTGCTATATATGAATATTGAGGTGAATAGAAAAATGTTTCTATCGGCTGAGTTTCATCTTCTTTAATTGCGTAAATACTTTCATCAATAATTCCAAAACTTACTTCAGTGTTCTTCACTGGATTACCAAGAAAATCTTTAATCACAATTTCATAATTAGCTAGCTCGCCGGGTTTGTAGGCCCCTTTTGAAGTCGTGAGCGAGATGTTTAAAAATTTATCTATAGCAAGTACTCCAATTAGCTTTGATGTTTGATAAAGCATCCTATCTTTTAAAAAGCTGATTGAGATATTAAAACTTGGTGAAAATTTATCCGTTAGCTTTTCACGGATTTCAAAATTATTGTTTTCTGGTTTTAGTTTTTTATATGAAAGAATTCTATCTGTTTCATAAGTAAGCAATAATTCCTGATTATTATCCGGCAGAAAGACATAGGCGATTAACGAATCACCTCTTTCATAGGAATCTTTATCCGTTAATATTTCGAGTCCGGCATTTGTTCTTTGATAATAATAATTATTTGCATCGCCGATGTAGAAAGAACTTGAGGTAAGTATTTCTCTTTCCTTTTCATCAAAAGCTATTACCTGATAATTAAAATAACCGGTTATATCATTTTTAGGTTTGAACGTAACCACAATCGAGCCTGCTTTATTTGTTTTTGCAAACAAAGTATCGCTTTGTGATTTCATCCGCATACTTTTCGGATCATCGGGATAATTAATAATTATCCTAAAATTTGTTTGAACAGGTTTATCAGAAAAATCTGAGGCATTTACTTTTAACTTTACATCTTTACCAATCTGAAAAAACCATTTATCCGGCGAAGTTGAAATGGTAAAAGATCCGCGTGTTACAAAAGTCTTGGTTGAACCATCAACTGCCCTTCTCGAAGCATCAGTAACTTGTGCAGAAATTATGTACTGATAATCGTAATTTTTATCAGATTCTACTTTGTAACTAAATTCAAACTTGCCGTCTTCATTTAGAACACCTGATTCCTGATGAATCATTTCCTGCTGCCCGCCATAATAACGATCATTTCTAAAACCTTTGTAAAACCAACTCCACTCAGTAAAGTACCACCAGGGGCGCCAGTAATTTTGCTTGTAGATGCTAACTTGAACAGTTGCATTTTTAACAGGAGAACCAAAATAATAATCCGCAGAAACTGTTGCAGCAATTTTATCACCGGTTGCATAATGAGGTTTATCGGTTGAAACATTTACTTTGTACTCGGGCTTTTTGTACTCCTCAACCGAAAATGAACCATAATAACTTTGTCCATCTTTTGTAAGATAGATTGAATATATTCCCAAATCAGATTCAGCATCTAAAACAAAACTTGCGGAAAGTGAACCGAACTCATTTGTTTCTGCTTCGCTAGTATAAACTTCTTTGTTCTTCGGTGATTTAACTGAGATTCCAATTTTAGCATTTGGAACATTTAGTATTTCATTCCCCTTTTTGTTTCTAAAGATTGCTTTAAAGTTTACTTCCTGTCCAGGTCTGTAAACTGGTTGTTGAGTATAAATGTAAGCGGTTAGGTATTCATTTTGAGCTCTGTTAAAATAAAAATAAGGATCACTTAAAATGATTTCATCTCCAGAATAACCATAAAGCTGGATGTTACTGCTTTCCAATCCTTTAATGTCTGACAAATTGGCAAATAATAATCCGTCTTTATCAGAGTTTTTTGTCCCAAACACTTTTCCGTTCTGATAAAAATCGAATCTTGCATTCCTAACAAACTCACCTGTCTTAGCATTTGCAATAAAAGCCAATAAATCTTTTTGATTATTCTTATAAACCATTGCATAATTAGTTACTACAATTGCACAGTATCCAACTTTGTTTTTACGGATTGCCTGAACTATGTAAATTCCAGGTTCTTCAATCTTACCGATAGTAACTTCACCGTTGTAATTATTTTTTGTGGATTGGTTAAAATCCCACTCTTTAATATATCTAGTGTGTTTTAGCAAAAGCTCTTTGTCTTTCCCCCAGATATCAAAAGCATATCGGCTGTTATTTTGATCTAACAAGGAGAAAAACCTTACCGGATCCTCAATCTTTAAAAGCTTGAAGGTAAATTTCTTTGTGCTCTGGGAATAAGAGTATAGGTTTAGCTTGGCAACATCTCCCGGCGCAAATGTCGTGTAGTTTGAAAGATAGAAGTTATCATTCTCATCCACCACGGGCATTTGAGCAGAGCCGCCTATAAAAAAAGATGTAATAAAAACTACAGTTAGGAAAATTATTCCTTGTTTCTGGATCGATTTCATATTTTTCTCCGATTTTAGAGCCTTATACAAACTTAAATAATAAAAGTGCCAAAGTCTTCTGAGCACTTTTATTGATCTTGGCCACCGAGAAACCAAACAGAGTCTTAAGGAGTATAGATATTCGACTTTAATACTATTATAGTCGAATGATTGGAAATAGAGTTGGCAACCCTAGGATACAAAGAAACTCTTGGATAGTCTAAAGCCTCAGAGTAAATTTGTATCAGCAATCCGATATGTTTCATAATAAAGAGGTCTTATTGAGATCATTAGCAAAGATATTTTTTGTTCTTATTTTAGTTGCCCTGGTTGGTTTTACTGTAATAGTAAACGAAGATAAAATAACTGAGCCAGTTGTAACTGAAAATTTAAGTTCGGTTAATAATGCAGAAATAACTGCTGATCGTTCTTTAGTTGAGTTTTTGGATAAAGGAAACATGAAAGCTTCATGGTATGGTCCTGGATTTCATGGAAGATTGACCGCAAATGGAGAAGTTTACGACCAAATGTCATTTACGGCGGCTCATAAATCATTAAAATTTGGCACATTATTAAAGATTACTAACCCCAGAAATAATAAATCTGTTGTAATCAGGATTAACGATAGAGGTCCATACGTAACTGGAAGAGATCTAGATCTTTCTAAAGCAGCAGCACTTGAACTCGGGATGGTTAAAAGAGGCGTTGCAAAAATTAAGGTTGAGGAGCTCAAGATAGCAGGATTGGATAATCAATCGCTAAACTGATAACAATTAATTAAGCCCCATATTTTAAACCCGGAATAACCGGGTTTTTCTTTTTTAAAATAGTTTATTACCTCTTAACCTAAATTTAAATTGAATTACTTTGCCGCTTAGCTTATTTTAGCATAGCAAATATGAACAAATAATATAAATCATTTAATAAACGGAGCCATAATGTTAAATAAAATTAAAGAATTATTAGGCAGCGAAGCTGATTCTCTGTTATCATACAAAGCAAAATTTCCAAAAGAACAATTACATTTACCTGGGCCAGATTTTGTTGATAGAATTTTCGCTCAAACAGATAGAAATATTAATGTACTAAAAAATCTTCAGTGGATTTTTCAGACAGGCAGACTTGCGGGAACAGGTTATGTTTCAATCCTTCCTGTTGATCAGGGAATTGAACACAGCGCTGGTGCCTCTTTTGCACCAAATCCTGTTTATTTTGATCCTGAAAATATTGTGAAACTCGCTATTGAAGGTGGATGTAATGCTGTAGCTTCTACACTTGGTGTACTTGGAATGACTGCAAGAAAATATGCCCATAAAATTCCATATATATTAAAGATTAACCACAACGAGCTATTAACATATCCAAACAAATATGATCAAATAATGTTTGCAAGTGTTGAACAGGCTCACGATATGGGTGCGGCTGCAGTTGGCGCAACAATTTATTTCGGATCCGAAGAAAGCAATAATCAAATAATCGAAGTTAGTGAAGCATTCCAATATGCGCACGAACTTGGAATGGCTACAATTTTATGGTGCTACTTAAGAAATAACGCTTTCAAATCGGATAAGGATTATCATGTTTCTGCTGATTTAACTGGACAGGCAAATCATTTGGGTGTTACAATTCAGGCAGATATTATCAAACAAAAACTTCCAGAAAATAATGGCGGATACAATTCAATAAAAGGATTTGGCAAAACCCATAAAAAAGTTTACACAGATTTATCCACAGATCATCCAATTGATTTAACACGTTATCAGGTAATTAATAATTATATGGGTCGTGCTGGATTGATAAACAGCGGCGGCGCTTCCGGTGAAAACGATTTTGCTGAAGCAGCTAAAACAGCAGTTATAAATAAACGCGCTGGTGGAATGGGATTAATTTCAGGTCGAAAAGCTTTCCAACGTCCAATGAGTGAAGGTGTACAGTTATTAAATATTATTCAGGATGTTTACGCTGAAAAAGAAATAACAATAGCTTAAACTCAGTTTATTTTTATAATAAAAAAGGCGAGTAAATGATTCGCCTTTTTTGTTTCAGACAATGTTTAATATCTCGTTAATGCCACCCACAATAAAATCCGGGTTTTCTATTTCTAACAATTCTTGAGTTCTATAACCATATAAAACTCCGCACGTAGACGAGCCTGCATTTTTTCCACATTGAATATCAAGTTCTGTATCTCCAACCATTAGTGTGTTTTTAACATCTACATTAAGATCAATACAAATTTTTAGCAACGGTTCCGGTGATGGTTTGTGTGCAATACCATAGCGTCTTCCCATTACAAGATCAAAATATTTTCTCAGATTAAAATGGTCTATTATCTTATCAGCTTGATCCTGTACTTTAGTTGTTAGCAAAGAAACTTTGATGTTCTGGTTTTTAAGAGATTCTAAAGTTTTTTCTACCCCGCTATAAACTGTAGAGTATTTCATTTGTTCAAAATAATTTTCTTTGTAAATCTTAATAAACTTTTCAAAGTCCGGTACATCAATATTAAACGCATTAAAAATATCTACAAAATGCTGCCCTATTTTTAACGCAAATAATTCTTTATCAATATTAAAGTGAATATTAAGTTTTCTTAATGTAAACACTGTCGATTCATAAATTGTTTTGTTGGAATCAACTAAAGTTCCATCAAGGTCAAAACAACAGTGACTGATTTTTTGATTTGTATTGAGTTTCAAATTGTTTCACTTCCATTTAGTAATAATTAATTGTTCAATTTAGGATTTTAAATATTCTATGATTTATAATCCAAATTCTTGATACTAATAAGTAATATTTTTTTTATTCCTATTTGTTTTTATTAATAAAAATACAATTTTCTAATAACAAAACTTTTGGTTTTGTCCGATTACGAAATACAAAGTTTCTCAAAATTATTCATAATAATATTTTTGTCTTAACAAGAGTTAGTCAGGGTGAAGATTTTACCTAAAACAATTAAAATTATTATTTTTTCGAATACAAATAATGGCATAATTATTTATGCAATTATACCCAAATCAATCACATAAGGAGCTATAAATGAAAAAATCGTTCGTACTTTTTGCTGTTCTCTTCGCTCTTGTTCTTGGGGTAAATCAAAATATCCTTGCTCAGAATGAGCCTGTTATGTACTTCTGTGAAAAATATGGTAATAGTGGTGAAAGAGGAGTTAGTGACAGATTTACTACCGGTTATTTAACGGTAGTGGTAAAATCTGATTATGCCCTTGATCTAGAGGATTGTTCAATTCAGTTTGATCTTTACAACGCTCGTGCTAAAAAATTCGAGTTCTATAAAAAGTTCGACTATGTTCTTAATCCAGATTCAAAATATGTTTATTTCGAAAAGAATTCCGAAAGTGATATGAAATTTGAAGATCCTGGATTTTACAGAGTTTTCTTGCTTGATGACAGAGATAAGACCGTTGCAAGCGCATTAATTGAGATAATTGATTAACCAACATTGCTTTGTTACAAGCGGCGCAATTTGTGCCGCTTTTTTATTTTAAAGCAGATTATTTGTTAAGATGTTTTAACTTTGTGCATTCACTAAAATAAAATTGATATGACAAAACTAAACTTAGGCTGCGGTAAAGATTTAAAAGCTGGATATATTAATCTTGATATTGTGGATTACGGCGGAAATCAGATTCACGATATAAATAAATTTCCTTATCCTTTTCCAGACAATTATTTTGATGAGATTTATGCTTCACATATTCTTGAGCATATTGAAAATTTTAATAAAACAATTACTGAACTCCACAGAATTTTAAAACCAAATGGTATTATAATAGTTTACGCTCCATTTTTTTTAAATACAAAATATTTTGGCGATCCTGATCATAAAATTCCTTTTTCAATCCGCACGTTTGATAATTATGAATACATTGGTAATCGTAAGCTTAAGTTTTATGAAAAGTGGAAGCTGAATCATCGAACAAATTATGAAACTGGTGCTCAGTTTGAAGTGCTTGAAAAGAAATTTATAACATCGCATTTTGCTGTGCTTAAATGGATGGATTTTATTGTAAATATTGAACCAGTTATGTACGAAAGATTTTTCTCGGGTATTTTTTCTCCAGAGGAAGTATACTTTAGATTAAAAGCGATTAAATAAGTTCTTCTGTACAAATTTCTCCTTTCGGTCGAAATGACTGTTGCTGATTTACTGTTTAATTTTAAATGCTTCATAAATTATTAGCAACCACCCAATCAAAAAACAAAAACCTCCAACGGGAGTTATCATTGCAAATGTTTTAATTCCAGAAGTTGAGTAAATATAAAGCGAAAATGAGAATAATATTATTCCGAGTAAAATAAATATTGAAGGTAGTTTGGATTTTATCAAAGTATTTAAGGATAAGGCAAGTAATACAACTGAATGAATTAGATGATATAGTACGCCGGTTTTATAAACTTCCAGCATTTGTGAGGAAAGTTTTTCTCGTAATCCGTGCGCCCCAAAGGCGCCAATGGCTACAGCTGTAAATCCTGAAATAGCCGAAATAATAATCCATAATTTTTTATCATTCATAGCTCTCAAATCCTTATTTGTATTGAATAGTAAAAACAAATTTCATTAACTTTGCCCACAATTTAATAACAACAAAGAAGAAAAATGAAAGCTTTACAAAAACTAATATTACCTGCTCTTTTGGTTATTATCGTTATTATCATCTACACATTGTATTTTTCAGGTGGTGCTGATTTAGGTTCATTTGATGATTTCGATCCAAATAACAATGCTGTAAAAGAAATTAAAGTTCAGATATTACCAAATCAAAATATTGATGCTCAGGGTAGTAGTTTTTCTTTTGCCGTTGCTGATAAAAACGGAAAAACTCTTAATGCATTCGGTTCTGTAAGTCTGCCAGAAGGTATTAGAGATGCAGAAACTATTATTCTAAAAGGACATGTTAATCAAAGCGGATTTTGTACTCACGAAGTTCTAGCAGATTAATCTTAAATGAAAAATTTTGAACTTGTTTCAACATACAAACCTTCCGGCGATCAACCAGAAGCAATTAAACAGCTTGTTGAAGGTGTAAATCGTAGTGATAAGTTCCAAACTCTGCTCGGTGTTACTGGAAGTGGGAAAACTTTCACAATTTCAAATGTCATCCAGCAGATTAATAAGCCAACGTTAATTATATCACACAACAAAACGCTTGCTGCACAGCTTTATTCGGAGTTTAAATCATTCTTCCCAAACAATGCTGTTGAGTTTTTTATAAGCTACTACGATTACTATCAACCGGAAGCATATGTTGTTTCCCGTGATGTCTTTATCGAAAAGGATTTTTCTGTTAATGAAGAAATTGATCGATTAAGATTAAAAGCAACTACTTCTTTGATAGAAGGCAGAAGTGATGTAATTGTAATTGCAAGCGTAAGCTGTATTTATGGTATTGGTGCACCCGATGAGTATGCGAAGCAAATAATCTTTGTAAAAAAAGGTGAAAAGCTTGATCGCAAAAAATTTTTGCGGGATTTAATTGATATATATTTTGTACGAAATGATGTCGAGTTTAATCGGGGTACTTTTCGTGCACGCGGGGATGTTGTAGAAATTATTCCTGCATATCAAAATGAAGAAGCCGTTCGCGTTGAGTTTTGGGATAGTGATATTGAAAAGATTTCTATAATAGATGCAGTAACAGGAAAAGTAATTAGGGAAGTTGATTCTGTCCCAATATATCCCGCCAAATATTTTGTAACAGATCGTAGCAAAATGCAAAAAGCTATTTATAATATCGAACAAGAGCTTTCCGAACGATTGGATGTTCTGCGGAAAGAAGAAAAATATCTAGAAGCACAACGACTAGAACAAAGAACCAAGTTTGATATTGAGATGATGAAAGAAATTGGGTATTGCTCGGGGATTGAAAACTATTCACGCCATATGGATTTGCGTGAGCCTAATTCTCGTCCTTCAAATCTTTTTGATTATTTCCCAGATGATTTTCTTTTGATAATTGATGAATCACATGTTACAATTCCACAAATTCGCGGAATGTACCTTGGTGATAGAAGCCGTAAGCAAACATTGGTAGATTTTGGATTTCGCCTTCCCTCTGCGCTTGATAATCGCCCAATGAAATATGAGGAGTTTATGGGAATGTTGAATCAGGTAATATTTGTTAGCGCAACCCCAGCGGACTACGAACTTGAAATGAGTAACGGAATTATTGTTGAACAAATTATTCGCCCAACAGGTTTGCTCGATCCTGAAATTGAAGTCCGTCCGATTAAAGGACAGATTGATGATTTGATTGCTGAGATCAGAAATAAGACCTTGCTAAAAGAAAGAACTCTTGTTACAACTTTAACAAAAAAAATGGCAGAAGATCTTTCGGATTATCTTGATAAGATTGGAATAAAAGTTCGTTATATCCACAGTGATATTGACTCATTAGAACGAGTGGAAATACTTCGCGATCTTCGTTTGGGTGAGTTTGATGTTTTAGTTGGTGTTAATTTGTTAAGAGAAGGATTGGATTTGCCAGAAGTTTCTCTCGTTGCAATTATCGATGCGGATAAGGAAGGGTTTTTACGAAGCGAACGCTCGTTGATGCAAACTGCAGGCAGAACCGCACGTAATGTTAACGGCAGGGTTATTATGTATGCTGATAAGATTACTGAATCAATGCGAAAAACTATTGCAGAAACAAATCGAAGAAGAATACTTCAGCAGGAGTACAACGAGAAGAATGGCATTGTTCCAGCTACAATTTACAAATCAATGGAAGAGATTCTTTCCTCAACTTCGATCGCAGATATTAGAAAGAAAGATGAAAAAGAGAGTTACGGATTTTCAAAAGTTGCTGAGCCGATTCTTAAATATATGGATAAAGAGCAAAAAGAGGACTTGGTTGAACAGTTAACTATAGAAATGCACAATGCAGCTAAAGATCTTGAATTTGAAAAAGCAGCTAATTTGCGTGATGAGATCCATAAGCTTAAAAAGATGATAGGATGAAAAAGTCTTCCGTTCTCATTCCGCAGAATTCAATTTAAATTTTTATGATTGAAGTAAGTTCTTTAGGAATTGATTCACCTTTATAAGTTACTTTTTCTAAAAACAATCCCGATGGAGGTGCCGTAAATTTTGCAGGTTCATTTGTTTTACTATTCAGATAAAACAAAATATCTTTCTCAGATTTTCTTCCACGCCCAACTTCTGCTAATATTCCGATGATTCTTCTAACCATTTTCCATATAAAGTGTGAGCCGATAATTCTTATTAGAATTAAATCACCTTCTTCTTTAATCTGTATATCATCAATCATAACTTTAGTCGATTTTTCGGTTGGGTCATCATCAGAGAAAGAAGAATAATTGTTCATCCCTAAAAATAGTTTTGATGCTGATTCCATTTTCTTGAAATCGAGTTGATCCTTTATCCACCAGACAAAGTTTTTTCCAAATGCAGTTCTTCTTCTAGAAATTTGGTAAACGTAGCTTCGTGAAGTTGCATCGTGCCGTGCGTGAAAGATTTGAGTTGTCTTTTCAACATCTAAAATAGTAATATCATGCGGAAGCATATCGTTTAATTTCACTCTAATGATTTCCGGAGCTAGAACAGTTTTAACATCAAAATGAGCAACCTGGCAAAGCGCGTGAACTCCGCTGTCTGTTCTTCCTGACCCTTGAATATCAATGAACGAATCACCAAATACTTCTTGTGCGGCTTTTAAAATTGATCCTTGAATAGTTTTTGCATTTTCCTGTTTCTGCCAGCCGGAATATCGTGTGCCTTCGTATTCAATAAAAAGTTTAAAGCGGGAATAATTTTGATGTGTTACTTTGCGTTTATCTGATGCAAAAGGTTTGGTCTTAAATTGGCCTCCGAATTTACTTTTAAACTTGTCCTTAGAATAAAACTTCTTTCCTCTCAACTTATTCTCGCTGTTTCTTCTGCATAATCAAATTGAGTTTCATAAACTCTAACTTTTATTGATGATATGTTTGATGGCAGTAAGCATTTTATAATTTCGGATAAAAGATAATTACAAATATTTTCTGCGGTTGAATTAAAACCCACAACAACTTTTTTTGAGTTCATTTTCTCCAAAAATTCAATAACAATCGTGTCGTCTATGTTTACCATAAAAGAGTGATCAAGTTTTTCAATAACAGGATTAATTATCTTTTCCACATCATAATAATCAATAACCATTTGATTTTCATCCAGCTCACCTTCAAACTCAACAATCATTTTATATGAATGGCCGTGAATGTTTTTGCACAAACCAAAATGTTCGGGAAGTCTGTGTCCCATTTCCCAGCGAAATTCTTTAGCTATTTTCATTACACACCTTTTGTTTCAGGATGCCAGATGAACTTATGCATCTGAAGTTGAAATCTAACATTTAATTTATCTTCTAATATCCAATTAACTAATTGAACCGATTCAAGTTTTCCAAAGACCACTGAACAAAGTATCTCACATCTTTTATCCAAAGAATATTTTGATATGATTTCTTTTGTCCAATCATAATCTTCCCTGCTTCCGATAACGAACTTTAACTCATCGGTCGGTTTTAAGTAATTAATATTTTCATAAAGATTTTTCTTCTCCATACCGCTTGATGGACATTTTAAATCCATTATTATTTTTACTCTTTGATCAATATCTTTTATCGGTAGACTTCCGCCGGTTTCAATCAGAACCTCAAATCCTTCATCACCGAGTTGTTTCATCAAATCTAAACTTTCTCCCACCTGGACTAACGGTTCGCCCCCAGTTATCTCGACAAGTTTGCATTCAAATTTTTTAACTTCGTTGATTATTGCTGGAATTGCCATATCATTACCATCATAAAAAGCATATTCCGTATCACAATATGTACATCTGAGGTTGCAATAAGTCAAGCGGATAAACACACAAGGCAGACCAGCTGCGGTGCTTTCACCTTGAATTGAATAATATATCTCATTTACCTTAAGCATAAAAAGTGCGTTTTTTACTCGTTTTCTAAATAAATTGTTAGTAAAGTTACTAAAGCTAAGTTTGACATCAAACGAGGCATTACCTATATTTGGCTCACATTTTTTAACTAATATATAAGGTTTTTTGTAAATGGCTCATCATAAATCGGCAAAGAAGAGAATACGTTCCTCTGAAAGAAAAAAAGCAGTGAACAAAATGACAGATTCCAAAATTAAAACTGTTGTTAAGAAAACACTTGCTACGGATAAAAAAGAAGAACTTGAAGTGTTATATAAAGAAGCTATCGCAATTTTGGATAAGGGAACCTCAAAAGGCAGATTACATAAAAATAATGCAGCCAGAAAAAAATCAAAGTTAACAAAGCATTTTAATAAAGTTACCGCTGTTGCGAAATAGTGGTTTAGATTTTTAACAAAAAGCTCTTCCTTCGAAGAGCTTTTTTAGTTTTAAAGTGATTTTAAATGTCACTCAATAATTCTTTACCCTCGGTTTGTGGTATATAGAATCTTACTAGTTTAATTTTTCCAGTAGTATCTTTTACTGCGATTATTTTTTTCTTTATCAATACGCTATGTTCGATAATAACATTATCTTCCACAATAGAACCAAACAAATAACTCGTTCCTTTAATCAAAACATTTTTTCCGATTCGCAAAGGAAAGTCATCACTTCCAGTCATGTTAACGCTTGATTCAATCGTTGAATTTTCACCAATTACTATGTTCCCTTTTATAATATCGCCCCAAAGTATTTTTACGTTATCTTCAATAGTTAAAGTTTGATCTGGAAAAGTTGAGAGATGCACAATGCGCCAAACTTTTATATTCTTTCCAAAGACAACATTTCCGTTTATATGCGCTGCTCTTCCTATTTCAACATTGTAGTTTAATTTTACTCCATTACCAATATAAGCGCCTTTACCAATTTTAATATCGAGCGGAATTCCGTTTTTATCCATCTCTATTAAATCATTAACAACAGTATCGTGAATAAAAAAATCATCCGGATCATCAATCTGAATAATATTTTTTAATTTTTCATAAATATTGTGCCTGGCAATTGCTTCCATGTCTTTAAGAACGGATTTATCATTAAAACCCATAACAACATATTGTTCCTTCGGGCTTACCGCTCCAACTGAATAGTTTTTTTCATTAAATAAGGAAATTAAATCTGTTATATAAATTTCATTCTGTGCGTTGTTGCTGGAAAGATTATTTATTAATTCTAAAAGTTTTTTATAGTTAAAAGCATATACACCTGAGTTGAACTCATTGGTTTTTAACAATTCTTCTTTTGTGTAGGAATAGGTTTTATTTCTGTAGGTTAAATGGTATTGTGCATCATTTGGTAAAGCTAATATATCTTTGAATTCCATAATCTGTATAACATTGCCGTCTCCATTTCCATCTTTAGTTCTTATTATTCTTCCGTAAGAATTTTGCATTGGATCACCTTCATAAATTCCAGTAAGCACCATCATATCTTTGCCGGAGGAAATAAAATCACTCCTAAACTTTTTCATTGATGATTCATCAAGTAATCCCATATCACCGGGCAATACGTAAACAATTCCACCTTTAAAATCGGATTCAATTTCTTTCAACCCGATTTGAACTGCGTGCCCTGTTCCGTTTTGTTTTTCCTGGAATGCAAATTTATTTGATTCACGTTTACCAATAACATCCATCACATCAAGTGCTTTTATCCCAACAACTGTTATAGTGTTTATGCTTTCAATTCCGAGTTTGCAAGCGTTATAAACACGTTCAACTGTAGGGATTTCCCAAATTTTATGAAGCATTTTTGAAGTTTGTGATTTTATTCTTTTGCCGTGCCCAGCTGCTAGAATTATTGCAACCTCATTAGAGGAATTAAGCTTTGTAGAAAACTCTTTAGCTTTAGAATAAACTTCTGAACTGATATTTGTGCTCATAATAATTTTTTACTTTACTTTTTAATAAAACAAATTACTGATTAAAAATTAATTAAAGGCATTTCCTATTCCAAGTCTTTGCATTTCATTCTTTTACTGTATTTACTATCTTTGCTCGAATTTTAATACAAGAAAAGGAATTGTAATGAAAAATAATTTAACAAAAATGATCTTACTTATAACAATATTTTCAGGTGCTGCGTTTGCGCAATCAAATGGATTTGGCCTTGGGATTATTTTAGGTGAGCCAACTGGAATTAGTGTAAAATATTGGACTACAAGCAGCACGGCTTTTGATTTTGGTTTAGGTTACTCGCTAAAAAAAAACAGCAGATTGCATTTGCACGCTGATTATTTATTCCACGTAAAGAATCTTGCTCATACAACTGAGAATATTTCATTTTACTATGGACCTGGTGCTAGATTAAGAGTAGTAGAAAATGGTGATTCAAGATTAGGTTTTAGATTTGATGTTGGACTTGTCTGGATTCCAAGGAATGCGCCTGTTGATGTTTTTCTAGAGATTGCACCGCTGCTTGATATAATTCCACAAACAGACTTTTCAGTAAATGGCGGAATAGGAATAAGGTACTTCTTTAATTAATTTTTGAAGTTTGTTTGAAAGATTGGAATAATGCAATATTTAATCCAAATGTAAACCAGATTAATGTTGTTATTTCATGATCCCAAAAATTCAACTCAGTTAAACCGGAAATTATAAATCCACAGAAGGCTGCAAGAGCACCTAATGCGTAGGAAGATATAAAAGGTTTGTCTTTAATTGTTCTATAAATATTAAGATCAATTTTAATAATTTTATAAAATAAATAGAGCACGGCAAGTAATCCGAATAAACCGAGGGTTGCTAGAACATGGAAAAAATTATTGTGTAGATGCCCCTGTATTTCTTTGTCAAACGGTCTCTTATATTTTCTGTAGAGATTTTGCAAATCAATATCTCCTACACCAAATATTGGATAGTCCTTAAATATTTTTATTCCCGCAATCCAGAAAGCAAATCTGTTAGCATTTGAAGGATGATTTGGATCAAAGATCCCAAGCAGTCTGCTTTGTTTGGTTTCAACACGAGTTATATATAAATGCTTTTCGCCAAGACTTATTGATTTGGGTGTGTAACCCAGGTTTATTTTTTTAGCAACTTCAAACAATAAATTACTTTTTTGCTCTAACTGATAGAAATCTCCAATTGTACTTACGATAAAATACTTTCTTTTATTTTCGACAATCTTAAATATATTTTTTACAGTAGGGATATTTTGGATTAGTTTGACTGATTTATTTTGAAAATCATAAATGTTTAAACCGTTATCACTTTCTGTAAAAGCAAAAGAAGAGGAATAATCGAAAAACGAAATTTTAGATGAATCCTTAAAGATTGAACTACCTAAGGGTAAACCATTTTTTAATGGAAATACTTCAAATCCTTTCTGTGATTCTGAAAATATTATAAAAGATGTATCGACAAAAACACCTGTGTATTTTGAAAATTCATTTGCACGAAACTTTTTATCGAGGTCGTTTGGAGCTACAAATACGGTTAATCCGCTGTCCACATCCAATAAGTAAAAACATCCATTCCCATAGGCTTGTGCATATGTCATTCCGGGAGAATAAATTTCTCCCCTTTGAGTCAATATTCCTGAATTATTTTCTAGTAATATATATCTAGTATCTGCCAATGCGGCTAAATAATAATTATTTTTCCACGGATAAAAACCAATTACCGCGGAAGGTAATTTTATTTGATCCGTTAATGAATCATTATAAAATACTTCAATCCCTTTATTATAATCCGAAACTATTAGCCTATTGTTCAATTCAAAAACATCGTAAGCTTTTCCTTCAGTTGAAATACTCTTTGTTAATTTCAATGCTGTTGAATCTGTTTCCAAAGAATAAATATTTATTTCACTAACGTTTTTTTGAGTTAATAGAAATATTACTATTAAACCGGCCCCTGCTAATAATAATTTCCATTGCTTTTTCATTATTAAAATAATCAAGACACCAAACGCAGCACCCATCCAGCCAGTTCTTTTATAAGTTGAAAAAAGGGCAACTACTGAAAAAGAAAAACCAATAAATAAAAGTATTTTATTTTTAATAGATGTTTTTTCATTTATAAAGAAGGCAAAAAGAAAAATGACTGTAAAACTAAGTATCTCACTTGCAGTTATTGGATATTGAAAAATGGATGGACCGGATTCAGTAATTCCGTAAAGATTTTTAAGATAAAATTGAAATGAAAAATATAGATAGACTAAAACGGTAACTAATGTTCCTCCAATGTATATTTTAAAAAATGTTTTAGCATCCTTATAATTATTAACGGAGGCTATAATCGTGTATATAATAGGAATTAAAAGTACTCTCTTTAGTAAATTGTGCGATGCAGCAGATGGTTCTACTGAAAATATTGTTGATAATATTTCTGCTAAGATATACCAGAGAAGTGCAAACTCTAATCCTGTTCTATTAAACTGATTTACTTTTTGTAATGATGCTTTCATCAGAATAAGAATTAATGCACCATAATAACCTACCTGGTTTACAAAAATTGAGTTGCTAAGGCTTAGTAAAAAAAAGATAATGAAAACAAATATAGCGGAATCAACTATTTTTAATATTCCATATCTGCTATCAGACATCATTATCCCTAAACTGCATTTCATAAAGTTTTTTATAGAGACCTTTTTCTTCAGTGACTAATGTATCGTGTGTGCCTTGCTGAATTATTCGCCCTCTATCCAAAACCAAAATATTTGTAGCATTTCTTATTGTACTTAAACGATGCGCAATTACAATAGTAGTTCTGTTCAGCATTAATCTTTCTATTGCTTCTTGCACCAGAATTTCAGATTCATTATCCAACGCTGATGTGGCTTCATCAAAAATCATAATCTCAGGATTTTTCAAAAGTGCTCGAGCAATTGTTAGTCTTTGTCTTTGTCCGCCAGAAAGTTTTACACCCCTTTCACCAATCATTGTATTATAGCCTTCTGGCATTTCATTAATAAAATTATGGGCATTTGCAGTTTTTGCCGCTTCAATAATTTTTTCCATCGGATAATTAGTTAAACCATAAGCAATATTTTCTGCAATGTTTGTATTAAACAAAAATGTTTCCTGAGTTACAATACCCATTTTAGATCGCAAAGATTCGATAGTAATGTCTTTAATATTATTTCCATCTATAAGAATCTGTCCATCTGTTGGATCATAAAATCGTGGAATTAAATCTGCAAGTGTAGATTTACCGCCACCGCTTGGACCAACTAGAGCAATGATTTCTCCACGTTTTACTCTAAAGCTTAAATTGTCAAGAACCTTTACATCAGAATCTTCATATTTAAAAGATATATTACTAAAAACTATTTCATCCTTAAAATTATTCAACGTTAAAGCATTAGATTTATTTTTTATCCGAGGTTCAATATCAATTATTTCAAAAACTCTATCAGCAGCGGCACTGGCTTCCTGAATTCTGTTATTAACACTACCAAGTTCTTTAATTGGTGGCATCATTTGAAAGATTGCAAATAAAAATCCTAGGAACTCACTTGCATTTAATGTTCCATCCACAAGAACAAGGATTCCGCCATAGTAAATTATTACAACTCCAATAATTACACTCAGTATTTCGGTTATGGGAGAAGAAAAGTTTCTTGTTCGTACAATTTTAAGAACAAGATTAAAATAACTTTTAGTTTCTAACATGAATCTCTTGTTTTCAAATTGTTCCATACCAAACGCTTTTACAATTTTAACTCCTGAAATGGTTTCCTGAAGTATGCTTGTAATGTCAGCGATTTTTGATTGAAGAATTATAGTCTGTTTTTTAAGTTTAGTTCCAATCCATGCAATTATTAAGCTTGCAATTGGAACAATAACAAACGCAAACAGAGAAAGCTTCCAGCTTATACTTACCGCAATGCCGAGAAAAACTAAAATTGTTAAAGGTTCCTTTATCAGATTAGAAAATGTTGCGGAGATACTTGCCTGTATAATATTTACATCATTTGTAAATCTTGAAATAATATTTCCAACTCTTTCAGATTTAAAGTAACCAATAGGGAGTTTATGTAAATGTTTATATGTTTCATCTCGCAAATCTTTCATTGACGCATACTCAACAAACGCCATAAAATATCCTTGCAGATATCCAAAAAGATTTTTCATTATAAATGCTATAAGTATAAGAAAGCAGATCCTGATTAATACCTCGGGTTTATCACCAACCAATACAAAATCATTAAAGGACTTTACAGCGCCATCTTTTATATCAATAATCCAATCAGGTAAAATACTTGATGCTTTTTCGATATTTCTAACTTGCTCAGTGGTTTGCTTAGAAGCTGATTCTTGAAATAAGGTATCAAGTAATGGTATAGTTAAATAGACAGATAGACCATTTAGTATTGCAAATAGAATGGTAAACACAAAGGTTAATAGAATGTGTC
The DNA here is from genome assembly GCA_016709765.1 of Ignavibacteriales bacterium. NCBI lineage: Bacteria > Pseudomonadati > Ignavibacteriota > Ignavibacteria > Ignavibacteriales > Ignavibacteriales bacterium. The sequence goes on from JADJMD010000013.1 coordinate 712,743, forward strand.
GCCAATAGGGTTTAGTATATTTTATTATTCTATAATATGAATTCAATTTTGTTTCATTTAATATTTAAATATTACGAAGACCGCATCCGCCGTTTAAGTTGATGGTTTTATAATTTGTAAGTGAATCTATTTTTATTATTTCGATCTTTGAATCTCTTCCAAATCCTGTATCAAATATCAGGAAATCACCAATTAGCACAAAACGTTTAGTGCTTGTCTCATCAAATATTTTTGCAGTCTGCCTAGATTGAATATTAAATATAATCAACTCTAATTTTTGATATTTTTCTAATTTTGTTTTTTCATCAATTTTAAGAGCTGTAAGCATAATTAAATATATTTTGTTTTCCGCCCATTCAATTTGAAGAATATTTTTATTAACAAGATTTGTATTAATTTCTTTTTTGGATTTCATTTGTCTGATTAATATCGAATCATTTCTTTCCACCACACTATAGAATTCATTAGGAGATTTATAATTTAACTGAGGTAATTTGGTAATCGGATATCCATCTTTAGTTAAATCAAAAACTTCTGTGTTATCGGATAATAATTTTCCAAAACGATTATAAACTTGTGTGTTCTTGTTTACATATGATGCAATTGTTTTATCAATTGAATTTACAACTAAATTAAAGCGGTCGTTATCCGCCCAAAAGGGAATTACTTGAATTCCCTCTTCTAATTGTGTGATTGATTCTACTTTTTTTATTTCAAAATCAATTCTGTATAGTTTTCCTCTTTCTATGGCGGGCTGTGATGATTTTAATCTCTGTTTTCTTTTAGTAATAAAAAAAGCTGAGCTATTGTTTGGTGATATTAATAAATCTAATACCCTTTCATCGTTATCATGCCAGAATAGTTTTGATCTACCACTATTAAAATCATACCAATAAATAGATGGGATGCCAGAATTTATTCCGACAAAATAAAAACCATCAAAGTTAGAGATTTTTGCGTTATTAATTTCTTTATTTAATAATTCATCGTCATCATTTTTATTTTTTATATCTGAACAAGATTGAAATGAATACAGGAAAAAAATGGTCATCAAAAACATTTTCATAAAATTTTTTATCTCCATTTTAACCTCTTGGATGATATTGTTTATGAACCTGTTTAATGTAATCACGATCAATATGAGTGTAAATCTGTGTTGTGGAAATATCCGCATGACCAAGCATTTCCTGCACCGCTCTTAAGTCTGCCCCCCCTTCCAGTAAATGGGTTGCAAAAGAATGTCGAAAAGTATGCGGGTGAACATCTTTATCAATACCGGATTGTTTTACATATCGTTCAATAATTTTCCAAACACCCATTCTGGATAGTTTTGAACCGCGTGAATTTAAAAATAAATTATTTTCGCTTTTAGATTTCTTCATCAATAATGGTCTGCTTTTCTTTAAATACTCTTTAATCCACATTATTGCGCTTGAGCCAATAGGAATAAGCCTTTCCTTTGAACCTTTGCCAAACACTCTAATAATTTCCTCCCCTAAAAAAAGATCATTTACTTTTAAGTTTATTAATTCTGAAACACGTGTACCGCAAGCGTAAAATAATTCCAAAATAGTTTTATCTCGCAATCCAAGTTTATCATCAACTTTTGGTTCAGCTAATATTTTTTCAACTTCTGAGATATTTAATACCTCAGGTAACTTTTTAGAAATTCTTGGGGCAGTTATTTTTTCGATAGGGTTTTTTAAAATGTATTTATTTTTTAATAGATATAAAAAAAATCCCTTTAATGATGAAAAATATCTTGCGCTAGATGAACCGGAAAGACCCAGTTCTTTTATTGTTTTAAAAAATTCTCGGATGTGATCTGCGGAAATAATTGATAAATCATCAACTCTCAAATTTTTTAGAAAGTTTATGAAAGTACTAATGTCATTTTTGTAAGATACAACTGTGTTTTGGGAAAGATTTTTTTCCAATTTAATGTGTGCAAGATATTCTTTTAGAAACAACTCCATTAGTTGTCTTTATCCGTGCTGATTCCTTGTTCTATGTCGTCTTGTTTTGGATATTTTATTCTTCTGTGATGCTGACTAATTAGAATTGAAAGAAAAGATTCCTTCATTTTTGAAATATCACTAAATGTAATTGGTGCTTCGTCTAGTTGTGATTCTTTTAATCTTGAATCAAAAATATTATTTATCATGTTTTCAACCTTTGTTGTATCAGGATCAGAGATAGATCTTACGGCTGATTCACATCCATCAGCAAGCATTACAATAGCAGTTTCTTTAGAATTAGGTTTCGGTCCGGGATATTTATAATCCTCAATTTTTATTTTGTCTTCACCATAGAGTGCTTTAGCCTTTTCATAGAAATATCTGCTTATCGTTGTTCCGTGATGCATTGGAATAAAATCAATTAATTCCTGCGGCAATTTATGCTGTCTTGCTAATTCAATTCCATCGTTAACATGTTTAAGTATTAAGTTCACACTTTCTTCAGGTGATAATCCCTCATGTAAATTTTGACTATTCATCTGGTTTTCTACAAATCCTTGCGGCTCAATAGTTTTACCAATATCATGATAATATGCGCCAACTCTTGCAAGCAGCGCATTTGCTCCAATTTTTTCTGCAGCGGCTTCTGCAATTGTTCCCATTGTCATCGAATGATTAAATGTTCCCGGTGCTTTTCTTGCAAGCTCACGCAGTAGCGGTCTATCAAAATTAGAAAGTTCTAATAATGTTAAATCAGTTGTAATGTTAAAAAGTCTTTCAAAGAAAATCAGTAATCCATAAGTAAGAACAGGACTTATTAACGCATTGGAAGCAGCAAATGCAAACTCAATTAACATTGATTCTGCAGGGGCAAATCTTTCTAATCCAAAGGCAAGAATTGAAGCGGTGTATCCAATTAAAATAAAAATGAATGAACGAAATATTTGTGAACGATTTTTTATATCGCGTACAGTATAAACAGAAAGTCCTCCGGCAATAAAGTTCATAGCCATGAATGTGTAATCGTTCCCTCTTAGGGCACCAACAATCAAAGACAATATAACTGTTAAATAAAATCCAACTCGCGAATCAAATACAATTGTAAAAATCATTGAAGCTGCAGGAACAAAAATCAAATACTGGATAGGTGCTTTTACAGCTATATGATTTATAAGATAAGTAACAAATGAGACAAAAATTACAATGACAGAAATTAAAACAATTTTTGTATTATCATAAAATATTTTTTTTCTGAACAGATATAAATAGATAGCAAGAATTGTTATAAAAAAAGTTATGTGTAAAAACTTTCCTATCAATTGTAGTACAATACCTTCTGAACCTATCGACTCTCCTTTTGCTTCTTTGTAAGATTCAATTTTTAATTTCACCTGTTTTGTAATGCGATCATGCTTTGCTATAATCCTTTCGTTCTCATTTACTATCCCTGCATATTTGGACACATTGTTTTTAGACTGTTCCACTTCAATTTTGGTGGCTTCTTCATTAAAAACAATATTTGGATAGATAAAGTGAAGCGTAAACTCAGTTATAGCAGCTTTCAATTCTTCTGAATAATTCAACTCTTGAATTTTATTTTTAACTTCATTCTTTGCTTGATCAAAAAAATAAAACTTATTTGTAGATTCAATCTTATCTACATTTCCAATCCTAACAGCTATACTATCTCGTAAATTAGAGTTGCTAGTTAGATTCACAATTCCGCGTTTGCTAACTGCGTCCGCAATCGTACCTCCAGAATTGAAAATATTATCCAACCGATCATCTTTAACTAGTTTAGATTCTCTATGCAGTTTACGTAAACTGAAGAATTGATTAAATGATCTTGAGCTTAAAAATGTTGGATTTAGCACAGGGTCAGTCTGTCTGGTAATGTTCTCATCTATTACACTGATTATGTATGCAGCAAATGTTTTTAGCGAATCACTATTCCGTACAACAATATTATCAAACACAGGGAATACCGATCGTTCTGCATCTTTAATTTCATTTTCATAATCTTGTTTTTCTTTTATGATAGGAAAACTGAATGGTGCAATTAAATCGTCGTTTGTCCAGATAGCACCTTCAGTAACTTCTGATTCAATTGATTCACCTTTTGGAAACATCATAACTATCAGGATTACGGTAATTAATCCTATAATTATTTTTCTTTTTATTCCTGTTTGCTCAAAAATATTTTGTTCTTTATCCATAGTTAAGACATTTTAGCTTTTAGTAATGCTTCTAAAAAATCAGCTATACCTTCTTCGTTGTTTGTTTTTTTAAGAACATAATCTGCTGCTTTTTTTATCTCGGGAATCGCATTGTGCAGCGTAACTTTTAACGCTTTAGATTGAAACATACTAAGATCGTTGTACCAATCACCTAAAACAGCAGTGTTTTCTTCTTTAACTTTTAAATGTTTGATAAGGCGCTGCATCGCTTTTCCTTTAGATGATCCCGATCTTCTAACTTCAAGATAATAAATTCCTTCGTGAGTTTGAGATCTGAAAAACGAAAGTGAAGTTCCAATTGTAAACGGAAAACTTAATTTGTCACGAATAAATTCAACAGTACGTTTGTTATCCCCAGCAAAAACAATTTCTAATGTTTTAGATGTTAGATCATCATACGAATCAACTTCTTTATAAACTGCACCAAATTTATCCATTAATTTTGGAATGATGGAGTTTTGTTTAGTGTAATAAATTGCTTCAGCATGGCAAAGGGCAATGTTAACAAGATATTTTTCTGAGTACTCAATTGCTTTTTTAACCTGGCTTTCTTTTAAAAAAGATCTATAAACATAATGTTTACCTACTGTACTTTGAATTGACGAACCATCTAATGAAATTAATGGAAAAAATATCTTCAGTTCTTCAGCTAATGGTACTAAAGCCGAGTGTAAACGTCCAGAGGCAAATGAAAAAAATACGCCACATTTTTTGAGATCCATTATTAATTGTTTTGTTCTTTCGCCAATTTCGCCTTCATCATTTACTAATGTTCCATCAACATCAAAAAGTACAAGCTCTATTATCTTTAACCGCTTTAAATCAAACATATTATTTTATAACTGTCTTCCAACCAATTTTAGAAAGATTAACATAGATAATTGAAACGGAAATTGCTGCTACACCTAAGTAAATTATTGAGTCAAAATACTCACCCATAATCAGTTTTCCAGTACCAAACAATATTGAGTAAACTAAAATAACTCCAATTAACCAGTTAATAAACAATCTAAAAAATCCAGAATCACTTTCAACATCAGGAAGTTTATCAGAGATCTTTTTCCACATTATGCCACCGGGATGAATTTTTTTATAGAATGAAAATAAAACTTCTTCATCGGTTGGTTTTGTTAAAAATGTAACCACAACCCAAACCAAGGTTGTACCTGGTACAATTATAAACAAAGTATATGGAAATAATATTCCATAACTTTTTAGGATCGGAAATATTATAAATGGTATAATCATTGCAGATATTTCTGACCATGCATTTATCCGCCACCAGAACCATCTTAAAATTAAAACCAAACCAACACCTGCACCGCATTCAATAATAAAAGCCCATGCACCGGATATTTTCCCTATAAAAAGTGTAACAACTAAAGAGATTAACATTAAAATTATAGTTGCTATTCTGGAAGATGAAACATAATGCGATTCTTCTTTATTCTGGTTTACAAATCTTTTATAAAAATCATTAATAATGTATGAGGTTCCCCAATTAAGTTGTGTAGCAATTGTACTCATATATGCTGCAAAAAATGCGGCAACCAATAAGCCTTTTAAACCCGCCGGAAGAAAATCACGCATTGCATAAATAAAACCCATACCTTTTTGAGCATCAGCAAGCTCAGGATAAAGTACAAGTGATGCTAATCCAACTAAAATCCATGGCCATGGTCTAATAGCGTAATGTGCAATCTGAAAAAATAAAGTTGCAAACAATGAGTGCTTTTCATTTTTAGCAGACATCATTCTTTGTGCAACATATCCACCTCCGCCCGGCTCGGCTCCTGGATACCACGAAGCCCACCAAATAATTCCGATATATGCAAGAAATGAAAAGAAAGACATCGCTAACATACCCGCTGCTGAAGGAACATCTGAAATTGTTGGAAAGAAATCAAAAACATAAGCAGGTAAATTTTGTTTTAATCCTGCAATGCCGCCGACTTGCGGTGAGTTTACTACAATTATTGCAAGAATAATACATCCAATCATTGCAATAAAAAACTGAAATGCATCTGTAATTACAACGCCCCACAAACCTGATATTGCTGAGTAAAGTGCTACTAAAATCATACATCCAAAAACATATAACATAACAACGGACTCATCAATGCCAAACATTCCTTGAAGTATTGATGACATAGCTTTGTTAACCCAGCCTATTATAATCACGTTCATAAATAATCCAAGATATAATGCGCGGAAACCTCTCAAAAATTTTGCTGGTTTTCCGGAGTACCTTATTTCCGCAAATTCTGCTTCAGTCATAATTCCTGCACGGCGCCATAACCTTGCAAAGAAAAAAACAGTAAGCATTCCACCGAAGGCAAAATTCCACCAAATCCAGTTTCCGGAAATGCCATTTTTAGCCACAAGTTCGGTAACAGCCAAAGGAGTGTCCGCAGCAAAAGTAGTTGCCACCATAGATATACCTGCTAAATACCAGGGTAAATTTCTACCTGAAAGGAAGAAGTCATTTGTGCTTTTTCCAGCTCTTTTGGAATAAATTAAGGCAATTGATATAGAAAATATGAAGTACGCAACAACGATTAAATAATCTATTAATTCCACATTTACCTCTTTGGTATGGTATCTGTTTATCTGCTGTGTGGGAAATGTTTTTTTACGATGATAAATATAAGGTTTAGTTACGAAAATGGATACTTCTACGCTTACAATAATTACTGTTGGTGTACTAACAATTTTTGCTTTTCTATTAATTAAGGTTTTTAAAAATTCTACTTCTGGTAAAAGACCAAAGCTTTCATATAACGAGCGAGTTTTTTTACAAGCTAACTTAGATTTAGAATTAAACAATGATGATCTTACCGACAGACAAGTTAGAGCAGCAGGCAGCGAAAAGAAAAAAGATTTTAAAGGTGCAATTGAAGATATTAATGTTATCCTAAAACACGATAAGGGTAACGTTGGTTTAGTTTTTAAAAGAGGACTCGATAAATTCAAAATTTCTGATTTTAAAGGTGCGAATGAGGATTTTTCTGAAGTGCTGGATAACAACCCAACTGACAAATACTCTTTTTACTATCGTGGAATTTCAAATTTTCGACTTTCAAATTTCACAAAATCATTGAACGATTTTAACTCAGCAGTTAGTTTAGGGATTGAAGATAAAGAAGCATTCTTCCATAAAGGATTGGTAGAGATTGAGCTTGATAAATACTTTGAAGCAATAGATGATTTTAACATCTACTTAGCAGAACATCCAAATGTTCTTGAAGCATTATTTAACAGAGGTATCGCATACAATAAAAGCGGCAATCCGGAATTTGCTATTAAAGATTTTAATAAAGTGATTGACCTAAATCCAAATCACGAAAAGGCATTTTTTGAAAGAGCTTTTGCGAAAAAGAATTTAGAAGATTTGGTTGGATATTCGAACGACCTGAAAACATCTTATAATAAAGGATATTTACACGCATATCATTTTTTGAAAGAAACTTAATTTAATAACTCTTAACGTTTTCTTGTTATCATTTCAAATAAATTTCCAACCAGAAGTGTTACACAAACTCCAATCAAAATAAACCACGTCCACGCAACAACCTTAAATATGATAATAAAACTCATTATAATAATTGCGGAAATAAATCCTGCAATAGCATGATTTTGCTTAATTTTTTTGTTTGATAATCCCAAAAGAAATGTGCCGAGTAAACCACCATACGTAAACGAAGCTATACTTAATGCAAGTTCAACAACCGCTTTAGAACTTTCCATAAAAATAAATGCTGAAAATATCAGCATTACTGCCCAAAAAACTGTAAGTGATTTTGAGATTAATAAATTCTTTTTTTCATCAACAGATTTTTGAAATGGAATATATAAATCCAGCATAACAGAAGATGAAAGCGAAGTTATCGATCCCGCAAGAGTGGAAAGCGCAGCTGCAAATAATCCGGCAATAATTATTCCTTTAACTCCGGATGGTAAAACTTCAATTATAAACTTAGAAAATATTTCATCAGATTTAATATTGAGTGGACCATAATATGCATAAAGTAAAACTCCGACAACTAAGAATAGTGCAAACTGAAAAATTATTATAACACCGGTTGTAACAATTGCTTTTTTACTATCAGCTAAATTTTTCGCGGCAAGTAATCTCTGGACAATCAATTGATCCGTTCCGTGTGATGACATTGAGAGAAATGCACCGCCAATTAAGCCGCTAAGAAGCGTATATGGCTGTGAGAAAAACCCAGCAAATCCGTTTTCAAATCCAAAATTAAAAACGCTAAGCTTGGATGATATTTCGCTTGATGAAAAAACTTCACCAACACCGCCGGGAATATTGCTTATCAAATAAAATCCTGTTAAGATGGCTCCGCCTATGTAAATTACTAATTGAATAGCATCAACCCATATTACGCCTTTTAATCCGCCAGTAAAAGTATACAGCAGCGCAACTATTGCGATAATAACAATTGCAATCATTGGGGAAATATCTAACATCAAATAAAGCGGAATTGCAGTTGCAAAAAGTCTAACTCCATCCGCGGCAGTGCGAGTAAATAAAAAAGTAACGGAAGCTAACGAACGGGTCTTATTTCCAAATCTGTTTTGAAGATAAGAATATGCGGTTGTCAAATCTCCTTTATAATATGAGGGCAAAAAGAATTGTGCAACTATTATTCTACCGATTAAATATCCAAAAGTTAATTGCAGAAAATTTAAGTTGGTAAGATATGCGAGACCGGGAATTGAAATAAAGGTTAGTGTGCTTGTTTCCGCAGCAACAATCGAAAAACTAATTACCCACCATGGAACTTCTTGCTTACCGATAAAATAATCTTTAACTGTTTTTTGTTTACCGCCGATTATTTTTCCAAATGCTGTAATCGCAATCATATAAATTATAATGATTGCATAATCCAAAGTAGAAACTTGCAAGATCTATTTTCCTAATTCCGCTAAGGCCTGTTCAACAGTTTCCGTTACAGGAAGAACTCTATCTAACTGAGTAATTCTTATTAATGTGTGCACTTTTTCAGATGGTGCAGCAAGTCTAATTTTTCCCTCGTTCGCAGATACAATTCTATTTGCAACAAGTATTGCGCTTAAGCCAGAACTATCGCAGCTTTCAACAGCACTAAGATCAATAATTAGTTTATTTACTCCTTCAACTTTTAGAATCATTGTAAACTCACCTTTAAGCAAGCCGGAAATACTTGTATCCAGACGCTTTTCATTCAATTTAAAAATCGTAATATCGCCAACACGCTTTGTTTCAAAATTCATAATTTTGCCTTAAAACATTTTTAAACAATTTAAAAAATTATTGTAAGATACTTTCGATTCAACATCGTTGTTAGCAATCTGAAAGTTATAATATTTATCAGCGCCCTTTTTTGTAAATCCAATTCTTATTCTTGCATTAACAAGATTAGAAGCATAACTGTAAAACAAATCATCTTTCCGGTTTAAGTCCATAACACCATCAAATCTCATTTCAGATAATTTCTCAACTAGTTTGTGTGATGGAAGATCAAGCTTATTCAAATCTGAAATTCCAAACTCCATTGCTTTATTTCTAAACTTGGCAGGCAGTAAACTTATTCGATAATCTCTTGTTAAGATTTTTATTGATTTGTTTAGATGTTCAAGATACTCAAGAACAATATAACAAGCTCTAAAATCCATTTCATCTTCCGGCATCAAAATTAAAAATGATCCAGATCTTTTTAATGCTTCCGAAAAATCCTGTTCATTTAGAACAATGTTTTTTAATTTTCTTGAGATTAAAATACGAGAAATATTTTCTTTTATTGCTTCAATCATTGTTTTTCATTTTCTTCAAGCATCTTTATAAATGTATTTTCATCTAAAACTTTAACTCCTAGTGATTCAGCCTTTGACAATTTTGATCCTGCTTTTTCTCCAGCAACAACAAAATCAGTATGCTTACTTACACTTGAAGTTACTTTTCCTCCAAGAGAAATTATTCTTGCACCTGCATCATCTCTTGAAAAAGCAGAAAGTGTTCCTGTTAACACAAAAGTTTTTCCAGTTAATGCGGATTGAACAACTTTCTTTTTTTCTGATGTAAAAGTTAACCCTGATTTATGTAAATCTTCAATTAGAAGTAAATTTTTTTTATAAGAAAAAAATTGTTTAATACTTTTGCTAATGCTTGGACCAATTTCATAAATTGAGGAAATGTCTTCTTCACTTGCTGCAATAATATCATCAATTGAATTAAAATGATCTGCAATTTTTTGTGCCGCTCCTGTTCCAACATATCTTATTCCAAGTGCAAACAAAACTTTTGCAAAAGGCTGAGCCTTGCTAACTTCGACAGCCTTTAAAAGATTATCAATACTTTTTTCACCCAATCGTTCTATTTCAATTAGCTTGTCTCGTTTATCTTTTAACTTATAAATATCAGAAAAGTGAGTTATTAATCCTTTATCGACAAACAGATCAATCAGTGCTTCGCCAAGACCTTCAATATCCATTGCACCACGTGAAGCAAAATGAATTAGTCGTCCTTTAACTTGCGCCGAACATTCGGGGTTTTCACAATAGAAGGCGACTTCACCTTCGGGTTTAAATAATTTTGAATTGCAAATGGGACATTTTTCCGGCGAAAGAGTTGGTTTACTTTTTTTTAGACGTTCGTTTAAAATTACTGATACAACTTTTGGAATAACATCGCCACCTTTTTCAATTATAACAGCATCTCCGACCCTAATATCTTTCCGTTGTATCTCATCAAAATTGTGTAAAGTAGCCCGACTTATAGTTGATCCCGCAAGTTTTATAGGTTCCAATTCTGCAACTGGAGTTATTGCGCCAGTTCTGCCAACCTGCCATGTAATTTCATTTAGTTTTGTAAAAGCTTGTTTTGCTTTAAATTTAAATGCAACAGCCCAGCGTGGCGATTTTGCGATACTGCCTAAAAGTTTCTGCTGCTTCATAGAATTTACTTTTATTACTGCGCCATCAATTTCATATTCAAGCGTGTCGCGTATTTCTTCAAACTTGCGGCATACCTTTAAAACTTCATCGATGTTTTTACAAATTTTGTATTGTGAATTAACTATAAATCCAAGTTTAGTTAATAACTTTAAATTTTCTAATTGCGATTCAAATTCTTCATTACTGCTGATAATGGAATAAAGAAAAACATTTAGCTTTCTTTCTGATACAATTTTGGGATCCTGTAATTTTAATGTGCCCGCAGTAGAGTTGCGTGGATTCGCAAAAAGTTTTTCACCATTAGCTTCACGCTCTTTATTCAGATTAGCAAAATCAGAGATGCGCATATAAACTTCTCCGCGCACTTCAAAATTTTTAAGATTGTATGTTTTTTCTTTGGATAAATCAATCTTTAAAGGGATTGAACGAATAGTTTTAATATTGTTTGTAACTTCTTCGCCAACTGTTCCATCACCACGAGTGGCTGCTGTCTGTAAAAATCCATCAATATAATTTATGCTAATGGAAGCACCATCAATCTTTAGCTCAACAACATATTCAACTTTTTCTGAATCAGGTAAATTTTCTTTTACTCTTCGATCAAAATCTAATAAATCCTGCTCATCGTAAGTGTTCGCAAGACTCAACATCGGGATTTTATGCTTTACAGGATTAAATTCTTTAGTTAGATCTTTCCCCACTCTTTGAGTTGGAGAATCCGGGGTAATTAAATGGGGGTTTTCATTTTCAAGTTTTCCTAATTCTTTAACAAGCTTATCATAGTTTTCATCACTGATAACAGGTTCAGCTAAAACAAAATAATTATAATCGTGCTTGATTATCTCGTTACGAAGCTCTTCAATTCTTTTCCCGATTAAAGAATCCATTTACTCTTGATCAATTTTTGGAGGTGCATTTAAATAAACAAGTCCGGTTCTATCTAACTTAAAATGCCTCACAGAACCTAATCGCCCAGTAAATTCAACAGGTTTATTATTCAATTCCAAAGTAACTCCGCCGGAATTACCAATTGTTCCTTTAAATTCTCGTGCGGCACTTACGCTGAATTTTAGATTTGGACTGAGTGTGAATTCCTGCGTACGATTATTATCAAGCACAACAAAAACCCAGGATTGTTCTTTGGGATAAAAAGTCAGATACAGGCTATCGGCTGATACAGTAACAATAGTGTTATCACCTTCGTTTAACTGATTAACAGGTTGCTCTTCAATATATCGCTGATTTCCTTGTTCGATAACTTCTTCAATTGGTGTTTCTTCTACAATTATTTTATCACTTTTACTAAAAATAAAAAAGTAAAGAAGCGCGGCAATAATAATTAATCCAATTCCACCTAATCCAAATATCATTAACTGGTTGTTGGCTTTGCTACTAGATTCATTTAAGTTTTGTTTTTGCTCATCAACATAAGATTTCAAAGGAATAGTTGATTTTACTTTCGGTTTTTGTGGATCAACTTTAGTTTCTTCGATTTTAGGCAAATCGGATTTGGGCTCCTCCGCTTGCCTTGCTTCTTCCACAGTTGCAGGAGGACTTGGATCAAACTCTTTACCATCTCTTGCCGCTTCAAATTTTTTTAAAGTTATATTTTCATCAAGCCCAATTGTTTTAGCAAACTGTTTTACAAACGCTTTCACATAAAGATCAGGCAGAAAAGAAAAATTTCCCTGATCAATGGCCTCAAGAAATTTAAGATCAATTCTTGTTTTAGTAGCCATCTGCTGAAGTGTTAACCCGGCACTTTCCCTTTGCTGTCTTAATTCATCTGCAAATTTATCAAGCATAATATCTCATAAAATTATTATTCAATTCTAATTAATTTTGCTGCAAACGCTCCATCCATCTGATGCTTTTGCGGCAGTGTTTGGATGCATCCGTTTTCATCAACTAAGTTATCTGCAACTTTATCTTTAGCGGATTCTAATCTAAAATTTGGATGCGATTCAAGAAACTTTTTGATAACTCCAATATTTTCTTCCGGCTCAATGGAACAAGTGCTGTAAACCAAAACCCCACCTGGTTTAACTAACGTTGCTGCTTTTGAAATTAATTTAAGTTGAATATCGTTCATTTTTCTTAAATCAAAAATATCTTTTTTCCATTTAATATCCGGTTTTTTGGAAAGTGTTCCTGAGCCGCTGCAAGGCACATCCGCAAGCACACGATCAAATGGTTCTGCCTCAAATTCCAACGCATCACTTTCAATAGTAGTAACACAAGTCAATCCAAGTCTTTCGTTGTTATTACGAACCAGTTTTAATCTTCCTTCGTAACGATCTAACGCAGTAATTGAGCCCTGGTTGTTCATTAACGAACCAAGATAAGCTGTTTTACCACCGGGAGCAGCACACATATCCAGAACATTCATTCCAGGTGCAACATCTAACAATCGTACCGCTAAGCCTGCACTTTCATCCTGAATGTTAAAATATCCTTTTACATAATAATCCCATGCTGTAATGTTTGTAAGATTTTGAAGTTGAACAAATTCATTAAGAAATTTTCCTGGTTTGTACTTAAGATTAACTTGTTGTAAAAGTGATTTAAATTCCTCTGGGGTTGTTTTAATCGCATTTACTCGTAAAGTAAGATATGGTTTTTCATTGTTAGCGTTTAACAATTTTTCCGTGTCTTCTCTACCAAATCTTTCAAGATAGCGTTTTACCATCCAGGCAGGGTGTGAATAATAAGCGCTTAAATATCCAACAATATCTTCGTTGGGGTCAGGATATCGTATAGAATTTTTACTCCTTATAATATTTCTAAGAATTGCATTTGTAAGATCTGCTGGTTTTTGTCCTTGAAGTTTTTTAACAAACTCAACGGCTTCGTTAACTGCTGCGTGATCCGGAATTCTATCTAAGAATAAAATCTGGTAAAGCGCAACACGTAACCCATTTTTTAAATTTGGAATCGCTTTAGAAAATTGCCCTTTGTAAAAACCGTTAAGAATCCAATCTAATCTTCCTTGCCAGCGAGTAACCCCGTGTACGATTTCATAAAGCAGTGCTTTATCTGGTCCGTTTAATTCGGCGTTTTTTAATTCGTTATCTAAAAGCTTATCAAGATATGCGTCAGTTCTTTCAACACGATTAAGAATTTTAACAGCAAGACCTCTAACACCTTGATATAAATCTATAACTTTGTGTTCTTCCAGATGAGCTTCTTTATTTTCAAAAACGGGCTGGTCATTTTGTTCATTCGTTTTCTGTTCTATATTTTGATCAGTACTATCTTCCAATTAATAACCTCTTTTTTCTCTATCATTTTTTGTTAGTTCAAAAATTAAGTTAAACATCAATTCATCTTTTGTTTCAAAATCAATTTTCCTTCGGCTCATTACAATCTTTGCTGTTTCCATTGCTTTTTTAATATCATAAACAGTTGATGACTCATCACCGCCCCAGGTAAAAGACGGAACATATTTCTCAGGAAAACCTGATGCAAATATATTACAAGAAAATCCAACAACAGTGCCGGTATTAAACATTGTATTTATTGTGCTCTTGGAGTGATCACCAATCATCAATCCAAGAAATTGCGAACCGCTTTCAACTTCTTTACCGCTTAGCTTAATTTTTATTTTAGAATAATTGTTTTTCAAATCGCTGTTGTTTGTATCTGCGCCAAGATTAACCCAGCTTCCGATGTAGGAATGCCCGATAAATCCAGAGTGCTGTTTATTTGAGTGATCCATAAAAATAGATTGTTCAACTTCGCCGCCAATCTTACAAATTTTCCCGATTGAAACATTTTCATAAATAGTTGCACCACTTTTTATTTTTGATGATTCCCCAATAGACACAGAACCTTCAATAACAGCGTTTGGATAAATAAAAACATTATCATCAATAATTATTGGACCACCCGAAGCATCTAAAACCACACCGGGTTTAATGGTAACATTTTTGCCAACAAAAATATTTTCTTTATTTATGATATGAACAGATGCGCTAACAGACTCAATAAAGTTTTGTCTTTTGGATTGCTTTGTAAGATAATTAAAATCTGATGCTATTTGTTTACCGTTAATGTTTATCAAATCCCACAAATAATTTGCACATTTAAGATCAAGTATTTTTATTGATAATCCATTAAAATCATTTACGGAAAAAAGATCTTTTAAATGGTTTATTTTATTTTGCAGATTTGTGCCTGATAAATAAGCTGCAATTACAGTTTCTTCATTTACAAATACTTTATCTTCTCCGGGCAATAAAGGAAGAAGCAGCGATAGATTTTCCGGGGCAATAATTCTTCCGTTAATAAACAAACACTCAGTATCTTCTATCTTGTTTACTAAAAGGTTTGGATTGCCTCTTTGAACAATCTCTGTTAGATATGGGCGACAGTGGAGCGATACTTTAACATCACCATAACAACGAATGATTTTATCTTTGAGCGAAGCGTTACCGCATAACAAATCATAAACCGGACGAGTAAACAGCATCGGCTCAAAGTTTAAATAGTTTATATCTTCAAAAATGCAGATTTGCATATAGCTTATTTTCCTTTTTGAAAAACACTATAGAATTTAACATTTTTTGAGCTAAGATTCTCAAATCGAATTACACGCAAATCCATATTTTAATTTCTAGAATAGATTGCACAAGAATTATTTTTTATTGCAGATACACACATTCAATCCCAAACTTTCAATTTCAATTTTTATTATATTTTAAGCATCAATTAATCAATCTCATCGTATATATGGAAAACCGATCATCAAAAGTAAGACAGCACACCCTAGAGAACGTATTCAGTACTCGTGTAAAGAAGTTTCAAAAACTAATGCGATACAAAATACGGGAGATACTTTTAGTTTCCAGTATCTATGATAATTACCTCTTTGAAGAGGATGGAAGGCTTTACGAATTAATTCGTGAAGAATATCAATCTCTAAACTTAAGTTTCGCTCCCGAATTAATTCATGTCACTACAGGGGAGGAAGCGCTTGAAATGCTTAGCGAAGATCATACTTTTGATCTAATCATTACAACACTTCATATTGAAGATATGCACGTTATTAAATTTGCTCAAATGGCAAGACAGTCTGGTATAAATCTTCCAATAATCTTGCTTGCTTATGATAATCGTGAAAGAAAAGAGCTTACAACTAACTACGATACCTCAATTTTTGAAAGAATATTTATCTGGAGTGGAGATTATCGACTTCTAATTGCAATTGTAAAGTATATTGAAGACCGTGTAAATGTTGAAGGCGATACAAAAAATATAGGTGTTCAATCAATTATTGTTGTAGAAGATAATATTAAATTTTACTCTTCATATCTTCCAATAATTTATACTGAGGTTTTTAAGCAATCTCAACGATTAGTACGTGAAGGCGTTAACCTTACACATAAGTTTTTAAGAATGCGAGCTCGCCCCAAAATTTTACTTTGTACAACGTATGAAGAAGCCTGGTCTTATTATGAAAAATATCAGGAATATGTTTTAGGTTTGATTTTAGATATTAACTTTAAACATCATGGTGTAAAAGACCCCGAAGCAGGGATTAAATTTGCAAAAACTGTACGCTCACAGCACGATGACATTTCAATTCTTCTGCAATCGAGTGATGCAGGTTTTAGAGATAAGGCATATCAAATAGGGGCATCTTTTATGCACAAAAATTCTCCAAGATTGCTTCAAGAGCTTAGAGAATTTATGCTTCAAAATTTTGGTTTTGGTGATTTTGTATTTTTGAATAATAAAAGCAAAGAAGAATTTCGTGCGGCAAATTTATCACAACTTGAAGAAGCATTAAAAATAATTTCCGATGAAAGTTTGGTTTACCATGCTTCAAGAAATCATTTTTCTAAATGGCTTAAAGCCAGAACTGAATTTTACCTTGCTCATAAATTAAGACCACACAAGGTAACGGATTTTCAATCAGTGCAGGGATTACGAGATAAATTGTCAACTTCACTTCAAGAGTACAGAAAACTTCAGCAAAGCGGCGTTGTACTTGATTTTAATAAAGATTCCTTTGATACAAAAAACAGTTATGCAAGAATCGGTGGTGGTTCCTTAGGTGGTAAAGCTCGTGGTTTAGGCTTCATAAATACTTTGATTACTAACTATGGGATAAGTAAAAAATTTGAAGATGTAGAAATAAGTGTTCCCTCAGCGATTGTTCTTGGTACAGAGGTTTTTGACAAATTCATAAGTGAGAATCAACTAGAAGAATATGCTTTTTCAGAAAATAATGATTTAGAAATAACACTGAAATTTGTTGATGCAGAAAAATTTCCAGAAGATATTCTAGCTACATTAAAACAATTTTTGGAGATTACTCACTGCCCATTAGCTATAAGATCATCAAGTTTATTAGAAGATTCACAATTTCTTCCTTTTGCTGGTGTTTATGAAACTTATATGATACCAAACAGCAACAAAGATATTGCTGTAAGATTGGATGAACTTTTACAATCAATTAAAAGCGTTTATGCTTCCACCTTCCACAAAAAAGCCAAAGATTACGTTAAAGTAACTAACTATGGTTTGGAAGAAGAAAAAATGGCCGTAATAGTTCAACGGTTAGTTGGCTCACAAAAGGAAAACAGATTTTATCCGGATTTTGCAGGAGTTGCAAAATCTTACAATTTCTATCCAGTGCCTCCACAAAAATCTACAGATGGCATAGCTTTGGTAGCCTTGGGACTTGGCAAAACAGTAGTTGAAGGCGGAAATACTATTAGGTTTTGTCCAAGATACCCAAAGCATATGCTGCAGTTTTTTTCGACTAAAGAAACTTTAAGGAACGCTCAACAAGATTTTTATGCATTAGATTTAAACGGAAAACTTGATCATCATCCCGATAGTATTGAAGACCCCATGGTTAAGAGATATGATCTTTCTGATTCTGAAAAAGATGGTACCCTCTATTCTGTCGGTTCAACTTACTCGCCAGAAAATGAGGCTGTGTATGATGGAATCTCCCGCGATGGAATCCGAGTTGTTACTTTTGCCCCGGTATTAAAGCATAAGATATTTCCGTTGCCGGAAATTTTGGATATGCTTTTGGATATCGGATCTTGGGGAATGGGAACTCCGGTTGAAATTGAATTTGCCGTGAACCTTAATAAACCTCCAGCTGAGAAAAAAGAATTTGCGATGCTGCAAATGCGACCAATGGTATTAAGCAGAGAACTTGATGAACTAATGGTAGGTGATTTTAATGAGTCTGATATGATTTGTCAAAGTTCGCAAGTTTTAGGCAATGGCGCCATAGACGATATTTATGATGTTGTGGTAGTGGATATTAATAAATTTGAGAGAGGCAAAAGCCAGGAAGTAGCTATGGAGGTCAGTAAACTGAATTCAAAACTTGTTGCTGCACGAAAACCATATTTGCTTTTTGGTGTGGGCAGATGGGGTTCACTTGATCCATGGCTTGGGATTCCTGTTACTTGGGATCAGATTTCGGGTGCTGTTTCAATTGTTGAATCAGGTTTTAAAGATTTTCAGGTTACTCCTTCACAAGGATCCCATTTTTTTCAGAATCTAACTTCGTTTAGAGTAGGATACTTTACAGTAAATGCAATTGATAATATTGGTTTTATTGACTGGGATTGGTTGAATGCACAGCCAGCAATAGAAGAACTTGAATTTACAAAGCATCTTCAATTTGACGAACCACTAAGAGTAAAGATAAATGGCCATGAAAATCGTGGTATAATTTTAAAACCCGGTGTAAGTATTGAAGAAATTTAAATTATTTAGTTCTCAATAATTGTTTAGAACTTTTACAATAAAAATTATTAAACTATGAACGATCTCTTTATCAAAGAAGATGTTCTTAATGCTGATCTGCTATTTGGGCAGCTTTGGGAAATTTCTGTTGATGGAATGCGTTTAATTGATGAAGACGGTAATATACTTTTGGTAAATGATTCCTTTTGTAAAATATTTAATATGCAAAAGGATGGATTAATCAATAAACCGTTTTCAATCGTTTATACAAAAAGTGAACAAGAATCTGCTCTAAAATCATTCCAAAAAGATATTCGTAAAAATGAATTAAAAACCTTTTTCGAAAGAGAAAACATTCTTTGGGATGGAAGAAAAACTTGGTTGGAATTTTCAAATTCATTCTTAACGCTAAGTGATGGAAAAAAAACTACTCTGAGTATCATTAAAGAAATAACGAAAAGAAAAAAATCTGAGCTGGAGCTGCGTGAAAGTGAATATAAGTTTAAGATGCTTTTTAACAGCGCGAATGATTTTGTTTTTGTTACACAACTTTCACCGGAAAAATCTTACGGTGATTTTATTGAAGTAAATGATGTAGCATGTAAACAACTCGGCTATTCAAAAGAAGAATTTCTGTTACTTAGCCCTTCAGGAATTGTTTCCCCAAAATGCATTGATGATTTTAATATTACCATGGGGCGCTTATTACAAGAAGGACACGTATTGTATGATACAATTTATCGTGCAAAAGATAAAAAACTTTT
Organism: Ignavibacteriales bacterium; assembly: GCA_016709765.1. NCBI lineage: Bacteria > Pseudomonadati > Ignavibacteriota > Ignavibacteria > Ignavibacteriales > Ignavibacteriales bacterium. The sequence goes on from JADJMD010000013.1 coordinate 732,369, forward strand.
TCCAGTAGAAGTTAATTCACATTTTTTTTTGTTTAACGATAAACTCACTGTGCTTTCTATTTCCAGAGATATTACTGAGCGTAAACAAGCAGAAGAAAAATTAAAAAAATCCAGTAAACTATTAAGAAATCTTGCCACGCATATACAAACTGTTAGAGAAGAAGAAAGAACTATGATTGCAAGGGAAATTCACGATGAATTAGGACAAGTTCTTACAGTTTTGAAAATTCAAATTTCACTGATAAGTAACAAACTCAAGCCCGATCAAGCTCCGCTTAAAGAAAAAATTGATTCGCTTACAAATCTTATAGATAAATCTGTCGAGTCAGTTCAAAAAATTTCTGCAAAGCTAAGGCCAACTATTTTAGATGAATTAGGTCTAAATGCTGCCATTGAATGGCAAACTGAAGAATTTGAAAAACTTACAAACATTAAGTGTTCATTGATTCTTGAAAAAGAAGATTTAAAACTAAGCCCTGCTAAATCAACTGCACTTTTTAGAATTTTTCAAGAATCACTTACAAATATTGCACGCCATTCTGAAGCTAATCTGGTGAACATTTCCTTACTTACAAACCAATCAAATATTAATCTTGAAATTAATGATAACGGTAAAGGTATTTCCACAGAGCAAATAAAAGATTTTAAATCTTTGGGGATTCATGGCATGCAAGAAAGAGCACTCATATTTGGTGGACAAGTAACCTTTGATAGTTTTTTGGGAAAAGGGACTAAAGTTAAAGTTGAAATTCCAATTGATCAGGAAATAAATGAATAATGATAAAATAAAAATAGTTATTGCAGACGATCATGCAATTGTTCGTGAAGGACTTAAGCAAATTGTTGCTGAGGAAAAAGATATGCAAGTCTGTGGTGAAGCTGAAGATGCTTCGGGTCTTATGGAACTTCTAAAAAAAGAAAAATGGAGCATCGTTGTTTTGGATATAAATATGCCTGGTAAAAGTGGTCTTGAGGCACTAAAGGATATTAAACAACTGTATCCTGATCTTCCAGTTTTAATTTTAAGTATGTTTAGTGAAGATCAATATGGATTACGAGCAATTAAGGCAGGTGCATCAGGATATCTTAAAAAAGTCAGTGCAACAACTGAATTAGTTGTTGCTATAAGGAAGATAGTATCCGGCAGAAAATATATTAACCCTGTGCTTGCTGAAAAACTTGCAGAAAATTTTGGACACGATAAACTTAATTTACTTCACGATAATCTTTCAGACCGCGAATTTCAGATAATGTGCAATATTGCACTAGGAAAAAGTGCTGAAGAAATTGCAGAAGAACTTTCACTTAGTATTAACACAATTTATACATATCGAAATAGAATACTTGAAAAAATGTCCATGAAGTCTAATGTTGAATTAGCACAATATGCTATTCAAAATAAGTTGATTGAATTGTAGCATCTTTATATAAACACCGCTAGTAACACTTTCTGTTACACTACTTTCACAATTTCAATCCTTTCGCCCATAATACTCAATCTTTAATTTCATCCTAAAATTTAGCTCATTTAGTCAAAATATTTTATATCTACAATTTTCTCGGAGGTTTATATGTCCAATTACGTAAAAGATCTAATGGGTATGGTAAAAGCTAAGCACCCAGCAGAGCCAGAATTCCATCAAGCAGTAATGGAAGTTGCTGAATCACTTTCAGTTTGTTTTGATCGTCATCCTGAATATCGATCTGCAAAAATCTTAGAACGCATCATCGAGCCTGAAAGAATAATGATCTTTCGTGTTCCCTGGGTTGATGATCAGGGTGAAATAAATATTAATATCGGTTACAGAATTGAAATGAACAGCGCAATTGGTCCTTACAAAGGCGGGCTGCGATTCCATCCATCTGTAAACCTTGGCATCCTAAAATTTCTTGCATTTGAACAGGTTTTTAAAAACAGCTTAACAACGCTTCCTATGGGCGGTGGTAAAGGCGGATCTGATTTTGATCCAAAAGGTAAAAGTGATTTAAAGATTATGAGATTCTGCCAGGCATTTATGGGCGAACTTTTCCGTCATATCGGTCCTAATACAGATGTGCCTGCCGGAGATATTGGTGTAGGTGGAAGAGAGATTGGTTATATGTTTGGAATGTATAAAAAATTAAGAAATGAATTTACCGGTGTGCTTACAGGTAAAGGATTAAATTGGGGTGGTTCACTAATTCGTCCTGAAGCAACGGGTTACGGCGCAGTTTACTTTGCGGCTGAAATGCTTGCAACAAAAGGTAATACCCTTGAAGGAAAAGCATGCTTGGTTTCTGGTAGTGGTAATGTTGCACAGTACACAGTTGAAAAAATTCTTGAGCTTGGTGGAAAAGTTTTAACCTTATCAGATTCAAACGGATACATTTATGATGAAGAAGGCATTAACAAAGAAAAACTAGCTTTTGTAATGGAAATGAAAAATGTACGCCGCGGTAGAATTAAGGAATACACAGATAAATATAAGAAAGCTATTTACACTCCAATTGATCCTAATGGACCTTTTAATCCATTGTGGAATCACAAAGCTGATTGTGCTTTCCCATCAGCAACACAAAATGAGATAAATGCTAAAGACGCACAAAACTTAATTAACAACGGAGTCTTTGTTGTTAGTGAAGGTGCTAATATGCCTACAACTCCTGATGGCGTAAATATCTTTCTTGACAAAGGAATTCTTTATGGACCAGGTAAAGCGGCTAATGCAGGTGGTGTTGCCGTTTCCGGATTAGAGATGGCACAGAACAGTATGCGTTTTGGCTGGACGCGTGAAGAAGTTGATAATCGCTTAAAAATGATTATGCATAGCATACACAAAACATGCGTTGATACTGCTGAAAGATTTAATACACCGGGTAATTATGTTAACGGCGCAAACATTGGTGGGTTCTTAAAAGTTGCAGATGCAATGATGGATCAGGGAGTTGTTTAAATAATTCTCAGTATCGAATTAACAATGCAAAAAAAAGGCGATTCATTGGAATCGCCTTTTTTATTAAATCATAAATAGAACTTTGTTCAAATTTTTAATAAGTTATGTTAAGTAATTTATTCTTAACCTGTTTTGGTGAATATTTATGGACAGGGCTGACGATCTAAAAAATTCTCCAGAAACGCTTTTTGTAGAGCACGGTTACGGAAATCGTTTTCAGGGTTTTCAAAACCTTATGCGCCTTCGCGTAAGAGATATACTGCTTGTATCCAGCTTATATGATCTTTACCTTTTTGAAGAAGATGGCCGCTTGTATGAGCTTGTTAGAAATGAGTATCAGGGACTAAATCTTTCTCACTCACCAGAACTTACTCGTGTTTCCAGCGGTCAAGATGCAATATCACTTGCGCTTGAAGAAAACAGGTTTGATCTTATCATTACAACATTGCATATAGAAGATATGCATCCCTTAAGTTTTGCAAAGCAAGCAAAAAAATCAGGTCTTAATGTTCCTATTATGCTTCTTGCTCATGATAACAAGGAATTAAAGTACCTGTTGCTTAATCCCGAAATAAATGTGTTTGATAAAGTTTTTATCTGGCAAGGTGATTTTAGAATTATCATCGCAATGATTAAGTATCTTGAAGATAAAATGAATGTTGAGCACGATAGCAAAATGGTTGGTGTTCAAAATGTTATTTTTATTGAAGATAATATAAGATACTATTCCTCTTTTCTCCCCATTATTTATACTGAAATGCTTTCTCAATCTCAACGACTTATTTCTGAAGGAATAAATCTTACGCATAAATTTTTGAGAATGCGTGCAAGACCAAAAATACTTTTATGTGCTAATTATGAAGAAGCGTTAGAATATTTTACGAAGTACAATGAACTTTGTCTCGGAATTATTTCAGATATAGATTTCCCTCGTAAAGGTAAGCAAGACCCAAAAGCAGGAATAAGGTTTGCAAAGACTGTAAAAAAAGAACATCCGGATATTCCGGTTTTACTTGCATCTACAAATCCACAAAATCAAATTGAAGCACAGCAAGTAGATGCATCTTTTATTCTTAAAGACTCACCAACTTTGCTTAACGAGCTTCGACAGTTTATGAATCAACATTTTAGTTTTGGAGATTTTGTTTTTAGAACTAAAGATGGAATTGAAGTTGCGCGCGCAAATAATCTTAGAACACTTGAAAACTCTTTAAAAGTTGTGCCGATTGAAAGCATCGCATTCCATGCCTCAAAAAACCACTTTTCAAATTGGTTAAAGGCAAGAACAGAATTTGGCTTAGCGCATCAGCTAAGACCGAGAAAGGTATCTGATTATCCTGACTTTGAAGCTTTAAGAAAGGATCTTATTGAATCTCTGCAAAGTTATAGAGCTATGCGCCAGCGAGGAATAATAACGGATTTTAATAAAGAGTCATTTGATCCTGAAAGCAGTTTTGCAAGAATCGGTGGCGGATCACTGGGAGGAAAAGCAAGAGGATTAGGTTTTGTCAATACATTAATTAACGATTATAATGTTCGCGATACTCACGAAGATGTAATTATTTCTGTGCCTGCTGCGGTGGTAATAGCAACAGAAGTTTTCGATCAGTTTTTAGATGAGAATAACCTAAGAAGTTTTGCTCTTAATTGTGATGATGATGCTGAAATAACAAAAAGATTTTTAGAAGCGGAAAGATTTCCTGAAGATATATTGGCTGAGCTTTCAGCTTTTCTTCAAATAATACATACTCCGCTTGCAGTTCGTTCTTCCAGCTTATTAGAAGATTCACAATATCATCCGTTTGCGGGTGTATATGAAACTTATATGCTCCCAAATAATCAGCCGAATCCATTAGTTAGATTAAATGATCTGCTTACAACTATAAAAAGAGTTTACGCCTCTACATTTTATCAGGCTCCAAAAAATTATATAAAAATAACTTCTTACCGTTTGGAAGAAGAAAAAATGGCCGTAATTGTACAGAAAATGGTGGGAAGTAAACATGAAAATAGATTCTATCCACATTTTTCTGGTGTTGCAAAGTCGTATAATTTTTATCCACTGGCACCTCAAAAATCTACAGATGGTATTGTTTCCACAGCCTTGGGACTTGGTAAATGGGTAGTCGATGGTGGGCTGACTGTAAGATTCTGCCCCAAATACCCAACTGATTTAATTCAGTTCTATTCTGCAAAAGATGCACTAGAAAACAGTCAGGGAGAATTTTTTGCTTTACGTTTAGATGAGACTAACCGATTTTTAGAAACAACACACGATACTCTTGTTGAAACTTTTAATCTATCTGTTGCTGAAAAAGATAATACACTAAATTACGTGGGTGCAACTTACTCACATGATAATGATATGATTTACGATGGGCTTTCCCGGCAGGGCGCAAGATTAGTTACTTTTGGTCCCATACTAAAAAATAAAATATTTCCTCTTTCTCCCATTTTGGAATTACTATTAGATATGGGGACCTGGGGAATGGGAACTCCGGTTGAAATTGAATTTGCAGTAAACTTATCTCCTGTAAATACGGGTAAAAAAGAATTTGGTGTTTTACAAATGAGACCACTTGTAGTCTCTCATGAATATGATAATTTGATTATTGAGAACAACAGTGCTGATAAATTGATATGCGAAAGCCATCAAGTTTTAGGAAACGGAATTATACAAGATATTTTTGATGTTGTGCTCGTTGATTACCATACATTTAATCGAGCAAAAAGCCACGAAGTTGCTGCAGAAGTTGCATCCTTTAACAGCCAATTAATTGCACAAAAACGTCCGTATCTTTTGATAGGAGTTGGCAGATGGGGATCACTTGATCCGTGGCTTGGAATACCGGTAGGATGGGAACAAATAGCTGGCGCGCGTGCAATCGTTGAAACGAGTTTTAAAGATATGTCTGTAGAACCATCCCAAGGTTCACACTTTTTTCAAAATATTACATCTTTTATGATTGGATACTTTACTGTAAATAATGTTTCCGAGACAGGGTTTGTTGATTGGGATTGGCTTTTGGCGCAGCCGCACGTGGACACAAAAGAGTTTACAAGATTAATTAGATTTGATAAACCTATTATTATTAAAATGAATGGACATCAGAATAAAGGAATAATTATGAAACCGGAGGTATAATTTGGCTGTTGAAAAAACTTCAAATGAAAAAGTGCCTGATTCCTGTCCGCACTGTGGAAATAGACTAAGCTCCTGGCAGCAGGTTCTGCTAAAAGTAGATCGTGCAATAGTCTGTAAAAATTGTTGGTATAGAATTCTTTTGGAAGTTAATCCAGAAGAAAAAGAAAATAATCAAGACAAGAAAAATAACTCAACCAATAAGGCATAATAATGGATTCATACAACTCATTCCGTGTAGCTCAACAGCAAATTATTGAAGCAGCAAAACTTCTTAACCTGGATCAAGCGACAATTGAATTGCTAAGCACACCACAACTTGAAACAAGTTTTACTCTTCCGGTGAGAATGGATAGCGGAGATGTAAAGATTTTCCAGGCTTATCGAATTCAATATAATTACTCTCGCGGACCAGCTAAAGGAGGAATAAGATTTCACCCTGAAGAAACAATTGATACAATTCGTGCTTTAGCCTGTTGGATGACCTGGAAAACAGCAGTTGTAGATCTGCCGCTTGGCGGTGGAAAAGGTGGTGTTTGCTGTGATCCTAAAAATATGAGTGATCGAGAATTAGAAAGACTATCAAGAGAATATGTACGAGCAATTTCACCTCTGCTCGGTGTTGATATTGATGTTCCAGCACCGGACGTTTATACAAATCCGCAAACAATGACTTGGATGATGGATGAATATGAAACCATTAAATTTAAACATAGCCCTGGAGCTTTTACAGATAAACCACAACAGGTTGGCGGAACTGAAGGCAGAAGAGATGCAACTTCACGCGGTGGCGTAATTTCAGTTCGTGAAGCATGTAATTCTTTAGGATTTGATCCAACAAAAGATTTTGCCGTACAGGGATTTGGAAATGCAGGACAGCGTGCTGCGCTTTTGCATCCCGAAATACTAGGTGGCGGAAGACTTGTGGGTGTTAGTGATTCTCGTGGGGCAATTTTTAATAAGCAGGGTTTTGATCCCATTGAGCTTGTGCAGCATAAATTAAAAACCGGCACCGTTCTAAACTATCCAGGCTCCAAACAGATTGCGCATGAAGAACTTCTTGAACTTGATGTTGAAGTTCTTTATCCCGCTGCTTTAGAAAACGCCATTCACACAAAGAATGCAAATAAAATTAAAGCTAGAATAGTTTGTGAACTTGCAAATGGTCCAACTACACCTGAAGCCGATCAGATTCTTTTTAAAAAAGGTGTTCACGTAATCCCAGATATTCTTGGTAGCGCAGGTGGTGTTGTAGTTTCCTATTTTGAAATGGTCCAGGACAAATCACTTTACTTTTGGGAAGAAGAAGAAGTTCATAAAAAGCTTGATAGGAAAATGACTATGGCTTATCACCGTGTGGAGGAAGCTATTAAAGAGAAAAAGATTCATCCTAGATTAGCTGCAATGCTTGTTGGTGTTGCTCGTGTTGCCGAAGCATGTAAACTTCGAGGATGGGTATAAATAAGAGCTAAAACCAGGAAAATGAGATACAAAAACTTATATATTGCCTTTTGGGTTGAGATATTTGTTGGATTTGGAACAATACTTTCAATCAGTTTATTAGGAACAAAAGGCTTGGCAGTTCTGGCGATCTTAGCGTTTCGATCATTATTTTTGGAAAAAGAAACCATTCAAGATAAAAAATCATATCTCGAATTTTCTTACAAAATTTTATCGAATAGTTTATCAATAATTTTTATAATGATTATCTCTATTATTATAATTATCCAATTCATTCCAGTCTGGCAAGCAAAACTGCCGCCCATTGATGTAATCTTTGTAGTACTGATTCCCTTTTTTTTGCTTACGCACGGAGTAATCGGAATAATTAATTATTCGAACTTTTATCCCCAAAATTAATCATCGTTATTTTTTTATTAAAACGATAGTTGATTTATCTAACTGTCGAATGCAAAAAATGTTATATTAACATTAAGAATATTCCAAAAGAAGTAAGTTAAAAATGAGTTTAATCCTAAAAGAAGTAACATCAAAAAAAGATTTAAATAACTTCATCTCGTTACCGTACAATTTGTATAAAAACAACAAGTACTTTATACCGCCGCTCCGCTTTGATGAAAAGAAATCATTGAGTAAAAAGATCAATCCTGCCTTTGATTTTTGCGAATCAAAATATTGGTTGGTTTACAAAGACAAGAAAATTGTTGGACGAGTAGCGGGAATAATCAATTCAAAGTTCAACGATAAGTTTAATAAAAAAGAAGCACGATTTGGATGGATAGATTTTGAAGATGATCCAGCTATTTCTAAACTGTTATTTGAAACGGTTGAAAAGTGGGCTGCAAGTAAAGGAATGACAAGTATTCATGGCCCGCTCGGTTTTACCGATATGGATGGTGAAGGAATGCTAATTGAAGGTTATGAAGAAGTTAGTACGCTTGGCAGCATATACAACTACCCTTACTATCGAAATCATATTGAAAAACTTGGTTATGCAAAAGATATTGACTGGATAGAATTTAGAGTTAAAATTGTCTCATCCACACCGGAAAAAATCGCAAGGATTGCTGAGATAGCCTTGCAAAGAAATAGGCTTCATGTTCCGGTGTTTAAGAAAGCAAAAGATATGCTTCCTTATGCCAAAGATATTTTTTATTTGATAAATGAAACTTATAAAGATCTTTATGGATTTGTTGAGTTAACAGATAAACAAATTGATTCTTATGTTAAGCAATATTTTTCGTTTATCCGCCCGGAATATCTTCCATTGGTTCTTGACGAGAACAATAAACTAGCTGCCTTTGGTATAACAATGCCGTCACTAAATAATGCTTTGCAAAAAATTAATGGCAAACTTTTTCCTTTTGGGTTTTTATTCATCTTAAAAGAAATGAAAAAAAGTAAAGCATTGGATTTATATCTTACTGCTGTAAGAACTGACTTGCAGAACAAAGGTGTTAATGCACTTTTAATCGACCAAATAAATAAAGTTTGTATTAAAAACGGAATACAGTATGTTGAGACCAACCGTGAGCTTGAAAGCAATGATAAAGTACAAGCTCAGTGGAAACTTTATGACGCACGTCAGCATAAAAGAAGACGCTGCTACAAAAAAATATTAAGCCAATCTTAGTTCTAAAATTTAGTTTTACTTATGCATGATTTTTTAGTAATACAAGATATTGTTGTAATTCTTCTAGTCTCGCTTCCAATTATTTTTCTTTTTAAAAAGATAAATCTTCCAAGCATTGTAGGGTTTTTAATTGCGGGTATGTTAATTGGACCTTACGCATTCAATCTTATAAAATCTGTAAACCAGATAAGCATTATGGCAGAAATTGGAATTATGCTTTTAATGTTTACCATTGGTTTGGAATTTTCTCTTTCGCAACTAATACGAATTAAAAAATTTTTACTGATCGCAGGGGGGTTTCAACTTCTACTCACAACGGTTTTTAGTACAATTATTTTTTCGGCTTTGGGTATAGATTTCAAACAATCGATTTTCTTCTCGCTGTTAGTAAGTTTATCAAGTACCGCAATCGTATTAAAAATTCTTTCTGATAAAAATGAACTTGAAGCTCCACATGGAAAATTTTCTATTGGAATTTTAATTTTTCAGGATCTCGCCATTGTGCCAATGTTTCTTCTACTTCCTTTATTAAGTGGATTTGGCGAGCTAAGCGGCGGCGATATTGCCTTAAAACTTGCAATTGCTTTTGGTGTCCTTGCCGGTTTGCTGCTGCTTGCTAGGTTCTTAATGCCATTGATCGTTTTTCAAATTGCAAACATTAGAATGCGGGAAGCTTTTACAATTGGAGTAATACTTTTGCTGCTTGGCACTGCTTATATAACGCATTCGTTTGGTTTATCTTTTGCACTGGGTGCGTTCATCGCTGGAATCATTCTATCAGAATCAGATTATAATCATCAAATCGTTTCTGATATTTTACCATTGCGTGATTCTTTTAATAGTATTTTTTTCGTTTCTATTGGGTTATTACTAAATATTAATTTTGTTTTAGAAAACATTATAGTAATAACCAGCCTGACATTTGGAATACTTTTAGTAAAAACGAGTGTAATTGTATTGATAGTTTATTTTATGAAATATCCATTGAGAGTTGCGGTTCTTACCGGGTTAGGCTTAGCACAAATAGGTGAATTTTCATTTGTTCTTGCACAGGCTGGGTTAAACTTTAATCTATTTTCTAGTGATTTTTATTACAATAGCTTTTTGGCCTCAACTATTTTTTCTATGATTCTTACACCACTGCTTATTAAACTTTCTCCGCTAATTGCAGGCAAAACAACCTCTTTAGAAAAAGATAAAAAACATCCCGAAAATTATTTAGAAAATTTGCACGCGCATGTAATTATTGCTGGTTTTGGGTTGAATGGAAGCAACCTTGCAAGAGTATTAAAAGAAACCGGAATAAAATATGTCGTAACGGAACTGAATCCTGATACAGTAAGAAAAGAAAAAGCAAAAGGTGAAAAAATAATTTATGGTGACATTAGCAGCGAAGAAGTTTTAAATGCAGTTAATATTTCTAAAGCAAACATAATTGTTTACGCTATTTCTGATCCGGCAGTTACAAAAATGTCTTTAAAACTTGTAAGAAAATTAAATCCACACATCTATACCTTAGTTAGAACGCGCTATGTAAATGAAGTTGATGAGCTGAGGAAAATTGGTGCGGATTATGTTATTCCAGAGGAATTTGAAACAGCTTTACAAATGTTTAGAAAAGTTTTAGAAAGGTATCACATTCCGCTAAATGTAATTATGAAACAAACCACACTTCTTCGTGAAGAGTCTTATAGCTTTTTAAGAAAAGAAGAGATGAAAATAAGCAATTTTACTCATATTGATGAAATACTTGCGCAAGGATTGACGGAAACCTATTATGTAAATGATGATAATCCACACATCAATAAAAATCTAGCAGAAATAAATTTACGCGCAAAAACAGAGGCAACAATAATAGCAATAGTTAGAGACGGAAAAACAATTTCAAATCCTTCTGCAAAAGAAAAAGTATTGACTGCCGATACACTTGTAATATATGGCACACATCTTTCTGTTGATACAGCGATCGACGTATTAAATGGTGCAGTTGAATAATAATTAATTACAAGTAAGTAGTAACATCTTTTAATTCTTTTTTAACAATATCCGGAACCATAGCATTATCGGCAGGATAACCAACCACTAAAATTAAATAAGGCTTTTCGTTTTGCGGTCTTCCTAAAATATCATTTAAAAATTTCATCGGACTTGGTGTATGTGTTAAACATACTAATCCTGCATTATGTATTGCAGATATTAAAAAGCCTGTTGCAATCCCTGTAGATTCTGAGGCATAATAAGTTTTTTGTTTAGTCCCGTCTGCTGAAACATCGTACGATTTAGAAAATATTGCAATTAAATATGGCGCTGTTTCTAAAAATGGTTTGTTCGAATCAGTACCAAATGGTGCCAACGCATCAAGCCACTCCTGTGGTGCACGGGTGGAATAAAACTCACGCTCTTCTTCTTCAGCAGCAACTCTAATTTTCTTTTTTATTAATGGATTTGATACTACAACAAAATGCCATGGTTGCTTATTTGCCCCGCTTGGTGCAGAGTTGCCAACAGCAATACAATTATTAATAATTTGTTTTGAGATTTTTCTATCAGAAAAATCTCTTACTGTTCTTCGTCTTATATGTTCATTATAAAACGTTTGTGAACGCTCTAACATTTCTTCAAGCGTGTATTCTTTATAATCTGATAATGGAACTAGATTTAATGTGGGCATAGCAGTCTCAAATTTTTAATCTAAATTATATGTATTAATTAGCAAAGTAAAGATGCATTTTCATAATTTATATTCCTTCTATCATCAATATTTGCCGATCACTAACTAAGATTTTAATCTGCAGTAACTAAAAAGTAGTTTTGATTGTCTAATTGATTAAATCTTAAGGAGTCTGATATGAAATTAATTACTAAAAGTTCAATAATTCTTGCTTTAATTATTATAGTACCCGTTAGTTATGTTTTAGCCTCATCAAAACCTGATAATAAAAAAGTAATAAAAGAGAAATCTTTTCAAATCTCTCCGGGTAAAAAAATAAATGTAGATGCAGATGCAGGTGATATAATTTTTACAACTTGGAATAGATCTGAAGTTTATGTTAAGGTTTTCGGTAATGATAACGCAGCTGATAAGTACGATTTTATTTTTGATGCTACCTCTGATGAGATAACAGTTACTGCGGACAGAAAAGGCGGTTGGAACTGGTTTTCTAATATCAATCTAAAGTTTGAAATCAAAGTTCCTGAAAATTTTAATATCAATGCAAACACTTCCGGTGGTGATATTAAAGTTGGCGGAGTTAATGGTGGTATATATTTAAAGACTTCTGGCGGTGATATTTGGGGTGATAGATTTGAAGGAAATTTTTTCGCTAAAACTTCGGGCGGAGATATTAATCTTTTCTGCAAGAATGCAAAAATTGAAGCAAGTACTTCCGGCGGTGATATTGATCTTGAATATACAGGAATCAATCAGGGGATAGAATTAAAAACTAGCGGCGGCGATATTGATGTAAAAATTCCAGCAGATTTTGATGCGAAGGCAGAATTAAAAACTTCCGGTGGTGATGTTGATTGCAATTTAACACTTAACAATGTTTCTAAATTGAGCGAGTCTAAAATTGATGCGAATATTAATAAAGGAGGCAAGCCTTTAATCGCAATTACATCAGGCGGTGATATTAGCGTTTACAAAAAATAATTGTTCGTATGATCTCTCCCTGGGAAAGCGCATCGTTTGATGCGCTTTTTTTTTATAATCCTTTTGTCATTTCGACCGAAGGAAGAAATCTGGAAAAAAGATGACTAAAGATTTCTCAGTCGTGGACTCCTTCGAAATGACAATACACGTTTATGTCCGCATAAAGTTTGACATTAACCCAACTCTTTTGAATTTTGAGATTGAGAATAAAAACAATTAAAGAAAATGTCTAAGAAATTTATTTATAAATATTTAACCGATGAAGAATTAAAATTAATTTCAGCAAAGATTGGTGAGATTGAAAAAACAACTTCCGGTGAGCTTGTAATTACCTTAAAAGAAAAACGTAATCTGCTTGAAAAGCACAAATCTGTTCATTCACTTGCTGAAAAGGAATTTGTTTCTGCTAAAATTGGTAAAACAAAAGGTTCAACCGGCATCTTATTTTTTATAATCTTTAATGTAAAAGGTTTTTCAATTCTTGCCGATAAAGGGATTAACGAAAAAGTTGATCAATCTGTTTGGGATGAAATTGCAAAAAGCATTAGTGATAATTTTAAACAACAAAAATATTTTAACGGTTTAGTAAACGGAATAGAACAAGCAGGTAAAATTCTTGCAGCACACTTCCCTATCCAGCCTGAAGATATTAATGAACTGCCAAATGAGGTTAGGGTTAAGTAAAAATTGTTGATAACGAAGCAATATTTTAGTTTCTTGTTCCTTGTATAATAGTTGCTTTACTTCCATTTAAACCAACTGTTACCACAATATTATTTTTCGTTGCAACAGAAAACAAAATTCCTTGCATATAGTGTTCGTTATATGTGAACCAGCTTGAACCATTAAAATGAAGTATCTCTCCGAAATCCCCCACTATAAATAAATCGTTTATATCATTGCCCCTTATATTTCGTGTAAAATACTCTGTAAAATCACGGGGTTTATTTTTCCAATTTGCATCATTTAGTCTACTTTTCTCATATATACCGTCACCTATTGCATAATAATGTTTACCGCTTTTAAACCATATTCCGTTCAGCGTATATTGTATGGGTTGTGAGGATAACTGTGTTATTTTTTTTGTTGAGGGGTCAATACTTAAGATAGCTCTTTCAAAACTTGAAGACACTGAAGCTACAGCAAGGATTTCATACTTATTCGTAACATTGTTATAACTTCCCCATATATCATTTATATTTAATGTTGTCCCGCTCATTATCCTAGTCCAACTGCTGCCGTTGTTATGAGCGATATTGCCATTATTACCAACTACGTACAAATCAACACCGCTACTGCCCCAGAGTTTGTTGATTGAACCTGTCAATAAAGGTCTTATTGTACAATCGGTTCTGTTATTGGTACCATCAAACCATCCAATACTTCCTCCACTTGTAAAAACAATATTGTTTTCAGAAAAAGCCCAAATAGCCTTCAATGGTGGGAATGTTACAGGATTACAACTGCTTAGCATATTTATTCTTTTTAATTCCCAGTCATTTCCGTTCCAATGTACAGCATTGTAAGCGATTGGATCGGGGTTGCCTAGTGAATCATTCATATAAATCTCACCAACTGCCCAAATATTATTTTCATCTATTATTGAAACATCATAGAATGTGCTGCTGCTATGCTGTCCGAACTCAAAAGTTTGCCAAGTAAAGTTGTGGCTTGTTGTATCAAGAGTTGTAAATGTAACAGGATTGCTTTTTATTTCTTTTCCGTCATCGTAAGTAACAGCATCAAACTTGTAATTTGTATTTGGTTGTAAGTTATCAAAATAAAATAATGAGTCTGATTGTCCAAGTCTTATAGTTTGTATTATCTTATCATTTTTTTTGATATAGATATTAGCAGTTTTATCATTGTTGCCAACTTGTAATTCAATCCACGCTTCCGTGCAGGAAAAATCTCTCAATCCTAAACCAAGCGCAGGATCAGGAAATAGCGGTCCGCGCTCATGGCAAGAGTTAAAGAGAAGAAAACTAAAACCAAATGCAAGAGAAACAAATAAAAACTTCATCCTAAACCCATAAAGAAAAATAATTACAAAGTAATTTTACAAAAAAATTTGGGAAATTCAAACTAATGTGAATTTTAGTCATAAAAATTTTTTTTAACTTTTAAATTGTGTTATAGAAATGCAGTTTTTGTCTTTTCGACCGAAGGGAGAAATCTGATTGATAAGATTAATAAAGATTTCTCAGTCGTAACCTCCTTCTTCCGTAGGAATGCCTAAGGCAGAAATGACCTTTTATTATTTTTTAACAGTCTTTCAAAAAAAGGAGGAAAAAATCTTACTCATTCTGCATTTCAAACTCATAGCTTTCGCGGTATTTTTTGATGCCATTAAAAACATACTCAGCAAATTTTTGCTGCCCCGAGGCTGAACTTAAATGTTTAGCATCTTTTGTGTTGGAAAGAAATCCACTTTCTATCAGTACGCTTGGCATTGAAGCACCAACAAGCACATAAAATCCTGCTTGCTTAACTCCACGGGAAGAAAGTGTTGGATGTTTGCTGAATTCTTTATGTAAATCCTCAGCAAATCTTTCTGAATATTTCATATAAGTTGAGTGCGCCATACTAACAAGAATAAAATTTTCATCAGTTAGCTTTTCGTAGCGGTTTGAATTTTCTTCATATTGTATTACGCTGTTTTCAAATTCGGCGATAGAAATTGCTTCTTTAGTTCTACCCGGGCGAAGAAGATAAACTTCAAAACCATTTGCATCGCTTGGTTTTTTTTGGTATGGAGTTACAATGAATTGATATAAAAAGTTTTCCATTATTTTCATTAGCAATTTTACCACGCTTATAAAGATCAATAAAAACATCTGTTTTACGAGTGTAAACAACTTTAACGTCTTTCATGTTTTCTTGTATCAGTTTACCAAGCTTAAGAGCGATAGCAAGATTTATATCTTTTTCTTTAACGCCGTTTACTCCGATAGCACCAGCATCTTTTCCGCCATGTCCGGCATCAATAACAATAACATCAAACTCCCACTTTTCTTTAAATTTATTTGAATTGCCGGTTCGGTTAAAAAGCTTGTTATGGATTGTGATTTGAATATCATTACTCTGCTCAATATTCATTACTTCATTTGTCGTATACTCTTTGCCCATTGTAATATTAATTACAGCATCAGCACCAACATTTTTGCTTTCTACTTTTTTAACCACTCCTTCAGTACCGATGTAATTAACTTTATCAACATCCACGCTAACTTTTCTAAAGGTTAACGTAAGTACATTATTTTTAAATGCACTTAAGTATGATGGAATACGCTTGTTGGATTTAAGAGTTATTAAAGTTCCGTTGGCTTTTTCGTTAAGCACCATTCCTGTTATGTTAAAAGCGGATGGGTTTTCTCTTGAGGTATCGGTTCTCTCATCTTTAATTTTTCCGATAACAATTTTATTTGGAGAATTAAAACTTAATTCTTTTCCGTAAGCCATTTCAAGTGGTTTAAGCGAGTATTTAAGAGGCACATAAACTTTATTGTTAATTAAATATGTTGATGTGGGCAGTTGAATGGCTATTTGTTTATCACCATTCTTTTCACTCAAAATTAGAAAAGGGTTTCTTGCAGATGCTTTAACAAAGTATTTATCAAACTTAACTTCAATTTTTTGAGCTTCATCATTGTAGTAATAATTTACGCCAAGAACATCAGCAAAGTCTTTAAGTGAAAAATATATAGTTGCTTCGCGTACATAAGCTGGAATGTTCTTCATCCCATCTTTTGTAACTACAAGAACGTTGTTACCGTCTTGTGCAAATGATTGGAAAGCCAAAAGTATAGTAAAAAAGAGTATCCAAAATAATTTCATAACAAAAATTCTGTTAACCTAAAAAGGGGACTAACATTCCGGTTTTCTTTTTATAATTTCTAAAGAGTTCACCAAAATGTTTTTCAAGAAGTTTATCTTCTAAATATGCTCGCATAAATAAAAATGGAAGTTGTATAAGAGCCAAAGGTGCAAGTATAAAACTTAATGTAGCTATAGCAGCACCAAAATCCATTAAGAATTGTGAAAGATATTGTGGATGTCGAATGAATTTAAATGGACCCGATGTAACAAGCTGATGATCTTTTTTAATTGCGATATCCTGCGAGAAATTATCACCCAAAACTTTTGTTGCCCAAATTTGAACCCAGGAAAAAACTAAATAAAAAGCTAACCCAATAATTCTAATTGTCTGGAACTCTGCTTTGTATTCAAGTGTTCCAACCTGAAATAAACTAACAATTAACACCACAAGAGTTATTGTAGATAATACAAGTGGTAGAGTTTGAAGATAAGTTTTGGGTTTATCTTTAAATACACCAAGTTTATCCTTAACTCCCTTTTTTGCCGCACCAACATTTGCCCCAAATGTTGCGATGATATTAAGCCCGATGATGATATTAATTGGATCCATAACTAACTATAATGTTTGTGAAAGATAAAATACAATAACTTATGTAATAATAATTAAACAGGCTTACCGTGTTTTTTCATAATTGTAACCCATTCCTCTAATTTTAATTGTTCTGACTCTTCAATTAACATAATGGGAATATCGTCTTCGATTCTGTAACGTCTTCTTGTTTCCTTATCTACCGAAACAAGCGTGCTACCATCAAGTACTAAATCTGCTTTTGTTTCTGGGCAACAGAGAATATCAAGCAATTCTTTACTTATCATAAAATTTATCCTTTTATTGTCTTAAGATTTAATATTTCGGAATTAAATTTAACTACAAAACATAAAATCTTTACCATCCTTTTGATGGTTAATTGTTGTGTGTTGAATAATTAAAAAGTTGTTGCACAACTATTGTGATGATAACGTATTTTTCTTAGTTTTCTATCACTCAATCAATGACTAAATAGAACTTACTTAAAATCTAATAACAAAATAATAATTAAGGAGTTTAAATGAGCAATAAATTATTAGTACTTGTTTTACTTGCTTTCTCTTTTAGTTTTTTAGGCTGCGGAGAAAAGAAATCAGACTCACCACTAGACGAATCCTCAAATAACAAAACCGATCTTGAAAACTATGCAGATAAAATGAAAGAAGTTTCAGAAGGCTTTACCGAGGGTAAAAAAGTTGATCCGGTTGATTTTAGAGAACTAAAGGCTTTACTGCCTGAAAGCATTGGGAACTTGAAGCGAAGCAATTTAGAGGGTGAAAAAGTTGCGGCAATGGGTATGAATATTTCTAATGCTAACGCTGATTATAACGATGATGAATCCAATGTTTCGATCGATCTTAAAATTACAGATCTTGGTAGTGTTTCAGGTTTATCCGGTTTAGCTGCTTATGGCTGGTATATGGTGGATATCGACAAAGAAAATGATAATGGTTATGAAAAAACTATAACTTATAAAGGCAACAAAGGTTATGAAAAGTATAACAATGAAAATAAAGATGGAGAGATATCAATACTTGTTGCAAAAAGATTTGTTATAGAAGCAAACGGAAATAATGTTTCTATGGATCAAATGAAAGCTGCTGTAGATATGATTGATATCGGAAAACTTGAAAGCTGGAAAGATTTTGGGGTTGAAAAATAATTTTGTTAACTATTTTTAAGCGCATTATTCACAAATTATAGGAGTACTATATGAATCTTGTTGACCGTGCTAAAAATATTCTTATTACACCCAAAACTGAATGGGAAGTAATAAAGAATGAACAATCAACTACAGCTGATTTGTTTACTAAATATGCAATGATTTTAGCAATCATTCCGGTTATTGCTACCTTTATTGGACAATCATTAGTTGGTGTCTCCTTAGGACCCTTTGGCTCTTATAAAATTCCGGTTACAAACGGGCTCATTTATGCAGTTGTATACTACATTTTAAGTTTGGCTGGAGTCTATCTAATTGCATTCATTATCGACGCGTTGGCTCCATCTTTTGGATCATCAAAAAATATGGACGCTTCATTAAAAGTTGCGGTTTATTCCTACACAGCAGCATGGATAGTAGGGATTTTTAGCATCATTCCGATACTCGGGATTTTAGGAATACTAGGATTGTATTCGCTCTATCTAATGTATTTAGGGTTACAAATAGTTAAAGAGACACCACAAGATAAATTAGTGGGTTATCTAGTGGTTGT
Organism: Ignavibacteriales bacterium; assembly: GCA_016709765.1. Taxonomy (NCBI): domain Bacteria; kingdom Pseudomonadati; phylum Ignavibacteriota; class Ignavibacteria; order Ignavibacteriales; species Ignavibacteriales bacterium. The sequence goes on from JADJMD010000013.1 coordinate 751,313, forward strand.
AATAATTATTGCCATAGTAGTTTACTTTGTAATAGGTATGATAGTAACTGCGATTGCTCTACCAAGTTTTGGAAGTTTAGACAGTTTGAAAGGTTTTAACTTAGGAAACTAAAAAATTAAATATTGAAAAAAACAAAATGCTTGCTCAGTTTAGGGGCAAGCCTTTTTTATTTGGATGCTAAAAGATTTTCGAGATTTGTTATATCAGGTTCAGAATTAATTTTCTTAAAGAACTGTAATGCAAGTTTAAAGTTTTCCTTACTCTTATCTAATTTACCCATCGCATTGTATAAAACACCAAGTTCCTGATAAGTTTCAGCTCTGTTCAACTGGTTACCTGCTTCGATATTTAATCGTAAACTTGTTTCTAAATAGTTTTCAGAGAGTATATAGTTTTGTACACTTCGCTGGATAATACCTTTAATCTTATAAACTTCTGCAATGGTGAGTTTATCATTTAACTTATGAGCAACTTCCATAGATTTGTCTGCAAAAGCGTTTGCCAAAGAAAAATCATTCATCTTAGAATATGCAAAGGCTTTACTTAAATAAACAATGCCTATGTTCTGTAAATAGTTTGTTTCGATAGCGTATGATAAGCTCTCATCAAACTCTTTTATTGCATATTGATAATCACCTTTTTTGGTATACACCATTCCAATGTTTTGATGAATTTCTGCAATTCTTTTTTTATCATCAACCTTAGTGTAATTAATAAGAGCGCGTTTGAAAAAAACCAATGCTTCATCAAAAAATCCTTTAATGCTGCTAACAATTCCTAAATTTATTTCAATCTTCGCTTTTTCAATATAGTTTGATTCATCGTTTGATTTTTCAAGAGCTGATTCAAAATTTTCGATAGCTTTTTTAATATCGCCAAGATCACCATGAATTGTTCCAAGTAGATTTTCGCATTTAGCAATTCCTTTAACATCGTTTACCGTAGTAAAAATATCTAACGCACGATTTACAAAACTAAAACCATCCTGCCAGTTTGCCTGCCTACTGTAAATTTCACCCACTAATAGGTGGGCATTCGCATTTAGGTCAATCATATTTTTATCATTTACAGTTAGTGCAATAATTTTTTGATTAATATCGATTGCGGCTAAAAATTCACCGTTGGTAATTGAAGCCTGGCTAATATATAGCAATAATGAGAGGAATTTTTCTCTGGGAAGATTGTTTCCAGAAAAAGTAATAAGCAAATCTACTTGTGAGCGATAATTTAATCCATCCTGAACCTTATACTCAAACTCCTTTTCTTCTTGAAATTTTTCAGCTTCCAGTTTACCACTTAAGGATGATTTGTAAAGTGAAATAAATTCATCTAGCTGATTTTTATCAAAAAAATCAGGTAGAACTTCGAATATGCTTTTATTTATTTGATCGGTCACTGTGTGTTTTGAACTGCAAATGTTATTAATTCTATAGTTTTACTGCTAAACTTTGGCAACAGTTATGCCAAGCTTTTATAAACCAGTGTAATATGTAAATATCTAATTTATTACCGCTTTTAGAAATAATTACCCTATAAATCAAGTAATTATTGCGTTAGTAAAAAAATTTTAACGTCTCATATTCAAACAAACGAACAGTGTTAAATTATATTACAAATAATGCACTAAGGTTATTATCGATATAAAACTAAAATAGTTTAGTACCGCACTCCTTTTTTTTATAAATTATTAATGTAGCGTCTGTAATAATTTATTACTATTAAACAAAACAGGAATTAAACGGCTTTTCAATGAAAACATCGAATTATTTAGCTAAACCCAATTCAAAAATCTCACTAAAAAAATTTCCAACAAAGGATACCTCCAGCCTCAAATCAAAAGACGAGGGAAAAACCCTTTTAGAAAAGAATATTGAGAAGATGGTTGAACTTCAAAACAAACTTTATGCTTCGGATAAGTATTCTGTTTTGCTAATCTTTCAGGCTATGGATGCAGCGGGAAAAGATTCAACAATTAAGCATGTTATGAGCGGACTTAATCCACAGGGCACACAGGTTTATAGTTTTAAACAGCCATCAAAAGAAGAAATGGATCACGGTTATCTTTGGCGAATAGCTAAATCTTTACCAGAAAGAGGTAGAATTGGGATTTTTAATCGCTCACATTATGAAGAAGTATTAGTTGTAAAAGTGCACGATCTTTTAAAGTATCAAAGAATTCCTGAGGAATTAGTCGATAACAAAATCTGGAAAAAAAGGTATGAACAGATTAATAATTTTGAAAACTATCTCTATGAAAATGGCACGATAGTATTAAAATTTTTCTTGCACGTTTCAAAAGAAGAACAAAAGAATAGATTCCTTGATCGTATAAATGATCAATCTAAAAATTGGAAATTTTCTGCCTCCGATATTGAGGAAAGAAAACTTTGGAACGAATATCAAATGGCTTATGAAGAAGCAATTTCTGCAACTAGTAAAAAGCATGCACCTTGGTATATTATTCCAGCAGACAAAAAATGGTTTATGCGTTTTCTAGTAAGTGAAATAATTGTTGAAACATTAACAAAGCTGAACTTAAAATATCCTGAACTTTCAAAGGAGCAATTATCTGAATTACAAAAGTGTAGAGAAAATCTTTTAGCGGAAAAATAATTTAGTTATCGCAAAACACTAAATTATTTCTTTAATTCTTTCCGGTGGTCGTGCAAGTATTGCTTTATCTCCTCTTTCAACAATTGGTCTTTGAATTAGATCGGGATTATTAATCATTAAATTTAATATCTAGTCTTCACTAGATTTTTTGATTTTTACTTTTAAATTTTTGTAAGCATCTTCATTTTTTCTAAGCAATTCAGATGGTTTCAGCTTCATTTTTTTAATCAAAGTTTTTAGCAATGACTTTGAAAATGGCTCGATATAATAGTTTACCTTTTCAAAATCTATGCCTTGCTCTGAGAAAGCTTTTGCAACTTTTCTACAAGTTGTACAGGTTGGTTTTTCATAAACTGTTATTTTATCCATTATTTTAACTTTTTAATAAAATTATTAAGCATAATATTTGTAAAATGGTTCAATTGCTAAATAACATAAAAGTCAGGAAAAATAAAATTAAACTAGTAATTTATACCACTAAAAATCAAAATTATTATCAAGGGAAAAATATGAAATATTTTTTAACACTGTTGTTAACTTTAACATTTTTTATTTCTGCTTATTCGCAAAATTATAAACAGGTTAAGATTTATGTGAATGATAAATCCGATTACGCTGCTTTGCAAACTGCCGGATTAGAAATAGATCACGCCTTCAGAGGAAAAGATAATTCACTTACTGTGTATTTAAGTGATGAACAATTTTCGAAACTTCAGCTAACAAATTTTAGATACGATGTATTAATAGATGATTGGCTTGATTACTATTCTAAACAACCGACGCTATCTGAAACCGAAAAATCTGCTGTCATTCAGCAAAGTAAAAATGATTTTGGAGTAGAAGGATTTGGTTTTGGTTCTATGGGTGGATTTTTGACACTTGCAGAAATTAACGCAAGACTTGATTCTATGTTTGCGCTATATCCAAACATAATAACACAAAAATTTTCTATAGGAACAACTGTTGAAGGCAGGCCTATTTATGTTGTTAAGATTTCAGATAATCCAAACGTAAACGAAAATGAACCACAGGTTTTTTACAACTCACTTATTCATTGTAGAGAACCACAGGGCATGATGACCGTAATGTATTATATGTATTATTTGTTAGAAAATTACGGAACTGATCCTGAAGTAACTTATTTAGTTAACAACAGAGAAATATATTTTCAACCAGTGGTAAATCCTGATGGATATGAATATAACAGGACAACGAATCCAAATGGTGGCGGGGATTGGAGAAAGAATAGAAAAAATAATGGCGATGGAAGTTATGGCATTGATTTAAATAGAAATTTCGGGTATCAGTGGGGGTACAATAATTCTGGCTCAAGTAACATTCCTTCAGATTTAACTTACAGAGGGCCATTTGCTTTTTCTGAACCTGAAACTCAGGCAATAAGAGATTTTGTGAACACAAAAACTTTTAAAACAGCACTTAACTATCATACGTACAGCAATCTTTTGCTTTATCCTTGGGGATATGAAACGATTCAAACTCCAGATAATAATATTTTTGTTGAGTACTCAACTGACATGGTAGCTTACAATGGATATGAGAACGGGCAACCACCTGTTATTTTATACGATGTAAATGGTTCAACAGATGACTGGATGTATGGTGAGCAAACATCAAAACCAAAGATTCTATCGATGACACCGGAAGTTGGTTCAACAGGGTTTTGGCCTACTCAAGCAGAAATTTTTCCACTTGCTATAGAAAATTTACAACCAAACTTGTATATGACATGGGTTGCCGGTGAATCTGTCAGTCTAATAAATCCAAATTTTTCACAGCAGTTTTTTAATCCTGGCGATATTGTTGATTTAATAATTCCGCAAATAAGAAATAAAGGCTTAAGCGATGCTACAAATGTATCCTTGTCTTTAAGCTCAGATAACCCATTAATTACAATTACTTCCGGAAATATTAATGTTGGAAACATCGCAACCAGAACAACATATAGTAATTCACAGAATTTATCATTTACAATTGGTAGCACCATGCCTGCAGATGTAAATGTTAAGATGCTTGTAACTGTTTCAACATCCGGAACGCCAATGTTTGTAGATACACTAAGTTTTATAACCGGTACTCCAATAATGGTTTTCGCTGATACAACAAATGATCCGCTTTTACTATGGAACATAACTTATACTCCAACAACATCACCCAAATGGGAAGCTTCTACAACTAGCTATCACACTTCACCTTCAAGCTTTACTGATAGTAAAACAGGCAGCTATACGAACAATGCAACCGTTACAATGACACAAAAAAATGCAATTGATCTCAGTTCGTACGCTCATCCAAGATTAAGTTTTTGGACAAAGTATGATATTGAAAGCAACTATGATTACGGTCAAGTCGAGATTTCAACAAACAACGGCAGCACCTTTACACCTCTTGCCGGTAACTTTACTCAACCAGGGACTGGTTCATTTCAACCAAACGGCGAACCTTTATATGATGGAGTTCAATCAAGCTGGGTGAATGAGGAAATGGATTTGACTTCTTACAATTCAAATCAAGTTAAACTAAAGTTTGAATTAAAAACTGACGGCTCGCTTACAAAAGACGGCTGGTACATTGATGATATTGGAATTTTGGTTTATGGAATTGTACCAGTTGAACTCAGTTCATTTACTGCTATAGCGCAGGATAAAAACATCTTATTGAATTGGATTACTTCTTCCGAAACAAACAACATGGGGTTTGATATTGAAAGAAGATCTTCAAAATCAAATACCAGCTGGCAAAAATTGGGATTTACAAGTGGTAAAGGAACAACAACTGAAAAATCAACTTATTCTTTTGTAGATGAAAATCCTATAAAAGGAAAATCTTTTTACAGATTAAAACAAATAGATTTTGATGGCTCGTTTAAAATTTATAATTCTGTGGAAGTGGATTATGGAACAGTTGACGAATATTCCCTTGCTCAAAATTATCCTAATCCATTTAATCCAAGTACAGAAATTAATTTTTCTCTTGCAAAATCCAGCAGTGTAACTTTAAAAGTTTATAATATTCTTGGATCAGAAGTTGTAACGCTTGTTAATGATTTTATGGAAGCTGGCAAACATACTGTTCAATTTAATGCAAAGGATTTTACATCTGGAGTATATTTCTACACAATAAAAGCCGATAATTTTACTTCTACACGCAAGATGATTTTGATGAAATAATATTCTATAGGCTCGGTCCACATTTAGTGGACTGGGCTATAATTTAGTTTAATTTTTTATAGAGTTTGGGAATAACAATTGTAAAAGTTGACCCTCTTCCCTCTTTACTTTGAACAGAAATTTTTCCGTCGTGTTTTTTAATAATGTCGTTACAAAGGATCAGTCCCATCCCGGTGCCTTGCTCACCATCTGTTCCGATAGTACTAAAATTTTCATCCAAATTAAATAATTTGTGAATGTGTTCTTCAGAAATCCCAACTCCGTTATCAACAACAGATATTTTTAATTCTTCATTATTATTTTCAGATTTTATCTTTATCCAACTGCCAACTGGGGAAAATTTTATTGCGTTAGTAAGTAAGTTTCTTAAAACTATGGATATCATTTCTTTATCTAATTCAGAGTTTAGAGCATCCTGACATTTTATATCAACGGAGATTTTTTTCCTTGATGCTGTTTCCGATAAAACAGATACGATTTGATCAATCAATTCATTAATATCACACATTTTATAATTAAGCTTAAGAGAACTTCTTTGAACTCTACCCCATAAAAGTAATTGTTCCAGAAAAGCATACAATTTATCTAATGAATGATTTATTTGAGTAATATAAAATTGCTTTTCTTCATCAGAAAAAGAACTATAGTTTGCTTCTAATGTTTTTGTAATTCCAAGCAATCCCTGAAAAGGACTTCTTAAATCATGTGAAAGAACCGTAATAAAGCGATCTTTGGAAGCATTCAATTCTTCCACTCTTTTTATTGATTCTTCCAGCTGCTGATTAGTGGTACTCAACTGCTGAATAAGTTGGCTTAGCTGATCACTTTTTATTTTAACTCGTGCATGTTCAATATCATAATTTTTTAATATAGTGTTTTGAATATTATAAGCCAGTACTATATAAAGAAAGTAACCAAGTACTAGATCAATATATCTTTGACCCTCATTCTGATACGGGACTATTGTATGAGGGTATAAGTACTGAAGTGTAATAAGAATTAAGATCATTACAGCATAAATAAAAAATGATAACATTCTGTGTTTTGGAGGAAGTATTGTTATTGTTACAATAAAATAAACAAAGATTAAAACGCTATTATTGCCATTATACCCCCCATTAAAAAACCAGAGGCAACTAAGAGTAATAACAGAGATAATAAAAAATCCGATGGCATATTTCAAATCTAAATGGGAATTCTTGACACGGATATGAAAGTAAAGGATTACTAGAGCGGCAAAAATTGTTACAATTGTTAAAAGTGTATCTAATCCAAGCAAAATATTTGTTGTAATTCCAACTAAAGCTATAATAAATGAGATATGGGTTATCAGCAAGAATATTCTCTTTTGAATATCAAAAGCTTCATCGTTACCAAACACAAGATTTTTATATTTTTCAAACATCTATCTGATTCATATTCCTTTAATGCAAAACAATTATTGTTCTAATTATTATCGAAAATAAACAAAAATAATGTAGAGTTATTAACCTACTATTAATAGTTGTTCGATAACAAAAAAGGCGACTTAACAACTGCAATTGCAATTAATTAAATCGCCTTAAAAAAATAATTATTATTTACTGGGATAGCAGATAATCTGCAATCTTTCCTAAATCTTTAACATCTTTATTGCCAAAAGATGGCATCATTCCATTTTGGTATCTAACTCTATATGATTTAAATCTGTCAGAATCCATGAACGAATTTGGGTTGCGTAGATAATTAATTAAATCATCTCTGCCGCTCCAATATTGTTTCAATCCCTTTAAAGAAGGTCCTGAATTCGATCCAGCAAGATTACTTCCATGACAATTCACACATCCAAAAGTCATAACAAGTTTTTCTCCCGTAATTTCATCAGTTGTTTGCTGACCCATTGAAGAATTGTTCATTCCGGAAAAATCTTTCATTGGCGCTTCATCTTCTTTAGTTATGCGACCAATCATAAAAAGAACAATAAATAAAAGTAAAAAAGCGGCTACCCATATTTGAGGTTTAGTCATATTCTTGTAATCAATTTGTGAACGAAAAATTTTTAATCAAGTTATTCTATTTCAAACGAAGCGTTAACAACGCCAATAATTTCTTTATCTATGGAACTAAGATCGTTTATTCCATAATCTGAAATTGCATTAGAAAATTTTGGAGTTATTTGAAGGACACCCATTCTTGCACTTCGCATTGGTCCAAGATCTCTATCCGTTGCATCGGCAATTTTTTGTGCTCGTATCATTGCGTCTTTTGCAGCCGCTGCCTGAATTTCAATTTTTAAATCGGCCATTTTTGTGTAATGATATTCCGGTTGTTCAACATTAAAGCTAACACCTTTTTGAATAAGCGAAGTTATATCAAGTGAAAGTTCTTTAATTTTATTTACTTCTGTTGATTGGATTTCAATTCTTTGACTATACACATATCCAATTACTCTTCCGGAACTGTACCCTTGTTCATTCATCTCATAAACAGGATAATTGTTTATAGTAAAAAACTCAATTTTATCTTTTGGAAAACCTTTATTTGTAAGATATGAAATAAGAATTGGCTTTTGTCTGTTCAACTCAGCATATGCACTTTCTGAGGTTGAAGATTGAACAGAAATTGTTCCTCGTAAAAAACCAAGATCTGATACAATTTCTTTTTTAGCTGAGCCGGTAACATTTATTGTTTGATTAGCTCTTTGACTTGATTTCCAGGCATTTGTAAAGAATACTACACCAATTATAAAACTAATACCGATTATTACAGCTGGTACAAAAAAACTGTTTTTGTTTTCCATTTTTGCTATGAATTTTAAGTTATTAAATGTGTTAAAACGTGTGGCAACTTATCAAAAAAGAATAATTTTAACAACTGAAAACGCAGTAAGAATCTTTACAAAACTGTGATTCTAAGCGCAATTATCATAACCCATGTTCTATCGCATCAGAATAATTCTTAACTTAAAACCAAAATTTAATTGTAAAAAAATGGATCAAAAACCTAACAGACTAATAAAAGAAAAAAGCCCCTACTTATTGCAGCATGCATTTAATCCTGTAAACTGGTTCGCGTGGACTGATGAAGCATTTGATAAAGCAAAAGTTGAAGACAAACCAATTTTTCTTTCAATTGGATACTCAACCTGCCATTGGTGCCACGTGATGGAAAAAGAATCATTTGAAGATGAAGAAGTAGCAAAACTGATGAACGATGCTTTTGTATCAATAAAAGTAGATCGTGAAGAGCGTCCCGATATTGATGGGATTTATATGGCCGTTTGCCAGATGGTTACAGGCAGTGGTGGATGGCCTTTAACTATTGTAATGACCCCGGATAAGAAACCATTTTTTACCGGAACATATTTTCCAAAACATAATAGATTTAACAGAATTGGCATGATGGAATTAGTTCCAAAACTTAAATCCGTTTGGTTAAATCAAAAAGAGGACGTTCTAAGATCAGCGGAAGAGATTGCCACATCTTTAAGTAAACAAAATTTAATTTTGGATTCTACAGAAATAGATGAAACAATTTTAGACAAAACTTACAATGAGTTAAGTAAAAGATACGATGAAACGAATGGCGGATTTGGAAACGCTCCCAAATTTCCATCGCCGCATAATTTATTGTTCCTGTTAAGGTATTGGAAAAGAAATAATCAACCAAAAGCACTTGAGATGGTTGAAAAAACTTTAACAGAAATGCGCCGCGGAGGGATTTATGATCATATTGGGTTTGGATTTGCACGCTACTCAACTGATCAACATTGGTTAGTACCGCATTTTGAAAAGATGTTGTACGATCAGGCAATGTTAGTTATGGCCTACACGGAATCATATCTTGCAACAAAAAATATATTCTACAAAAAAACCGCTGAAGAAATATTAGAATATGTTTTACGCGATATGACTCACCCCGATGGTGGTTTTTATTCCGCTGAAGATGCTGATAGTGAAGGTGAAGAAGGTAAATTTTATCTGTGGGACGCTGATGAGTTGAGAAATATTTTGGATAAAGGCGAATCCAATTTTGCAATAAAATTTTTTAATGTTGCTAATAATGGAAACTGGATTGATGAATCAAAAGGAATGATGCCCGGAACTAATATTTTGCATCTCAGAAATTCCTATAAAGAACTTGCCAATGAGTTTAATATAAGCGAGGATGATTTTTTTAATAAGTTAGGATCAATCCGTCAAAAACTTTTTGATTATAGAGAGAAAAGAATTCATCCGCATAAAGATGACAAAGTATTAACTGACTGGAATGGATTGATGATTTCTGCTTTTGCAAAAGCAGCACAGGCTTTTAACAACTGCACTTATGCTGATGTCGCGGAAAAATCTTATTTGTTTATTGAAAAGCATTTAACAAAAAAAGACGGTAAATTAATTCATCGCTTCCGAGATGGTGAATCCGGTTTACCTGCTCATTTAGATGATTATGCTTTTTTGATAAATGCCTTAATCGATCTCTACGAAACTACTTTTGAAATTAAATATCTAAAAAAAGCAGTTGAGCTAAATGAAATCTTAATGCAAGATTATTGGGATGAACACAACGGTGGATTGTTCTTTACATCATCTACAAGCGAAAAAATAATAACAAGACAAAAAGAAGTTTACGATGGAGCAATTCCTTCTGGAAATTCTATTGCTCTATTAAATCTATTAAGGCTTTCTCGATTTATATCTGATGTTAATTATGAAAACAAAGCTTTGGAACTTGTAAAATATTTTTCAAGTTATATCTCACGTTCGCCTTCGGCATTTTCTATGTTTATGTGTGGGCTGGATTTCCTTTTTTCATCATCCACTGAAATTGTAATTGTTTCCGAACTGCAGGATAATATTGTCATTAATGCTTTAGAACTTATTAGAAATTTCTATAATCCGAATAAAGTTGTTGTTCTAAGATCCGATAATATTAATAGCACTTTTGATGAATTGTTATCTTTTACAAAAGATATGAAAATGAAAGATAATAAGGCGACATTTTTTGTTTGTCGTGATTACAAATGTAATCAGCCTGTAAACACGACTACGGAGTTAGAAAACTTACTTTTATTATAGTTAATTGTTTAAGCTAAGTAGATATTTAGTTTTACTTAGAGTAATTTTGTCGTGGTAGATTAAAATAAAATCGGAGAATAACATTGAGTTCAGATAATAAATTTGTTCGATCATTAATTGAAAATGCAAAGCAAGGGAACAATGCCGCCATTGAACAGTTATTCCAGATGAACCTTGCGAAAATTTATGCATTTGCAATTCGTCTTACTGCAAACAAAGCTCTTGCAGAATCCATTACAAAAGAAACTTTTATAGAGGCATGGAAAAAAATTAATCTTGTAAGAAGCGATGCATCATTTCTTAAATGGCTAAGTGCAATAACAGTTTATAAAACGATCGATTCGCTTCGTTCGCAAAAAAGTAAAACAAAAATAAACCATAATGAATTAAGAGAACTTGAATCGAAAGATGAACTAGACAAATACATTCTTGATTTACCAGATCAAGAGAGAATGATTTTTGTTCTTAACAAAATTGAAGGCTACTCGATTGAAGAAATTTCCGATATGATGGGAATAAAGAAAGATCAAGTATCGATTCATTTGGAAATTGCTCATGACAAACTTATAAGTAGTGAGCCATCCTTGTCTAATGAAACCATAATGGCAGAAAAAATTTCAAAAGTTATCCCTGAATTGCAACCATCTACTGATGTACGAAATGGTATCTTCAAATATATAATGGATGTAAAAATACGCGAACAAAATGAACTGGATAAAATTGCTGAGGAATTGGCAGACAAAGAAAATCAAGTAAAAAGCGGAGAAGAGGAATTATCTGGTAAGGATCGGTATCCTGAAGAAGAAATTAAAAAGCCTAAAAAATCTAGAAAACAGTTTAATTTTGATCCTGACTTATTTAAAAAAATTGCTTATATAATATTGGGATTAGGTGCTGTAATAGCTGCTTATATTTTTATTACCTCTGGAGGCGGATGGGAAGTAATCCAGCTTTCCGGTCAACCCAAAATTAACAATAATATTATGAGCAAAGATGATGGCTTCGCCTCCGAGAGCAAAATTGAAACCGATGATGCTTCTTCAGTTACTGTTACGATTCCGGAAATGGGAAGATTATTAATTGATAATTCCTCAATTGTTTCTAGGACTAAAAACAGTAATGAAATAATATTAGACAAAGGTCAAATTAAAAAATTTGAAGGTGATGCGTCTGATGTTTTGATTGTTACAACCCCATTGGCAAAATTTACGGAATTGTACAAAGGCAGCGCATTTCGTTTAGGCGTGGATGAGACTGGTACATGTAAATTAACCGTTGAAAGTGGCTGGGTGATTGTTAACATAAAAGACTTTGATTCTTACGTTCCAAAAAACTTTGATTGTTTAATTTCAAGAGGGAGATATGCAATTCCATATCCATCCGGCTCTTCACCTGAATTAATTAATTTGTTACAAAATTTTAGCGGAATAAACGATCCTTCGGTTGGAACTATTATGACTCAAATGACTAAAAAAGAATCTCTATCATTGTGGCATATTATTCAACTTATTAGTACTGAGAACAGAAGTATTGCTTTTGATAGACTCAACGAACTAGTGCCTGCCCCTTCAAGCGTTACTAAAGAAGGAATACTTGCACTGCATAAATCTATGCTTTTAGATTGGCGACAGGAAATTGAATTGAAGATGGATTAGAGTTTTTCTTAAAAGTTTAAAACAGGAAACCCGATTCTTTGTATGAATTGGGTTTTTCTTTATAGATAGAATTGCTATTGAAACTTTATCTCTTCGGTTTATAAAAATGTGAGCTTTGTCCAAAGAAAACTTCTGCCGCATCCATAATTGTTTCTGATAATGTTGGATGTGGATGAATTGTAAGTTTCAAATCAGTTACATTAGCACCCATTTCAATTGCAAGAACACCTTCAGCAATTAACTCGCCTGCACCAGGACCACAAATTCCAATCCCAAGTAATCTTTGTGTGTCCGGATCAACAATTAATTTTGTTACTCCATCATTTCTATCTAGTGTAACTGCTCTGCCGCTTGCAGCCCAGGGAAATTTTGCAACTTCGTATTTTATTCCGCCTTTCTTTGCTTGTTCTTCGGTTATTCCTGCCCATGCAATTTCAGGATCAGTAAATACAACTGCGGGAATAGCAAGTGGTTCAAATGTAACTTTGTGTCCTGCTATAACCTCAACAGCAACTCTTCCTTCGTGTGATGCTTTATGTGCAAGCATCGGTTCTCCAACAATATCTCCAATAGCAAAAATATTCGGATCAGTTGATCTTAGCTGCTTATCAACTTTTATCCAGCCGCGATCAGTTAAAGTAACTTTTGTGTTTTCTAATCCAAGCCCCTTTGTTTCCGGTTTTCTTCCAATGGACATTAAAACATAATCATAAACTTTATCTGTAACGTTTCCTTTATCATCCTGAATCTTAACACTTATTCCATCTTTTACTTCCTTCATCTCTAGGACTTTACTATTTGTCATTACTTCAGCAAAAGATTTTTTAATACGTAGAGAAAGATAGTTTACAAGATCACGATCTGCTCCCGGCAGTAATCCGGGCATCATTTCAACAACTGAAACTTTTGTTCCAAGTGCTTCATAAACAGAACCAAGCTCAAGTCCGATGTATCCGCCGCCAACAACTAAAAGTGATTTTGGAATTTCAGGTAAATCAAGTGCTGAGGTTGAATTAAGTAATCTTTTTGATTGAATATTCAATGATGGAATTGTCGCAATAACAGAACCTGTTGCTATAATGGCTTTTTCAAAAGAATGCTCGATGGTTTGGCCGTCAACTTTTTCAATCTTAAGTGTTGAAGAGTTTATAAAACTTGCTCTGCCTTGTATGAAATTTATTTTTCTTTGCTTTGATATTTGTCCAAGCCCGTTTGTTAATTTATCAACAACTTTATTCTTAAAGTCACGGAGTTTATTAATATCGATCTTTGGGGCTCCGAATTCTATTCCCCAATTCTTAGCTTCTTCAGCTTCGTGAATAAGTTTAGCAACATGAAGTAATGCTTTTGATGGAATGCATCCACGATACAGACAAACGCCACCAGGATTTTTATCAAGATCAATGAGCGTAACATCCATTCCAAGATCAGCAGCAAGAAATGCTGCGGCATATCCACCTGGTCCGCCACCGATTACTGTTAGATTAATATTTTGTGTTGCCAAAGTTCACCTATCTTTTACTATTTGTCTGGTACAATCCAAATATTGTTTTCAATTTCCAATTTTACATCATCAACATAAACTGCTTTGCCGCTTCCACCAGGGCGAAAATCTGTAACAATATCTACATGCTGTGCGGATTGATTATATATTCCTTTTGATTGTAACTCGGATATTTTGGTTTTACCTTCCTCAGAATTATTGTCATCGACATATGCTTCTGGGTAACTCTGTCCGATAGCTATATGCAACGTACCACCAACCTTTTCAACAAACAAAGGGTGCTTTAAAACCTTATTCATTCCGTTATTCATACCGAGAGCCACTTCGCCAAGTCTATGAGAGCCTTCATCAGTTTCAATAATTTTTTTCAATGCTTCAAAACCTTGTTCAGCGGAATATTCTTTTATAACCCCACTATCAAATCTTAAATAGATTCCCTGAATATCCATTCCACCCTGGAATACTGGAAGATCCACAAATATTTCACCTTCAACAGAATTTGCATCAGGACTTGTAAAAACCTCACCATCCGGAAAATTTCTTTTACCTGTGCATTTAATAATATTTCTTCCTTTGATATTCAGCTTTAGTTCGAGTTCTTTTCTTGTTTTGGGATGCACCGTTTGAATTTTTATTTCAGAGCTTTTTTTCAATAGTTGAAAAATATCTTCTTCAACTTCATCAAGCAGACGAGGATCAACTGTTGAGGCTTTAACTATAAAATCAGAATATTCCTGAAGTGTCATTCCCTCCATGTCCGCAAAACCATTTGTAGGGAAAAGAGTTAATACCCATGGCTTGTTAAGACGAATATCTTTTACCGGAGCATCAGCTTTCATAATTTCCTTTGCAAGTTCTTCTTTGGCATTTCTAAAATATTCAGGATTTGAAACACCAAGTATCTCGATATATTTTGTCATAGCCTTATATCTGTCTGAATGCCATTGCGGAACTTTATTAATTTGTTCCAGGCTTCCGTGTATTGCAATTGAATTACCCCAAACTTTACCTCTGTCGTTATCTGGTGCAATAATATTTATATCTGCAATTCCGCCAGCAGCAAATATTTTATCCTGCAGCACACTCATCAGTGGCCAGCAAATGTTTTCACCTTTTACCATCACTACATCATCTTTTTTTATTCCATCCAAGCTATAATTCAATAAATAATCAGCCCATTTTTCTAAATCATTTTTTGCTATTTCATATTTCATATTAGTACTTCTTTTTTTTGGTTTGATAAATCTCCTGCTCCGAATCCAAACTACATAAGAATCTTTACCGGCTGTTCAAGGGCTTCAACAACAAATCGTAAAAATCTAATCGCATCAGCGCCATCAATAATCCTATGATCATAAGACAATGATAATGGCAGCATTAATCTTGGTTCAAAAACACCGTAGCCATTCCAAACTGGTTCTAAGCTTCCGCGGGATACACCAAGTATTGCAACTTCCGGTGCATTTACAATAGGAGTAAAATATGTTCCGCCAATTCCACCAAGATTAGAAATTGTAAAACTTCCGCCTTGTAAATCATCCAAACCTATTTTTTTATTGCGCGCTTTTTCAGCAAGAGCATTCATATCAACAGAAATTTCTGTTAATGATTTTTTATCAGAGTTTTTAATAACTGGCACTATCAATCCAAACTCTGTATCAACAGCAACACCAATGTTAAAGTAACTCTTGTAAATTATTTCTTTTTTCTCCATATCAATACTGGAATTGAATTGAGGAAATTTCTTTAATGCTTCCACAATTATTCTAACAAGAATTGCTGTTACAGTTAGCTTAGCTTCGGAATTTTTATTTAATTCTTTTCTGGTTTTTTCCAGCAAAGTAATATCGGCTTTATCAAACTGTGTTACGTGCGGAATGGTTGCCCATGCATAGCTAAGATGATCTGCAGTTTTTTTGCGGATGTTTGTCATCTCAACTTTGTTGATCGAACCAAACTTTGTGAAATCAGGTAAAGATTCTGATTTTATATTTAGACCTGTTCCGCTACCCTGGCCATAAGATTCATGAAGTTTCTTGGAAAATGCTTTAACATCATCCATTGAAATTCTGCCGTTTGGTCCCGAGCCAGGAACTTTATTTATATCAACACCAATCTCCCTTGCAATTCTGCGAACAGAAGGAGCCGCCGGCGCGGAGCCTTTTAATATCGGAGGTTGATTATCCAATTCCATCGGCTGGATTGATTTGCGCTCACCTGTTAGAGCTGCAACTTCCTCTTGTTTGGTATCAGCTTTTGCGGATTCTTTAGTTTCTTCTTTTTTTACTTCAATGTGTCTTGATTCTTCAGCAGCGGTCTTGCTCGTTTCCACTTTAATTATCACATCGCCGACTTTAGCTTTGCTTCCGGCCTTAATTAAAACCTCAACAACTTTTCCGGCAACTGTTGTAGGAACTTCTATTGTAGCTTTATCAGTTTCGATTTCGAGTATTGCCTGATCATTCTCAATTCTATCGCCAATCTTTACTAAAACATTTAGCACATCGGCGGATTCAATATTCTCTCCAAGATCAGGTAAACGAAAATCTATAATTTCTTTTTTGCCTGAAGATGATGGAACAGAAGAAGCTTTGTATTCAACCTCCGGCTCAGTTTTTACTTCTAATTTTTCTTCTTTTTTCTTTTCAGTCTTACTTACTTCAACTTTTTCTGTCGCACTGCCGCCTTCATCAATCATAAAAATTGTCTCACCGACTTTTACTTTATCGCCTGCTTTTACTAAAAGTTTTGTAATCTTACCTTCAACGGAAGATGGAACTTCTATAGTAGCTTTATCGGTTTCAATTTCAATTATAGCCTGATCTTTTGTAATTGTATCGCCTTCACTAACAAGAACACTAACTACATCAGCAGCTTCAATGTTTTCGCCAAGTTCCGGTAATTTAAATTCTGTTGCCATTATAAAATCCTGATTTTCTTTCCGGGTTCCTCCCAAAAAATTTTTCCCGGGGGGAACAGAGAGACCCCCAAGAAAAACGGGGGGGAAAAAAAAATTTTTTTTTTCCCCCCTTTAAAAAAAAAAAAAATGATTAATAATCCAAAGCTTCTTTTCCAGCACATCTAAAAATATTTGTGCTTGGACTGGATTAAATTCATCAACTGTTTTTAATTCAAAAAAAATTTTTTTTCAAAAAAAAAAAAAAAAACAAAAAAAAAAAAAAATTTATCTCTTTATAAATAGCAGGAATAGCTTTTGTTTTTCAACTAACATCTGTAATATAATACAAACACTCTCGTAAGCTGATTCTATACCTGGTCCCAGTCTTTAGAACATCAATTGGACACGCAATTATAACTCTCTTTTATGTATTCATCGGGTTACGTTTGTTTGGATTTATACCGAGTTCTTTTGCCGCTTTATCCAAATCTTTATCCTTAATTTTTTCTTCTTTAAATAACGCTGTAAGAGTTGCAAACACTATATGTTTTGCATCCACTTCAAAGAAATCACGAAGCACCTCTCGAGTTTCACTTCTTCCAAATCCATCAGTACCAAGCGAGTATAACCTACCAGGGAACCATTTAGAAATTGAATCAGGAAGCGCTTTAACATAATCCGAAGAGGCTACAAAAACTCCATCTTCTTTTGCAAGCGTTTTTTCTATATAAGATTCTTTTTGCTTAGAGGTCGGATTAAGCAAATTCCATCTTTCAGCTTCAAGTGCATCACGTCTTAATTCTTTATAACTTGTTACACTCCAAACATCACTGGCAACACGATAATCATCTTCAAGAATTTTTGCTGCCTTAATTACTTCGTTAAGTATTGTTCCACTTCCAAATAAATTTGCTTTTAACTTTGAATTCTTTTTATCAGAAGCTTTAAACTTATACATCCCTTTTAGAATGCCTTCTTTGGAACCCTTAGGCATCTCTGGCATTGCATAGTTTTCATTCATTAATGTTATATAATAAAAAACATGTTCCTGATCTTCATACATTCTTTTTATCCCATCACGAATAATCACGGCAAGCTCATAAGCATATGCAGGATCATAAGTAACAAGATTGGGAACCGGATAAGCAAGTAAATGGCTGTGTCCATCCTGATGCTGCAAACCTTCGCCGTTAAGAGTTGTTCTTCCCGCGGTGCCACCGAGCATAAAACCTTTTGCGCCAATATCACCGGCAGCCCAAACTAAATCGCCAACTCGCTGCATTCCAAACATTGAGTAATATATAAAGAAAGGAATCATATTAATTCCGTGTGTGTTGTAGGCCGTTCCTGCAGCAATAAAAGAAGACATCGAACCAGCTTCATTAATCCCTTCTTCAAGTATTTGTCCGTCCTTTGCTTCTTTATAGTATAGCAATGAATCTTTATCAACAGGTTCATAAAGTTGTCCGGCGTGGGAGTAAATACCGACTTGTCTAAATAGTGCTTCCATCCCAAATGTTCTTGCTTCATCCGGAACGATTGGAACAACTAATTTCCCAAGTTCTTTATCCTTTAAAAGTTTTGCAAGAATTCTAACAAATACCATCGTGGTAGAAACTTCTCTCCCTTCTGTACCTTTATAAAATTCTTCAAAGATAGCTTCCGGTGGTGTTTTTATTGGTCGAACATCTGTTTTTCTGGTTGGAACAAATCCTCCAAGTTGTTTTCTTCTTTCCTTGATGTACGTAATTTCTGCGCTATCTTCAGCAGGTTTGTAAAATGCATCAGTTAAAATATCTTCATCAGAAATCGGAATACCGAATCTGCTGCGAAACTCTCTCATCTCTTCTTCATTTAATTTTTTCTGCTGATGAGTTACATTTTTTCCTTCGCCCGCTTCACCAAGTCCATACCCTTTGATTGTTTTAGCAAGTATCACGGTTGGCTTACCAGTATATTCAACAGCCTCTTTATAAGCTGCGTAAACTTTTTCAGGATCATGACCGCCGCGTTTCATCTTAAACAATTGTTCATCGGTCATCTTCTCAACCATCTTTAATAAATCAGGATCTTTGCCAAAGAAATTTTTTCTGATATAATCGCCACCCTCAACTGAGTATTTTTGATATTCACCATCAACAACTTCACCCATACGTTTAACAAGTTTACCATCAACATCTTTATCCAATAATGATTCCCAATCTTCACCCCAAATAACTTTTATAACATGCCAGCCTGCGCCACGGAATATCGCTTCAAGTTCCTGTATAATTTTTGCGTTCCCACGAACCGGTCCATCTAATCGCTGGAGGTTACAATTAATAACAAAAATTAAGTTGTCAAGTTTTTCACGCGAAGCAAGAGTTATGGCACCAAGAGATTCCGGTTCATCAGTTTCTCCATCACCAAGAAATGCCCAAACTTTACCACCCGGTTTTTTTAATCCACGATCTTCTAAATATCTATTAAATCTTGCTTGATAAATTGCCTGTAAAGGTCCTAATCCCATAGAAACAGTTGGAAACTCCCAGAAGTTCGGCATCAAGAAAGGATGCGGATAAGATGTAAGGCCGCCTTCTGGTTTTAAATCTCTTCTAAAGTTTTTTAATTGTTCTTTAGTAATTCTTCCCTCAAGAAAAGCGCGAGCATAAATTCCGGGAGAAGCATGACCCTGAAAATAAATTTGATCACCATCGTAGCCATCACCCTTACCACGGAAGAAATGATTAAAACCAATCTCATACAAAGTTGCAGCGGATGCATAGGTAGAAATATGTCCGCCAACGCTGCCTTCCTGTTTGTTTGCTTTTACAACCATAGCCATTGCAATCCAGCGGATAAGGCTTTTTATTCGTCTTTCAATTTCTCTATCACCGGGAAACGGCGGTTGTTTTTCTTTTGATATTGTATTTATGTAAGGCGTGTTTGCACTAAACGGAACGTGAACTCCGGATTTATGTGCACGGATTTGCAGCTGCTGCAAAAGTTCAACAACACGTTCAGGGCCACTATTCTGAAGAACATAATCTAGAGAATAAAGCCACTCGCTGGTTTCAAGCTCTTCAGTTTTGGGATCTTTTTTAATTTCATCACTCATAAAAATTTCCTTTGTTCTTTCATTGGTGTCAATACGAGGAGTCTGATTAGGACAACTAAGTAATCTGTTATATAGATTGCTTCATCCCGATAATCGGGATTCGCAATGACCAGCAATTATATTATGCTTATTTCTTTAAAAAACAAGTATTTTACGGATAACATTCCATTGGAATCAACAAAATAAATCAGAATGCTATGCTCAAAATCGGTGTGAAAAAATAAAGGAAATGGGCTTTAATAACAAGAAAGCTTAAGTGAGGAAAAGCAAGGCAGAATGTTAAATTATCAATGCTAACTGTTTAATTATTGGAATAGTTTTTACTCTCTTAAACCTGAACCTAAACTTAACGGGCTCTTGACTTTGCGGTTTTTCTTTCTCTTTTTTGAAGTAGAAATTTTTTACTCTTTTCATTAAGGGGCTTTTATGAAAATCACTCTAATTTTATCAATAGCTTTTTCAGCACTAACATTCTCTCAAAATCAAAACTTAGATTACAACAATTACTTTGACCCAATTCCTTTTAAAATCGATCAATCCACAAGGGTAAAAAGTAATGAAGCCCCAAACTCAAATAATAGAATAATCACTAATAAGAAATTCTTAGAAAATGGATATATACTCATTGAGCAGATCCATTTATGGGGCAGTGGTAATACCTGGTTGAACTATGAAAAAACTGACTTAATATATAACACTAATTATCAGGTAGTAGAAAAAAATATTTTTAATTGGGCTGATTCGATTTGGATAAATGGGAAAAGAGAGTTGTACAATTATGATACAAGCGGTAATGATACAACGATAATAAAACAGTATTGGGTAATTGATAAGTGGATTAATTCTGAAAAAATTTTTAATGCGTTTGATTCAAATAATAATTTGATTCAAACTATTAATCAAAATTTCTATGATAGCTTATTTATAAATCTTGATAAAACCTATTTTACATATGATTCGCAAAACAGATTAATTGAAGAAGTTTATCAATTCGATGGAAACTGGGATAATCGAACCAGACGCTCAAAAGAATATAATATTAACAATTTAGTAATTGAGGTCATCAATGAGGGATGGAACGGTACCGAATGGGTAAATGATAATCAAAGATTATATGAATATGATGAAAACCAAAACAAAATTTTGGAAATGTTAAATTATTGGAGCGGCACGGAATGGGGTGATCATATCAGATGGATATCTAATTATAATCCAAATAATTTAATATCTGAACTCATACAGGACGAGTATTTTGAAAGCACTTGGTTACATTCGCAAAAAGATATATATACATACGAATCACTAAATCTTATTGAAGATAAGATTCTACGTTGGAGTACCTTCGATTGGGATACAAGTAGCAGAATAATTTATTCATATAATTCTAATGACAAATGTATTGAGCGACAATTTCAACGCTATCGATTCGGGTGGGAAGACTGGACACGATATACTTTTGAATTTGATGAATTTGGATTTAAAAATTGAAAGTAGTTATACTTGGGTTTTTACTGAGTGGGTTAACAATCACAAGTATTTATACAATTATTCTCCTATTACCAGTATAGAAACAGATAGGATTCAATCTATCGGTTATCTATTACAACAAAACTACCCAAACCCATTTAATCCAAGCACAAAAATAAGTTGGCAGTCTCCAGTCGACAGTTGGCAAACTTTAAAGGTTTACGATATTCTAGGAAACGAGGTTGCTACTTTGGTGAATGAGTATAGAAATGCTGGAAGTTACGAAGTAGATTTTCAGTCTTCAGTCGGCAGTCATCAGTTGGCAAATGGAGTTTATTTTTACCAGCTAAGAGTTGGTGATTTTGTTGAAACGAAGAAGATGATACTTCTAAAGTAAGCTTTGCGTTCTTTGCGTCTCTGCGTCAGAAAAAGGATTTCTCGCAAAGGCGCTAAGCCGCAGTTAGCGCATAATCTTATTCTTCGTAAATCATATTCTCATCTATAAAATCCTGCGGTAGGAGCGGTATTGGTATTCCGTTATACTGTAAACGGAATTTCAAATCTCTTATAAACGGATCTTCAATAATTTTTTGTTCGATTCTTAAAAAGCTTGGCAGAAATGAATTCAGATCAAACCATTCTGGTTCTGGCATTTCAATAATTTCGTATTCGCTGTTTGTAAGATTAGTTTTTTGCAAAGCTATTTTTATTGCATCATCCAATCCTCCTAGTACATCAACCAATCCATTTTTTAAACCATCGCTGCCGGACCACACTCTTCCCTGCGCAATTTTTTCAATTTCATTAAAAGGTTTGTTCCTACCCAAAGCTACTTTTTCCACAAAACCTTTATACAGAGTTTTGATTCCTGTTTCTGCCATCTTCAATTCTTCCTCTGTAAAATCACGATCAGGAATTGAGATTCCAATTAACGGAATCGTAGCGCCAAAACCAAGATCAGCAAATTTTCCCTTCTGAACGTGATCAACAGACATTCCAAGGTTCTGCTTTAAAGTTTTGTTAAATATATATGCACCAATCACCCCAATTGAGCCAGTGATTGTATTTGGTGCGGCAACAATAGTATCAGCAAACATAGAAAGCCAATAGCCGCCAGAAGCCGCTACATAGCCCTGAGAAACAATTATAGGCTTCTTCCCTTTTCCTTTGTGAAGTACATCTGCTATAAGATCAGCAGCAAGCGCATCTCCACCCGGCGAATCAACACGTACAACAATTGCTTTAACATTCCCGCTGTTCATTGCAGCTTCAACATATTTAACCAAATTGCGCGCTTTAATTCCGTCATCCATACCCGTACCGCCAATTGCATAGATTACCGCAATCTTAGGCTTGGATCCCCAATAATCATTCGGTGTTTTAAAAGCTTCTAATGAGTTTGCACTTATTAAACTCTTGTTTTCCTTTTCATAATTATTAATTATTTCATTTATATCACTCCAACGAGCAAGTGTATCAACAAGTCTTAATTTCATTGCATCTTCGGGTAAAAACAAAAAAGCACTGTCAACAAGTTCATCAAAGTATGAAGGTGTAAAATTTCTGCTTGCACAAATTTCTCTTTGCGCTAGATTATAGTTTTCATCAACAAGTCTTTGTCTTTGTTCACGATCGGCTTCACTAAAATCTTTACGTGCATAATTTTCAACGGCAGATTTATATTTAAAGTATCTCAACTCACGGAAACCAAGCCCTAGCATTTCAAGCGATCCCTTAAAGAATGTTCTTCCCATCAAATAACCATTGAGGGATATTGTGCCCATCGGATCAAGAATTATTTTATCAGCAACAGATGCAAAATGATATTCATCCATCCCTGCACGATCTATGTAGATATAAACTTTTTTACCGTGGGATTTTATTTCTCTAAGTTTTTCTCGTAATTCCCAAAGCATTTCTTTGTTGATGTTCATTCCGGAAAGATTGATTGCAATACCTGAAACTGAATTATCATTTATTATGGCATTAAGTTGTTCTAACAGATTAAAAAGTGTTCTGCTGTTATCAAACAATTTGAAGTTCTGATACTTGACCCCGCCTTGCAAATTCATACTAACATAATTGTCTTTGCCGGAAAAAACTCTTAATAGGTTTCTATCATCAGCGCCAACTCGTATGCCGTAAGTATTATATGATTGCTTGGCATCTTCATTAAAATGGGCATTTGTTGTTATACCAAATGAACCAAAACCTAGTTGAACACCTACATTAAAACTTTTCCCATCATAATACCTACCGATAAATCTTAAACCATCTAATGGTTCTACAATTGCACCTGCGCTCCATTTTATTTTTTCCCTTATTCTATCATCCGTAAATGTATAATCTCCAAACAAGGAAAGATTATAATTAGCAAGAGGTCTAACACCCGCTCCGATGATTCCTTCTCTTTCTCCTCTAGAAGGCAAGTTTGCGATAAGATTAAATGAGAGAAAATTTGCAGGACGAAAAATTGCCCCAAGTGTAAATAAATCAGATCGCTCAAGATATTTTACATCTCCCGTTGACCAGCCGTATCCAAGTCCAACACCAAAAGCATCTGAGCCAATTGCAGTTGAAAGTTTGTAATCAGTTATTGAAAAGTTTTTATAGGATTGATTGTGAATACCAAAACCTAAATAAGGAACAGAAGTAAATAATCCCCAACTGCTGAAATCATTTGCACCTGCATCTTTGTCATTCCACGTAAAATAAATATTTGGCTGTGACTGAAAAGAAAGTTCCGCGGGATTATTAAACCCGCCCAACCCGAATATTATCGTTCCGGGGGTAGCAAACTCCATATCATTATTTAAATAATATGACGGAAAAATGGTCTGAGCATTATTAGAAATGCTAAAAAATGCAATTATGGTGATTAAAATTTTGCGTAACATTTTTTTCCCTGATTGTGTTCCAAAAAATCCTGCTTAAAAATAACATTTAAAGGGAATAATAAATGACCTAAATAAAAAGGAACTAAAAAAATTTTACTTCTGTTAAGCTATTACAATCACAAAAATAATTTAACAATATATATATCAGGAGGTTCAAATGTTCGCACGTAAATATCTTTCATTATTCTTAATGTTAATCTTTGGTATAACAGTTTTTACAGCTTGCAGCGATGATGAAAACACTGTTACTCCAACACCAGCATCTAAATCAAAAGTTTTAGTTACACATGCATCACCAGATGCGCCAGGAGTTGATCTTTTAGTTGATAATACAGTTGCAGGAACTAATCTTACTTTTCCTAACAGCACTGGATATTTAGAGGTTAACTCTGGAACACGTAATGTTAAAGTCAATGTAACGGGAACAACTACTACTGCTTTAGAAGCAAATCTAAATTTAGCAGCAGATAAAGATTATTCAGTATTTGCAGTAAATAATGTTGCCATGATAGAAGCAGTTGTTTTGGAAGATAATCTTACATCACCTGCAGCCGGCAAAGCACACGTAAGATTCGTTCACTTGTCACCAAACGCTCCGGCAGTTGATATTACAACGAATACGGGTGCAGTAGTTTTTGGTAATTATGTATTTAAACAAGCTTCTGCTTTCACTCCACTTGATGCAGGTACATATGATTTGCAAGTAAGATTGGCCGGAACCTCAACAGTTGTATTAGATTTACCAGGAATTTCCTTGACTGCTGGAAAAATTTATACAGTATTTGCTAAAGGACTAGTTGGTGGTCAGGGAACACAATCATTAGGCGCTCAAATAATTGTAAACAAATAATGATCAGGTTGTGAGTAGATGATGATGGTGAAAAGCCGGGTTTGAAAAAATCCGGCTTTTTATTTTATAACCTTTCATAGTAATAAGTCATAAGTAAATCTTTTTGATTATTTTTGTTCGTTAACAAATGATTTAATATGATTGAAATAAGTAATCTTCATAAAAACTTTGGCGGCAAAAAAGTTTTGCGCGGCGTTAATCTTACAATTGAGCAGGGAGAAACTATTGTTATCATCGGCAGAAGCGGATGCGGCAAAAGTGTTTTGATAAAGCATATTGTTGGATTGCTAAGCCCGGATTCCGGTTATGTTAAAGTCGAAAACAATATTGTAAATGATCTTAGTCAAAAAGAGCTCTACACCTTAAGAAAAAAATTCGGGTTTTTATTTCAGGGAGCAGCGCTATTTGATTCTATGACTGTTGAAGAAAATGTCAGCCTTCCTTTAGTTGAATCAAAATTGAATCATTCCAAATCTGAAATAAAAAATATCGTTGAAGAAAAGTTATCTTTAGTTGATCTTGAAGATGTTTTAAATCTAAAACCTTCAGAACTTTCCGGGGGAATGAAAAAGAGGGTTGCCCTTGCGCGTGCTCTTGTTACAAATCCATCTTACATTTTATACGATGAACCAACCACCGGACTCGATCCAATAATGTCCGATTCTATCGATCAGCTAATAAAGGATCTATCAACAAAATTAAATGTTACTTCTGTAGTTGTTACACACGACATGTACAGTGTAAAAAACGTTGCAAATCGTGTTGCGATGATGAACGATGGCCTCATCTATTTTACAGGCAAACCCGAAGAACTAATAAACTCAACAGATAAAGTAATTGCAGATTTTATTAGAAGAACTGAAGTTTGATTTTTTTCCATCAAATTATTCTTTTGTTTCACTTGATATTTCAATCTTCCGAGCAGTAAAAATCTATAATAAATTTCCTCTTTGCACTTCATCATAAAAACACTATATTTCAAAAAATTAAATTAAGGAGTCAGATATGGAATCAATTAAGGACATTCTAAATGGGCGTGAAGTTTTTACTATTCAATCCGGCTCATCTGTAAAAGATACCGTAAATTACATGGCATCAAAGGGAGTCGGACTTTTACCCGTAATGAAGAATGAGAAGTTAATCGGTGTATTTTCTGAACGTGATTTGGTTAAAAGAGTTATCGCAAAAGATAAAGATTTGTTTTTGACTGCTGTTGATGAGATTATGAGCACAAAACTTGTAATTGGTAAAATAGATGAGCCTAATGAATCCGTATTAGCAAAAATGAAAGAAGCTAAGACAAGACATATCTTAATTATAGATAACGAAAAACTTGTTGGCGTTCTTTCTCTTCGTGATCTTTTAGAGATAGATCTTAATCATTGCAAAACAACTGTTGAGGTTTTAAATAATTATATTTACTCCAAGTAAAAATAATTTTATTTAAGATATGCCTAACATTACCTCGATTGTTGAAATCATTCAACTTATGCTTGCCCCTGGAATAATGATTTCCGCGTGCGGACTATTATTGCTTGGAATGAACAATAAATATTCGCTTGTTGTAAACAGAATTCGCTTGCTCAATGAAGAAAGAAGAAAAGCAATTCATAAAACCACGGATGATAAAAATTTTAATTATCAGGAAACTCAAAGGTTAGAAAGTATATCTATGCAAATCTCAAGTTTGGTTTATAGAGTTAAACTTGTTAGAAATGCTGTGCTGTCCTACACAATTGCAGTTGCCTTATTTGTTCTCACTTCCCTTTCAATAGGATTTGGGTTTTTATTAGAATTAACAAAACTAAATTCATTTGTTACGGTTTTGTTTTTACTAGGAATGATTTCTGTTTTATGTGGGGTTAGTTTTGCAGCTTACGAAACTTATAAAGGTTATGAGATAGTAAATTTCGAGGTGAAGATTGATGAATAATCTCAGCGCCTCTGTGATACAAATCGATCACAGAAACGCTAAGATGCTTAAAACTCTACATTACTAAAGCCATTACAGCCTTCTGAACATGCAATCTGTTTTCTGCTTCATCAAATATTACTGAGTTACTAGAATCAGCAACTTCGTTTACAACTTCATCACCGCGGTGTGCAGGTAAACAGTGCATAAACAGGTAATCCTCTTTAGCGTTGTTAACTAACTTTGGATTTACTTGGTATCTCATAAATTTCTGTCTGCGTTCAGCAGCTTCTGCTTCCTGGCCCATACTTGCCCAAACATCTGTATAAACAATATCTGCATTTTTAACTGCAGCAACGGGATCATCAGTAATTTCAACTTTACTGCCCATATACTTTGCAAACTTTTTAGCATTTTCAACAATTTGCTTATCCGGTTTATATCCGGAAGGTGAGGCAATTGAAATGTTCATTCCAACTTTTGAACAGCCATTTAATAAGCTATGAGCCATATTGTTTCCATCGCCAATATAGGCAAGTTTTAATCCTTGCAATTTTCTTTTCTTCTCAAGAACAGTAAATAAATCTGTTAAAACCTGACAAGGATGAAGTAAATCAGTCAATCCGTTTATAACTGGAATTTTAGCATATTTTGCAAGATCTGTAACATCGCTGTGTGCAAAAGTACGAATCATAATTCCATCCAAATATCTTGCAAGAACTTTGGCCGTATCCTCAATACTCTCACTTGTACCAAGTTGTAAATCATTTGGTCCAAAATATAGTCCAATTCCGCCAAGTTGATAAATACCAACTTCAAATGAAACTCTTGTTCTTGTGGATCGTTTCGTAAAGATCATACCAAGAGTTTTACCTTCAAGCAAACGATGAGGCTCTCCGGTATATTTTTTTTCTTTAAGAGATTTGCTTACATCAAAAATCTCATAAATTTCTTCGAGTGTAAGATCAGCAATAGAAATTAAATCTTTGCCTTTCATGTTAACTGCCATAAATAACTCCTATTTTTAAAAGTTTAAGGTCAGGTTTAAGAAACAAAACTGCTAACAATTAAAATTTATCAATAAATATAATCTACTTACTACTTACTATTCTAGTTCCACCTTTTGGATCGCCAAGCATAGTTGAATCTGTAATTACGGTTTCTTTACCCCCACCTTTTACAAATTTAATTGCAGCAAGTATTTTTGGTCCCATACTTCCAGCAGCAAATTCACCATCATTATAATACTTTTGTGCCTCATCAGCAGTAATTATATCTATCGCTTTCTGATCCGGTTTATTAAATCGCAAATATACTTTGGGAACATCTGTAAGAATATAAAATGCTTCTGCACCAATTTCTGCCGCAAGCAATGCTGATGCATGATCTTTATCAATAACAGCTTCAACACCATATAGTTTTTTATCTTCACCGCGATAAACGGGAACGCCTCCGCCGCCTGAAGCAATAACTAAGTTTCCTTTTTTAACAAGATCTTTAATAGTTTTTTTATTTAAAATATCTATTGGCTGTGGTGATGGAACCACTCTTCTCCAGCCACGTTTTCTTGGATCTTCTTTAAACACAAAGTTGTTTACTCGTGCAAGAAGATCAGCTTCTTCTTTTAGATAAAACGCACCAACTGGTTTGGTCGGATTTTGAAATGCCGGATCATTTTTATCAACTAAAACCTGTGTAACAAGAGTTACAACATTTTTTCTAATTTTTTGATCTTTAAAAAGATTATAAACCTGACGCTCAATCATATAACCAATCCCGCCTTGTGAATCGGCAACACAGATATCAAGGGGCATTTTGGGAATTTTGTAATTGTTATATCCCGCTTCGTTGCGCAGCATAATATTACCAACTTGCGGACCATTGCCATGGGTTATGACAAGATTATAATTTTCCTTAAGAAGATTTAATAAGTTGATGCAAGTATCGTATGTGTTTTTTTCCTGTTGCTGGATAGTGCCGATTTCATTTCCCCGTAAAAGCGCGTTTCCTCCGAGAGCAACTACTGCAGTTTTTTTCATAAAATTTATTAGAACTAACTCAGTTTATAAAGAAATATAAAATTTTATGTGTTAACTTAAACAAGGTAAATTTCAAAAAAAATTTTGTTCGATTTTCTGCATTTAAGTGATAAAAATGAGCGCTAAAGAAGACGAAATATTTGATGAATTTCTAAAACCGGATAATATGCTAAGGCTGTATGCTACAGGGGCATTTCCTATGGCAGATCAAGAATCCGGAGCTATTGAATGGTTCCTTCCAGATACTAGATGTGTGATTCCCATTAACAATTTTAATATCCCAAGATCCACAAAAAAAGAAATTGATAAATTAAATTTTGTAGTCAAGCACGATACCGAAATAATTTCTGTTATCAGAGGCTGCGCAGACCGCGATCATACATGGATTTCTGAAAGACTAATCGAAGCATACAAAAGATTAATTAAACGCGGTCATCTTCATTCGGTTGAAACGTGGAAGAATGGAGCGCTTGTTGGCGGATTATATGGTGTTACTTTTCGAGGTGCTTTTTTTGGCGAGTCAATGTTTTCAAAAGTTTCACAAGCTTCCAAAGCGGCATTAATTAATCTGCTTTATCATCTTAAAGAAAAGAACTTTGCACTGCTTGATGTTCAATATATGACTGAGCATCTTAAAATGTTTGGGGCAATTGAAATTAGTTTAGATGAGTATAAGGATAATTTGGTAGACGCTTACCAGCGTATCTGTGAGTTTTAATTTTTAACTCTTACCAATAGAATTGCCATGTGCAACCCAACTGCGAACTTTGTTTATCAAATCTTTTTTGCCAAATGGTTTGGATAAGTAATCATCAAAGCCTGATGATAAAAACTTTTCTTTATCTCCAACCATTGCATGAGCAGTTACGGCTATAATAGGTACATTTTTATATTGAGGAAGTGTTCTAACATTTTTTAATAACTCTACACCGCTTATACCTTTGCCAAGGCTTATGTCCATAAGAACAACGGAATAAACCTCTTTATTTATTAAATCCGTTGCTTCTTCACTGTTAGATGCCGATTCAAGTTCAATTTCGCCACGCAGAAATAGTTCAACAATATTTCTGGTCGCAATGTCATCATCAACAACTAAAACTTTTCTTCTTTTTCTAAGGGGAGATGGTAGAATATTCTCATTAGTCATAGTATTTATCGGTTTTGATTTAACACCCTCTCCTTCAGCTTGGAATACCACTGTAAACGTAGAGCCTTTGCCAACTTCACTTTCTAAAGAAATACTACCTCCCATTTTTTCTGCAAACTTTTTAGAGATAGTTAATCCTAAGCCGGCACCTTCAAAATGTCGATTGTAACCTTCACTAACCTGCCTAAACTCTTCAAAAACATTTTCCTGATCTTCTTTTGCAATTCCAATACCTGTATCAACAACTCTAATCATCGCATAGTCTATTCCGTTGCTGTTAATGGTGCTTAACTCAACTGTAATTCCGCCTGTATTTGTGTACTTAATTGCATTGTTTACAAGATTTGTGATAATAGAATGTAAAAGTCTTTTATCAAGTTTTGATAGAACAACATCCTTTTCAATTTTAGATTTTAAGTAAAGATTTTTCTTCTGTGCAACAGGACCCAGCATAATTACAACTTCAGTTACTTCTTCTGCAATGTTTATTTCGTTGTAATTTGTTTGAACTTTATCAGCTTCAACTTTAGATAGATCTAAAAGAAGATTTAGAGTTTCCATTAATCTTTTTCCGCTTTGCATAATTGTGGTAATCATGTCATTCCACTCTTGATGCTCAACTTCTGATTTTAGTATTTCTGTGTAACCTAAAATCGCAATAAGTGGAGTTCTAATTTCGTGACTCATATTTGCAAGAAAAATAGATTTTAACTTGCTCATTTCTTCAGCTGTATTTTTTGCGTCGATCAATTCTTTTTTAGTCGTTTCTCGTTCAATTATACCACCGAGATTTGCTGCAGTAGTTTGTAAAATTGATATCTCACTTTCACTCCAAATTCTTTCCGATTGACAATAGTCAAAGCCAATAAATCCCCAGAACTGATTATTAACCATTATTGGTACGAGTAAAATAGATTTTATCCCTTGAATGCTAAGTAAATTTTTTAACTCAGGATTTAAATCCTTCACCAAATTATTGACAGTCCCGCCGTTATTTAATATTGGATACCAACTTTCAAACATTGGAAAGTATTTTAGGTTTTGCATTTCGGGATTATCAATTTCGGGACTCACCTTACCGTTTGTCCACTCATATTTTTGACTCAACAATGGTTCGGAAGAATTAGAGTCAAAATGGTTTTCAAAAATATAAACTCTATCGATATCAGATGATTGTCCAAGCGATTTTAAGGTGTTAGAAATCGCAAGATCAAAATTTCTTTCTGTTAAAAGTATATTTGCTGCATCTGCAACCCCCTTAAATAGATTTTTTTGATTGAGCAGTATTTGTTCTAATTTTTTTTGATGAGTAATATCTTTTAGAGTTCCAATCGTAGCTTTTTTACCCTGATAACTAATTACTCGGGCACTCATATTTACAAAAACCTTGCTGCCGTTTTTATGAAGCATGCGCCATTCGTATGACGATGGTGCCAGCTTACCTTCCTGCCTTAACTTATAATTACCTACTACAAGTTCAACATCTTCAGGAGCCACAAATTTAAGAAATGAAACTCCTTCGATCTCGCCATTCTCATATCCTATCATTTTAGAAAAAGCCTTATTAACAAATAAAAGTATTCCATCAACAATTAAGAAAACGCCGTCCTGAATACTATCTATAAGAGTTCTATACTTTTCTTCGGATTGAGCAAGTTCTATCTCCGCTTTTTTTCGAGAGGTTATATCCCTCATCGAGAAAATAAGTCCGTATGGAGATTCGTCAAAAGATCTCAATACCTCACGATGCACCTCAAAAAGAAATTCTTCTCCTTTGCTATTCACAAAGTTGTATTCCTGTGGGCCAATCTTTTTTGTAAGTGCATTTTTAAAATTTCTAAAGCCTTTATCTTTATCCTTTTGAGCTATAAAGCCCATTATATTTTTATTTTTAACTTCTTCAAAATTCTTGTGGCCACTAAATTTAATTCCAATATCATTCAAAAATAGTATCTCACCATTTATATCGGTTATGGTAATAATATCAGGTAAAGTTGCAATCAACTTTTTATAAAGTTCTTCACTTTCTTTTAAAGCAGATTCTGTATTGACTCTGGCTGAAATATCGGTGACAAACCCCTCTAAAGTTTCTACTTTCCCTTTTTTAGAAACTTGCGCGGTCCCTTTTTCCCAAGCCCATTTTTCTGCCCCGCTTTTTGTTCTTATTCGATAGACAAGTTGATATGGTGCTTTTTTATTAATTGATTCTCTAATTGTTATAAAAACATTTTCTTTGTCTTCTGGATGGATAAGTTCTGCATAAGAAATTTTAGAATTAAGAGTTAATTCATCAGCCGTGAAGCCAGTAAGGTCTAAACAACCCTGACTAACAAACTCCATCGTCCAGTTTATATCGTATCTGGAACGATACGCCATGCCTGGTAAACTAGACATAAGGTTCGATAGTTGTTTCTCACTGTGGTGAAGTTTTGCTTCGGTTTTCTTTCGATCCGAAATATTTCTAAGGATAGCCTGTACACCAATCAGTTCCTCTTTTTCTAAAATAGGAACAGCCCTAAGTTCATATGTAATATTATCCCCGTCTTTTTTTATTCCATCTATTTCAAAAATTGGAACATCTTTTCCAATCATTAATCGCGATAAATAAAACGCTGTTGATACGGAAGATTTTGAGGTCAGCAATCCCGAGTGAAAAATATTTTTTCCAATTAACTCATTTCTTTTGTAACCGGTTTCTAGTTCAAAAATATTATTGATATCAAGCACTGTTCCTGTTGGATTAATAATTAAAATTAAATCAGCCGCTTTATCAAATAAAAGCTTATAACGCTCTTCACTGCTTTTTAATAAGTTATTAGTTCTTGTTCTTTCAATGGCAAGTGCAATTTGATCTGAAACATAAATTAAAACATTTAAATCGTTCTCATCCAATCTTCTTTTTTCAGAATATGTTTGAACTACAAGCACACCAAAAATATCTTCACCAATTTTTAACGGAACACCAATCCAATCAAGTGAATCAGTTCCAACAAGATCAACTTCTCCCTTTTCAACTAAAGTTTTAAATATTGCCTGATCTACATGCAATGGTTTGCCAGTTCTTAGAACATATTCAGTTAATCCTTTTCCGGGGGGTTCTGTTTCGTATGGTTCGTCATATTCATCTACAAAGTAAGGAAAACTTAAAAGATTTTTTTTCTTATCATAAATTGCTATAAAAAAATTTTCTACAGGTAAAATTTCAGATAACGATTTATGAATTGATGAGTAAAGACTATCAAGATCCTGGTTGTCAATTATGGCACGCGATATTTGGTAAAGTGTTTTTTCTAATTTTTCGGATTTTTTAAAATCACTAATATCTTCTTTAATAGCTATATAATTAGTTATAATTCCATTATCGTTTTTAACCGGGGATATTGTTACTAATTCCCAAAACAACTCGCCATTTTTTTTCTTGTTTAATAATTCCCCTTGCCATTCATCCCCCTTTGTGATTGTACTCCACATATCAGCATAAACTTTTGCATCATTCTTATCCGACTTGAGTATTCGTGTGTTTTTCCCTTTAGCTTCATCGGCGGTGTAACCGGTTATTTTAGTAAATCTGGGATTAACATATTCAATGTTTCCTTCAGTATCCGTTATTACAACTGTGGAATTACTTTGATCAACGGCAACAGAGATTTTTGTTAAATGTTCTTCAAGAAGTTTGTGTTCAGAAATATCTTGCCCAATTGCCTGATATTCAAATCCTTCTGAATTCCGATCTGATATTCTGTTAACAGTCCATTCAATCCAGTGAATTGAGTTATCGCTAAGCTGCAATGAAAACTGTTTTTTGTATTTATTTAAAAATGGATTAGAGAAACCGGTTTTTTCAAACTCATCAGCTGAGATAAAAAACTTTGTACCGATTAAAACATCTTTTGAAGTGTTAAAAAATTTAGCGTACGAGTCATTTACAAAAATTATTGAGCCATCTTTTCTAAAACGACATAATAATACTGGTAAATCATCGGCAATTACAGAATAATTAGAGAGACTCATATTATTATTTTCATTAATATGATTTTCATCCCAAAATGCTTTGTCGTTTCTCAAATTTTTTATCTTAGTTTTTTGTATTGTTTTAGAAAAAATCTTTATCGGATTTGTTCAATATTCATTCCATGGGTTGCAACTAAAAGCTCTAAAAACACTTTATTTATAATCTAATTATCGAACTTTTTTGATGAAATGTTAATGTTAATTGCAAAATTGAAGTAATAATAACCGAAGCTGTAGAAATGTTAATAGTTTAATGCAATTAATAGTTTACAGCTTGGCAATAATTCACCAAGCTGTAAATAAAATGAGCAGATTTTGATCAAACTAAAATTAGTTCTTTCTGAGGTTTTGAGATGAATTTACAACCACTTGCTGTTAAATAAACTTCTTCTTCAAGTGTAGACACTCCGTAACCTTCAACAGGCAACCTTGGTTCGATTGTAAAAACCTGTCGTTCTTCTAGTTTCAAAAATGGAGCATTGCCGTATTTTTCCCATCGAGGGAAAAGTCCTGCACCGCCATCATGCACTTCTTTTCCAACTTGATGGCCTAGTCCGTGCGGATATTCCGGATAGCCATTTTTTGTAATATAATTTCTTGCAATGTCATCCATTTCAACACCGGTAACGCCAGGCTTTAAAGCATCAGCAACCATTTGAATTGAATCACGAATAATTTCAAATCCTTTTTGTACTGCATCTGGAGCTTTTGTTTCTCCGTCCTTTAAAACATACCATGTCCTCTGCAGATCTGAACAGTAGCCTTTGTAGTAAATACCAAAATCCATATTAATTAAATGACCTTTTTCTATCTTACGATCAGTTGGACCTGAGTGCGGATTAGATGGATTCGGACCTGTAAAAACAGCTGGGCAAGTTTCTTCATCCCAGGCTAAACCGAAACCCTTTTCTTTTGTGATCTTTAAAACATAATCTGCAATATCTTTTTCACTTAACCCAGGTTTGATGTAAGCAGTAACCTTAGCAAAAATCTTTAAAGTTTCATTAACAGCTTCCTGCATAATTGCAAGCTCTTTATCGGATTTTCTTCCGCGTAATGGTGAGATGATTTCTTCAGCGCTTACAATTTTATTTTCGTATCCCGTTCCTTTTAGATAATCCATCAGCAGCAAATACATTCCATGTGTTAATCCATCCGAAAGAACAGAGTTTACAGAAAAGTTAATTGCAATTGTTTGCGGATTTTTTTTCTTAACATATTCTACAAACGGTTCTTTAAATGATTTTAAATAACCAACAATGTTTTTATAAACACCGGATTTAACAAAATTCTCAAGTTCCATATCACCAACAATTGCAGTTGTATCGCCATCTTTATTGATGATAAACGCAGATTTCCAGGTTGAATGATCTCCAACTGTCATATCCATAATTGGATCTTTTAAAACCTTAGTTTCCTGAACGAATGTAACCCACATATCAATATTTTTTTCATTTAAAATATCAACGGCCTGCGCAACTTTTTCCTTAATTATTTCTAAAGACATAAATACCTCTCTTAAAAGTTTAGTTGAACTATCAATTTATATTTATTGATTGAAATATTTGTTAAAAGACGATATTAAAATATCGATTAATCCACTCTTAATCCGCCTTAATTATTTAGGGAATTACTTTTTTTCTTTCTAATTTTGATGTACAAAAAATATTGATTTTATCACTAAATGCTAAACGCAACAATAAAAATTCTTAGGGGAAAAAGTGCTTTACACTCCGAAAATTCTCTGTCTACTTATACAATTAATAAAAAATTATTTATCACAAACTTAGTTCATCGTTGATGAACAACAAACAAAAATAGAGGTCTTTTATGTCTGATTACACAAATAAATTAATTGCTGATGTTAAAGCAAAAAATCCTGCAGAACCGGAATTCCACCAAGCGGTTGAAGAAGTAATGGGTTCACTTGAATTAGTATTACAACGTCATCCTGAGTACCGCTCAATGAAAATTCTAGAGAGAATGGTAGAACCAGAAAGAACAATTACATTCCGCGTTCCTTGGATTGATGATCAAGGTGAAATTCACATTAACCGTGGATATAGAATTGAAATGAATTCTGCCATCGGTCCTTACAAAGGTGGATTAAGATTTCACCCCTCCGTAACACTTGGTATTCTAAAGTTCTTAGCATTTGAGCAAGTATTTAAAAATTCTTTAACCACATTGCCTATGGGCGGTGGTAAAGGCGGATCCGATTTTGATCCAAAAGGAAAATCTGATAACGAAGTTATGCGTTTTTGCCAGAGCTTTATGACGGAGCTTTCAAGACATATCGGTCCTAATACTGATGTCCCTGCTGGTGATATTGGTGTAGGTGGAAGAGAAATTGGTTTCTTGTTTGGACAATATAAAAGATTACGTAATGAATTTACTGGTGTTTTAACTGGTAAAGGTATTAATTGGGGCGGATCATTAATCCGACCGGAAGCTACGGGCTTTGGCGTAGTTTATTTTGCAAAAGAAATGTTAAAAACAAAAAACACTTCGTTTGATGGTAAAATAGTTGCAGTTTCCGGGTTTGGAAACGTTGCATGGGGCGCAGTTCAAAAAGCAACAGAGCTTGGTGGAAAAGTTGTTACACTTTCCGGTCCTGATGGATATGTATATGACCCGGACGGAATTAAAGGTGAAAAAATCGATTATATGTTAAAACTTAGAGCTAGTAATAAAGACGCAGTTGAAGATTATGCAAAAGAATTTAAAGTTAAGTTTGTTGCAGGTAAGCGTCCTTGGGAAGTTAAATGCGATGTTGCTCTTCCCTGCGCTACACAAAATGAGTTAGATGAAAATAATGCTAAAGAACTGGTAAAGAATGGTTGTATGTGTGTTTGTGAAGGTGCAAATATGCCAACAACTATCGAAGGATTTAAAGTATTTACTGATGCTAAAATTCTTTATGCCCCTGGAAAGGCTTCTAACGCGGGCGGTGTCGCAACTTCCGGATTAGAAATGTCACAAAATTCAATGCGCTTACCATGGAATCGTGAAGAAGTTGATAAACGTTTACACGAAATTATGATTAGAATCCACGAAACCTGTGTTACCACTGCAGAAAAATATGGAACGCCGGGCAATTATGTTAACGGTGCAAACATTGCCGGCTTCTTAAAAGTTGCAGATGCTATGCTGGATCAGGGACTTGTTTAATTAATGTTCAATCTTAAATGATAAATGCTCAATGATTAAAATGCATTTTGATTTTAATTGAACATTTAGAATTGAACAATTAACATTTAAAAGGCGGTCTTCGAATCGCCTTTTTTATTACGATTAGACGATTGAAACAAGTTAGATTCCTTCTTTGTAATTAAATTTTTTTTTAATTTCTTTCTGCGTTTTAAGATTACAATTCGAAAGCTTCTGAGTCCATCTTCCATTTTGGGAAATACGAGTTTTAAGTTTCAGAGCCCTATTTCCAATATTAGAAATACAACCCTGAACCTTCAGAGCATATCTTCCGTTTTTGGAAATATGTGTTTTAAGTTTCAGAGTCCTATTTCCGATTTTAGAAATACAACCCTGAACCTTCAGAGTCTATCTTCCGATTTTGGAAATATGAGTCTTAAGTTTCAGAACTCCATTTCCATTTTTGGAAATCAAAAATAGCGCAAAATCAAAGGTTTTATTAAAAATTGAAGTGTTTTTAACCCCACACTAAAAAGGGACAAGGTCTCCCCTTGTCCCCCGAAATAGACAATTACTTTGTCAAAATCATCTTTTTAACATCTGAAAAACTACCTGCTTGAATTTTGTAAATATACATTCCACTTGGCAGTTGAGAAGCATTAAATTCTGCCTCATAAACTCCTGCTGGTTTGCTTTCATTTACAAGAGTTACAATTTCTTTTCCTAAAACATCGTAAACTTTTAATATTACTAATCCTTCTTCTTTTATTGAATATGAAATTTTTGTACTTGGATTGAATGGATTTGGATAATTTTGCAATAATCCATAATCAAGTTCTAAATTGTTTACAACCTTTTGTTTGCCCAATTCCTCTGCTCTTGTACTCACTTCAGAACTGTATGCTGAAAAATAATTACCAACGTCTTTAGCTCTAACCTTATATGTTACCATAAAATCACCTGCTCCAGGTGCATAATAGTATGTCGGGTCAACAAAATAGTTATTTGAAGTTGTTGAAATTAATTGCCAGCTTCCAGTGTTTATCTTTCTCCAAACTTCATAAGCAGAAATATCCGCTTCGTTATTCTTTGTCCAGCTAAATCTTACCATTCCATTTCCTGGGTTTGCAGAGAGTTGAGGATTTTGTGGTGCAAACGGTGCTGCATCGTATTGACGGTATTTAAGATAAGTTGAGCCTGAAGTTTCAAGATAAACGACATAAAGATCATTTGATGCTGATGATAAACCTGAGCTTTGTGTAAAACTTGGATAATCGGTGACACCAAATTCGCTTGACCATGAACCTTCTGAACAAGTATAACTCCTATGCAAAAGTTGGCTTGACTGGTATATTATATGAGTTTTACCGTCATAAGTTACGGTAGATCTTACCCTGTTCTCAAGATATGGGCTTACAGAATAATTCAGTAATTGTGGAGAAGACCATGTGCTACTGTTAATATCTCTTTCTTTTACGTAAAGGTTAACAAAAATACCAGGCACTAAATCATCATAGAAATCAAAAAGTTTATCGCAACCGCTTTGCACTCGTTCATTGCCATCTGTAATTACTAATGATTGTGTGCTTTCCCAGCTATTATTAATTAAATTTTTATCTCGGGTTTTAACATAACCTTCAGAGTGAAATCCAACATGAGCTTTATTTGATGAAAGAGTTATTGTTGGCCAACCTAAATAATCTGCATAATTATTTACAACAAAATTATTTGAAGGTACTGTAGTAGCATATAAATAATAATTGGTTTTATAAGAATTCGAACCATCAAACTCTGAATAAACAAGGTGTAACCCTCTATAATCATAAGCATTATCAACGTTACCGCAGTTTTGGTTATTCAAACTTATAGGAGACTGTGATTCCCAAGTCCCGTTTGCGTAAATATATTTTTTTGTAACAACATTATTTCCTAGGCGATAGCTTATATACAGATGATCATTATCACCTGCAATATTCGGAAATTCCGCACCGCCCTGTGTCTCAATAGTCGTAGTAGTCTGAACAACGCCAGAGCTATTAAATCTATAATATTTAATAGAGTTTGTTGAATTTGAATTCTGAACTACAACGTGAATACCATCCCTGTTTGCAAAGTTCTCAAGTTGAACAAGATTCGGTTCGTTTATAGTTGTAGTTACTATATTATTCCAGGATTGTGCAATTATTGCACCTGAAAAAATTAATACGATAATTAAAATTGTCTTTTTCATATTTTTTTACCTTGTAAAAACTATTTAAGTAAGACTGCCTTTATAGTATTGCTAAAACTACCGGCATTTAATTTTATAAAATATATTCCAGAAGGAAGAGGATTATTATCCTTATCCCTTGCTTCCCAGTTAATTGTATAACTTCCGCGTGGTAGTTCTTCATTTATTAATTCAGATATTTCTTTCCCTAATAGGTTATAAACTTTTACAGATACTTTAGAGCTATTTGGAATTATGAACCTCACTTGTGTAGATAGATTGAATGGGTTTGGGAAATTTTGTTCTAAGTCATAATCATATATAATTGATGGAGGTTCATTTACACTAGTTAAACTATCAGGCGTATATATTGCAGTATAGAACCGGATACCTATATTCTCTTTGATATGATCCCAATCAATAAGTATTTCTTTTTTGCCATCATTGTCTAAATCGTACATAGTGCCTCCCCAAAAAACACTATTCTCACCTTGCAATGCCCTATCATTCTGTTTTATATAATATACTTCATAAGTTTGATGTTCCGAACTTCCATTAAATTTAAGAATGAGAAAATTCCCGTCTATGCAAACCATCAATTCATCTATACCGTCATTATCTACGTCCACTGCCTGTATGTTATATGCGAAGAATGTAAAAATTCCAACTAAATCGATGCGTCCAACTATTTCATAGGAATTATTTCCAGTTGCTTCAAAGCAGCTCAATCTTGTTATCCCAACACCGTTGTAAAATGCATCGCCTCCAACCCATAATTCTTTTTTGCCATTCCGGTCTATATCATTTGTACTGCAAAGCATATAAGCATTGTTAGTAGGTACCTCACCAGTCCAGATTAGTTGATAAGCATTATCACCGGTACTTTCGAATGAAGCAACTTTGCCGTCAATGCCTCCAATAATAATTTCGGGGATACCATCGTTATCAAAATCATCAACGGCAAAACCTTCAAACCAGGTATCTATGCCCGTGTAATTATAATGAAAGACTGAATCCAGGGAATTTGCTACAGGGTTGTATTCATAAATTCCAAGGTATTGTCTTGTTGGCGCACCTAAGTACAAATAATCAGTCCTCGAATCACCATCCAGCATTGCGAATCGTGGATTATACTGTACAGTGTTGGAGTCTTCTGCCTGAAAATCAAATGATAAATTGATTGCAAGTGATGTGTCACTAGGCTTGGTAAAAATTTTACTTTTCATAATTGCCCAATGAATAACAGTATCACTTTCCTCCGAGATTAAATGTAGGTCTAAATTTCCATCCCCATCTACATCATAAATATTTCTTGCAACTGTACTTGGGCTATAATACCAGACTGAATCAAATGTGCCGTTTGCATTCATCTCTTTTGCTACGACACTTGTATAATCAATAGTATAATCTTTTTCAAATCC
This sequence comes from Ignavibacteriales bacterium, assembly GCA_016709765.1. Classification (NCBI taxonomy): domain Bacteria; kingdom Pseudomonadati; phylum Ignavibacteriota; class Ignavibacteria; order Ignavibacteriales; species Ignavibacteriales bacterium. The sequence continues at coordinate 792,427 of JADJMD010000013.1, forward strand.
ATACAGTTCAACCCTTCCATTTCCATTTATATCACCTATAATGGGAAATTTACGGTTTGAGATTAGTACAGTTTGCCAAAACCTGTACTTCTGGCAATAAAGAGTTGTATCTATTGTTGTCAGGTCTATTATTGTGCTATCGTAAGTTGGAGAATATAATTGTTGGTTGTTGGTAGATGGTTGTTGATAGTCCCCAATGTTTTTGTATAGTAATTTACCGTTTGGGTATTCAAGTTTTAGTAGGTTGGGTTCAATCTCTGTTACTTTTATATCTTCGCGGCTTTTAAGCTGCTGGATTCTTTCTTCTTTGCTCTGTGCTAAAACAAAACTACATAGTACAAACATCAGACAACAAACTATTACTTTTTTCATTTCTTTATTACCTTGTTAAAAAATGTTTAGGGAAAGAAAAACTGATTCCTTTAGGCTATGTAAAACCAGTTGGGGAATTATCAATGTACAATGCAAAATGTACAATGTAAAATTTAAGAAGAAAATTGATTTGGAAAGTTTGTATTGAAGTGTTAGGAACTTCATACAATTTATTGAGAAGTTGTAAGACATAAATTAGAAGCATCTCTCCACCCCAATAAATAGTGCAGAGAGAGAGTAAACAATCGTGCCAGAATATTTTTAATAACTACAAAAGGAAGGGAGAACAAATTATTTTTAAGAACCTTTACCCAGAACATAATTCCTCCAAAAACTCATAACAAACAAAATTAAAATATTTTTTAAAGTCAAATTAAATTTTAATTATCATTTGCTAAGTGAAAAGTAAAAAGAGAGCATTTTGCTTTAGACTTACTCCGTTACATTTGTAACAGTAGCAGTTTTTCTTGAAAAGAATGAATAGATAGCTGGAACAATAAACAAAGTTAAAAATGTAGATAGTATTAATCCGCCAACAACTGCTATACCCATAGAAACCCTGCTTTCGGAACCTGCGCCAAGCGCAAGTGCAATTGGTAGAATTCCCAAAACTGTGGAAAGGCTTGTCATTAAAATTGGTCTTAACCTGGATGCGGCGGCACTAACTACTGCTTCATTTTTAGAAAGTCCGGTGGCTTTTCTCTGGTTTGCAAATTCAACAATTAAAATTCCGTTTTTTGTTACCAAACCTATAAGCATGATAATTCCAATCTCACTAAAAATGTTTAAAGTTTGATTGAAATACCAAAGAGAAAACAACGCACCTGCAAGCGCAAGCGGAACAGTAAACAAAATTATAAAAGGATCGCGAAAACTTTCAAACTGTGCTGCAAGAACAAGATAAATCAATCCAAGCGCCAAAATAAAAGCAAAAAGTAAACTTGAGGAACTTTCCTTAAAATCTTTTGATGCGCCGTCAAGAGCAGTAGCGAATCTATCATCTAAAACTTTATCAGCAATTTCATACATAGTATTAATTCCCTCACCAAGAGAAACACCAGGCGCTAATCCAGCAGAAACAGTTGCAGAAACATATCTGTTAAATCTGTACAGCTGTGGTGGAGCGCTTTGTTCACTAACAAAAACAACATTATCTAATTGTATTAATTCTCCCTTGTTATTTTTTACATAAGTAGATTTTAAATCAATCGGGGCATCTCTATTCTCTCGAGAAAATTGTCCGATAACCTGATATTGTTTTCCATCTTTAATAAAATAACCAAATCTTTGTCCGCTAAACGCAGCCTGAATTGTCTGTGCAATATCAATTGTAGAAACACCAAGCGCGCGTGCCTTTTGTCTATCGATTAAAAGTTTTAATTCAGGCTTATTGAATTTTAGATTCACATCAACAATTGTAAATGCAGGATACTTTCTTGTTTCATCAATAAACTTTGGTAAAAATTCTTCTAACGTTTTAAAGTTAGGAGCCTGCAAAACAAACTGAACCGGTAAACCACCGCGTCTGCTGCCCCCAATAGTCTGCTGCTGTGTAATAAACGCTCGTGCACCTGTAAGTGAATTAACCAATGGAGTAATTTCGTCAGCTATTTGCTGCTGTGATTTTTTTCTCAACTCAGGCTGTTTCAAAATCAAATTGATAAATCCCGAATTAACAGAACTAGAAGCACCAAATCCCGGTGAAGTAACGGAAATAATTCCTTCTTTTTCTGGAACATTTTTACCAATTACATCCACAGCTTCATCAATGTATCTATCCATGTATTCAAATGTTGCACCCTCAGGAGCAGAGGCAATAACGGATAAACGACTTCTGTCTTCAAGCGGTGCAAGCTCAGTGGGTACAACCTTAAATAAAAGGTAAATTAAAATAATTGCAAAAGCGGTTACAGGAAAAGCAAACCAGCGATGAGCGATAAAGAAAACCAAATGCCTTTTGTAAGTTTCATTAATCTTTACAAAAAATGGTTCGGTAATATTGTAAAACCAATTATGATGCTCTCTACGTTTTAGAATTTTTGTGCTAAGCATAGGTGTTAAAGTAAGGGCCACAAAAGACGAAATGATTACAGCGCCAGCAACAACAATTCCAAACTCTCTAAAAAGCCTGCCTGTTAATCCTTGCAAAAAGATAACCGGCATAAAAACGGAAGCGAGTGCAACAGTTGTAGAGATAACTGCAAAAAATATTTCAGCAGATCCTTTTTTGCCTGCTTCTACGGGATCCATTTTATTTTCAATTTTTGAATAAATGTTTTCCAACACAACAATTGCATCATCCACAACCATACCGATTGCAAGAACAATGCCCAGCAGAGTTAGCACATTAATAGAAAAATCTGCAATGTACATTATAAAGAATGAACCGATAAGCGAAATTGGAATTACAATTATTGGTATAAGTGTTGTCCGCCAATCACGCAAAAACAAAAAGATAATTAATACAACCAATCCAAAAGCGACTAAAATTGTTTGTTCAACTTCTTTTATAGATTCGCGAATATAAGTTGTAACATCAAATCCAATTCCTGTTTTGATATCTGACGGCAACGATTTCTTAAGTATCTCTAACCTTCTATAAAACTCGTCCGCAATTGCAATATTATTTGCTCCGGCTTGTGCAATTAATACAACACCAACCATCGGAATTCCATCACGCTTTAAAATTGAGCGTTCATTTTCTGCCCCTAATCTTGCGTTGCCAACATCTCTGACTCGAACAATACTACCGCCAGATTCTTTTATTATTAAATTGTTAAACTCTTCTTCAGTCTGAAGTCTGCCGATTGTTCTAATTGAAAGCTCTGTATTGTCTCCTTCAATTCTTCCGGATGGAAGTTCAACATTTTCACGATTAAGTGCGTTTCTAACATCAACAGGCGATAGTTGAAAAGAAGCAAGTTTAGCAGGATCAAGCCACAATCGCATAGCATATTTTTTTTCGCCCCAGATTTGCACACTGCTAACACCACTAATTGTTTGAAATCTTTCTTTAAAAACATTGTTCGCTATTTCAGAAATCTCAAGCAAATTTCTAGTATCACTTTGCACATTCATAAATACAATTGGTGTCGCATCCGCATCAGCTTTTGCAACAATAGGCACATCAACATCAGGTGGAAGATTAGAAAGTGATCTCGATACTCTATCGCGAACATCATTTGTTGCTGCTTCAAGATCGATGTCAATATCAAACTCAACTGTTATTGTGCTTCTTCCATCTCGGCTAACAGAGGTAAGTGATTTTATACCTGATATTCCGTTTATTGATTCTTCGAGAGGTTCAGTAATCTGGCTTTCTATGACATCAGCATTTGCGCCAACATAGTTTGTAGAAACAGTAATTATGGGTGGGTCAACAGAAGGAAATTCCCTCACGCCCAAATAGGTATAACCAAGAATTCCAAATACAACAATTACAATCGACATTACAATTGCAAGTACCGGACGCTGAATACTAATGGATGATAAACTCATTTGGAAAATTCTGATTAATTAAATTCTGAAATTTTGACTTTGGAATTTGACCTGATCTGTAAAATGCCAGAAGTAATAACCGTGTCACCTTCACTAACGCCTTTAACGATCTGAACAAGTGATTCTTCTCTAACACCTGTTTCAACAGGCTGTGGCACAACAACGCCGCTTTTATAAAGATAAACTATTTGTCCTTTTAGTTCTGGTACGATTGAAACAGTTGGAATAAGCACAGCGTTACTTGTTTGCTTTAAACTCAACTCAACATTTGCAAAAGCGCCGGGTATTAAATCTTTGTAAGATGCGCTGCAAATAGCTCTAATCTGTAATGTTCTTGTACCGGGATCAATTTTGGGTTCTATTGCATAAACTTTTGCCTTATACAACTGGTTACTTCCGCTGATTCTAAATTCAAGTTCATCACCCTTTTTTACAGATGCGGAATACATTTCGGGAATTGAGAAATCAACTTTAATGCTGTTAAAATTTTGCAGCCGTGCTATCACAATTGAGGTTGTAACATAACTTCCTTCGCTAACGGACCGCAACCCAACCACGCCGCTAAATGGCGCTATAATTTCTGTTTTATCTATTTGCGCTTTAATCAAATCATAATCAGCCTGATTAACATTTAATTCACTTACAGTATTATCATATTCTTCCTGACTTATCAAATTACCATCGCGAAGTTGCCTTTGTCTTGCTTCTTTCTCCTGTGATAATTTCACTTTTGATTCTGCTCTACGTAACTGCGCTTGCAAATCAGCATCATTTATTTTTATTAAAAGGGCACCTTTACTAACAAACGAACCTTCTTTAAAAAGTATTTTAGTAATCTTTCCGGAAGTTTCGCTTCTCAGTTCAACTTCTTCGTTGGCAAGAATAGTACCCGTTGTAAAAACACTGTTATTTAAAGTTGATAAAGATACGATGTGTGCTTTAACTGGTATAACCATATCAGCACCGCCACCGGGTGTTGTATTTTTCCCACTCTCGGAGGATGATAATAATTTTGGAAGCATTACTATTGCAATCACAACTAAAACTGCTGCGGCAATAAGAATATTTTTTGTGTTTTTCTTCATCTAGTTATCTAATTAAAACCTAAATAATTGTTGCGATTTCTAAAAGCCAAAAATAAAAAAGCCCCGAATAATCGAGGCTAAAAATAAATAGAAATACAAAAAGAATATTATTGTTTCTTGCTGTATTTCTTGTTGAATTTTTCAACTCTACCGGCTGTATCGAGTAACTTTTGTTTTCCGGTAAAGAACGGATGTGAACCGCTTGAAATTTCTAACTTAACTAATGGATAAGTATTTCCATCTGTCCATTGAATAGTATCGCTTGTTCTAATCGTGGAGCGAGTTAAAATTGCAAAATCACAAGATGCATCTTGAAATACAACTGGTTTATATTCTGGATGAATTCCTTTTTTCATAAAAATCCTAAATAATAGTTTTTCTTAAAATCATGGCTGTAAATATAGACGTTTTAGCAGTATTATCCAATATAACTTTTAGGGCAATTTGTTCGATTTTTGATCAGTTTTTGAGCTTTTTTCAGTCTGTACTTTCATTTTTAACTGCTGAACTTCTTTTTTCTCTTCTGCTGAAAGATTTCGCTGCATAAAGTTGATATTATCTTTGCTTACATCATCTGCTCTACCCCTTATAACTGGAAGATTTTCAATTCTATCCCTTTCTCTTTTCATTTCTCTTTCAAAACTGTCCGCTTTAATTATTTCAGATTCCAAAGTAGCGGACGGTGTTACACGTCCACCTAAATTTCTTGTTTCTTCTGTTCCAAAACTATCAGAATCAGATTTATCCGAAGCTAGCTCATCTGTAATTGATTGGTTAACGGATTTAGATTTCAAGTCCGATCGTTCTAACGATACTTCGTTTCTTTTTAGTTCATCTTTAATTTCTTTCTTTTCGATTAATCCTTCATCTAGATTATTTAATTGTTCTTTAACTATTCCTGATTTCTTTAATGGTTCGATAGGAATATCATTTATTGATTCAACGACAATCAAATCCTCACGCAATCTTGGAGCAATGTTTAGGGGGTCTTCCATTTCTTCTGAATTAATATCAACAACAAAAAAGATAATAGCAGCAGAAACTAAAGCAACAGCAGCGGGTGCTATTTTACCTGGCGAAAGTAATTTGTCCCAAAAGCTTTCTTTCTTTTCAACTTCAGATGAATTGATTTTTCTTAAAAGCTCCGTTTCAAAATTTTTTGGCGCATCAATCCTGGGAAGATTTTTTAAATCATCCAATAATTTTTTATATGTTTTTTCTTCTTCGTTCATTTCATAAAACCTTAATCATTATTTCGTCACCCTGAACTTGTTTCAGAGTCTTCAAAACAAATATGAGATGCTTAAATAAATTCAGCACGATACCTTTCAACTTAATCATTATAAATATCTTTTAGATATTTCTGCAACTCTGCTCTACCACGATTTATCCTTGATTTTACAGTACCAACTTCAATTTTCATAATAGCCGCAATTTCTTCGTAAGTTAATTCTTGAATATCTCTAAGTATCACTGCCTCTCGATATGAATCACGAACTTTTAACAATGCTTTCTGAATGATCTCATTTTTCAAACTCATATCCGCCGCAACATCCGGCCGAGTTGAATTATCCGGAATATCAAAAACTTTTTCTTCATCACCATAACTGCTTATCGAGAAAAAATTTCTTCTGCGTTTTCTTTGATATTCAGTTCGTGCAAGATTACCCGCAATTGTGTAAATCCAAGTTGAAAATTTTGCCAACGAACTGTAATTATCTTTATATCGATAAACTTTAACAAAAGCATCCTGAACCACATCAACACAGCTATCATAATCACCAAGAAACCTGTAAACATAATTTGTTAAAGGATTTTTAAATCTCTGCACTAAAATTTCAAAGGCTTTTTCACTCCCACTGCTTTGAAATTCAAGAATCAGCTCTTCATCAGTAAATTCGATAAGATTTCTATCCGTCAACGGTTTTATACTTTATTAGTTGGATGTTTGTTTCAATTTCTGTGCAAAATTTACAAAAATAATTAGAAAAGCTTTTACGGATTTTTGTTTTATTTAATCAGGAATTATTTCTGCAATTAACACACTAATTAGTGTATAATCATCAAGCGACGTGGTTTTAATCGCTAAATCAGCTTTTAGCAAAGCAGAAAACGATGAAGTAAGATGTTCATCCGAAAATATTCTGCGAGCACTATGATAATCTTTTAGAAAGTATGGGTGCGTACCCATAATTCTTGCTATTTGAAATTCATTGGTATTTGTCGTGGTTAGTTCATTTAATCTTGCAAGACTTGTAAAATACTTATTGAGCATTGCAATTATCTGTATCGGTTCCATCCCATTTTTGAGCAGATTAATAGCAACCTTTAAAGCTGCGGATTTATTTTTTTTACCAATTGCATTTTGTAAATCAAATATTGTGTATTGCTTTAATGATGTAGATAATCCGCGAATGCTATCAATCGTAATTTCTTTTTTATCTCCAACGTAAATAAATATTTTTTCCAGCTGGGATTCTAAAGTGTTTCTGTTCTCACCAGAAATGTCTGTAAGCAATTGCGCGTTATCATAAGAAATGGTCTTTCCATTTTTTTCTACCGTGGTTATCAGCCAATCAATTAAACTTTTGCCTTTTAATTCTTTTGCTTCAAAAAGAAACCCTTCGTTTGCCAAAGTTTTATAGGGATCAGAAGCGGGGTTTGAAATTGCTCCATCATGAATAAACAAAAGGACCGTAAACTCAGTTGGGGATTGGAAATAATTCACTATTTCTTTCTTCTCTTTTTTATCTTTTAACTTTTCGGCTTGTTTAACAATAATAAGTTTTTTATCAGAGCCGAAAGGGAAAGTAGAAGCTAAACCAATTATGCTTGCAAATGATTGATTCTCACCATACAAAACTTCTTTATCAAAATCTGAAGTGATAAACGGCTGCACAGTTTTTTCTATCACATCAACAATGGAATCTATACTGTATGAGTCTTCACCAAAGAGGTAATAAACAGGCAAAATCTTTTTTTGCTTTAATTGCTTTTCAATTTCTTGTATTGCAGGTGCTTTACTTTTTGCCATTGCTAACTTTTTAAAATAAAGATGACATCTATCAAGAAGATGTCACCATTAAAAAATAATTATTACTAATAAAACTTATCTTTTCTCTATAGCAACACTTTCCATAACAACATCTGCATAGGGCCGATCCTGTCCATCTTTTTTTACTCTACCAATCGATTTCACAACGTCCATTCCGTTAATAACCTTACCAAAAATCGTATGATTACCGTTCAACCATTTTGTTGGAGCAAGAGTTATAAAAAATTGACTGCCGTTGGTATTTGGTCCAGCGTTTGCCATTGCAAGTAATCCCTCAGAATCAAATACAAGTTCTTTTACAATTTCATCGTTAAATTTTTTGCCCCAAAAACTTTCACCACCGCGTCCTGTTCCAGTTGGATCGCCGCCTTGAATCATAAAGCCATCAATAACGCGATGAAAAATTACATCTTTATAATATCCTTTGTTAGCAAGCCCAACAAAATTTTCTACAGTTTTTGGAGTTTGTTTTTCGAATAATTCAATTTCAATTGTGCCCATATTTGTTTGGATAACCGCTACTGTTGTACTGTCACTCATTACTTGTGTTTCCTTTTCTTGTGAAAAATTATTTGATGATAAAAATAATCCGATTATTGCCGCAGCAAAAAATAGTTTTTTCATTTAACCTCCTATGGATTTATGATATTTGAATAAATTAAAAATAATATTAAAACTCCGAGTGTTATTCTATAAAAGATAAAAACAAATGTTGAATTCTTTTTTAAAAACTTAAGTAAAAAATCAATTGCTATATAGCCGCTTATTCCGGATACAACTGTTGCTACGATAATACTAACCGCCATATCATAATTTATGAACACTAAAGATTCTTTTAGTTGAAGCATTCCGCTTGCAAGCACAGCAGGCACGCTTAACAAAAAGGAAAATCTTGCAGCTACATCTCTTTTTAATCCTAAAAACAATCCTCCCGTAATTGTCGTACCCGATCTTGATGAGCCGGGAATAAGAGCAACTGCTTGAGCAAGTCCAATTAAGATAGAATCCATCATAGCTATATCTTTAAGATCTTTTTTAAAACGAGCGGTTTTTTCTGCAACGGCAAGAATGATTGCAAGAACTATCAAACTAATTGCGATCACATATAAATTTTTTGTAAACGCCCCTTCAATTGCATCTTTAAAGAATAAACCTATAATCACAATTGGAATTGTCCCTGCAATGATCATCCAACCAAGTTTTGAATTTATTGATTGTTCAGAATATTTTAATCTTTTTTGAAAATTATTTTGCAAGAATTCAGTAAAAATATTCCAGAGATCCTTCCAGAAATAAACAAGTATTGAAACCATAGTTCCAAGTTGGATAACAGCAATAAACGCAGTCCAATGTTCAGGATTTTTATCTGAAATTAATCCCATGAATTTTCCGGCAAGTGTTAAATGCCCTGTGCTGCTGATAGGTAAAAATTCTGTTAATCCCTGAACAACACCAAGAATAATTGCTTCAAATAAACTCAACCAAACTCCTTAAAATTGATATGAAATTCCTAACCTAATGCCAAATGAGAGAGAACTAAAATTAACGTTTCCAATAGTGTTACCAGTAGCACTCTCATCTGGTTTACCTAATACATCATAACGAATATCTGCTCCGATATGAGCGAATACATCTTGAGCAATTGCTGTGTTTCCTGCTGCACGCAGTATAAAACCATAGCCAACTGACGATTTATTCTCATCAAACTGTCCCGGTCGCTTTTCAGTAATTGATAATAATCTTAAGCCTGCACCGCCGCCAAATTTAAAATTGTATCCCTTGCCAACTATTACATAATTATATAATAGAGAAGGCATTATTACTGCGTAACTTAAATCATAAGTTCCATTATCTTGAGAATAATTATATGAGTTAAGCAAGTAACTCAGCTCAAGCTCTAATTGGCTGTCGTCTCCAATCATTCGCCCGTACGCACCAGAAAAATTTACAGCTGAACTAAAGTCACTAAGCCTATCAGGAGAATAATTAAGTTCAAGAAAATCTTTTAGTGAGGGGACGCTAATAAAATCAATTCCCATTGAAGCTCTAATTTCATTCTGTTTTTGTGCATAAGAAAACATTGAAATGATAATTACAAAAAATGGTATTAATATTTTTTTCATACTTCCCTTATTTCTGATTCAACAACATCAAATAAATTTTCTTTTTGCTTGTTAACTATAAAAAACATTATTAATGCTGTAACAATAAATAAAATGTAACCAATTATATGTGTTAAAAATGCATATGCAACGCTTATGGTTTCAGCAAATCCAAAAATTAAAACTAAGGTGGATTTTGCTAATGTATGATAAGAACCTGTGCTGCCGGGCGTTGGAATTATAACACCAATTGCGCTAATACTCATTATTATCCAGCCCATCCCAAATGTAATTGGTTGTATGTTTTGCATATCAAGCATTAATAAACCTACATAAGAACCAAAAGCATATAAAACTATAATTGCAACAGTCCAAAATATTGTCCAAAAATAGTTTTTAGATCCCTTTAAACTTGCAAAACCTTCTGCAAGCATAGTAAAGATGTAGGCAATTCTTTCAGCAAATTTGTGTGATATTTTTCCAACAAATTTTAAAATAATTTTAGAAAATTTTTCTTTTGATTTTAATATCAACGAAAGCAAAACGATAGATAAAACTATAACTGCACCCATGATGTACAGAGAAGAAATAAGCCAGGGAAATTTTTCAGAAAGGCTTACACTTGTAAGAAAAAGTGCAACAATAATAGAACCGCCCATTGAAATGATATCAATTATTCTTTCAAGAATAACTGTTCCAAACATTGATGAGCGCGATAATCCTTCCCACTTTCCGATTAATACAGCGCGAGTAACTTCGCCAAGTTTTGGAGTAACACAGTTAACTCCGTATCCAACCATTAGAGAACCAAAAAGATTTTTCATTGATGTGTTTGGCTTAACGGAATTAAGGATGTATTTCCATCTAATGGCGCGAAAATAATGGCCAAGCATCGTAACTACAATAAAAATAAAAACCCAGAGCAAGTTTGCGTGTGATACAATCGTTAGAACTTCGCTAAAATCAACATTATAAAAAGCGATATATAAAAAGACAACCGCAAGAATGATTGAAACACCATAATTAACGATAACACCAATTCTGCCAAATTTACTTTTCTTATCTGAGGTCAACTACTGTTGTTCCTTCCGGCGCTGTAAATGAAAACATTGTATCGGATATATTTTGATTGAGTTTATAATTTGAAAATGATACTTCCATCGTTCCGGTTGCTACATTTGTGATTACCGCTTTATCGATCAAGTTTTCTTTTGTGATATAAAGCTTTACTTCTCCAAGATTATTTTTATTTGATTTTGGTTTTAAATTTAAAATCTGTTTACTCCCTTGAGATGATAAACTTAAAACACATTCGGACGGATATTGATAAACGAGATAATTTATTGATAGCAATCCAGATCCTGCTTCATCATAATCACTAATAATTAATTTTTTGTTTTTCTTGTTATAATTCCACGAGGTTTCTCCATCGGCCACAATGGTTTGATCTCCAAATTCAATTCTAAGGTTGTTTTCTTTTTTAAAATACATTGTTCCGGTAAGATTTGATTTGCCGTTAGATTTCTGAGATACCTTAGCAGTAAGATCGGTAATAGAATCAAATTTATTTTGCAGTGATTTTAAAACTGATTCCGCGCTTTGACTAAATGCAAAAGTTGAATAGCAAAGCATTATTAAACTCAAAATAGTTTTCATTTAAAACTCTAATTATTTAAAAATAGTTTAACGTTTGGACTACAGATTGCGCAGAATTGTTTCAAGCTGTTCTTCGTTTTCTACAAGAACTGAGCGCGCTTTACTGCCATCATTTGGACCAACAATTCCGGCTTCCTCAAGCTGATCCACAATTCTTGCAGCACGTGAGTAACCAAGTTTTAATCTGCGCTGCAACAAAGAAACAGAACCCTGTTGATGACGCACAATTACTTTTGCCGCATCTTCAAACATCGGATCTAAATCAGATGAAACGCCGCTTGAAGTTTCTTTTTTCTTATCATATAAAGAAGGCAAAAAATATGGCTTAGAATAAGATGGCTGTGCATAAACAAAGTTTGTTATTTTTTCAACTTCATCGGTTGAGATAAAAGCATTTTGTACACGAATCGGTTTGGGCGAGCCTGTTGGAAGGAAAAGCATATCGCCTCTTCCAAGAAGTTGTTCTGCACCATTCATATCGAGTATTGTACGTGAATCAATTTTTGTTGCAACTTGATAAGCAATTCTTGAACTGAAGTTTGCTTTGATAACTCCTGTTATAACATTTACTGATGGACGTTGCGTTGCAAGGACAAGATGAATCCCAACTGCACGCGCAAGTTGTGCTAATCTTGTAATTGGCTCTTCAACCTCTTTGCCTGCTGTTATCATTAAATCTGCAAGCTCATCCACAATTACAATTATGTATGGAATAGGATGATGTTTTATCTTATCAGTATCATGCGGTCTGGTTTTGGGATCTTTTACTTTTTTATTGTAATCAACAATGTTACGTACACCAGCTTTTGCAAGTTTATCGTAACGTCTTTCCATTTCGTATTCAGCACTCTTTAATGCTAAGATTGCGTTTTGCGGATTTGTAATTATCTCTTCATCCAAATCCGGAGAAACAGCTAAATAATGTTTGCGCAGTTTGTTATAAAAAGATAGTTCAATCTTTTTGGGATCAACCATTACGAACTTTACTTCTGAAGGATGCTTTGTGTAAAGCAGGCTGCTAACTATCATATTTATTCCAACACTTTTCCCGGAACCGGTTGATCCGGCAATAAGCAAGTGCGGCATTTTTGCAAGATCAGCAACATAAACATCACCACTAATTGTTTTACCAAGTGCAAGCGGCAACTCTGCATCAGATTCATTAATTCTTCCGAGAACAGCGCGAGCGTTTACAAGTGATGCAATTGCATTTGGAATTTCTACACCAATTGCGCCTTTACCCGGAATTGGTGCGATAATACGGATTCCACGTGCAGCAAGCGCGAGAGCGATATCATTTTCTAATCCAACTATCTTACTGATTTTAACACCTGGCGCAGGAACAATTTCATATAACGTAACTACCGGCCCTGGAGTAACAGAAATATCTTTAATTTCAATATCAAAAAGTTTTAATTTTTCTTTTAGCAGTCCAGCATTGTTTGTTAGTTCTTCTTCTGCAACTTGATAGTTTTCTTCCGGTGCAGCATCAAGCAAATCAAGACCCGGCATTTTATAATCAATCTTTTCTTCCCATTGATTTGGAAGTTTTTGTTCTTCTTCCGCTTCAGTTTTTTCTTTTCTTTCAGGAAGTTCGCCGGTTTTCTCTATATTAACTTTTTTTACTTCTTCATTGAGCACTTCATTTTCAGCAGCGGAAACCGGAACATCATCTTTACGAATAATTCTAATGCGTGTTTGTTCTTCAGTTTCTTTTTCCATCAGTTCGGCGGCAGATAGTTCTTCAGCCGTTGTTTTTTCCTTCTTTTTCTTTTTATCGCCACTTAGTTTTTTAATTTTTTCAAGCTTTTCTTTTGAATCAACTGCATCGTTTTCTTTTTTATCCTCTTCTTCTGTCTCTCCATCACTAAATGAAAATACATTTTTAAGGAAATGAAGCATGTTTTTAATATCAACATCAAGTGCAAAAATCAATAGCGTTACAAAGCCAAACCCAAGAACTAAAATACCTCCAATACCACCAATCAATCCGCTTAAAAAATTACCAAGATGACCACCAATAAACCCAGAAAGTTCATATGTGTCTGAGAGAATACCATAATTAACCCGCAGCACACCAAAAAATGCAGCTGCAATAATTGAACCGAGTAATAAGAAATTTGAAACGTGCAAACGAAATTTGAAATCGATTTTTTTGAAGAATGAAATTCCCCATAAAAAAAGTACGATAGGAATTGTTATAGAAAAGTATCCCAGAGTAGCTTTTACAAGAAAGACTGATAAATGAGCACCTGTTACTCCAAGCCAGTTTTGAATATCAATTTTTTTATCAAAAGAAGTAAAAAAATCTGAAAAAAAAGTTGTGAGGCTAGCTTCGTCTCTTCTATCGAATGTAACTACACTTAAAAAAAGAATAACAGAAATAATCAGAAGGAATATTCCAAATATCTGCTTTTTATTTTCGGGCGTTAAAATAAAATAGTTTTTGGTTGAACTACTCTTTCCGTTTTTTTCTTTAACGCTTTTTTTCTTTTTAAGTGCCATTAGAATTTTTTAATTAGACTTACTTTAGTTTTTTCATAACGCCATTGGCATAAGCAGGAATTTCATCAAGCAGATCAATCGAACTGCAATATTCAAGATCTGCTTCAAATCCGTTTTCTAAAAGAATTTTTCCATGATCTGATTCGCGCATCATTTTTATCAAGTTATCTCCGTATTTTTCATACAAAGTTAACACAGCAGCACCAGAATCATTTAAATAAGAATCTGATTTAACTTTACTAATTTTTGATATAAGCATTCCTGCGCAAACAGAATCTTCAATTGAGAAATAATTATTTCTTCCGGCACAAACAATTTCAACATCTGTATTTAATGTTATAAGATGTTTTGCAATTGCGCTGATATTTAGAAAAGAGCACGTATATAAATTTTCCGAGTACTTTGCTTTTGCAATTGATTTGGTTCCATTTGTTGTAAAGAAAACTATTGTTTTACCTTCAACAACATCTTTAGAATATTCAAAAGGTGAATTACCAAGTGCAAATCCTTCAATCTTTTTAGTGTTTCTCTCACCTCCGAGTAATATTTGCCCGCCAAACATTCCGCCGGAAACTTTAACAGCAAACTCAACACTGGCAACAGGAACAACTTCTTTTGCGCCGTTATTAATTGCTGTTACTATAGTAGATGTTGCACGAAGCACATCAATTACAACAGTAGTTTTACTAGTAAAGTAAAGCTCGTCAACAATTACCGGTGAAAGAAAAACATTTAATTTCATATAAATAATTTTATCTTGTTACAAATGGTAGTCTTACAACTTTTGCAGCAGATTCTTTGCCTCTGATCTGAAAGTTAACATAGGATCCAACATCAGCGTGCTCTATATCGACATAACCAAGGGCAATCGGCTTATCAAGCATTGGACTAACCGTGCCGCTGGTTACAACACCAATTTTATTATTATTAATTGAAATATCATAACCATGTCTGGGAAATATTTTTTCATCTGAAATGATTGCAACCAGTTTTCTGGTTAACCCATTTTCTTTAAACTTTAATAAAGATTCTTTACCAATAAATTTTGGTTGTGCAAGTTTTGTAATCCATCCTAATCCTGCTTCTAAGGGATTTGTAGTCTGATCAATATCGTTACCGTACAAGCAAAAACCCATTTCTAATCTTAAAGAATCTCTTGCAGCTAATCCTACAGGTTGAATATCAAATTCTTTTCCAGCTTCAAATATCTTATCCCATAATTCTAACGCTGTTTTTTCATCACCTTTAAAATAAAGTTCGTAGCCTAGTTCGCCAGTATAACCGGTTCTTGATATTAACATATCAACACCGGCTAGATTTAATTTTGTAAAATGATAGTATTCAAGTGTTATTTTTGTATCAGTTAACTTTTGTAAAGTCTTTTGAGAAAATGGACCTTGAACGGCAAGTAAGGAATATTCATCACTTAAATTGGTTAGTTCAACATCAAAGTTGTTATTCAGTTGCATCCATTCAAAATCCTTGTCTATGTTTGATGCATTTATAACAAGCATAAATTCATCGTCAGATATTCTGTAAACAAGCAAATCATCAACAATGCCGCCGTCTTCATAGCACATTGCGGAATATTGTACACGACCCGGAAAAAGTTTTGAAGCGTCATTAATTGTGATGTGCTGAACAAAATCCAAAGCAAGCTTACCTCTAACAAAAACTTCACCCATGTGTGATACATCAAAAACGCCAACTGAATTTCTGACAGCTTTATGTTCTGCAATTATTGAAGAATATTGAATCGGCATTTCGAATCCTGCAAACTCAACAATTTTAGCTCCTAAGTTTTTATGAGCGTTATAAAATTTCGTACGTTTCATAATTTTTTCCGTATAGTATTAAAGATTTATTTGCTTTGAGTTTTTTTCCAATCACTTAAGAATTTTTCTAATCCTAAATCTGTAAGAGGATGGTTAAACAATTTATCAATTACAGGAAATGGCATTGTACAAACATCAGCACCCATTAAAGCAGCTTCAACAAGATGTAGTGGATGTCTTATACTTGCAACAAGAACTTCTGTTTTGTAATCATAATTTTTATAAATCTGAACGATCTGAGCGATTAAATCCATGCCATTAGTACTAATATCATCAAGCCTGCCGACAAATGGGCTGATATAAGTTGCACCAGCTTTAGCAGCAAGTAATGCCTGCGATGCAGAAAAACAGAGCGTTACATTTGTTTTGATATTTTCTGAAGTTAAAGTACGAACGGCTTTTAATCCTTCTTTAATTAAAGGAACTTTAACCACAATATTTTTATGGATTTTTGCAAGATCGTATGCTTCCTTTAAGATCCCCTCATAATCCGTGGAAATAACTTCAGCGCTAACGGGGCCATCAACGATTGCTAATATTTCATCAAGTAATTTTCTAAAATCTTTTCCTTCTTTTGAAACAAGTGAAGGATTGGTTGTAACTCCATCAAGAATACCAAGTGTGGCTGCTTCTTTTATTTCATTTATGTTTGCTGTATCGATAAAAAATTTCACAGTGTATCTCCGATTTATTTAAACTTTTCTGTTAAATCAACACCCTTTTTCTTTGAGTAGAACCTAAACTTGCCCATTGGGATGGATGTGTCTTCCTCAATACGCAATCTAACCAAATATTTAAACTGAATTTTTGTAAATTTTTTGTCCTGCAATCTGCTTGCATCAGATGGGTGACATTTAACAATTAAACTAAATCCTCCAAAAAACTTCCTAAATCTCTTTAACCAATCTTCAATATCGTAAACAAGATGAGATTCTTTTGTCATAAATCCAGATCCACCGCAAACAGGACAAACATCTTTCATTGCCTGATTAATGTTTTGGCGAATTCTCTGTCTGGTAATTTGCACCAATCCAAAATCACTCATTGGCAGCACAGAAACTTTAGAACGATCTCTGCGAAATTCTTTTTTTAATTCGTCGTAAATCTTTTTTCTATTTTTATCTTCTTCAAGATCTATAAAATCTATAACGATAATTCCACCAATATCTCTTAAACGTAATTGTCTTGCTATTTCACGGGCAGCTTCAAGATCAGTTTTGAGTGAATTAAGTTCTTGCTCTTTGCTTTTAGCGTAACGTCCACTATTAACATCAATAACAACCATGGCTTCAGTGTGTTCAATGATAAGATAACCACCGCTTGGCAGTAAAACTTTTCTGCCCATCAATGTTTTTATTTGTTCTTCAATTTTAAATTCATCAAAAATTGACGAAGAGGATTTATAGAGATCGATCTTTTCTAATAAACCTGGCTGAACTAACTGAACATAACTTTTTATTTGCTTATATAGTTTTTTTGAATCAACAAATACTTTGGAAACATCCGGTGTTAGCAGATCGCGTATAACACTATCAGTTGTACTCATATCCTGATGCACAATTGATGGCGGCTCCTCACTTTTGGCGGCAGCTTCAATTGTCTTCCATGTTTTTACAAGATTTGTTAAATCATCTTTAACTGCATCTTCGGTTTGATCTTTTGCAACAGTACGGATAATGAGGCCATAATTTGTAGGTAAAATTCCCCGCGCAATATTCCTTAATCTTCTTCGCTCTTTATAATCATATATTTTTTTCGAGATGCCAATTTTGTTATCGAAAGGAAGTAGTACACAAAACCTACCCGGAAGCGAAACTGAAGAAGTAACCCTTACCCCTTTATTACTAACCGGCTCTTTGGTTATCTGAACAAGAATTTCTTCTCCCTTACGTAGTTTGGTTATAACCGGTGTGGGCGGTGGAGCTAATGTTCCGTTACCGTTGGTACGATTTGATTTTAAATCTTCATCATCAGAATCATCAACGTCGGAATCCTCATCGCCTAACATATCCTGAAATTGTTTTGTGCGATCACCAATATCAGAAAAGTGGAGGAATGCGTCATGCTTCATTCCGATATCAATAAAAGCGGCTCTTATTCCCGGAAGTACGCGCGCAACTCTTCCAAGATAAATATCCCCAACCATTCTCCTGTTTTCAGGATAATCAACAAAAAAGTCGGCTAAATTTCCATCTTCCGTAATCGCAACACGCGTCTGGTTGGAAGATGAATTTATTATAATTTCTTTTATCATAAATAAAAAACTCTCTGTATGAAATAAAATATTTCATTAATAAAAACTGTTGGTACTCTAATTTGAGCAAAGGAATGCTCAGAGTGCGGTAATATCCTTCTCTGTGAACTAACAGCAAAGGCCGAGTTGTGAAACTCCTAAAAAAATATATTAATGCTATCAGCATTAAAATCCTTTAAAAATCTTTATGTGGGCAAATAACTTACTTTAGCTAATTATCCTAAAATCATGTCAGTCTGAGCTTGTCGAAGACTGACTTAATATTAAGTATTGTCACACTTCGACAAGCTCAGTGTGACATTAAAAAATTACTAATTCAAATTACGATTTACGTAACTAATTAGTTGATTGCTCTGCTGGAGGGTTGTTTTTAGCTTCTTTTTCAGCAGCTTCAGTTAATAACTTTCTTCTGCTTAAAGAGAATTTGCCGCCTTCAACTTTAAGAAGTTTAACGGTTATTTTATCTCCAACTTTCAGGTAATCAGAAACCTTATTTACGCGCTTGTTATCAATTTCAGAAATATGCAGTAATCCTTCTTTACCGGGAAGAATTTCTACAAAAGCACCAAAATCAGCAATCTTTGTAACAACACCATCATAAACTTCTCCGACTTCCGGAGTAGCAGTTAATTTTTTGATGTACTCTTTTGCCTGTTGTGCGTTTTCTTTATTTGGTGAAGCAATGTGTATTGTTCCATCATCTTCGATATTTATATCAACACCAAATAATCTTTGCATTCCTTGAATTGTTTTTCCACCAGGTCCAATGATTAATCCAATCTGATCAGTTGCAACATTCATGGTTATTAATCTTGGAGCATACTGTGATAATGAATCTTTTGGTTTGCTGATTGCTTCATTCATCTTACCTAGAATATGCATTCTTCCTTCTTTTGCCTGATGAAGGGCTTTCTCCATAATTTCAAAAGAGATTCCCTGAATTTTAATATCCATCTGGAATCCGGTTATACCATCACTTGTACCAGCAACTTTGAAATCCATATCACCAAGGTGGTCTTCATTTCCAAGTATATCTGATAGAACAGCATAATCATTTCCTTCTTTAACCAATCCCATTGCAATTCCGGAAACTGCTTTTGTAATTGGAACACCTGCATCCATCATTGCAAGCGAACCTGCACAAACAGTTGCCATTGATGATGAACCATTTGATTCAAGTATATCAGAAATAATTCGTACCGTATATGGGAATACATCATCGGTTGGTAATACTTGTCTTAAAGATCTTTCCGCAAGATTGCCATGACCGATTTCTCTTCTGCCAACGCCTGTCATTCTACCAACTTCACCCACACTAAATGGTGGGAAATAATATTGAAGGTAGAATTTCTTGCTGTACTCTTCCAACAGACCATCAACAGTCTGTTCATCGCTTTTTGTGCCAAGTGTAATATTAGTTAAGCTTTGTGTTTCACCGCGTGTAAATAATGCTGAGCCGTGTGTCCTTGGTAAATTTCCAAGTTCAATTGTTATTGGGCGGACTTGAGTTGTATTTCTTCCATCAAGACGAATACCTTCTTTTAAAATTCTTTCACGCATAAGATCTTTTTCTAAATCGTGAAGAATTTCGCCAATAACTTTTTCTTGCTCAGGATATTTTTCTGTAAGTGCTTGTTTTACAGATTGAGAAAGTTCTTTGTTTTTTGCAGATCTTTCTTCCTTTGCAAGAATCGAATAAACAATTTCCTTAAACTTTGCTTCAGCCAAACCATAAACATCTTTTTTAAGATCAGCATCAATTGTTGGTTCAGCAACAATCCATTTGGTTTTTCCTGCTTCTGCTTTTAATTGATTTTGAACATCAACAATTTTTTTGATTTCAACTTGCGCAAATTTTAAAGCATCAAGTAAATCCTGTTCGCTAACTTCTTTCGAATCACCTTCAACCATCATTATAGAATCAGCAGTACCTGCAACAATAAGTTCAATATCACTTAATTTAATTTGTTCGTGAGTTGGATTAACTACAAGCTCACCGCCAACTCTTCCAACTCTTACTTCGCCCATCGGACCATCAAACGGAATATCTGAAATAGCGAGTGCCGCAGAAGCACCGCAAGCCGCTAATACATCCGGATCATTTTCACCATCATAAGAAACAACCATTGCAACAACCTGAGTTTCATTTTTAAAACTTGGGGGGAATAACGGTCTGATTGGTCTATCGCATAACCTTGAACTTAAGATTTCTTTTTCAGTTGGTCTTCCTTCGCGTTTTATATATCCGCCTGGAAATTTTCCTGCAGCAGAAGTCCTTTCACGATATTCAACCTGTAATGGAAAATAATCTAATCCTTCTTTCGCTTCAGTAGCAGCAACTGCTGTAACCAACACCATTGTATCTCCGTAACGGACCATAACAGATCCGTTAGCTTGCTTTGCATATTTTCCTGTTTCTATCGAAAATAATTTTCCACCTATTTCAACTTCTTTCTTAATAACCATATTTCAACCTTACTTTCTTATGTTCAATTCTTTGATTATCGCTCTGTATCGTGCAATATCATTTTTTATTAAATAATCGAGAAGTCTTCTTCTCTTACCAACCATCATCATCAATCCTCTTCTTGAGTGATGGTCCTTTTTGTGAGCATCAAAGTGCGAAGTAAGATCGTTGATTCTTTTTGTAAGTAGTGCAATCTGCACTTCAGATTTTCCTGAATCATTTGAATCTTTTCCGAATTTTGAGATGATCTCAAGTTTTTCTTCTTTTGTCATTTTAACTATCCTTTAATTTATTTGTACGATATAATTCCAGAACCAACCGGAATCAATTATTTAGTTCATTAAAAATTTTTAATCCGTTTTCTTTGTCTTTATTCATTTGGTTGATTAAATCCTCAGCTGAATTAAACTTCTCTTCGCCACGAAGACGATCAATCAATTCTATCGTTACAGTTTCACCATAAATTTCACGATCGAAATTGTAGATATAAACTTCTGTAACAAGTTCGCCTGCATTATAAAATGTTGGGCGATTACCAATACTTAAAAGTCCAATATGTTTTTCATTTTCTAAAAGGACTCTAACAGCATAAATACCAATTGCAGGTAATAATTTTTCCTGCGATGATAACTTTATATTTGCTGTTGGATAACCAAGTTCTCTTCCCCTTTTATCGCCTCCAACCACCGTTCCACTGAACGAATAATTTCTTCCGAGTAAAGTGTTAGCTTTTTTAAGATTACCTTCGCTAATTGCGTTTCTAATTTTTGTACTGCTAACAATTTCATTATTGATATAAAAAGCATCAACAGTTGTGACAGAAAAATTTTCTTTTTCCCCAATTTTTTTTAACAGTTCAACGTTTCCGCTTCTTCCTTTTCCAAAATGATGATCGTGTCCTAGAACAATTTCCGTTAAACCAATTCCATTTATTAAATAATCATAAATAAATTGTTCTGCCGTAAGCGATGCAAATTCTTTAGTAAATTTTATTGTTAAAAAGTTTTCAACACCACGTTTTTCAAGAAGAGTTTTTCTTTCTTCCTGTGTGGTTAACATTTTAACATTATTGCCCTCAATCAACACTGTTCTTGGATGGGGGTGAAATGTGATAACAACATTTCTGCAGCCCTTTTCTTTTGAACAGCTTGCCAATTTATCAATGATCTTTAAATGACCGGGATGAATCCCATCAAACGTGCCAAGTGTAAGAATAGTATTTTTATTCTTCGTTAAATCTTTAATACTATCAAAAACTTGCATCTATAACTTTATCACTCTTACTTTTAAATACTTTATAACTAATAATTTATAAAATCAAGTGATTTCCTGATTTTGAACTTCATTAAATTCTGCTGTAAACTCATCCAGATTAAAAGCATCCTCAACTTTATAATCACCAATTTCTGTTCTTCGCAGCAAACTTAAAACGCCACCGCAACCGAGTTCTTTTCCAAAATCATCCGCAATAACTCTAATGTAAGTTCCTTTAGAACAAGCTATTTCAAAATGAAGATTCGGCAAGTCAAACTTAGTAATCTCAAATGATAATATTTCTACTTGTCTCGGTAGACGTTCAACTTCTTTACCTTCTCGTGCAATCTTATAAAGGCGTTTACCTTTATGTTTTAGTGCCGAAAACATTGGCGGAATTTGTTTAATATTTCCTAAGAACTTATTTCGGACAGAAAGAATTTTTTCTTCATCCAAATCGTTCGGTAAAACTGTTTCTGTAATCTCACTTGCCAAATCCATTGAAGGAGAAGCTTTACCAAGAGTAATTATCCCGGTATATTTTTTTCTTTGCGCCTGATATTCGGAAATCTCTTTTGTTTTTTTTCCAGTGCAAACAATCAATAAACCTGTCGCAAGCGGATCAAGAGTCCCTGCATGCCCAACTTTTTTAACTTTAGTTAATCTTCTAATTCGACTGACAACATTAAACGAAGTCCAGTTTACAGGTTTATCGATTAACAAAACCTGACCGGACAAATAATCAAGAGTCTGAGGATCCTTCGTTTGTTTTGTTATCATCATCTTCGTGAATTTTCTTAATCAATCCTTCAATCTTTTCAACGTAATCAAGAGTATCATCAATAAAAAACTTAAGCTCGGGTATAAATTTAATTCTTATTCGGTGCGCTAATTCTGATCTTATAAATCCTTTTTTATCTTCAATCCTACTAAGAACAAGTTCTCTTTTTTCTTTTTCAAAAACAGATAAATATATTTTTGCAAGTTTAAGATCGGGACTTACTCTTACATTTGTAATCGTTATAAAACCAAGATCAACATGAGAAAGCTTATGCAAAAATATAAGACTGATCTCTTGTTTAATAAGATGTTCAACTTTATCGATTCTATAAGACATTTAATTTTTCACTCGGTCTAAAAATAATTATGCTAACGTTTTCTTAGTTTCAATAATTTTATATGCCTCAATAATATCGCCAACTTTTATATCGTTAAAGTTCTCAATATTTAATCCACACTCATAACCGGCATCTACTTCTTTAACATCATCTTTAAATCTTCTTAAATTACCAATGCCACCTTCATGTACAACAATTCCATCACGAATTAATCTAATCTTATTATTTCTTGTAATCTTTCCTTCAAGCACATAACATCCGGCAACCGTTCCCGATTTTGGAACTTTGAATGTATCACGTATTTCAATTGAACCTGTAACTTCTTCAGAAATTAACGGTGATAACAATCCTTCTAATGCTGATTTAACCTCGCTAATAGCGTTGTAAATAACGCTGTAAAGTCTGATATCAACTTTTTGAGTTTCAGCAAGTTTTCTTGCATTAATATTTGGACGAACGTGGAAACCAATAATAATTGCATTTGATGCCGCAGCAAGAAGCACATCGCTTTCAGAAATTCCGCCAACACCTTTATGTATAACGCGAACAATCACTTCCTGATTGCTAAGTTTCATCAACGAATCCGAGAGAGCTTCAACAGAACCATCAACATCACCCTTTACGATAAGTGCAAGTTCTTTAACTCCGCCAATGCTAATTTGTTTTGCAAGTTCATCAAGAGTTATATGATGAATTTGTTTTTGATCTTGTTCACGTTTTAACTGTTGTCTCTTTAAACTGATTTCACGTGCTTCACGTTCAGACTCAAGAACAATAAAAGTATCACCCGCTTGTGGCGCGCCTTCAAATCCAAGAACAAGTACCGGTGTTGACGGAGGAGCTTCTTTTACCTTGTTTCCTCTTTCATCAAACATAGCTCTCACTTTTCCGTGATGAATTCCCGCAACAAATGGATCGCCAATTCTTAAAGTTCCTTTTTGAACAAGAATGGTGCCTGTTACTCCACGTCCTTTATCTAATTCTGCTTCTACAACTGCGCCACGTGTAAATCGGTTAGGATTTGCTTTTAAATCAAGTATATCCGCCTCAAGAATAATTTTTTCAAGCAGTAGATCAACATTTAATCCGGATTTTGCCGAAAGCTGTACTGACTGATATTTACCGCCCCAATCTTCTACAAGCACATTTCTATCAGCCATTTGTTGTTTAATTTTTTCAGGATTTGCTCCGGGTTTATCAATTTTATTTATTGCAATAATAATCGGAACACCGGCAGCTTGAGCATGATTTAACGCTTCAACAGTTTGAGGCATAACCGCGTCATCCGCTGCAACTACAAGTACAACAATATCAGTTAACTGTGCGCCGCGTGCTCTCATCGCAGTAAATGCTTCGTGACCAGGCGTATCAAGAAAAGTAATCTGTTTTCCATCACCAACATCAACTCTGTAAGCACCAATGTGTTGAGTAATTCCGCCAGATTCGCCCGCAACAACATTAGTTCTTCTTATATAATCTAGAAGAGATGTTTTACCATGATCAACGTGACCCATTATTGTAACAACCGCAGATCTAGGTTGAAGCTCTTCCTCAGAATCAATAATATCTTCTAAAATTTCAGAAGTGTATTCTTTCTGAAATTCGACTTCAAAACCAAATTCATCCGCAACGAGTGTAATGTTCTCTACGTCCAGTCTTTGATTTATGGAAACCATCAAGCCAAGACTAATACATTTAGAAATCACATCACCAACTGGAACTTCCATAAGGTTAGCAAGTTCGCTCACAGCGATGAACTCATTAACTCTGATAATGTTTTTATCTAGTGTCTTTAACTCTTCTAACCTTTCCTCTTCTGCTTCTCTTTCTCGTCTTTTCTTTTTCCTAGATGAGGCTCTATTTGTAGTTGCCGTATCATCCATGCTTAACATAGTTTTCTTTATTGCAGCCTTAACATCCTTTTCATCAATCTCAAATTTCTTAACACGCTTGCGTTTTTTAGCTACAGGTGTTTCTTCTGTGGTAACTTCTGTGGTGGTAGTTTTCTTTTTAGTTTTTGGTCTTTTCTTTTTCTTAACTGCATCAGAGGAAGAATCACTTGTTTCGGGCTTGCTATCAGTAGGTTTTTGAGTTCCCGGAAGTCTTTTTACTTGCGGCTTGGTCTTTTTCTCTTCACCAAGATCCATTTTGCCAACAACAGTTAAGCCTCTTTTTTTACCCTCTTCTTTATCCTTTGGAGAAATAAACTTTTTCGGCTCTGGGGTTGCGGTTGTTTTTTTCTCAACTACTTTTTCAACCTTTTCTTCGGCAACTTCAGGTTCTGAGGTTACTTCAGATTCCGCGGCATCAACTTTAACTGCTTCTTCAATTGGTTCGGGAGCTTCTTCAACAGAAACATCAGTAATTACTATTTCTTTTGATTCATCATCCTTAACCGGTTCTTCTTCAATTTTAGTAACTTCTTCAGTCTTTTCTGATTTATCAGCACGTTTTTTATTAAAATCCGCAATTTTTTTGTAATGCTGTTCAGCTTTTTCTATATCTTTTTTAAAATGAGCATTAATCTCGATTATCATTTCTTCAGTAAGAACTGATTGGTGAGATTTAACAACATGTCCTTTAGTTTTCAGAAACTCAATAAGATTTTCTGAAGAAAGATTTATCTCTGCTGCGAACTTGTATAATCTAATTTTGGGCGATTTTGTTTCAGACATTTATTAGTTACCTTTTCTTAGGCTATTCTTCTTCTTCAAACTGCGATTTAATTATTTCCAGTATCTCTTCAATTTTTGCTTCATCAAACTCTTCAATCTCTTTAAGTTTTTCAGGTCCAGCGGTTAACACTTCAATTGCTGTATCATACCTGTGATTGATAAGTATTTCATAAACTTCCGCACCAAGTTCTTCTTTTATATCGATTAACTCAATGTCTTCTTCATATTCTTCAAATGGCTTCTCTTCACGTAATATTTCAATTTCATAACCAGTTAATCGCATTGCTAATCTTATATTTACACCATTTCTGCCAACGATTAGTGAAACCTGATCGCTATCTGCGGTTACAATTGCTTTTTTCTCATCTTCATCAAGCTCTATTTTTTTAAGCTTAGCCGGAGCTAAAGATTTTTGTATAAAAATTATAGGGTCATCAGAATAACTAACGACATCAATATTTTCGTTGTTAAGTTCGCGTACAATAGCGTGAATTCTTACACCCTTCATTCCCACACAAGCACCAACTGCATCTATTCTTGAATCTTGAGATTCAACAGCAATTTTAGCTCTTTCACCAGGTTCACGAGCTATTGATTTAATCTCAATAATTCCGTCATAGATTTCCGGGATTTCAATTTCAAACAATCTTCTTAAAAACATATTGTCTGATCTTGAAATAACGATAACAGGTCCGCTGTTTCCTTTTCTAACCTCTTTAACGATAGCTCTTATCGTTTCACCTTTTTTATACTTTTCAAAAGGTATTTGTTCGTTACGCGGTAGTACAAGTTCATTCTTGTTATGATTAACAAGAATATCATTTTTTCTTATTTGATAAATATCTCCGACAACAATTTCACCAAGAAGTTCATTGTATTCGTTGTAGATAATTTCTTTTTCAAGTTCACGTATTTTTTGATTGAGACTTTGTTTAGCAAGAACTACAAGTCTTCTTCCTAAAGATGCAAGTTCAATCTTTTCAACAAAATCTTCTCCAACCTCAAGATCGTCTTCGTTACCTTTTTTATTAACTTCTTCAAGACTTATTTGTGTGTTGGGATCTTCAACAACATCTACAATTTCTCGCTCAAGAAATATTTCGATATCGCCTCTATCCATATTAACAACTACATCAAACTTTGCCTCTTCACCGAATTTTTTCTTTACAAGTATTCCAAATATTTCCTCGAGTATTCCACCGAGTACGTCTCTATCAATGCCTTTTTCCCTTACCATTTGCGCAAAGGATTCGACAATATCGTAATTCATTTACTTTCTCCTATTCTAAGAAAAACTAATTATAACTTTTGCAGTTGTTATGTTTTTAAATTCAATTAAAAGTTCTTTTTTATCAGAAAGAAAAGTTAACTCTTCTCTTTCAACGGACAATAATTTCCCGGTAATGGTTTTCGTTTCTTCACCGGCTTTGTAAG
Organism: Ignavibacteriales bacterium; assembly: GCA_016709765.1. Classification (NCBI taxonomy): domain Bacteria; kingdom Pseudomonadati; phylum Ignavibacteriota; class Ignavibacteria; order Ignavibacteriales; species Ignavibacteriales bacterium. Next base: position 819,737 of record JADJMD010000013.1, read on the forward strand.
TAACTTCAAAATTTCTGTTGATGTGCTTTGGAAATTGTTTTAGGAATTTAAGCGGTCTATCAACACCGGGAGTAGATACGTCTAATCTATAAGCTTTTTGTATAAAATCTTGTTCTTCAATTTTCGAATTTATTTCCCTGCTTATTTCAGCAAGATTATCGGCATCAACGTTTTTTTCAGTATCTACAAAAATCTCAATAATCTGCTTTCTGTTGTCGCCCCTAAAATTAATATCGATTACAAAAAAGTTTAGCTTTTCTGCAATTTCATCACAAATTCGAACTATATTTTCTTTAATTATATCCATACTAACAAAAAACGCCCTCAAAGGGGCGAATCACATAGCCAAAAATAGGATTAATTATTATGACAAACAAGAAATTGTTTTAAGCGGATCTGCCGAAAATGGCTGATTTTTAACTAAAAACTTACTTTAGAACCATCATCTTTTTTGTGGATATAAAATTACCAGATATTAATCTGTAAATATAAACTCCGCTTGCAAACTGTGATGCGTTGAAATCAACTTCATAATATCCCGGCTCTTTTTGCTCGTTTACAAATGTGTTTACTTCGTTGCCGAGTATATCATAGACCTTTAATACTACGTTTGACATTTCGCGATTGACGTTTGACGGAATACTATAGCGAATTTTGGTTGTTGGATTAAACGGATTTGGAAAATTCTGTTCTAATTTATATTCCGTTGGCACTCCGTAGTTAAGAACAAATTGTTTTGTTAGATAAACGCTTTTGTTATCAGAAATCATAAACTCAATTGTGTCTGCCTTAGCCTTTCCGATATTATAGTTTACATCAAAATTAAAAATTGCTTCTGTTTCTGTGCCTTGAGTAATATTTTCAATCGTTTTTTCTGTTTGATTGAAATTTAAAAATTTGGAATTCTTGATTAGTTTAACCTCAAGATTACTTGCAGATTCAGTTGAAGAAACATTTGATAACTGCAAAACTATCTGGTTATTTTTAACTCCTGGCTTTACCTCGTAAGTGTTTTGTGCTGCTATTATTGTTGAGAGCAGGATTACTGTTAATACTATTTTTATCTTCATTTTATAATTCCTTTTTTCTAATATTTTTTCTCTGTGTTACTCCGTGGCTCTTCGTGTAAGGATTTCCTTCAATCCATTTCACACAGAAACACAGAGTTTGATTTTCATTGTTTACGGAATATTCATTAATATTTCAACCAAATTGTTTCCAGAAATATCCTGCTGTTTATCCAGACTAACATTCCCAAGTGTTGCTCTAAAACTTAAGTTTGCTGGTAATAATTCTTTAGTTACAATCCCATCTATGTTTGTTGTTCCAAGATTTCTCCACGCACCGGAATAGTATTTTACATCTGCATTATTTATCGGTTCATTATTACTTGTCTTGCTTACCTTTACAGAACAAAGCACAGTACTAAAATCCACAACAGTATTTGTACTTAAGTTTTGCTGTTTATCTTTTGAAACATATTCATAAGTCATTCTAAAACTGTAATTGATTGGCAGTAGTTCTTTGTAAGCAACTCCATTTGATGTTGTACCGAAAGTTCTCCACGCACCAGCGGTGTGGCGGGGGGGGGGGGTGGGGTGGGGGGGGGGGGGGGGGGGGGAGCAGCCCGTTTGTGGTTGTACCAAAACTTCTCCACGCACCAGCATAGTATTGAACTGTTCCCTGATCTATGAAATTACCAAGACTATTTTTTAATTGTACTGCTGCGTTTACTGTTGTAAAAGTATAAGTATTGTTTTGTGCTGGAACATTATCCACTTGCTGACTTGCATACTCGTAGAAAACTCTAATACTTACTGTTGCTCTTGTTGTTATAACTGTAAAAGTTCCATCTCCATTGTTAACAGCATCTTTCCAGCTTCCCTCATAATACTTTACATTACTTGCTGGTATTTGTGTACCCAAACTGTTTTTTAGGTTTACAACAAGGTTTGGATTTGCTGGCGGCTCCGGCAGCCTGTCTAAAATGTACTGAGCATTCCAGTAAAGAAATTTCCAGCCTTCTATTGTTACAAAACGCGCGTCTGTATTTAGTGAGTCTTTATAAACATTATCCACCAAATCCTGAAATGCTTTTACCTGAACTCTGCAAGCAAGCGAGTCTCCGTTTTGTAAATTAGTTTGGGCTGTTGTTAAAACGTTTTTTAGTTCGTTGGAGAATGTTAAATCGCCAAGCCAAGAGTAGTCGTATAAAACATCGATGAATGAAATTGTAGTATCGATACTTTGAATTGTATTCTCTGTAACTGGTTGCTTAGGTATAACTCCTGCGACATATATGGCGATCCCTTGTGCACGGTGTTCATTTTGTAATGGTGGTTTATAAGTTTTTAGAATATAAAGCCTTTCCGGTGTATTTAGTCGAGTAGCTATTGTTAAGGCAACCTGAGGTCGCATAATACTATCACTATCCATATATAATTTATAGATAAGAAGTGTATCTAAACCTGAGTAATTTAATTCTGTCAAGTAATTTAAAGAAGCACCTCTAATTGAAACTGATGGATCAAATAGGAATGAATTGATGATTAAATCCGTCATACCTAAACCATATTTATCTTTAAGGAAAGACAATATTCCAGATCTTGGGTTGCCTAAACCGTCTGGCAATGATTTATAATTGTTATTGTTAAAGAAATATAACAGTTCCTCTTTTGCTTGATTTTCAAATACTGGATTATATAATAGCTTTGATAATAATGATATTATCCCAGGGGTTATAGTTTGTTGTTGTTTATCTATATTAATTATCTCAAAAATATAATCTACTCTGGAATAATCATTAAAGTCTATTAGTATACCTGAAGCAATTGCTTTGACTTTTAAACGATCTATTTGTTTATCAATATCAGCGAAATAATCTATAGTATCAATAAAATGTTGCGCTATATTATATAGATTTGGAGAATTTAAGGTCTCAAGTGTTCTTAAGAATGAATAAACAAGTTTTGGATCTCTTTGTAAAAAAATTCGTGCCTCTAATGCTGAAGCATATTGATACAGTCTTTCTTGATCGATTATCATTGAAGCCTCCAATCGATCAATATATTTAGGACTATCTAATTTCCTAATAAATGGGTCTTGCTCCTGTGCAAGGCTAATAAATGAAATATTTACTATTATTAGTAATAAAAAAAACAACTTATATATTTTATATTTTTTCATAAAATTCCTCTTAATAATTTAGAAGCCCCATCGAACAGCCTAATGAATTATTTACTGCTTCGATCTGACTATTAATTACATCCTTAACTGTTCCCCTATTCTGGACATCCAACTCATACTTGTCCCACCCACCAATATTTTTTACGAGATCTTTAAAATCTTCAAAACAATCATTCTTAAAATCTAAGAAATTTCTTTCTAAAGTATTTTGCCAAAAAGCTTTTGCAGATTCCTTGGTTTCAAATTCCGCGCACACTGCGCCTATATATTCCAAACCATTATAGAACTCTGTTTTTTTATTATCTAATGATCTTTGATAGTCGCTTATATGTTCCTGTTCGTGTGCATAAATTATATTCTTAAAATAATAACAAGGGGTTGCGTGAGTTCCATATCCAGCGGTTGCACTTAGAATGTCCTCAATCTCATCACAGGTTAAAGTATCGGCCAAACCAGTCCAATCATCAATAAATTGACAACCTCCTGGAGCATGATCTTCACAAATTGTTAAGCTATAATTTACTTTAAGGGTGTGATTATCATTAATGTTAAACCATAGTTTTTGTCTTTGATCATTGTTACATAAACTTAAATCAAAAGAATATAATGTGTCCGTCCAAAACGCATTTACACCCTCTAATTGTCCAATATTAGGAGTACAAACATCACGGCCATAATAACCATTTGGGACTTGATTAAGTAATATATTGGGTAAATATTCACTTGAGTTACAAATAATTAAACTATCACACCAATCCCCATCCTTTTTAACAACCACATCACCAAAACCTTCAAGTAAAATTGGTCCGGGGATTATCCAATCAGGGGTTATTATTTCATCATCATTCTTCTTGTTTTCATTATCATCAACAACTTCATTTTTATTTGTCTTTGTATTGTTCCTTATCATACTTGCAACAGGAAATCCGCTTTCTTCAGTGCTCACTTTTATTCTAATTTTTGCAGAGTCTGTTCCTGTGCTGTCTCTGGTTATTATCTTAAATCCTTGTGGTATGTTTGAAAAGGTTGTTAATGTATCATTGCTCAGGCTGTCAAGTATCAAACCAAATTCTAATCCTTGCACAATCTCTACATTAAATACTTTATCTGCTGCAAAATCTTCTAAACCGTTTACTCCTCTTTTCTTTAATACAACTCTTGCTGTATCGCCCGGTGATACTACAGATGGAATTATCTGCACTTCTATTTCATTTGGATAAATAATTATTGTTGCTTCTATTGTGTCTATGTTTTCATCATTTGTAAATACTTTTACTATTACTGTATCTGTTTGTGATAGAATTTCGCCTTCAGTAATAAAATCCAAATACTTCTCACCATCTTCCTGCAGTGTTAGGTTTGTAAGTGTATCTCCGCTGTTACCTGAATCGTAATCATAAAGCAAGCCTCTGTTGCTGCCTTTTTTTATCAGTGCTGTGTACCTGAGGTTTTCTGATACATATGGCGGACAAATACTGGTGCTGTATGGTTCTATTATTAAAGCTCCAACTCCACCACTATAGACAATTCTTGGTTGATCAGGAACTCTTATCTGGAATTGTTCCTGCGGATTTACTACAAGCTGCTGGTATTTTATTAAGCCTGTCCAATCACTCTTTATATTTATATCCAGTGGTGTTGAACCAATATATGTGATATCCTGCCTTAAGTGGATGCTGCCTAGTTCATTGAACATAAAAGTAACTGTGTCTTTTTTCTGGCTGTTTTTGTAAAATGAAACAAACTCTCTGCCAGTTTCAATTGTAAGGGTAATTGAGTCCTGTTCGGTATTTATTTCTGCAGTTGCGTTGCAATTTCTACTTGTTGTGATGTAAATATCTTCATAACTGCCGGGGCAGATTTCACTAGCATATATTGAAAAGTTGTAATCTGTTAAAACCGGCGATTGGTAGTGCGTGTTAAAGTAAGCATAGGAACTGTATGTCGCTTTCTGAGCCTGAAAACTTGCTGAGCGGATTAATTGCTCATCATAATATAGTTGATATGTTCCTGTTATTGTTGGTTGATTCGGGTTAAGACTTCCAAAACGGAATTGTATCTGGTAATTCTCATATCCCGGACTTGTAAGCGAGAAAGTATTTGATCCTGTTGTTGATGATGCAGATGAATAACTATTCTGATCACAATCCAGATCATAATACATTATCCAGCCAGGTAAAGATGCAGGCGACCATTGAATATCAACTCTTATAGTATGATTGCTTAAAGGAGCATCCGGTAATATTATACCCTGCGGATTGATCTCCACTTTTTCTTTAATTATTACTTGTGCGGGCACGAAAGATGGCATAACCACAAGCGAGAGAAGAAAGACGAAAAACGTAAAAGCGAGAAGCGAGAAGCGAGAAGCGAGAAGCGAGAAGCGAGAAGCGAGAAGCGAGAAGCGAAAACTTGCTTAAGTTGTTTTGCTTGTCAAGAATTTTTAGAACCAAACTTTTACCCATAAAGTTGCTCCCTGGTTATAATTTTGCTGAACAGATATAGAATCGTAAAATTCTAAGTCCAACCTATTGGAGGAAACAGATTTTGTCAATAGTTAGTTTACACTATTTTTAAAGTAAAAATTGCGAAAATTGATTAAATTTATTTGACAACACTAAACTGTTAATAAAACAGAAAGAAAAATTATTCTTTGTGCATCTTCAACAATAATCACTTATTTTAAATAAGAAAAATCATCAACATATAAACTTTAAAGACTATTAAAGGACTATATATATGAACAAACTTTTTACATTTTTATTATCAATTCTAATAAACCAAACAATTTTGTTTGCGCAAAGTAATCCCTTACCATTTGGAAGAACTACCCTTTTTGCAGGATCAGGTTTATGCGAAGTTTGCCATGCCAGCGATGGCGCTAATGTTATGACTGTAAACGGACTTGATGTTTCACCAATAACTTATTGGCGCTCAACTATGATGGGCAATGCAAGTAAAGATCCTTTTTGGCGTGCAGTTGTTGCTGAAGAAGTTCACAGGTTCCCCACATTGCAGCAGACAATAGAAACAACCTGTACAAAATGCCACTCGCCAATGGGATATACCGAAGCCCTTTTTAATGGTGCAACAAATTACTCAATCGCTCAAATGAAAGCGGACCCGATTGCAAACGATGGTGTAAGCTGTGCAGTTTGTCACCAAATAAAACCTGATAACTTTGGAATGGTTACATCTTATTCCGGCCATTATCAGATTGATCCTGATAGCATAATTTACGGACCATACCCTGATCCCGAACTTAATGCAATGACTGCAATGGCCGCGTTTTTGCCAGTTTATACCTCACATTTAAATCAATCAGAGTTGTGTGCAACTTGCCATACTTTGTTTACGCCTTATTTGAATAATCAAGGGCAAATTGCCGGAGAGTTTGCGGAACAAACTCCGTACATCGAATGGAAGAACAGTATTTATCCTGCACAAAATATTCAATGTCAGGATTGCCATATGCCGATGATAAATGACCCAGTTGATATCGCTTCAATTCCACAATCTCATCAGGTTTATCGTTCGCCTTTTTGGAAACACGTTTTTGTCGGCGGTAATGTTTATATGTTGCGAATGTTAAAAGATAATATATCAATGTTGGGATTAACTGCGTCGGCTGAAAATTTTGATTCTACAATTGTTCGTGCAGAAGAAAATCTAACAAAAAAAGCTGTTGATCTTTATATTACAACAACTTATGAAAATGATTCTTTAAACGTTTTTGTAAAGATTGAAAATAAGACGGGACATAAAATTCCAAGCGGAATTCCTTTCCGAAGAATGTGGGTACATTTAAAAGTTACTGACCCCACAAATAATGTTGTTTATGAATCCGGCAAATATGATGAGTTGGGTGAAATTGTTGGATTGGATGCTGATTACGAACCACACTACGATTTAATTACGAATGAAAATGAAATCCAGATTTACGAAGGTGTAATGGTTGATGTTGATTTGGCAGTTACAAATACATTGCTGCGTGCTTCACAATACATTAAAGATAACAGGATTCCACCAAAAGGATTTACAACAACGCATTCAAGTTATGATACTGTTGCAATATTCGGCGGTGCTGTAACCGATCCAAACTTCAACAAAGAAAATTCAATAGAAGGAACCGGAAGTGATATTATTAATTATAGAATTCCTGTTACTAACGAAACCACATACAAAGTATTTGCGGAAGTTTGTTTCCAAACAATAAAACCACGAGTTGTTGATCAGCTTGCAAGTATTAGCGAACCGGACATTACGCAGTTTATTGGTATGTACAATAATTTGCCAAATATTCCGTTTATTCTTAAATCGGATTCAGTAAACGTGCTGGTTTCTGATGTTGCAGATGATGTCAGTACAATAAAGAATTTTAATATATCACAAAATTATCCAAATCCATTTAACCCAAGTACAAAGATTAATTACCAGATACAATTAGCAAGTAAAGTATCACTAAAAATATTTGATGTACTTGGAAACGAAGTTGCAACCTTGGTTGATGAAAATAAATCTGCCGGAAATTATGAAGTTGATTTCGTAGCGCAGTTCGCCACAGGAAACAGTTCTGCGGCTCTGCCGAGCGGAGTATATTTCTATAAATTAGAAGCGACACCAAACAACGGCAGCAATGTTTACATAGAAGTTAGAAAGATGGTGCTGTTGAAATAACAATTAAGAAAATAATTCAAATTTAAAATTAAAAAGGCGGTTCATTTTGAATCGCCTTTTTTTATAATCAAAGTCGAGTAACAACTTTATTTTTTAAACACTATAGGTATTGTAACCTGAACACTTACGTTCTTTCCTCTTTGCTTGCCGGGAACAAATTTACTGTTGCGGACGGCATCCATAGCAACTTCATCACAACCGGAACCAATACCTTTAACGGTATTTACAGAAACTACTTTTCCGTTTTCATCCACAATAGCCTGTACTATAACTTTTCCTTCAACGCCAACTCTTTTTGCTATTTCCGGATAAACAATTTTACCCTGTAGCCCTTTTATCCCGCCAATCAACTCAGGCATTTCTTCGACAGCAACAAAAAATGCAGGCTCTTCTTCAACCTTTTTTATTTCTTTTGGCGGAACAACAGTTTCGGTTTTTGCAGCAGCTGTTTGTGTAGGAACAATTTCTGTGCTCGTTAAATCCTCCTTAACATTAGATGCAAATAAAGTGCTTTCTTCTTTTGTAGATATTTCGGGTAAAGGCACTATTATATCTTTTTTACCAATCATGGTTTCCTTGGTTACAGCAGTTTCGGTTGTATTACTTCCATTTTCTACTATTGCATTTTCGGTTTCTATTGGGGGTTTAAAATCAGTATTGAGAACAAGACTTGTTTGGCCAGCAAAATTTATTTTTTCTGAACTGCGAGTTGTACTACCAACAACTTTAACTGGGGTTTGCATAAAATTAAAATAAACAAATACCGAGGCTGCTGCTAGAACAGCAAACAGTGCAGCAGAAACCAATATGTTTCTTTTCAATTTTTTGCGAAGCTTAATAATTTCTTTTTCGTAAGATTCTGCTTCACTCAATTTTACCGGTTCTACTTTTTCTTCATCAATTTTTGATATTATCTCATCAACATTTATAGATTGGGTTAAATTGCTTACGGGATCAACTATTGGAGCAACAGTTACTTTTTTTACTTCTTCAGCTTTCTTTACATTCTCAGTAAAAACTGTTTCTCTAATTTTTAAATTTGATCTATCAACGGTAGGTTTAATTTGTTTAAAAGCTTCCTCACTTTTTGAAATCTGGGGTTTAATTTCTTCTTTTTGTATAGGTGCATCGTTAGTCTTTAAATCAACCACAGCTTTTTCTTCAATAGGCGCTGCATTTTTAATAGGATTTACATTTTCAATTTTTGCGGCTACAAAATCTTTTTTAAAACCCTCTTTAACCGGCAAATTTGATTTGATTTTAATTTCCGGTTTTGCAACAATTGGAGCCTGTGGAGTTGACTTTGCAATTGCTTCTTCTTTAAGAGCTTCAGAAAATGTTTTCTTAATTTCTTTTGGAGGATCTATCGGTTTAATCTTTATTTCTGGCTTTTCAATAGCTGGGGCGGGTTGTTTAGCTTGAATAGGACTTGCCTCTTTATCAACAAAAACATTACTTCTAGTAATTTCTTTTGGAGGTAGGTTTGTTTTTATTTTTATATCAGAATTATCAACAGGCACAACAGGTTTTTCTTTAACCGCATGTTCTTCTTTTAATGCTACGTTTTCTGTTTTGTGAATTTCTTTATCAGTTTCATTTGGCTTGTTTAATGTTTCTAGATTATCAGTAGTCAAAGTCGTTTTGCTCTGAATATTCTTTTCATCTTTATCAACAAAAGGACTGTTTTTTCTAAACTCTTTTGGCGGCTCATTTGTTTTGATTTTTATATCAAAATTATCAACAGGCACAACGGGTTTTTCTTCAACAACTTTTTCAACTTTTGCGTTAACCGGATTGATCTCTTTGCTGTTAGATGGCTTATTATCTTTTCTAAAAATTTCTTTTAAATTGATACTGCTGTTTGGGATCAAACGATTCTTAATCACAACTTCTTCTTTAGCTTGTACTGGCTTTGGTTCTTCAATAATAATTGAAGGATCATCATTTTCAATTTCTAAATTTTGCTTCACACTTTCGTTCGATGATATTTTATTTTGAACCAATTTATCTTCATTTATTACGGCATTAATCACCTGTTTTATATCAGCAGAGGAAACTTTTGTGTCAATAAAACTTGATGGTTTTTTAACCGGAATTTTTTGGTAACTCTTAAATTTAATTTCTGTTTCCGCTTTTGCTATTGCCGTCGCTGTAACTGTGGTTGTGTTTTGGTCTACTTTTGTGTTTACATCAACATTATCCAGATTCCTTAAAATGCTTAATTCTTTTGGATCACGTTCTCTAAATTTGATGTGAAAACCGTCATTTTTTTCAGCTTTTGCTTCTACTATCCTTTCCAATTTGGTTTCTTCCATAGTATCCGTTTTTGCTACAACCATTTCTTCTGGTTTCGGTATTTCAACTTTTTCAGGAAGTGGTTCTGGAATTGAATTTATTACTGGCTCAACAACAGAAATTTCTGAAGCAACTATCGGGTAATCAACATCACTGCCCTGCAAAATCTTTGTAAATGCAATTCTTAGCTCAGTATTAAGCTCGTGTGGTGGTTTTACGGCTGGAATAGCAATTGCAAGTAGTGCAGTTAAGTTTTGATACTCACCATATTCTTTCCACAAAAAATCAGGATCGTTATTTCGTATTTGATTAAATAGTATTCTTTCTTGATTAGTTAGACAGCCAAGTGATTCTAACTTTGCAAGATTTAGAATTTCTTTATTAATTTTAGCATCCTCAGCATGTCCGGTGTATTGGCTGTATAGATTTTCCATTATAGCCAAAGTTTTTTGTCTTACCGTTGCCGCCGTTACATTTAATCTTTTTGCTATTTCCTCTTCATTCAACCCTTCAAAATAAATAAGTGATAAAACTAAATTTTGCACCTCAGAAAGCTGACTTTTATAAGATTTAATTTTTTCGCTAAGTTCATTTCTTTCATCAAGATTTATCAAACTTATTTCTTGCGATAGATTCGGAAGTATAAACTCAATTTCATAATCATCAGAATAGATTGGAATGTCTTCAACAAATTTCATTCTTTTTAATGTATCAACAGAAATATTTCTTGCAAGCAGTGTAAGCCAAGTAAAAATATTATTACTTGTAGTGCTGTAATAATCAATCCGCTTTAAGAAAACGGAAAAAACATTTAAAAGAATTTTCTCAGCTTGTTTTGGATTTGTAACTATCTCCTTAATCAAAGAATAAATAGTTGCTGAGTAGCGATTATATAGCTGATCAAATGCATCGGAGTTATATCCAACTATTTGAAGAAGTAATTCACTATCGGGTGTTTGTTTGTTTTCTGACATAATTACAATCGTTTTTTGTTTACAAGGATTGTTTTTTATGCAATTTTATTGCCAGAACTAAGTTTCCAAAAACTTTGATAATGCTTCAATATCAAGTTCCCGCTTAAGTACTTATTTGTTATTTTTACCTTCAAAATTTATTTCAAAGGTAAATATGACCTCACGACAAATTCGTCAGCAATTTTTAGATTTTTTTAAGGAAAAAGAACATCGCATTGTTCACTCCGCTCCGGTTGTTCCTTTTAATGATCCAACTCTGCTTTTTACAAATGCCGGAATGAATCAGTTTAAAGATGTTTTTTTAGGAACAGGAAACAGAGAATACAAACGTGCAGCAGATACACAAAAATGTATTCGCGTTTCAGGTAAGCACAACGATTTGGAAGAAGTCGGTCACGATACTTACCATCACACTTTGTTTGAGATGCTCGGCAATTGGTCGTTTGGTGATTACTATAAAAAAGAAGCAATTGGTTGGGCTTGGGAGTTGTTAACCGAAGTTTGGAAGCTTCCTAAAGAAAGATTATGGGCAACTGTTTATAAAGATGATAATGAAGCGCTTGAACTTTGGAAATCTGAAACAGATATAAACCCAAAGCATATTTTAAAGTTTGCTGAAAAAGATAACTTTTGGGAAATGGGTGAAACTGGTCCGTGCGGTCCGTGCTCAGAAATTCACATAAGTGTTGGCGATGATTTTGATAATCCTGATTTAGTAAACGCAGGTTCACCGGAATGTATTGAAATCTGGAATTTGGTTTTTATCCAGTATAATCGTGATGAAACTGGAATGCTGCATGATCTTCCAGCAAAACACGTTGATACAGGAATGGGATTTGAACGTGTGTGTTCAGTACTGCAAAAGAAAAAATCAAATTATGATACAGATGTTTTCACTCCGATTATCGATGCAGTTGTAACTCTTTCAAATGTAAAGTATGATAAAGAAGAAGATAGAATTCCGATGCGTGTAATTGCAGATCATATCCGTGCGCTAACTTTTGCAATTGCTGATGGCGCTGTTCCCGGTAATGATGGTCGTGGTTATGTTCTACGAAGAATTTTAAGACGTGCAGCTCGGTACGGAAGAAAAATAAATTTAAAAGATCCGTTTCTTTACAAACTTGTTGATATTCTTGCTGATAATATGGGAGATGTTTTTCCTGACGTTGTTGAGAAAAAAGATTATGTTAAAAAAGTTATTAAAGCAGAAGAAGAAAGTTTTAACGCAACCTTAGATCGTGGAATTGAATTGTTTGATGAAGTTGTTAAAAAATTAATCAAACAAAACATTAAAGTTATTCCCGGTGAAGATGTTTTTAAATTATACGATACTTTTGGTTTTCCTGTTGATTTAACAAATGTAATGGCACGAGAAATTGACTTTGCAATTGATGAAGATGGTTTTAATAAACTGATGAATGAACAAAAATCACGCGGGCGCGAAGCATCAAAAGATAAGTTTGCTTCTGTAAATGTTACTTTAAACGACCTTTCGGATTTTAATTTGAGTAGTTCTATTCCAACTGTTTTTACAGGTTATGATGAACTTAAAACAAAGGCAAAGATCATCGGAATAAAAAAGGATAATGAAAACACGTTAGTGATTTTGGATAAGTCTCCCTTTTATGTTGAATCCGGCGGACAAACAGATGATTTGGGAAAGCTAATTGCTGGAAATAATTCTTTTGATGTTGTTGATGTGACTAAAATTGATGGACTAGTTATTCATGTATTAAATTCTAATAAAACTGCGTTGTTAAAAACTGGAATTGAAGTAAGCGCAGAGGTTGATGAGGAGCGCCGCTGGGATATTATGCGTAATCATTCCGTCACTCATTTTTTGCACAAAGCACTAAGAACTGTTTTAGGAACACACGTCCATCAGGCTGGTTCGTATGTTGGTCCGGATAGATTACGTTTTGATTTTACGCATTTTGCAAAACTTACTACAGATGAAATTAATAAAATTGAAAAATTTGTAAATGAGCAGTTAAGAAAAAATATTCCGTTATCTCATCATCGCAATACTCCTTTTGAAGAAGCCAAAAAAATGGGTGCGCTAATGTTTTTTGGTGATAAGTATGGCGACAAAGTTAATGTTGTTCAGTTTGGTGATTTTACAATGGAATTTTGCGGAGGTACACACGTTCATAATTCATCAGAAATTGGTTTGTTTAAAATATTGAGCGAGTCATCTATAGCCAGCGGAGTGCGTAGAATTGAGGCTGTAACTGGTGCAGGAGTTGAAAATTATATTCAAGCTCAAGCAGAACATTTAAAATCATCAGAGCAAAAAATTGAAGAGTTGCTTGATGTTAAAAAGAAACATGAAAAAGAAATTGCCGAACTAAAAACAAAAGATAATCTCGGTCAGCTTGATCACATACTGTCACTTTCATTAGAAGCAAAAACCGTTAAAATATTTAAAGGTAAAGTTCACGCTGAAAATATGGATGAATTAAAATCTTTTGGTGATGAAATGCGTAATAAAATAAAAAGTGGAGTTGGTGTTCTTATAGCACAAATTGACGATAAAGTTGGAATTGTTGCTGTAGTAAGTGATGACTTAATAAAAGACAAAAAACTTAGCGCTGGAAAAATTGTTGGTGAGCTTGCAAAATTAGTCGGCGGCGGCGGCGGCGGTCGCCCTCATCTGGCAACTGCCGGTGGAAAAGAAGTAGGGCAGATTGTTACTGCTTTGACTAAAGTAGAAAAAATTGTTGGAAGTTTTTTGTAGTTCAATGTTAACTAAATGTCATTTCGACCGAAGGGAGAAATCGTCAATCTAATTAGTTTATCAGATTTCTCACCGAATAAAGTCGGATTCGAAATGACAAGCTCAATATTATTATGATTTTAAGGATTCTAATTATTAATTCATTGAATTTTTCTTTTTCATGTTTCACATTTGACGTTTATCGATTGACATATTATGAGTAAAACAAAAATAAAATACATTTGCTCCAATTGCGGGTATGAATCTTTAAGATGGATTGGCAAATGTCCCGAATGTGAAAGTTGGAATTCATTTACAGAGGAAATTGTTGAAACATCGCCACGCAAAGCAAACATTTCAAAATCTAAATTTAGTTACAGTAAAATTTTAGATATTTCTGCAAACGAAGACGATAGAGTAAAAACAGGAATCGTAGAGTTTGATCGTGTACTTGGTGGTGGGATTATGCCAGGCTCCGTTATTTTGCTCGGCGGTGATCCAGGAATCGGTAAATCAACAATAGCTATGCAGGCTGCTGCAAGCATTAAAGAAAAAGTATTATACGTAACCGGGGAAGAATCAGAAAAACAGATTAAACTTAGATCAAGCCGGCTAAAAGTAAAATCAGATTCATTTTTTGTTCAGGCTGAAACTGAATTATCAAATATACTTGGTGCTATAAAAGAAATCTCGCCGTCCGTTGTAATTATCGATTCAATCCAAACAACTTACAGAAACGAATTGGAAAATTCGCCCGGAACAATTACGCAAATCCGCGAATGTGCCGCAATGTTAATGGAAGAAGCAAAAAAAAATCATTACTCCGTGATCATAATTGGACACGTTACAAAAGAAGGAATGATTGCAGGACCAAAAATTTTAGAACACATGGTTGATACGGTTTTACAATTTGAAGGTGAAACAAATCATTCGTTTAGAATTTTGCGCGCACAGAAAAACAGATTTGGCAGCACGAATGAAATTGGCGTATTTGAAATGCGTGAAGATGGTTTGCGCGAGGTTACAAATCCAAGTGAGTTATTTTTAAGCGAACGGGAAAAACAAACTCCCGGTTCAGTGGTTACATCCAGTATCGAAGGAAGCAGACCAATTTTATTGGAAGTTCAGGCATTAGTTACACCTTCAAACTTTGGTTATCCTCAACGCGTATCAAATGGTTTTGATCAAAAAAGATTATCTATTCTGCTTGCAGTTTTAGAAAAGCGGGCAAATGTTCGCGCTTCTGTAAATAATGTTTTTGTAAATGTTGCAGGAGGAATTCGCGTTATAGAACCGGCTGTTGATCTTGCAGTTTGCGTCAGCATTACCTCAAGTTTGTTGGAAAAGGTTGTTGATAATCAAACTATAATAATTGGTGAAGTAGGGTTGGGAGGCGAAATCAGAAGCGTTGGGTATATAGAAAAAAGAATTGCTGAAGCACAAAAACTTGGATTTAAAACAGCCGTTGTTCCAATTGGAAATTTAAAAAGTTTAAAACAATCTAAATCAATAAACATAATTTCTGTTGAAAATGTTAAAGATGCGGTTGAAAAATTGTTATAAAATCTGCCTACACATTCTTTATTCCATTTCACAAAATCTAAATTAGAATTTAAAATTCACCACAAAATCCACTTAAAAAGATACAAGTTGAGACATAAAGCCTTTGTTTTGGGCTTAAAAGGCAGGATTAATAAAATTTTTTCTTTGTTTCTTAAAATATTAATATTATTTTATTCCCGCGTCAAATGGCGCATTTTTGTTCAATTAATTAAAGGTTCGTTTCGTGAGTACAAAATTGTTTGTAGGGAGTCTCCCCTGGTCAGCTAATGACGAAGATTTGCAGAATGCTTTTGCCGCACATGGCAACGTTATTTCAGCAAAAGTAGTTACTGATAAAGAGACACGCAGATCTAGAGGATTTGGTTTCGTTGAGTTTGAAACCGAAGCTGAAGCAACTGCGGCTATTCAGGCACTAAATGGTTCTGAACTCAAGGGTCGTAATATCATCGTAAGTGAAGCAAAACCCAAGAAATAAGTTCTGTTTATTTCGTTTGAGGCGCTCTTTTTAGAGCGCTTTTTTTTGCTCCTAAATAAATTACATCTACAACAGCGGCATATTTAATCCAACTCTAAAATTGTTTCCATCACGATAATTTAGCTTCCACATAAATTCTAATTTAAATGGCAGTAATCCTTGTCCAACTCCAAATCCAATTTCATAAAAAGGATGTTTAAATGTTTTGACAGGATTTGTTAAAATATTTGATGTTTCACTTGTAACATCAGTAATTGCTGCATTAAAAATTAAAGACAACATAATTTCCCAATTTTTAATTCCTGGAATGTTTGCCAATCTAAAAAGTTCGTCTCTAAAATCGTGAGTAAAATTTAATGTTAAAATTCTATCGCCAATAATTTCATTTATGTTTAAAGTTCTAAAAGTATGCGGATTAAATACAATATCAATATTGCCCGGCAGTGCGTATAAATCCTGGTAAGGTGTTGCGCCATCGGTTGATTTTGCATAGACAAATAAATTTAGAGAAGCAGATTTAAATGTTCTAAGAAATACTCTAGATGATAATTCATAAGTTGTAAACTTTAATCCGCTGTTCAGAAAATCGGGATTAGAATATGTAACATCACCGGAAAATAAAATGTATGATCTGCCTAGCGAAGTTCTTCTGCGAAAATATCCGTCTTCAATGTACTTCCTGAAATCAATATCAAATCCAACGTTTAAGGAGTTTATCTTCGTTTCATAAATTTTTGGATTAGGTCTGTATGATTTGTCTTTATTAAAAAAAGAAAAATCTGTTGTGTTGTATGCGCTGTTATCGGTTTTGTTTTTAAATCCAACACGCATATTTAGAATTGGGAGAACTTCCCCTTCAACTCCGAAAGAAAATCCTTTTGAATAATAATAATCTCTGAATTCATCTTTTGAAATTAATGTTACGAGAGTAGAAAATAGCTCGCCATAATTATCAGATTCACCGAACAAAACATTCATTCTGTTAAAAGCATTAAATTTTACTTTCCAGGTTCTATAATCCCCCAAAAGATATCCGGTACTAAAATCCTGCTTAAACTTATTATCGGAAAATCCGTAAGATAATTTTAAAGCTGAATTAAATCTTCTATTAAAAGCGTCGTCAACAAAAATTCCAAAATCTAATGCATGACCTTCGACCCGGGAAAAATGATACATCCCAAGCGGCGCACTGATTGAAATGTTTTTTGATAAACCAATTCTTGTATTAAGAAATGAAAAATCATCCCAGAAATTTTTTGGAATATTTTCTAAACTATCTATTCTGTTATAAGCTAATTCCTCCTCTAGCGTGTTGGGAATTGTTTGTGTGTTTTTCCAATAAGAGCGGTCAACATTGTCGGCTTCAGGTATTACTGTTACAATTGCTTTATTAAAAATATCATTGGGTAGTTTTTTATTGATAGAATAATTAAACATTATTGTATTTAACTCAAATCCAAACCTTACCAAACCTAAAATATTTGCTTTAACAAACAATCTATAATCGATAGGCATAAAAACATTTTCATACTCATCAAACTGCTGATAAATATTTACAGTATCAAATAGGTTTCCGGTATTTGCAGCTCGATTTAAAATAAAATCAACTTTTACTAAGTTGAATGTACTATCTTCAATAAAAACTTTTCCGACAAATCCAGGATCGGCTGTATTATCAGGCTCCATATGAATTTGATAGACTTTTTTATCGTTCTGTGCAAGCACATTTTCGATATAGAAATAATAGTACTGAAGTGCGTTATCGGAAATAGGGCCGGGTAAATCTCTACCTAAAAAATTTACGTCATTATCATAAAAATTTTGAATCAGTCTTCCGCCAGTTAAAGTATTAATTGAGGGCGGAAAGTTTGCGCTCTGTTTTCGTGCAAGTATTATTGATTTGAATTGATTTGGCCCTTCAAAATAATTGCGACTATGATTTTCAAGAATTCCGGAAATAATTAATTCTGTTGTATCGCTGCCGCCTAAACCAACTCCTATGCTATTGTCTCCCGCAGAAATATCTCCGGTGGTTCTAATAAGTCCTTTTGTGTAAGCTTCTACTTCATAATTTTGTATTTGTTGATTTCTGAATTTTCGTTTTTCAATTGCTTTGCGAATTATTTCTATTGCCGGATTTTCTCCAGGCTTTATTACAACTTCTTCTAAATCAACTTTAGTTTGTAAGAGGGAAAAATTAAAATCAGAAATGCTTTGTTTTAGATTCACTTCAAGAGTATCAGAATAATATCCTATAAAAGATGCAATTAGTTTGTAGGTGCCGGGTTGCATTTTAATTTCATACTCACCTGCAACATTTGCAGCAGAACCAATAGTTGAATTAATAATTCTAATGTTAGCAAAACTTAGTGGTTTGGTTGTTGTTTTATCTGATACTTTCCCTTTTATTACAAACTGCTGTGCGATTGTTGGGACAGATAAACAAAAAAACAGGAGGACTAAAACTGATTTCATCATAATCCAAAAAAATGATAATTGTATAGTTAATAATATCTAATAAGATAACTTCTTAAAAGACTAAAAATCTTATTTTGAATATTTTAATCACATAAAAGTAAATTGTTAAAACATTGATTTCAAAATTAAGTTGGGTATTAACTATATTTGTTTTGTCAGCATTTCATTAGAGTTAAAATCATGAGTTCAAAATGAAAAATATAATCGGCATAATGCGAGAAGGTATCAGTAAGCGCGGCGAACAACGCGTTGCTATCACTCCAAAATATGCTAAAGAAATTGTTAACTGGGGACACAAATTAATTGTACAATCTGCAAAGCATCCCAAAACATCCGAAATAAAAAGGGCTTTTAACGATAAAGACTATAAGCTGGCTGGAGCAGAAATTTCTGAAGATCTTTCAAAAGCAAAAGTTATTTTCGGATTAAAAGAAATTCACATTACTCGTTTACTTCCAAACAAGGTTTACTACAATTTTTCGCACACACACAAAGGGCAAATAAAAAACAGAGCAATGTTAAAAAAGCTTGTTGAATTTGATTCTACTTTAATTGATTACGAATTAATAACAGATGAAAGCGATAACAGGCAAATAACCGCCTTTACTTATAATGCAGGTTACGCGGGAATGGTGGATACGCTTTGGGCATTAGGAAAAAGACTAACTCATTTTGGTGTAAAAAATAAATTTGAATTAATACCCCAAGCCGTTGAAGGGCAAGATTTACAATCAGTAAAAAATATTATAAGTAAAGTAGCAAGAAATATAGAAAGAGAAGGAACAACTGATAAAATTCCGCCAATTATTGTTTGTTTTTTAGGTAAAGGCAAAACAGCTCATGGGGCACGAGAAATTTTTGATTTGCTTCCGCACGAAGATATAAAACTTTCTGATTTGGAAAATGTTTATAAGTCTGGATCAAGGAAAAAAATTTATGCACTTCAAATTAGAACTGATGAAATATATAGATTAAAAAAAGAGAAACAATATGTTTCCGAAACTTACTTCAGACTAAATGCATTTGAAAAAAGAAAATTTTATTTAGATAATCCAAATTATTTTGAAACAAATCTTGATACTATTCTTCCATACGTTTCTGTTTTGATGAATTGTGTCATTTGGTCTCCAGAATTTCCAAGATCAATTACAAAAAAATTAATGAAGGAAATTTATTCCAAAAGTAAAACTCTTATTGCTATTGGCGATATTACTTGTGATCCAAACGGCTCTATTGAATTTTCTAAAGAAACGTGGATTGACAATCCTGTTTATATCTATAATCCTAAAGATGAAACAAGAAAAGATGGCTTTGAAGGAGAGGGAATTGCGGTAATGGCGGTTACAAATCTTCCCTGTGAGTTTTCTGCCGACGCTTCAACACAGTTTAGTGAAAATCTATTTCCGTTTTTAAAAGATATTATTTCTGCTAACTATAAAGACAGCTTGCACGATTCTAATCTACCAGTTGAAATAAAACGAGCTGTAATTATGTGGAAAGGAAGGCTTACAAAACGGTATTCTTATATGAAAGAATACATTGAAAATATACATGAACATTAAAGCATTCGAAAGTAAAACAAATTAAATACTTGTAACAACCTCCAGTGGTTTGATTCCAAGCTCAGCCAATTCTTGCATTGCGGGCTCATAAATATCAGGATAAATCGGAATAATAACCCCTTTCTCCTTTATACTGTTACTTAAAATTAATTTTGCACCAACACCAAGTGGCAATCCAACAGAAGCAGACATCGCTGTATTAAATCCAGGTTTACCATAAAGCACTAATGAAGAAACCAACCTTTCAATTTTGTTTTTTATTTCGTATTCAATTTCAGTTTGTAGTATAACCATATCTTTATCTTTTTCACTGAAATTCCATTTTTGTTTTAAAAGATCAAGTAAAATTTCTGCCGGACTAACATCTGTAAGTTGAATTTTTTCATCACTCAACAGCCCTAACCATTCAATTTTTTTTATAACATCACTTGATTCGGATTCATTTAAAAATTCTGCTACAGCTTGTCTAATATCTATTCCATTTTTTTTATCAAGATAAAAAGAGAGCCAATCATTATAATTTAATTTATCAGAATCAGGTACTATGTAACGGTTATCTGTCAATCCAATCTGAACAAGAGCATTCCACGCTTTACAAAATCCTATTTTTCTTAAAGATCCTCTAAATACATTTGGTATACTTGGAATGTTATATATTCTTCTATATTTAATAGAATCTCTATTGGGATAAGATTCAAACTTACCAAGACTAGGCACATCAACTAAATGATTATCTGTAAAAACCCGGCTGTAAGGAACAATTTTTAATTTACCATCTTTAACATAACGTGCACTTGCCATGCCCGCAGTTACAACATTCATCGGATTCCACGTAATTTTATATCCCCACGGATTATCATCGCATTCGGGCGCAATTAATCCGCCACCATAAGATTTAAGTGAATTTAATTTGCCGCCGATACTATTAACCTTGCTGATCAATCTCATTGTATCCATGTGATCTATACCTGGATCAAGCCCCATCTCGTTAAGAAAAATCAATCCCGCATTTTTTACCTCTTCATCAAATGAAGCCATTTCTTGAGAAATATAAGAAGCAGTTACAAGATGCGCTCTATATTTTATACAATCCTTAACAATGTGGATATGAAAGGTTTCGGGGAGTAATGAAACAACTATATCGGCTTTGCTAATTTGTACCGAACGCTGTTCATCATCCAAAACATTAAACATAATTGCTTTTGCTCTTGGATGATTTGCTGTTTTTTGTTCAGCTAATTCTAAAGATTGATCGGCAACCGTAATTGCCCAACCCATTTCTTTAGATTTATTTAATAGATAATTTATGAGAGAAGAAGAAGTGCGACCTGCGCCAATTACTAAAATGTTTTTCATAATTTTTTAAGAAATATTATTATTCGTAAATATTAAATTATTCATTTCAAATATTAGAATAATGCACTAAAAAGTCATTTATTTAATAATAATCTATTTACTATTTTTAGTGTAACATTTTTAATATCACAAGGAAAAAGAAATGAAATATTTGGTTTTATTTAGTACAGCAATTTTAATGTTTGTTATTAATTCTCACATATTAGCAATTAGCAAACCTGATAGCACAAACAATTCTGAAACAATAGATCCGAAAGTAGTTTTGGAAAATTATCTTGATGCAATTGGCGGCAAAGATGTAATTTCAAAAGTTGAAGATAGAACTACAATTATGCGTGGAACAGCAATGGGACAAGCTTTAACAATTATTGTAAAGCAAAAAGCTCCAAACAAAATGCGTCAGGAAGTTAAAGCTGGTGGAATGGATCAAACTATTATTTTTGATGGCGAAAAAGGTATGATGAAAGCGGCAACACAAAACGTTGATGTAACTGGAAAAGAACTAGAACAATTGAAAATTGAAGCATCAATGGAATTGTTGTTAAATCCTGAAAGTTATGATGTAAAGCTTTCTTACGAAGGAACAGAAAAAGTTGGCGATAAAGATGCATACAAAATTAAAATGACTTTGCCTTCCGGAATAAGATGGTTTACTTTTTTTGATGTTGAATCCGGTTTAAAAGTAAAAGAACAAAAAGAAATGCAAACTAAAATGGGGCTGATTGAACAAGTTGTAACTTATGAAAACTATACGGAAGTTGATGGAATTAAGTATCCATTTAAACTTACTCAATCTTACGGTCCACAATCTGTTGAGATGACTATTAGCAGCGTTAAAGTTAACAAAGGTCTATCCGATGATATATTTGTTATTGCTGAATGAGTAAAAGAAAATATTCGGCAATAGTTTTTGATTTGGGACAGGTTTTAGTTCGGTTTGATTACAAGCATTTTGTAGAAAAGATTAATAAACACAAAGCAGGAATCGGTGAGCAATTCTTGGAGTTGTATAAACAGAACTATAATGTTCATCGTGATTTTGAAAAAGGGAAGATATCCGAAAAAGTTTTTATTGCTCAGATGTTAGAATATCTTGAGCATTGTATTGATGAAGAAACATTTTGTAAATATTGGTCGGATATTTTTTCTTTTAATGAAGAAGTAATTGCACTTTTACCAAGACTTAAAAAAAATTATAAACTTTATCTTGTTTCCAACACAAATTCAATCCACAAAAAACATGGATATGAAAATTACGAACTTTTAAAATTGTTTGATAAACTGTTTTTATCACATGAAGTTGGATTTATTAAACCCGAAGAAGAAATTTATCGCGCAGTAGAAAATGTTTCCGGTTTTTTACCTGAAGAACATATTTTTGTCGATGATATTTTAGAATATGTTGATGCTGCAAAAAAATTAGGATGGGATGGAATCCAATTTGTCAGTTACGATGATTTACTTTATAATCTAAAAGCAAGAGAAATAATATGAGCGAAGTTATTAATGATAGACAAGGCAGCCGTTTTGTATTGGAAGTTCAGGGTGCAGAAGTGTATGTATTGTATGCAGAGGATAAAGGAATACTTGATCTATATTCAACTTATACGCCTAGTAATATGCGCGGGCAAGGTTTAGCTGCGATAGTAGTAAAGGCTGCACTTAAATACGCTAAGGAGAATAAATTAAAAGTTATTCCTGGTTGCTGGTATGTTAGAAAGTTTTTAGAAAAACACCCTGAATATCATAAAATTGTTTTAGAAAATTAATCATCGTTCACGATATTATTTTTTCTTATTATTTATCCATCTCACTCTGAGATATTCTATATTTACATCAACCATAACTAATCTTAATTATTAAAATGAAAAACAAAAACTCCTCTAAAGACTGGCTTACATTTTTTGAAAAATCAAATCATCTCGAATCTCCTGATTATGATAACACTTTAAAATATTTTCAAAAATTTGCAGATAATACACCGTATGTAATAATCAAGACCATTGGTTTAACCCCGCAAGGGAGAAAATTAAAAGTAATAATAGTTTCAAAGGATAGAGCATTTACTCCAGAGCAAGCAAAGAAAACGGGTAAAGCAATTTTACTTATCCAAAATGGAATTCATCCTGGCGAAGTTGAAGGTAAAGATGCTTGCATGCTATTACTTCGCGAAATTATTATCACAAAAGAAAAAGCACATTTTCTTGATAATACAATTTTACTAATCATTCCTGTTTTAAACATTGATGGCCATGAAAGGATTAGTCCATTTAACAGACCAAATCAAAACGGTCCTAAGAAAATGGGCTGGCGTACAAATGCTTTAAACTTAAACCTGAACCGCGATTATTTAAAAGCTGACACACCGGAAATAAAATCATTTCTAAAACTTTTTAACGATTGGCTGCCTGATTTTATGATTGATAATCATACAACAAACGGTGCTGATTATCAATATCATGTAACATATGGAATTGAAACTCATCAAAATATTGATAGAGGGTTATTGAGTTTTATAGAAAGAAAATATCTTCCAAACTTACTACAAAAAGTTGAAGATGATGGATTTACTATCGGACCTTATATGGAATTTAAATCAGGAACTATTGAAAGCGGAATTATTGATTTACCTGCTCCACCCCGTTTATCGCACGGATATTGTGCCACACAAAATAGAATTTGTTTGCTAGTAGAAACTCATAGTTTAAAACCATTTGCTAATCGCGTATTTTCAACAAAATCAATGATGGAACATACAATCAGTTTTGTAAACGATAATTACAAAGAAATTGTATTATTAAATCGCTTAGCAGATAAACAAACAATAAAAAATTATTTGGTTGATAATAAAAAATTTCCCCTTGTCTTAGCAGGTAATGGTAAGTTTGATAAATTTTTGTTTAAAGGGTTTGAATGGTACGATGAGCACAGTGAAGTTACTGGTTCGACTGTTCGCAAGTACACTAACAATCCGATGGAAATAGAAATTCCTATTTTTAATAAAGCTAACTCGCTTAAAAAAATAACAGTTCCAGCCGCTTATCTTATTCCACCTCAATTTTTAGAAATAATAGAAATAATTAAAGCACATCAAATAAAATTTAATCTTATAAAAACGAAGAAGAAATTAAAAGTGCAAAAGTACAAATTTGAAAAAGTACAATTTGCCTCACGACCATATGAAGGCAGACATCTTCCATCATATACTTGTTCAGCTTTTAATCAAACTGTGGAAGTTGAAACTGGAACTTTAATCGTTTATACAAATCAAAGAGCATTAAGAGTGATTGTAAATTTATTAGAACCCGAAGCACCGGATTCATTTGTAAATTGGGGATTTTTTAATGCTTTCTTTGAACGAAAAGAATATGCGGAAGCTTATGTTATGGAGCCTTATGCGAAACAAATGATTAAAGAAGACTCACAATTGCGTGCTGAATATTATAAAATGCTAAATGAAGATGAATCTTTTAGAAATAATTCAGGTGAGAGATTAGATTTCTTCTACAAACGTTCGCCATTTTATGATAAAGGAGAAAATGTTTACCCAATAATGCGGTTGGTTGGAAAGAATATTTAATTTGAATTTACTATATTCCCATATAAACTTAATCGTCTCCCAATTTAGTTGAAATAACAAGTAAGGAAAATTTTTATGCTAACAATTCTCTGTATTTCCAGCTATGAAAAAGGTTTCGATTTTATGCGCGAAGCAAAGGCTCAAGGCTGTCGCGTTATATTACTTACATCCAAAAGTTTGGAGAATGTTGAATGGCCTAGAGAAAGTCTTGATGAGATTTTCTACATCCCTGATAAAAACAAAGACTGGAATATGCAGGATGTAATTTATGGTGTAAGCTTTCTTGCCCGTAATGAACAGATAGATAGAATTGTTGCACTCGATGATTTTGATGTTGAACGTGCTGCATCACTAAGAGAACATTTACGAGTTAGTGGAATGGGTGACACGACTGCACGACACTTTCGAGATAAACTAGCCATGAGAATGATCGCAAAAGAAAAAGGAATCCCAGTTCCGGAATTCTGCCATATTCTAAATCACAAAAAGATAAATGAATTTGCCGATACTGTTCCCTTCCCTTATATGATTAAACCTCGCTTGTTAGCCGGTTCTTATGGATTGAAAAAAGTTCATAACAAAGAAGAAATGTGGGATAGAATCAATTATCTAGCCGATGAGCAATCCTTTTTTTTAATGGAAAGATTTGTTCCCGGAAACATCTACCACGTTGATACAATAATAAATGATAAAGAAGTTATATTCGGATTAGCCAGCAAATACGGCACACCACCCTTTGAAGTTGCACACGATGGACGAGTATTTACAAGTAAAACTTTAGATAGTAAATCCGTTGAAGCAATTGAAGTTTTAGAATTAAATAAAAAAGTTTTAAAAGCATTAGGCTTGTTACGCGGAGTTTCCCACTCTGAGTTTATTAAAGATGAAAATGGAAAGCTTTATTTCTTAGAAACTTCTGCCAGAGTAGGCGGAGCTAATCTTTCTAGCCTTGTGGAAGCCGCATCTGGAATTAACCTGTGGCGTGAATGGGCAAAGATTGAAATTCTAAAAGGTGAAAAGTCATATAAACTTCCAAGTGTCAATAGCGATTTTGCTGCAATTCTTAATTCATTATCAAAGCAAGAATGGCCAAATTTAGAAGCTTATAATGATTCCGAGGTTGTGTGGAGATTAAAGAAAGAATATCACGCGGGTTTGATTATAAAATCATCAAGTAAAGAAAGAATAGAAAAACTTCTGGATGAATACACACAAAGATTTTACAATGATTTTTTTGCAACAGCAAAAATGGGCGAAAGACCAAGTGATTAGAAAACATATTTTAACATGATTCTGTCATCTTGAGCGAAGTTGAAATATAATAATACTTGATTTTTAGAGATAAAATATCAATTGTAAATAAATTGTAAAATCTTACTTTTATTTCCCAACTACCTTTCTGTTAAATAAAAACATTTCTATTATTAGTCAATAAACTAAACGATTAAACATCCACATAATATTATTATTTAAATGAATAGTATACATAAAGACAAAGCAACCATGCACAATGAAATGGAAATTAAAACAGAAGTTTTAAGTCATCTCGAAGAAAAAGTAAAAGAGTGGATGCTCGATCACGTTGATAAAAGAAAATTATGGTTTTCATCTGATTTTCTTCCTGCTGATGAAAAAATGAATGATGATCAGGAGAGAAACATTAATCAACTTCGTGAGAGAGTTCGTGGCGTTAAAGATGAAGTTCGAGTTGCGGTTGCATTAAATCTTTTAACTGAGGAAGGCTTGCCACATTTTCACAGACTGATTGCAAAATATTTAGGCGATAAAAGTTTTTGGTCTATATGGAATAATATGTGGACTGCTGAAGAAGATAGACACGGTGCAGCGATAAGAGATTATGTTAGAGATTCAAGATTATTCAGATTTCGTGAAGTTGAGCTGATGCAGTTTCATTATATCGAGAGTGGTTTCAATCCTGATTGGGATAAAGATCCATACAAAGTTTTTGTTTATACAACATTGCAGGAAAGAGCAACCCAGGTCTCTCACAAAAACACCGGAAAATTAGCTGGAGAAAATGAACCTTTATTAAACGGTATATTAAGCAGCATCGCCGCAGATGAAGCGAAGCATTATACTTTTTACAGAAATGTTTTTAAAGAAGTTCTAAAACTTGATCCAAATCGTGCAATGCTTTCTGCAGCCGATATTATGCCCGCGATTGATATGCCTGGAATTTCAATGCCTAACTTTCGGGATATGGCCGATGTTGTTAGAAGAATTGGAATTTATGGTCCGCGGGATTATAAAAGAATTGTTGAAGAGGCCATAAAGTTTTGGGAAATTGAATTTATAACTGGTTTGAATGATGTTGCACAAAAAGCGCAAGAAAAAATTCTTTCAATTCCTAAACGATTAGAAAAAGTTGCAGAGTATATTGAGAAAAGAACAGAATCAAAAACTTTTAGTTTTGATTTTATCTACAACAGAATTTTAGTTTTTGAATAATATTTTAAACTGTCCTAGAATATTTTGCTTTATCTTCTTTTCGTTCAATGTAACCATCAAAATTTATAGCAATGTTGCGGATAAGCATTCTGCCCATGTTTTTTACTTTTAATCCGTTATCAGAAAATTCCAGTAAATCGTCAGTTTCCATTTCTTTTAGATTATTTAATCCCCATGCAAAGTATTTTTTAAAATCAATTTTAAATTCATCTTCAATCGGTTTATAATCTAATTCAAAGTTGCACATCAACTTCATAATCACTTCTCTTCGCAAGTGATCATCTTCGGTTAGTTGATACCCCTTTGCAGTTGGAAGTTTTTCACTATCCAAAGATGAATAATATTCTTTTTCAGTTTTGTAATTCTGCGCATAAACATTTTTAAGCTGTGAAATTGAAGTTATACCCATTGCATAAAGATCCGCACCCGCGTTTGTGCTGTAACCCTGAAAATTTCTGTAAAGTTTTTTCTCGCGCATTGCAACAGAAAGTTCATCATCAGGTTTTGCAAAATGGTCCATCCCAATAAAATCATAACCTGCGTTTACAAGTTTCTCGATTGTCATTTTTAAGATTTCAAGTTTTATTTCAGCTTCAGGAATATCCTCAGGATGAATAAGCGCCATATGTTTTTTCATCCACGGAACGTGTGCATAATTAAAAACGGCTATTCTATCCGGATTTATATCAATTATTTTATCAACTGTTTTTGCAAAACCATCAACTGTTTGAAAAGGCAAACCATAAATCAAATCAAGATTAATACTTTGATAACCAAGTTCTCTAACCCAAGTCACTGTTTGTCTAGTTATATCTTCGGGCTGAATTCTATTGACAGCTTTCTGAACTTTTTCATCAAAATCCTGTACGCCCATGCTAATTCTATTAAACCCGTTAGTTCGCAAAGCTTCAAGATGCGGGCGCGTAAGTTCGCGAGGATCAATCTCACAGCTTACTTCTGCATTGTTCGAAAAGTTAAAAGATTGTTTGATGTATCCAGCAAGTTCATTTATTTCATCAGGGTTTAAGTGTGTCGGTGTTCCACCGCCCCAATGATGCTGTGCTACTTTTCTATCTGGCAACAGATATGTTCTTGTTAGATCAATTTCTTTCTTTATATACTTTATGTACTCCTTAATTCTATCTCGATTTCGAGTAATAATCATATTGCAGCCGCAGAAGTAACAAAGCGTATCGCAGTAAGGTAGATGAAAGTATAATGAAAGATCAGGCAGATCTTTCCCATAATTAGTTTTAACTATTTCATTTAGATAATTTTCGTGTGTAAAGCCATCATTAAACTGCGGAGCCGTTGGATAGCTTGTGTAGCGTGGTCCTGGTTTATCATACTTTTTAAATTTTGTTAAATCTATTTCAAACATTTTATCTCTTTACATTATCACCCTGAACTTGTTTCAGGAGCTTTGATTAATAAATTAGATTCCCAAACAAGCCCGCCTATCGGCAGACAGGTTGGAATTACTGATAATTTTCAACTATGAAAAGCTTTGCTTTCCTCTTTTACATATTGCACAAATGCTTTTACATTTTCCGGATCAATATCTGGCAGAATTCCGTGTCCAAGATTAAAGATGTGTCCGTTTCCTCTTCCATAAGAAGCTAGAACCCGTTTTGTTTCTTCTCTAATATTTGTTTTATCTGCATAGAGAACTGTCGGGTCCATATTACCCTGTAAAGCAACTTTATCGCCAACCTGTTTTCTTACTTCTTCAAGATCCATTGTCCAATCAAGACCAAGAACATCCGCACCGATGCTTGCTAATTTATTAAGTTTGAAGTGGACACCTTTAGCAAAAAATATTACCGGTTCATCTTTTCGCTTGATCTGTGAAATTATTTTTTCAACATACCGAAGTGAAAATTCTTCAAAGTCTTTTTGTGAAAGAATTCCTCCCCATGTATCAAAAATCTGAACAGCATTACAGCCTGCTTCTATCTTAGCTGAAAGATAGTCTGCAATGGTTTTAGAAAGTTTATCTAAAATAGAATGAGCAAGTTCAGGATTATTATAAATAAGTTTTTTAACCTCCGAAAAGTTCTTTGAGCCTTTTCCTTCAACCATATAAGTAAGTAACGTCCATGGTGAGCCACTAAACCCAATAAGAGGAACGCGATTATCTAAATTCTTTTTTGTTAAAGCAACAGCCTCAATAACATATTTTAATTCTTTTATCGGATCAATCTCCTTTAACTTCTTTGCATCATCAACAGTTCTAATTGGATTTGGGAAAACAGGACCTTTGCCCTCATTCATTTCTAAATGCATTCCCATTGCTTCAGGAATTACAAGTATATCAGAGAATAGAATTGCTGCATCAACATCAATTATATCAATCGGTTGAATAGTAATCTCTGCAGCGAGTTCAGGAGTTTTACACATTGTTAAAAAATCTGATTTGGCTCGCACAGCACGGTATTCAGGTAAATATCTTCCAGCCTGGCGCATTATCCAGATTGGTGTGCGTTCAACATCTTGTCTTTTACATGCTCTAAGAAATAAATTGTTTTTAAGTTGACTCAAATTGGACTCCGCGATTTTTCTGGTTTATTATAAAACTCAATCATTTTATTTGCTAAACCTTGGATTGTAAACTCTTCAGGCATAATGCTAACTTTAACTTTACTGTTTTCTATTGCAGATTTTGTTGTTGGACCAATAGCAGCAACATCATAATTTTTAAAATAGTGAATGGCATTGTCAATTTTCATTATTATTAAAAAGTTTTCAAAGGTTGAAGGACTCGTAAAAATAAAAACATCTGGTTTGCTTGAGTTAAGTTGCTCAATGTTTTGCAGCACAGATTCTTTTGAAGGAAGAGAAACATTATAAACAGGAACTGCAATTATTTTTGCTCCAAGTTCTTCTAATCCCTTTGGTAAATCTTCTCTACCAATTGCAGAACGGGGAATAAAGACCAATTTATCTTTCAAATCATATTTGGATAATTCTTCAACAACTCCTTCGCCTGAAAACTTCTTTGGAACTATATCAACTTTGATATTATTTTCTTCGCATATGGATTTTGTTTTATTTCCAACCGCAACAACTTTTAATTCATTAAAATCATTTTTTTTACTCAATTCGTTACAACGTTTTAGAAACATTGTTACAGCATGTGCGGATGTGAAAACTACATAATCAATTTTTTTTGATGACAACATTACTTCATCAAATCTATCCCAACTATTTGGAGGCACTATTTCCAACGTGGGAAAAACAATTACCTCAGCTCCAAGTGCGCTAAATATTGCTGATGATTCTTTTGATTGTTCAATAGTTCGTGTAAGAACAATAGTTTTATTTTTAAGCGGTCTAACTTTGTTGTTTCTAAATCCTGAATACAAACCGTGCAAAATAAAATCAAAAAGTTTTTCACGTTCCTCAATTAATTTATCGCTCGTATATTTATTTTCAATTCCCCTTTGAACAGCGCCAAACACACTTCCTAAAACTAACTTAACAGCAAAACTCTCATCAATTTCACGAAACTGATTTTCTCTTTTCCCTTTATATATTATATCACTCAAAATTGATTTAAGTTCATCACTCATGGCTCGTAGTTCATCACAGAATTCATTTTCTGAATTCATATATTCTTTCTGATACATCAAAAAGAAGTTCTGATATTTCATCATAAACATATAAAGATGAATAACATAAGTATGAAGCGAATCGATAACTGAAATTTCGGAAGCAATCTTATTTTTTAGCGATGTGTTAAGATTTTCAAGCTTAGAACTCATAATTGTAAAATATAGCTCTTCCTTTGAACCGAAATAATTATAGACCGTACCCTTAGCAACATCGGTTAAACGAGCTACATCATCCATCATCACCTCGTGATAATTCTTTTTAGAAAAAAGTTCAGCAGCAACCTCAAGCATTCGCTCACGCTTTCTTTCTTTTCGCTTTATTTTTTCTTCTCTAATAATCATACCGTTACTTTATTTGCCATCTGTCCTGATAAATTACTGAGGAATTATTTGGATCAATAACTATTTGTTCCCCATCGGCTCGATAACCAAACTCACCAGAGTTTTCTTTTAATGTGCTGAACAAATGCCAGACATATTTGTTGTATTTCGTTTCCCAAATAAAATCAACTTTCCAGTCTTTAATGCCTTTTGGTAAACCGTTTTGTGTTGCTATTTGCTTTGCTGTTTTTTCGTCAACTACAAAATCGCAGTCAATTGGATTTGAATTACAATCTGGAATTCCAACAACTTCATATTGTTTTAAAACTTTTCCGGTACTGTCAACAATAAATCTAATTTGTTCATCAACAAATGGTTTTTCGGGCATATAAAATTTATAAACTATTAAGTAGTTTGGGTCGATATGCTTTGATTGTGAAAAATCTGCCGTAATATATTTTTTAAAAAACTCAGCACCGGTTTTCGAAATAATAAACGCATCAGCTTTCTTTAGGACACTTAAAGGAATCGCCGCATCTTCTTGTTCCTGACATGGTTTACAAGAACATCCGGTGTAAAAAAGAAAAAGAGTAAAAAGTAAAAAGACAAAGGCATCAAAAGAAAATGTTTTAAATGCTATTTTTTTCATTTCTTTCTCGCAGTTTGATAAACTTCATATAAAATTTCTTTGGCACCGGCTTTTAATAAATCTTTTGCTAGAGTCTCACCAAGCATTTCGGGTTCATTTTTACTGCCGCGTGCTTTTTTGCGATAAGTAACTGATCCATCCAAAGAGCCAACAATGGCATCCAAATACAATCCGCTCGATTTAACTTCTGCAATGGCACCAATAGGAACCTGGCATCCGCCTTCCAAAGCACGTAATAGTGAACGTTCGGCAAGCACAGCATTATAAGTGTCTTCGTGATGCAGTGATTGAAGAATTCCCTCCACAAGTTTATTGTCTTTATGGATTTCAATCCCCAGTGCGCCTTGCCCAACGGCAGGAAGAATTTCAGTCTTTGGAATGTAAGAAGAAATAAATTTTTCAAGATTTAATCTTTCCACCCCAGCTCGAGCAAGAATAATTGCATCCCAATCTGACTCTAAAAACTTCTTAATTCGTGAAGGAACATTTCCGCGTAATTCAAAAATTTGTAAATCTGGTCGCAGGTGAAGCAACTGGGATCTTCTACGCAAAGAACCTGTAGCAACTTTTGCTTTTTCAGGAAGTTTATTTATTGTCATGCCTTTTTTTCTTGCAATCAAAACATCTTCGACAGCATGGCGCTTTGTAACAACCGCAAGCTTTAATCCGGCTGGAATTACCGTTTGCAAATCTTTCAAACTGTGCACAGCTAAATCAACACGCTTTGCCAGCAATTCAACTTCAAGTTCTTTTGTAAAAAGAGATTTATCTCCAATTTTTGAAAGCGCAACATCAAGAATTTTATCACCTTTAGTTTTGATAATGTTGATTTCAACTTTTACATTTTTGTTTTTCTTTTCAATTTCACGTTTAACATGGTTCGCCTGCCAAAGTGCAAGCTCACTACCACGTGAACCGATTATAATTTTTTGTTTCAAAGTCTATCCTTTGTTCTTTTGGTCTTTATTAGAATTTAATCCAAACAAATCTCTAATTACAGAAATTTTTGCCGCTGTATCTTCAGCGCGTAAATCTGATTCAGATATTTTTCTTAATTCAATTGTAGGGTGATGAAGAATTTTGTTGATAATTCTTTTTGTAATGATTTCCAATTTTTCTTTATCATCTTCAGAAAACTTGTTGATATTTTTTCCAACCTCTTCAGAACGCACTTCTTCAAAATAATCACGTAATGTTTTTATGGTTGGTGCAGCTTCAAGTGAGTTATACCATTCGAAGAAATTATCAAGTTCTTCCAGAATGATTTTTTCAACTTTAGGTATTTCATTTTTTCTTTTACCAAGATTCTGCTCAACTATAATGTTTAAAGAATCAATATCATGATAAAAAACGTAATCTATCTTTTTAGTTTCGGGATCAATGTCACGTGGAATTGCAATATCCATTAACACCATCGAAGCATAGTTACGTTTCTTCATTGCATCTTCAATATCTTTTTTACTAATGATAAGACCTTCGGCGCTTGTGGCACTTACGATAATATCAAACTTGTAAAGATGTTCTTTGAAGTTTGCGAATGGAAACACAGCGGTTTTCAATTCCGCAGCAAGTTTTTCAGCTTTATCAAAAGAACGATTTGTTAATGCAAGTCTTCCTATTCCCCTATCACGTAAATGTTTAGCGGCTATCTCACCGGTTTCGCCCGTTCCAATAATAAGTGCTGATTTTTTTTGAAGATTAGAAAATATTTTTTCTACAAGCTGAACGGCTGCATAGCTAACTGTTACAGCACCTTCACTGATCGTGGTTTCATTAATTGCACGTTTACCAACTCGAGTCGCGGCATCCATAACTCGGCGTATCAAAACTCCAGCAAAACTCATTTCTTCAGAAATTAGAAACGAATCTTTAACTTGTTTAAAAATTTGGTTATCACCAATCAGTAAAGATTCAATTCCACACGTCACTCGGAAAAGATGCTCGATGGATTCACGTGAAATAAAGTGCTGAAAATTTTCATCTTTTACTTCAAAACTTGATTTATAATTTTTTATCAGGTTCTCTAAATCTTTT
Organism: Ignavibacteriales bacterium; assembly: GCA_016709765.1. Taxonomy (NCBI): domain Bacteria; kingdom Pseudomonadati; phylum Ignavibacteriota; class Ignavibacteria; order Ignavibacteriales; species Ignavibacteriales bacterium. The sequence continues at coordinate 853,689 of JADJMD010000013.1, forward strand.
AAACTGGTTTTGTCACTCTTTGGGATAGCATAGATCTCAGTTCTGTTGCAGGTTGAGATTACAATTCCTTCAGCAAAAGCACTGTCTTTAGTTTGCTGAATGAACGCACGAATTTCATCTTCACTTAAATGAAGTGCCTCTCTAAGTTCTACTGGAGCAGTGCGATGATTTATTGATATTCCAAGAAGATTCATATTCTTAATAGAATGAGTGAAAACTTTTTGCTAAAAAATTTGTAAGCACCGTTGATAAAATTGCGAGTGTAAATCCAAGAATGGAAAGTATAATTAATTTTTTACCGCGCCATTTACCTAGGAATTTGTTGATTAGCCCAATTCCATAAAGCATCCAAACAGCAAAGGTTCCAATAAGTTTTGGATCTGCAAAAGTTATGTTGGGAAAAGCTTTCGGCAGCCAAATTACACCGATTATTATTGTAATTGTTAGAAATACAAAACCAATTATTGCTGCGATAAAACTTAATCTTTCCAAAATCTCTAAACTTGGCAAACGATTAAAAATTAATCCAAACTTATTAAGCTTTATTTCGTTGTAAAGAATCAGATATAAAATTCCGTAAACTGCAGAAATTGTAATTCCTGCGTAACCAATCAGTGCGCTTATAACATGAATACCGAGTAAGTTACTTCTTAAAACTTCTCTAACCTCTGCTAAATCTTCAATAAATAAAGAAGATATGATCTGAAAGACAATTGATATTATAATTATAAAAGGTCCAGTTCCACGGATATCAGTAACTAATTCTAAAATGAAATAAGAAAAACTAATTGCAAATGCCAGTACGGTAAAGATTTCAAAAACATTTGTAATTGGCGGATGATTAAATTCTATTGTTCGTAGAAGCAGATAAAAGAAATGCAGAATCAGTGTTAAGAAAAGAAAAACGCGTTTAGAGTTTTCAAATTTCTTTCCGCCTTGCTGAAAATCATAAAAGTAAATCGCAAACGTTGAGATATAAAAAAATGGCAATAATAAATTAATTGTATGTATTGATGGAAGCATATTTATTTGCTTTATTAAATTATTTGACTGATGAGTTCAAAAATACAAAAGTTAATAGATGAAACAAATGACTTGTTGGTCTATTTGTCATTTCCTAGAATTATCGGAAGCCCGTCTTTACCGGAACCTATTACAATAATCTTTGAATTTTGCGATTTTGCTAGGTTTTCGGTTGCTTCAATACCTTTCCACTTTAGCAATTGTTCGCTAATTCCTTTGGAAACTATCTCCTGGAAATCTGCAATCCCTTTTGCTTCAATCCGTTTTCTCTCTGCCTCCTGTTTTTCTCTGGTTAAGATAAACTCCATTCTTTGGCTTTCCTGTTCAGCTTTAAGCTTTTCTTCGATTGAAGCTGTGAGACCGCGAGGTAAATTTATCTGTCGCAGTGGAGTAGAAAGAACAGTTATTTCAGAAATTTCACGAACGGAGGCAAGTTTATCTCTCATTTCATTTTCTAACTTATCACGTTCCGCTGTGTACAACGCCTTTGCCTCATATTTTGTTGTAACACCACGCACTACAGATCTAAAATTTGGTGTTACTAGTTTTTGTAGATATTCTTCATAATTTCCAGCTGTTTTATATATAATATTTACCTTATCAACCTTTAGCTGAAATATCATACTAATTTCTAATTCAACGCTCATTCCTTCTTTTGATGGAACGTTCATTGTTTCTTTTATCTCCTGCTTGCGGGTATCAAATTTTACAACATTTGCCAATGGGTTTACAAAATTAACTCCTGGTCCTAAAGTTTTATCACTTACAGAACCAAAAAAATCAATAACCCCTGAATGACCGGCAGGTATAATTGTAAACATTTGTGAAACAGCAACGGCTAGGGCAACGAAAATTCCGAGTAATGAAAAAGTAATTTCGGGTTTATTAAATCTTTTCTTTGCATTTTGGTATACAAAAAAAGCAACTACCGCTGCTAGAATGGCTATGATAAAAAGCATAATGGTTTCTCCTAAAGATTAGATATTATAATAATAAAATATACCAATCAGTCATAAGAATTGAAAGCAATTGTAGGTTATACCTTAATAATGGTTTTAATATATAAAGACTAATTAATAATAGTTTTAATTAACTTGAGTTCTTGAGGTTTAGATTTGGAAATTTTAATCGCGTTTGTAATTCTTTTCTTTGCATTATCCAGTCCGGATTTGGAATCTGAATACAATTCAGCAAGGACAACACCTTTATTAATAGTATCGCCAATTTTGTAATTGAAAATTATTCCAGCTTTAGGATCTATTTTATCATCCTTTGTTTTTCTTCCTGCACCAAGATCTATTGCAGCCATTCCAATTTCGTAAGTATTTACTTCTGATAAATACCCGACTGAGTTAGCTTTTATCACTTCTTTAAATTTTGATTTAGGATATTTTTCAGGATGAAAAATTAAATCCGTTTTACCATTTTGTGCTTTAACTATTTTAACAAATTTTTCAAATGCTTTTCCTGATTTTAAGATTCTAATTGCTTCTTCTATTCCCTCATCAAGCGATTTTGATTTTTTACCCAGAAAAATCATGGCTCCTGCAAGAATTAATGATAATTCCGTTAAATCGTTTTTCTTTCCATCACGCAAAACTTGAATTGATTCATAAACTTCTAACCAGTTGCCTATATAATTTCCAAGAGGTTGATTCATATCCGTTACAAAACCAATAACATTTTTATTAAATGCTTTTGCTGTTTGGATAAGTGAATCGGCTAGTTCAATTGCATCTTGTGTTTTTTGCATAAATGCACCGTTACCGGTTTTAATATCAAGCACAAGCCCATCAATTCCTTCGGCAAGTTTTTTACTCATTATACTTCCGGTAATAAGTGGAATCGATTCAACAGTTGCAGTTACATCACGCAAGGCATAAATAAGTTTATCGGCAGGAGCAATTTCTTTTGTTTGCCCAATTAATACAGCGCCAACTTTTTTAAGCACTTTTTTATATTCCGATAAAGAAAGATTTGTATTAAATCCTGGAATTGCTTCTAACTTGTCAAGCGTTCCCCCAGAGTGTCCTAATCCCCTTCCCGAAATCATTGGAACTTTTATTCCCGCCACAGCAACAATTGGTGCAAGAATTAAAGATGTTTTGTCGCCAACTCCACCGGTTGAGTGTTTATCTATTTTAGATCCTGGAATTGAATTAAGATGTAAAACTTTTCCACTGTAGAGCATGGCTTCCGTTAATGCAAACGTTTCATCTTTACTCATTCCATTAAAATATACAGCCATTAAAAATGCAGAAAATTGGTAATCTGGTATTTTATTTTTTGTGTAATTATTAATAAAAAATAAAATTTCTTCTTTGGTAAGATTTTCATTGTTTCTTTTTTTACGGATAAGTTCTGTTGTATTCATATATTTATGGTGAAATAATATTATTAAAAGGATAATCAAAACTAATACAATATAAATCAAACCGCATTTGATTGCCCTCAATCATTTATTTATTTTTAGCCCTCAAATTCAATTAGGAGTTATTTAGACTTTATGCAATTTAATAGAAGAACACATACTTGTGGCGAACTGCGCGAAAAAAACATTAATGAAAAAGTAGTGCTTAACGGCTGGGTTGATAGAAGACGTGATTTAGGAGGAGTAATATTTATTGAAATCCGTGATAGACATGGAATCACTCAAGTTGTTTTTGAACCAACGTTTAATGAGCAAGCACATCATGCAGCAAAGGATTTAAGAAGCGAATTTGTTATCTCAATTGAGGGAGTTGTTAGAAAACGTCCTGCAGATACAGATAATCCAGAACTTCCAACCGGACATATTGATGTAATGGTAAATAAATTGATTGTTTTAAACGAAGCAGAAACGCCGCCATTTGCAATTAAAGATGATATTGAAACTCACGAAGATCTAAGATTAAAATATAGATATCTTGATTTGCGAAGGCCAAAGTTACAGAAAAGCCTTATTTTAAGGCATAAAATGGCTCAAATAACTCGCAAGTATTTTGATGAAAATGGTTTTGTTGAAGTTGAAACTCCTGTGTTAATGAAAAGCACCCCTGAAGGTGCAAGAGATTTTCTTGTTCCAAGCAGAATGCACAAAGGGAAGTTTTATGCACTCCCACAATCACCGCAAACTTACAAGCAATTGCTTATGGTATCGGGAATGGATAGATATTTTCAGATTGTAAAGTGTTTTAGAGATGAAGATTTGCGTGCCGATAGACAACTTGAATTTACTCAGATAGATGTTGAAATGTCTTTTATAGATCAGGAAGATATTTTTACGATTGTTGAAGGATTGATGAAACAATTCTTTAAAGAAGTTTGGGATCGTGAATTACATACGCCCCTACCCAGGTTTTCTTTTGATGAAGCGATGGAAAAATATGGCAGTGATAAGCCCGATGTTCGATTTCCACTTGAAATGAAAACGCTAAATAATATCTTTACTAACACGGAATTTAAAGTATTTAAAGATGCAATTGATAACAAAGGGATTGTAACCGGTTTGTTAGCACCAGGCTGTGGAGATTATACCCGGAATCAGCTTGATGTACTTACAGATTTTGTAAAAGGACACGGGGCAAAAGGACTGATTTGGATTCGAGTAAAAGAGGATGAACTAGAATCTCCGACAATGAAATTTTTTACCGATGAAGAGAAGAAAAATCTTACAGAATCTTTAAATGCAAAAGCAGGAGATTTGATTTTTATTTTATCCGGATCAAAACTGAAAACGCTTAACACTATGGGCACACTTAGATTAGAAATGGCGAAGCGTTTAGACCTTATAAAAGAAGATTCAGAGCCAAAATTAATATGGGTTACTGACTTCCCTTTATTTGAGTGGGATGAAGAAACCGGTAGATTTTACGCAATGCATCACCCTTTTACTTCTCCAAAAGTAGAAGATATACCATTAATGTCATCAGATCCAGGTAAGGTTAAAGCTCGTGCATACGATTTAGTTCTAAACGGAAACGAAATCGCTGGTGGAAGTATTAGAATTCATAATTCAGAATTACAGGCAAAAATGTTCAAATCACTTGGTATTTCTGATGAAGAAGCACAGTACAAATTTGGATTTTTGATGAATGCATTCAAATTTGGCGCTCCTCCGCACGGAGGGATTGCCTTTGGATTCGATCGAATGGCAATGATATTCGCAGGGGAACATTCAATTCGTGATGTTATTGCCTTCCCCAAAACAGCAAGTGCCGTGTCTCTAATGGATGATTCGCCATCGTTAGTTGATGAGAGTCAGTTGAAAGAGTTACATATTAAGGTTAGATAGCCTACTATTTATAAGGGCTGAACTTCAAATCAGCCCATTCCAAAATTTTGCATATCAAAATATCGTAATATTTACCGATACAATTTACAGTGTGGTAATAATTACCCGTCAAGTTTGGACCTATTTTTTGCACCCTGTAAAATCAACATTTGTTTGGCATAGTATTTTATGCATATAAGAGCGCAAGCACTATAAAATATGTTCTTTTGATATTTTGGCAAGCATATTTGGATTCGTAAGGAAATATTACAGATATAGCAAAAGTTACGTGTATTTTTTACCTATTATAATATTTTGCTATAAGTAATTAAGATAACTCGTTAGAATAAAGATATTTAAGTGCGGCATAAAAAATGATTTTAAATAATTTTAAGGATTTACAATGGGTCAACAACAACTACTTTTAATAGTATTGGGCGTTATCATTGTCGGTATTGCTGTTTTGGTTGGTATTCTACTCTTTCAACATAATGCAGTTGAAGAAAAGAGAGATTTAGTCATTAATGAAAGCCTACATATTGCACAATTAGCTCAGCAATATTATTTAAAGCCTTCCTCACTTGCAGGAGGTAATAACACTTTTACCGGGTGGGATATTCCTATACAATTTACCACCGGAGCAAATGGAAGTTATACCGCTTCTGTTACTCCAACATTGGTTGAAATTACTGGCACGGGAAATGAGATTGTTTCAGGAAGTGACTTAATACAGGTAAAAACATTTGTTACCAGAGATTCAATTAACACTGTTATTATTCATTGATTTAGTAGTGACTAAACTTAATTAACTTATACTCATTAAATTAAAGGAGATCCACAATGGGTCAACAACAACTTCTCTTAATCGTTCTTGGCGTTATCATAGTAGGTATCGCTGTAGTAGTTGGTATTAACTTATTCAACGCAAATGCTGAGGAATCAGCAAAAGATACAATTGTGTCTGAAGGTACAAACCTTGGTGCACTTGCTCAACAATTCTTTAAAAAACCAATAGCTTTAGGTGGTGGTGGAAATACTTTTACATCAGGCGGTCCTAGTGGCAATGGTTTTGAAATTCCTGCAACATTAGTAACTACTCCTACCGCTGGATGGGTAGCGTCACTTACTGACACAACTTGTACATTAACCGGAACCCCGTTGGCAAATATGGGATATACCTGGCATGTTGAGACAGAAGCTACACCAACACAGATTTCTTCTACAGTGGTTCCATAGTATAAAAATTGTGTTGATAAAATAGTCTAAAAGACAATTAGGGCTGAGATTTTATAATCCCAGCCCTTTTCATATATTTAAAAGTACACTAAAAATTAAATTTGTGGTTTAAATATGGTAGAGTATAAATTCACAGCTCAGAAACTTAATGGTCAAGCCATTTCTGGAACTTTAACTGCAGAGACTACTTCGGATGGTAAGAAAAAAATTCAACGTCTTGCAGAAAAAAATCAATTGAAATTAATAACAGTTGAAAAAAAATCCACCTTTCTATATAAAGCCCAAAAAGGTACTGACAAACCTATACGTGGTGAACAAAAAGCTTTTAATAAAAAAGAAGTTGAAGATGCTTTAGCCAGACTTGGATATAAAGTTGTATCTCTAAATAAAAAATTATTAGACTTCCAGGCAAAGCCCCCCGTCGGAGAAATAGTTACATTTGTTAAAATCAGTTCTGAATTACTCGATCAAAAATTAGCTTACGGTGAAATTCTTACTCTCTTAATAAATGACACAGAAAATCTTACTCTAAAAAATACCCTTAAAGAAATTAACAACGAGTTAAAAAAGGGAGCAGATAGTCAGGCAACTTTTTTAAAGTATCAGGATATTTTTGGAAAGTTTACTGCTTATATGCTTGGTCTAGCATCCAAAAGCGGTAATATGGCTGAGATATATAGAGCAACAGCAAAGTTTTTAGAGAGAAATCAAGAATTTAAAAAAAATATGCGTAGTGCTCTTATCACCCCAATGGTAACAGTGTTTGTTCTTTTTCTTGCCGTTCTATTTTATGTCGGATATATTTTTCCCGAAACGGCAAAATTATTTGTCCGCTTTGGGGTGGAACTACCTCCAATGACAGCATTTACTTTAAAAGTAAGTGACTTTTTAATGGAGAACCCATACCTGGTTGCTGCGTTTTGTATTATTCCTCCTTTAGCTCTTTGGCAGTATTCAAGAACCACTAAAGGCAAGTATGTTATAGACCAGTATATATTGAAGATGCCGGTAATTGGTTCACTGATTCACAAAACCTTGATAGAAGTTTTCTGTCGAGTGTTTTACACTCTATACAGTGGTTCGGCTGAAAGTATCGAACCTATTAGAATCGCAGCAGAAGCGGCTGGAAATACTTACTTTGAAGACAAAGTTAAAAATGTTGCAATACCATTGATGGTAAAAAAGGGTGTTGGTGTTACAGATGCTTTTGAAGCTTGTGGAGTTTTTACTGAAACAGCTCTTTCCAGATTCCATTCTGGCGAGGAAACTGGAACAATTAAAAATACAGCTTTACAATTAGCTAATTATTATGAAACTGAAACTGTTTACAAATTAAAAAACCTTATTGAGCTTATACAAGTTGCCATTGCAATGTTTATTATGGTTGTAATGATTTTATTAACTTTGGTATCAGCAGAAACAGCTACTGTGCGTCCCAAGACTCCTGGTACAGCAGTAATAACAAAAACTATTGATGGAAATATTTCATGATCGATACTAATCTCGAGATGACAGATAAAATTGGTTATCTTCTTTTTAAAAAGGGAATAATTGATGGACAGATGCTCGAGAAAGCACTTGCTGCAAAAACAAATGATAAAAGTAAAATCAAAAGAAATCTTGCACAAATTTTAGTACAGGATTTTAAGTTTGATCATGATGTGATTTTCCGTGAAGTAGCTATACTTTATGCTTTTCGAGAATTAGAAACCCGCCCTGAAGAAGTACCTGAAAGCAGACTTGAATCGATAAAAGGTATGATTACCGGCAATGGGGAGGCTATTAAACAACAAATTCTTGAACATAAAATTATCCCTTTTATGTTTGATGAGCGTAATAAAGACAAACTAATTATCGCTGCCATCGATCCCACTGACAGAAACATCCCTAAAATTGCTTTCGGTTTAAATGCAAAAAAATATGAAGTCATCTTCATAAAAAAACAAGACTACGAAAAACTCATTAACATTATTCTTCCGCCTGAAAATGAATTTCTTAAAGCGATGGAAGAAAATATTCAGATGGATACCGATGAGCGAGAAGATTCTTCACTTGATGAACAGGAACTTGATGCAGAGATTAATAAAAGTGCATTAATAAATCTTGTTGAGGGGGCTTTAGTTGAGGGTGTAAGAAAAGGTGCAAGTGATATACACTTTATCCCCCGTTCAGGAAATAAAACACATGTAATGTTCCGTATCGATGGAAACTTACAAACATGGTATATTCAGGAGGGCACACTTCCGGAAGCAGTAGTTGCAGTTGTTAAAGATCGTGCAAGGGGAATGGATAGATTTGAAAGGGAAATGGCGCAGGATGGTTTTATCCAAAGAGAAATTGATAATATAGTTATTAGATTTAGAGTTTCAATTCTACCAATGGTAGGCACAGAACTTAAAAATAAATTTGAAACTGTTGTAATCAGAATTCTGGATGATAGAAAAGTTGTCAGGGATCTTGATAAGCTTGGACTCGCAGGCACTGCGAGGAAGTCTTTTGAGAAAGCTATTAACCAGCCGCAGGGAATGGTTATCTTAACAGGGCCGACGGGTAGTGGAAAAAGCACAACACTTGTAGCCGCACTTTACCAGGTAATATCACCTGAGGTAAATGTACTAACTGTTGAAGATCCTGTTGAGTATGTTATTGAAGGTGCAAGGCAGCTAAAGATTGGTTATAAAATGAATTTTGAACAGGCTATTCGATCAATACTAAGGCATGATCCGGATATTGTTCTTGTAGGTGAGATGAGAGATAAAGAGACAGCCGAGATTGCAATAAAACTTGCTAACACCGGTCACTTAACATTTTCTACTCTTCACACCAACGATGCACCAAGTGCTGTTTCAAGATTGTTTAAGATGGGAATCGAACCATTTCTTATTGCTTATGCTATTAATCTTATCGTGGCTCAGAGGTTGGTTAGAAGACTGTGCCCCAAGTGTAAAAAGAAAGTGATAAATTTTGATGAGGGGTTGATGGCTGCAGCAGAATTAAACATTGCAGAATGGCGAAATTACACGATCTATGAGACTGTGGGATGTGACGAATGCAACGGAACTGGATATAAAGGAAGACTTGCAATTCATGAAGCACTTTATTTTACAAAGGAAATTAGACAGCTTATTGTAAAAGCCGGTGAAGATGTTGATGAAGAGAGTTTAAGATTACAAGCACGTAAAGATGGATCATTAACACTGAGGGAAGCTGGATTGGAAAAAGTGAAGATGGGTCTTACTTCTATTGAAGAAGTACTTGCAAGCACCAGCGAAGCGTAAAATTTTTTACTAAAACGTAAATTTTACTTAACATTTATATCAAAATGGTATAAATCTTACTGTTTTAACTAAAAAACTATTTCTATCAGCTTGGTATAGTTTTATCTAACATATCGCGGCACATAATAAATTTAAAAGGTTTAAATTGAACATTGCAGAAGAGAAAAAAATATTAGAGGGTTTTTGCAAAACAATTCCAGCTTCAATCTTTGGCCCTGATAGAGTACATTATATTCTTGAAAATATTGACAAGCTAAAAGAAAACGAAAGGCTTTTACTAAGAAAGTTTTACAACAAGCTGCTTACTAATATGATTGAGAAAGAAGCTTCTGATATTGAAATTGGTGGTCATGGTAACGTTGGTTATATTTGGATGAGAATTTATGGAAACAAAGAGCGAGTAAAAGAAATTGCACAATTTACTAGCGATGAATCTGCAGCAATTATTGTAAATCTTCTTAACGTAAGTCAAAGAGAGCAGCTTGCAAAGAAAAGAAACCTCGATTTTAGTTATACGTTCTTTTATGAACGAAGAAATACAAATGTCAGATTCCGATCGGACACGTACTTTGATCTTGATACTCTCTCAATGAATATGAGATCGATAAACCAAACAATTAGGCCATTATCTTCTCTTGATTTTCATCCTAATATAGTTAGAGCCTTGAGTCATGGTTACATTAAGTTTGGATTATCACTTATTACAGGAATTACAGGTTCTGGTAAATCTACTACACTAGATTCAATTATAGATCATCATAATAAAATTGATCCTTGTCATGTTATTATTATAGCGGCTCCGATTGAGTATGTTCATACTTCAAATATCTCATTAGTAAAACATCGCGAAGTAGGACGAGATGTTCTTTCTTTTAAAGAAGGAATTGTTCAATCATTGCGTCAGGATCCTGATATTATTGTTGTGGGTGAAATGAGAGATCCAGATACGATTATGGCAGCATTAGAGGTCACAGATACAGGGCATAAAGTTTTTTCAACTCTTCACACATCATCAGCAGTAGAATCTATAGATAGAATAATAGCTGAGTGCGATCCTGCGGAACAGGAAAGAGTTAGAAACAGACTTGCAGATGTTTTAATTTCTATAGTATCACAAAAACTTGTTCCAAGTCTTGATGGAAAACGTGTTCTTGCTAAAGAGGTTTTACTTGTGACGCCAAGTGTAAAGGCTGCAATTAAAAACAACAATACCAGCGAGATTTACATGATGATAAATCAAGGCGGCGCACAAGGGATGTTAACTATGGAGCAAGACCTAAAACGTTTGTATCTTGCAAAGAAAATTTCACTAGAAACGGCAATTACTTATGCCAACAATAAAACAAGAATTCAGCAAATACTGGCGGCCTAAATTATGAAAACAATAGCCTGCATATATTGCGAAGGCAACGATACCAAACTAGCTGTCGTTAGCCAAGAAAAAAATGGCAACAGATTAAAAGTGATTAGTACTGCATCCGTGGATGTGGTTTCATCAAAATCTAATTTGCAGCCAACAGCAGGGTTCAATCTGGAAGGCGAGGGACTTCAGTTAGATGGGATTGAAGCCAAAGAGAACTCACTAACCGAAAATATTGATGCACCTAGCATCACCTCAATTGGTGCGGCATTAAAAGGAGTAAATCTTAACAAACTTGAGTTTATTCCTGCCCTAACCGAACCCGCAATTTATTATCACTCTTATGATGGAAAGAAAGACTTAAAGAGCGGTAAACTGCTCGATGAAATTCTTTCTGACATCCGGCAGTCGAAGGGTGTTAATGTAGAAAAAGAAAGCATGGATTTTATAGAGCTTTCTGATGGCTCTTTACTGTCTGCATTTATTGATGGACCCGTTGCCTGTGTTAATCTTACAGATAACTTGGCGGGACATTTTGGAAAGAAATTCTTTAAGGTCCCAACCATTAAAAGTGCTGATATCGCATTAGCATATTATGTTGCAAAACGAAAGAAGTTCTTCCCAGATGACCAAAGTTTAATAGTTTACATCGGTAAGGAATATAGTAAACTTATATTCTTGCAAGGTAGAAAACTAAAACATATCGGAACTACACTTGATATTGGAACAACTAACCTTCACACATACGATGTATATTTTTCCAAGATCTTACTCGAGATGGAAAACGGAGGAGTAACTTCTTTAGATAATATAATTGTCTGTGGTGAAGATGATTCTGAAAATTTAATTCTCTCTTTCTATGGAACATTTCCAGAAGCAAATGTAAGTAGATTAGAATTTGATGATGTTGATATTTCAGAAATAGATGATGAAACAAAAGCAAAGTTTTCATCATACAGCGTTCCGCTTGCAGTTGCAACAGAATACTTTGATGAGATTGCAAAAGAACACAAAGGTATCAATTTATTACCTAAGTATATTTCTGAAGAGCAAAAATTCTTCCAGTTCTCCTGGCATAGTTTTGCAGTTCTTCCTTTCTTGGCTATTGCAGCGTTCTTATTTACTCTTAAAATTATGCAAAACAATAAAGAGTTGTCCAGACTTGATCAAGAAATCTTACAAAAGAATCAAATTATCAGAGAGAATCAAGAAACCTTAAGTAAAATTGCAGAAATAGAAGGCAAGATTAGCAGTTTCGGTCAAACACAAGCAATATTAGATTCTGCTGCTGCTGGTACAGGTGTTTGGAAAGCCGTACTTAAAGATGTTTCTGCCTTTTGTGGAAGTAAACAGAATATTTGGATATCTAGCATAGTTAGGGATAATAGCAACACAATAAAAATTGAGGGATATTCTCTCTCAAAATATTCCCCAACAGATATGGCTTTTAGTTTACAAAATGCCACGCTTAAAAGCATGATGAATGAAGCACTTAGAGAAAAGAACGCCTATAAATATAATTTAACATTTGATATTACATCATATCAGAAAAAAAATGAATAAAAAATTACGTAGTACTTTAGTTCTGCTGGCTTTTCTGTTTATAATCCTTATAGCAGGAGGATCTTATCTATACTTTGTTCAAAGTAAAGATTTGACTGAAAAAAGAGATAAGTTAACTGAACTTCAGGCAAAAGCATTAGACCCGCAAGAGCTACTGGCACAGTATCAAGGTCTTTTGGTTGAATCCAATCGGCTTGATTCAATTCTTGCTAATCGGGAATTTAATATACCACAGAATTTATCATCCATTAAGTTTTACAATTTTGTAAATAATATTACCAATGGATTTTCTGATAAAGCTCAGGTTAATATTGAATTCCTTGAACAAAAACAGGAAAAAGAATTTTTCTATCACGAGTATAAACTTACAGGGTTCGGTTATTTTAATGAAGTTTATAATCTAATATACGCGATAGAACACAGTAAAGAGCTGAAGAAAGTTACCAATGTTAGCTTAGGAAATTTGGTAAAAACAGAAACAGATGAAGTTCCCGTATATCTTGTTAGCTATACTTTGAACGCAAAAGCATACTTTTCGTCTGACAATAGATTTGCACCCGCAACGTTTGTAGAAAACAATCTTGGCGCACCAACCCTGTACGATGCTTTTTATCCTCTAATCAGAAATGAAATTCCGCCGAACATTGATGAACTTCTTGATGTACAGGGGGCTACTTTACTCGCTCTAATTCCTGAAGGTGCTTTTATTGCTGATAGCAAAGGAAACACTTATCTAATTTGGGAAGGTGAGCAGGTTTATTTAGGATATCTTACAAAGATAGATTATCAAAACAGCAGAGTTAGCTTTATTCTTAATAAGGGCGGAATAATTGAAAAAATGGATCTTGAGTTAGATCGATCAGAATTACAAAAGAAAAAATAATGAGAAATAATATGAAAACATCTATATACTCACTGCTTTTAATCTTTATGTTTATCGGAAGCATTTTTCCACAAAAATATTGGGAAAGAAGACTTAAAGATTATAACAATCCCGATGAGCTGGTAACCCTTTCGCAAACGCTTCCGTTTAATGAAGCAATAGCCTTGTTAAGCAAGGTAAGCGAAAGCACAACTGGTAAAAGAATTGTATCTACAGTGGTTTCTGAAAATCCAATTGGTATTGAAATCGAAAGCATGCCTTACGATAAAGCTTTGTTTATGATAGTTCAATATTCAGGTCTTATCATGGAAGAAAAAGAAGATGTTATTGTTATAAAACGGCTGCAGGGTGAAGAAGTAAAACCAGAAGATATTTATGCCGCTGTTGATTCACGAGAAGTAAAAATATCGGCTGTTTTTTTTGAAGTAGATGTTGCTAAAACAAAGGATGTTGGAATTGATTGGAAATTTTTACTTTCTCAAAACGGTTTGGATCTTGGTACTGAGCTTCTTACACAAACAACCAGCACAACCGAACTAAGAGCAGATCCATCACAATTTAATCTTAGTGGCGCGGGTGATTTTCAAGCCGGGGATTTTTATGGTCAAGCAACAGCAATGTTCAGATTTTTTGAGAGTAATAATTTAGGTGAAATTATTGCTTCCCCTAATATTGTTGTTAGAGATAAAAAGATGGGAAGAATACAAGTCGGATCAGATTTTTCTGTAAGAACTAGAGACTTTGCTGGAAACACCGTTGAAAAGTTCTTTCCTACAGGAACTATTATTGAGGTTACACCACATGTTTATAAAGAAAACGGTATTGATTATGTTCTTTTAAATATTCTAGTTGAAAGGAGTTCCTTCCTTTTAAGTGAACTTACAACAGAAATCAAAAAAACTAATGCATCAACTCAAGTATTAGTCCTAAATGGTGAAGAAACTATTTTAGGCGGTCTTTTTGTCACCGAACAAACTATTGTAAGAAATGGAATTCCTTTTCTTAAAGATCTTCCCTGGTGGGTCTTTGGAATTAGATATTTAACCGGATCTGATCAGACAGTTGACAAAAAGAAAGAGCTGGTTATACTTCTTAAGACAGAATTGTTGCCAACGCTTCAGGAACGTTTAGCAAATCCTATAAAGAACCCTTTAAATACAGAGATATCTAAACAGAATGAGCGAATTAAATATTATCAATTAGAATCAAAAAGCTCAGACTTTAATCAAAAAGAAAACTAGATAAATGCAATCAATTCTAATTGTTGATGATGATTTAAATCTTTGTACTGTTCTTAAAGAAGAGCTTGAAGAGGTTGGATATAATTCCAACTTTGTGAATAGCGGTTTTGAAGCAATGGATTTTTTAAAGAACAATCCTGTTGATCTGATTTTGCTCGATTTAAAAATGCCTGCAATGGATGGCTTTGATGTTCTAAAAGCAATCGAGCAAAATCAAATTAAAGCTAAAGTTATTGTATTAACTGCTTATGCAGATGTAAAAAGTGCGATTGATTCAGCAAAAATGGGTGCAACCGATTTTATAAGTAAACCGTATGACTTTGATGAGCTTCTGATAACCATTACGAAAGTTCTGCAAAGAGAATGATGATTAATGAAGATAAACCACCGAATAATTCTTGTTAACTTGCTCATAGTAGCAATTGTGCTTGGCAGCTCTGCAATTGCTTTCTACACTATAATGTACAACACTTTGACTGCTCAACAATCCAAAATAATAATAAACTCTTCTAGAAATTTTATCTTTAACTATCGTTCTTTTATTGATGATATGGATGAAGAATTTTGGACAATAAATAATGATAATCCTGAACTCTTGTTCGAAAAACCACTTGCTCTGGGTAACATTAATGATTTTTTTCTAGAAGCAAGTTTATCAGATTCTTCTAGAATACTTCGACATAATTCCAAAAATTTTATACTATTACCAAAACAGATATTTACAATCGAAGAGTTTATTCAACTAAATCCGTATGCAATAATAAATATTAAAAAAATTTCCCCTGATCGCATCTGTTATTCAGGAAAGGTTATTAACAATGATGTTCTTGATGACTTTTCTCAAAAAATTGGATCTGATGTAGCTTTAGTCTGGGACAATTTTACAGCTGAAGTATCAAATTCTAATTTAAATAGTCAACATACTTTTCTTTTAAGCAAAGCCTACAATTATCTTAATCAAAGAAATGATTTGGAAGTATTTGTTGGTAGCAGTGAAACTTCTGATATAATTGCTACTTCCTATAGGATTGAAAAATTATCAAAATACGGTAATGATTTAGCCTTTATATTTTTTAAATCCCATAGCGAAGCAACTGATTTAAGAGAAACTCTAAGAAATATTTTAATATTGATTGGTGTAGTGGGAATTATACTTGCTCTAATTCTAAGTTATGTTTTAACCCATAAATTAAGAGTAAGAATTTCAGATTTAAATTACGCAACAGCACAAACCAGCGCTGGTAATTTTGATACACGCATAGAAATTAAGAGTAACGATGAGATTGGTAAACTTGGCAAGGCGTTTAATATTATGCTTGATGAACTTAAAAAAAACCAACAGGCAAAAAACGACTATTCTGAATTTATAACTCTCATAAATAAAAACGCATCGCTTGCTGAAATATCTAATGCTGCGTTAAATAAAATAATTGATACTTGCGGTTTTTTAGTAGGTGCACTCTACTCTATCGATGAAGACGAAGTTAGTCTTATTTGTTCCTATGGATTAGCTTCCGCCAATCCACAACGCGAAAGAAATGAATTTTATAAAAAAATTATAAAAACAAAAGAATCCATAGAAATATCTTCTAACACTGCTTTACCTTCCATTCAAACGGGAACATTTGATTTAAAAATAAGTTACCTTTTATTATTGCCTGTAATTTATAATAATAAAGTTATTGCAATACTTGAGTTAGCTTCTATAGATAAACCAACTTTAGATGCTAAGGATTATCTTGAAAAGATCAAGGAACAATTAGCAATCGGTTTAACAAATGCAAAAGCAGTTGTTCAGTTAGAAAATTTTGTTAATGAATTAAAGTTGTTGAATGAAGAATATCAAAAACAAAATATTCAAATTAAAAAACAACACAATGCTCTTTTAGAAATGAGTAATCAGCTTAAAAACAAAGCTGAAGAGTTAGCCATCCAAAAAGAAAAGGCCGAAGATTCTACAAAATTAAAATCGCAGTTTCTTGCAAGCATGTCACACGAACTTCGCACTCCGATGAATTCTATTTTGGGTCTAACAGAATTAATTCTTGATAAAGCACAGCTTAGTCAAAAAAACAAAGAACGATTAGAAGTTGTCCTTAAAAGCGGTAAACGTTTAATGAGTTTGATTAACGATATACTTGATCTGTCTAAAATTGAAGCGGGCAAAATGGAGATTCGTGAAGAAGACATTTTACTTGAAGAAATTATTGAAGACGTTTTCAACACAGCCTCTCCCCTTGCTTTAGAAAAGGGATTAGAATTCAATATAAAAAGAAATTGTAATACACGATTTATAATTAATACCGATCGCGTTAGAGTTACACAAGTATTAATTAACCTTATTGGAAACGCAATAAAATTTACCCAGCAGGGAAAGGTTGAGTTATCCATCACTTTAAATCAAGAAAGAATGCTTTTATTTTCTGTCAGCGATACAGGAATTGGGATATCTGAAGAAAATAGAAAGATAATATTTGAAGAGTTTAGACAAATTGATGCAACTACAACAAGAAAATATAGCGGAACTGGTTTAGGATTGGCAATTTCTAAAAAGATTTTAGATTTAATCGGCGGTAAGATTTGGGTGGCAAGTATCGAAGGCGAGGGCTCTGTTTTTTCATTTATAATCCCTCTTAAGTATGAACAGGAAAAAAGAACTGTATCTATTTCACCTGTTAACGTAGATGTATTGAGAAGAAATGTCAAGAACCCTGTTCTTGTTATCGATGATGATCCTGAGGTTAGATATACAATTGGTCAATATCTTATTTCTAAAGGCTATGAAGTGCTATTTGCGGAAAATGGAGAAGCTGGGGTAAAACTTGCAATTGAAAGACAGCCATTTGCTATTACTTTAGATTTACTATTACCAAACAAAGATGGCTGGAGTATTTTAAAAGAATTAAAGGAAGATCCAATCACAAAAGATATTCCCGTAATATTAGTTTCGATTATTGGTGATAAAAATGTTGGATACGGATTGGGTGCCTTTGAGTATTTTGTAAAACCAATTTCAGCTGATAAGCTATTATCTGCTTTTACAAAACTTGAATCCCTTGCCAAGAAACGTATTCAAAAAATCGTAATCGTGGATGATGATGAATTAGAATTTGAGAAATTTAAAAATGAGTTTAAGGGTGAGAACATCACCATTGAATATATTCAGGATAGTGAATTTGCATTTAATAAGATTGCAGAAGTTCAGCCCGATCTAATTATCCTTGACTTAATGATGCCTAAAATTGATGGTATTACCCTATCGCATAAACTTAAATCAAGTAGTAAAACAAAACAAATTCCGATTATTATCAGCACAGCAAAAGATCTTTCTAATGAGGAACATATTTCTTTAAAAGAAATCGTTGAAGATATTACGATAAAATCTAAAGGTAATCCGCTTGATGTTCTTAAAACTGTTAGAGACAGGATAAAACTTCAAGAGGATGATGACACAGTATTATCGGATTGTGAAAATGAAGTTGAAAATAATTCAACAACTTATTCAGAAGAAGAACCCATTGGTGATATTTATGGTGAGGTATTAATTGTGGATGATGACGCTGATACTTTGTTCACATTAAATGAAATGGTTCAATCAACCGGATGCAAAACACATTTAGCAAAAAGTGGTAAGGAATGTTTAAAAATACTTGAGAGTGTAAAACCAGATTTAATTATGCTGGATATCATGATGCCCGAGATGGACGGTTTTCAAACATTAAAAAATATTCGCGGCAATAGTGATTTAAGATCGGTACCAATTTATGCAGTTACAGCTAAAGCTATGGTGGGGGACAAAGAAATAATTTTAAAACATGGTTTTAATGATTATATACCAAAGCCTGTTAACTCAACAATTATTTCAAGTAAAATAGCTCAATTATTTTCTAAGATTAAATCCCGTTGATTATGAAAAAAATATTAGTAATAGATGATTTACCAGAAAACGTTTTTATGCTTCAGGACAGACTTGAACATGAGGGCTTTGAAGTTCTTACCGCATATGACGGTTACACCGGTGTGGATAAAGCAAAGAATGAGTTACCGGATTTGATTTTATTAGATGTAATGATGCCAGATATTACCGGCCTGGAAGTTTGTAAAATCCTAGTTAATGAACCAACGACTAAAGATATTCCAATAATACTTGTTACCGCAAAATCCGGAGCTGAAGATACAAAAGAAGGGTTAGAAGCGGGCGCTTTCGATTATATAAAAAAGCCCTTTAATAGAATTGAATTACTTGCTAGAGTTAAATCAGCACTAAAGCTTTCTGAAGCGCATAAGCTTTTGCTCTCTGCGGAAAAAAGGGATACTTACATCGCTACGGTTGTAACTGCAAATCATAAAATAAAACAGCCGCTTACATTACTTAGTCTATCTTCGGCTGCAATCAAAAGAGAACTTAGTAAGGAAGAGATTTCTAAAGATGGGATCTTAAAGCGAGTAAAATATATTGATATAGCTGTAAAAGAAATTACTGATGTACTCAATCAACTAAATGCAATAAAAGATCCAGTATTATCGGAATACACAGCAAATATAAAAATGATAAAAGTGGAAGACGAACCTAGAGAGGAAAATAAAAAATCAGATTAGCTGTTTTATTGTATCTAGCATTGTATCAAACTCATAGGGCTTCATAATTTTACTGCTAACTTTGTAACGCTTCAAATCTTCGTCTTCAAATCTCATACTTCCAGAAGATAAAATAACAGGTAAATTAAAATTTAGACTTCTGATTTTAGAAACGCATTCCAATCCATTCATAATAGGCATATTATAATCAATAATTAACAAATCAACTTTTAATTCTTCAGTTAAAACTGTTATAACTTCTTCGCCAGATTTAACTTTAATCACATAATAACCGGTAGATTCAAGCATCTCTGCAAGTAGTTCACTTAGCATTTCTTCATCATCAGCTAACATAATTATCTTATCAGTTTCTTTGGGCTTCGTATCTTTTTGCGGCTCAAATACCGGAAGATAAACATCAAAAGCGGTTCCCATTCCTTTGCCGCTAGTAACATCTATATGGCCTTTGTGAGCTTTTATGATTCCGTAAGTAACATATAAACCCAAGCCTGAGCCTGTATCTTTTTGTTTTGTAGAGAAATAAGGATCAAATATTTTAGATATATTTTCTTCATTGATGCCGGTGCCAGTATCACTAACAGAAAACTTAACATACTTGCCTCTATCCAAGAGAGGATAACTAATAATGTTAGAGTCATCCACCAAAAGATTTGAGGCGCTGAGAACTATTTTACCTTTACCTTCAATTGATTCCTTAGCATTAACACATAGGTTTAATAGTATTTGATATATTTCAGTACTGTTGCCTATGATATTATGAAGTCCGGTATCTATTTTTTCTTCAAGAGTTATGTTAGATGGAAATGTTTGTGTTACAACTTTACCTATTTCACTTAAAAGGAAATTCGGCATAACAATTTCTTTGCGCTTAGCCGTTGGTTTTCCAAATGAAAGAAGTCCTTTTGTAAGATCTCTCGCCCTTACAGAACAATTCTCAATATTGTCTATAAGTCTAATAACATTTTCGGAATCTGGAACTCTATTACGCAATAAATGTAAGCTGCCAAAAATACTCGAGAGTAAATTATTAAAATCGTGAGCCATCCCACTGCTTAATTTACCAATGGTTTCTAACTTTTGTGATTGAAGTAATCTGGATTCAAGTGCAGCGTTTAGTTCGCGCGTCTCTATGTTGCTGATTGCAAATGAGAGCAGAATCGAGAACTGTTCTATGTCGCTAATATCTAAAGATGAAAAAGTGCCTGATTTTTTTCCGACAAGAATTTTTGCGTGTAAAATATTATCAAAATAACATGGGGAGATACAAAGCGATTCACAACTTAGTACCTGAGTTAACCCAAAGCCAATGTTATTATGATGATTAAGTGCTAGAAGTGGTCGTTTATTAAGCTCTAACCACTTGTTGATAAACGAAGAATTAAATTTTATACTTTTCTCAACTTCGTTTCTTTCAGAAATTAAGTTAGAATTATCAGAATAAATAAAATCCTTAACTTCTTCTCCCTGGTGAAAAACGATAACTCCAAAATCGCTGCTAGTGATATCAATACATCTTATAAGAATTTCTTCAGCAATATTTTCAACAGATTTTTCTTTAACTAATAAAACCAATATGCTTTGAAGTTCATTCTGAAAAACTAAATTTCTTCTCACCTTTTCTTTCTCAGCGCTTTGCTTAAAATCAGAGTCTACAAGCGGTAACATTTCTATAAAATATGCGTCAATTTCTTTTTTTGATTTTGCAAAGAGTGGTGTGATAATTATATTTTTGTTTTTATCTGCAAGAGGAACTACAAAAGATTTTGCGGATTTGGATAACACTTTTTCATCGGGGGTGTTTATATTAAAAAGGGATTTTAACGAAACCCCTTTGATTTTTCCAACCCCGATATCTTTTTTAAAACTTTTATTAAACCAAAATATTTTAAATGATTTATCCGCAAGAGCAACAGATGCTGTCTGTAATTCAAGAAGTTCTTTTGATTTATATTTTCTGATTAATTCATCAGACATTCAATATCTAATCTTGTTTTAATTCGTACTTCTTGATTTTGGTATAGAGTGTTTTGGGGCTTATACCTAGCTGATTAGCAGTAACTGTTCTATCCCATCGATTCGCATCAAGTACTTTTGCTATGTGCCATTTTTCAAGATCTTCCATACTCAATATTTCTGATGGAATATCTATAATACCCCTGCCCGCAATACTTTTATAAACTGCTGCATTAGGCAGATTTAAATCTTCAGGAGTAATATAATCACCTTCTGCAAAAATAATTGCTCGCTCAATAATATGTTCAAGCTCTCTTACGTTACCAGTAAAATCATATTCTTCTAATAACTGTGCCGCTTCAATAGAAAGTTTTTTGGGAGATCTAACAGGAGATTTTGACCCAAGGAAAAAGTTTGCCAATACAATTATATCTTCCCTTCGATCTCTTAACGGAGGAATAGTTAATGTGATAACATTTAATCTAAAAAGTAAATCTTTACGAAAATTCTTAGCCTCGGCTTCTTCTAATAAGTTTCTATTAGTTGCCCCAATTACTCTTACATTAGAATTTAGATTTGTAACCCCACCAATTCTTCTATACTCACCGTTCTCCAAAAACCTTAATAACTTTGGTTGAAGTGTTAAGCTTAACTCCCCAATTTCATCTAAGAAAAGTGTGCCACCGTGGGCTATTTCAACCAACCCTTGTTTTGTAGATTTGGCATCCGTAAACGCACCTTTTTCATGGCCAAAGAGTTCGCTCTCAATTAACTGATCCGGAAGTGAGGCACAATTTATTACTACAAATGGCTTATCTTTTCTTGCTGATTGTTTATGAATATACTCGGCAAATAATTCTTTGCCTGTTCCGGTTTCACCTTCTACTAACACGTTAGAATCGGATTGGGCGGCTTTGTTAGCAAGATTTAAAACCCGAGTTAGCGATTTACTATCACCTATGATTTTCTCTGAATGTTTCTTGCTGATTTCTTTGGAAAGTAATACTGTGGTTACTAGTAAATTTCTGTGCTCAATCGCTCTGTTAACTGTTAGTACAAGCTCTTCAAACTCATAAGGTTTATTTATGTAATCATAGGCACCGTTCTTAATACACTGAATAGCTTTTTTCATATCAGACTGAGCAGACAGAATTATAACCTGAATGTTATAGCCTGAATCATTTATAAATTTGAGTACTTCCTCTCCCTGTACTTCTCTCATATTTAAGTCAAGAAGGAGAATATCATAATTTTTAGCCTTTATGGCTTCGATCGCATACTTGCCGTCATAAACAGCGTCAACTATAAAACCTTCTTCTAATAGTTGCTCTTTAAGCAAATAACAAAGGGTTTCATCGTCATCGCAAACAAGAATTTTGGAGTTTTTTGAACTTTCTATCATTTCCTACCGGTAAAAAAATCTGTTAGTTTGGATTAAAAATGCACATTAATTATATTTGTTGTTCAAGTTTTCGGGCGCGTAGCTCAGGGGTAGAGCATCTGCCTTTTAAGCAGAGGGTCGGTGGTTCGAGCCCACCCGCGCTCACGATAGATAAAGCCACACTAGTGGCTTTGTTTATTTTAAACAATTTTTAAGAACTAATGGTTAATAATAACACATATTACCAAAAACAGCAAGTTTATGTGGTTTTAAGTATGTTTATACATCAGTAATTCATTGTTAAATTCTTTCTAATTAAGAAAATAATAAGGATATAGTTTGGGCGAGATTGTTTACAAAACTTTAGTTCGGTTTGCAATTGTTCTTATGGCACTTTGGTTTGGTAAAGATTTGTTTGGAGAAAAGTTTTTCTGGATGGTAAGTATTCTTGCAATATATTTATTTGTTTTTCATCCAACATACTTGGCGTACAAAAAATTTGTTGATGAAAATAAAAATGTAATTACAAATAGTTTATGCTCCTCTTGTAAACACTTTAATGAATCTGCCGTTTTGTGTACCAAATATGACAAACATCCAACTGATAATTTTATTCCCTGTGAAGGTACAGATTGGGAGCCAAAATAGCAGTCCTTTTCCATATAAAATAAAGCAATCTTTTTAAGTTTTTATAATGGATTTTGGTGTTTCTGTTTGATGATCCTTTTATTTTGTCATAGAAAAAGGATTAATAATTTATGGTTGGCCTATAATATTAAATTTTTCTATTGAATAAGACAGATAAAAATAAAGTTGTTTCCGATCTTGCAGAACAGGGGATCAAAACAACAATAATAGGAATATTTGCAAGCATTGTGCTTGCAGCAATTAAGGGTATTGCCGGCGTAATGGGTAACTCATACGCCTTAATTGCAGATGCAATCGAATCCTCATCTGATGTATTTACTTCGATTATAGTTTTAACGGGATTAAAAATCGCAAGAAAGCCAGCTGACGAAACACACCCATACGGACACGGAAAAGCAGAGCCATTTGCTGGAATTGTTGTCGCTGCAGCTTTATTAATAGCTGCCATTATTATTATAATTCAAAGCCTTCACGAAATAATTACTCCTCATCACGCACCTAAACCTTTTACATTAATTGTTTTGGTAGTAGTTGTCATTACCAAAGAATTTCTTTTTAGATTTATAATCAAGGTTGGAAATTCCGTTGACAGCGTTGCAGTTAAAAACGATGCTTGGCACCATAGAAGTGATGCTATTACATCCGCAGCCGCATTTGTTGGTATCGCAATTGCACTTATTGGCGGCAAAGGGTATGAGCAGGCTGATGATTATGCTGCATTGTGTGCTTCCATTATAATAATTTATAATGCTTATAGACTATTTAAACCCGCTTTATTTGAAATTATGGATGCTGCTCCTTCACCAGAAGTAATAAAAAAAGCTATTGAGACTTCTCTTAAAGTTGATGGCGTTGTTGCGATTGATAAGTGCTTTGCTAGAAAAATGGGATTTGAATACTATATTGATATGCATGTTATTGTCGATGGGAATATTACCGTTCATAAAGGACATGAGATTTCTCACAAGGTTAAAGATAAACTGAAGGAAGAATATCCCAAAATATCTAATGTGCTTGTTCATATAGAACCTGCAACAGAGGAAAGATTAAGGCGGGAACATATTATTAATCAAACCAAAGGGAAAAAGGACACTATTCACTAGAGAATTATCCATAGGATCAATTAATTTTTGTTTTTTTGGATCCAAACTACTATTAATTGCATCTTATACGTTATCATTACTAAAGAATAATTATTGTTAGACTTATCACCCAAAAAGGAGATCATCATGAAAGCAAATGTTGGAAGTGCAGATCGTATAATTCGTTTTGTTCTTGGTGCAGTTATTATAGTCCTTGGTTTTTACTTTAAGAGTTTGTGGGGTATTGTTGGTTTAGTTCCAGTGGCTACGGCTGCTTTAAATTTTTGCCCCGCTTATAATTTAATTGGTGTTTCTACAAAGAAAAAAATAGAAACCGAAAAATTAAAGAGTTAAAATAGTCAAATAATAAAAGGGCAATAATGCCCTTTTTATTTTGATTCTATTTGTGCGCCACTTTTAGGTTTCTCCAACATTCCCGGAATAATAATACCAACTAATATCCCAACTACAAGTGTTAATATTAATAGTAACAATTTTGATATTTCGATTTTCCAAAACAGAAAATGAACTGGAATGACTTCAACATTTTGAATGCTCACTATAATAAATAAAGCCAACAATATTAGCGTAGCTATGCTTTTAAAATTCATAATGTTCACCCTTTACCTAGAAATTAATTATTGTTTTGCATTATGTTAATTTAAGCAAAAAAAAAATGCCATATCATTTTTTGATATGGCATAAATAAAAACAAAATAACTCAGATTATTCAGTATAAGCTAACCAATAACCGCTAATACTATAAACTTTTGAATCTGCCCACGTACGAATTTTTACTGTAAATCCATCTCTTGAAACAGAAAGAACTTCAACGTTGTATCTGTTGTTAAACCCTTTATCTGTATCAATCTGTGTAACAGAAAGCATAACTTTTGGTTTAACTTCATAAGGGTTTTTAAAAGCTACTTCGATTGTCATAGTTCTTTCACCGGTATTTGTATCTAGGGTATAACCAGAATCACCTATTTTGGTTGACCATTGACCACTCTGAGTTTGAGCAGATACTAATGCTGAAAAAGCAACAAAGAAGAATACTATTGTAAGAACTGATAGTTTTCTCATCTTTTCCTCCTGGATGATTAATAAATAATTAAAGAATTTGAGCTGTTATTCAATATTTCAAAGAAATCTTGAATAAAATTTAATCGTTTGAATTTTTATTTCCTAATAAGTTTTGTGATTAAACCGTAATCATTCACATTGCTATTGTCTAAAAACAATCTTTGTTATGTTTTACTTACAATCGGAACAAATAAAAACTTTAGAAGTATAAGTACCAAAATCATTAGTTCTATAATTTTATTAGGAGGAATGATCATGGCAATCTTAAAAACCAAAAAAGCTGATTTGAATATTCATTACAAAAAGTATCTTAAAATTAGCATAATTATAGTTCTTACATTACTAATCGCAGCATTTAAATTCTCACCTAATCAATCCAAACAGCCAAGTATTAAAGAAGACCCTGGTTGTATAATAAATATTTTTGATATACCACCAACAGAACTGATTACAAAACCACTTTTACCTCCCCGTCCACAACTCCCCGAGATATCAACGGGAGATAATATTATAGATATTGAATTTGATGCAACAGACTTTGATCTAACCGAAAACATTTCTCCACCAGCAGAATTAGAAAAGCCTTCAAACAGAATTGTGGAAGAAGAAGATCACATTCCATTTTTTAGAGTTGAGGTAAAACCTGAAATAATTGGTGGATTAGAAAGCATACTCAAAAATGTTTACTATACTGAAATTGCCAGAAGAGCGATGATTGAAGGCAGAGTTACTATTGAATTTATTGTAAACAAAAATGGTAATGTTGAAGATGCAACTGTTTTGAAGGGTATATCTGAAGAGTTAGATTTGATTGCACTTAACGCAGTTAAACAAGCAAGGTTTACGCCTGGTTTACAAAGAGGAAAACCAGTTATGGTAAAAATGGTTATTCCAATTGTATATAAATTAAAATAAGAATTTTAAGGTTAATTTACTTTACAAACTATTCCCTTTAGATAAAGTCCTTCGGGAAAGCTAGTTAACATTGTGTGGTCGGGAGATTGTGTTAAATATTTTAAAATATGAACCTCTCTCCCGGAATCCGCAGCTGCATCCGCGATAATTTTATTAAATAACTCCGAAACTATATGACCCGAACAAGAAAATGTAAATAGAGTGCCATTTTTTTTTAAAAGTTTTAATGCTAAAAGATTAATATCCTTATAACCTCTGCTTGCTTTTTCAACTTGGCTAACAGATTCTGCAAACTTGGGTGGGTCAAGAATTATAACATCAAATTGTTTGTCTGCATCTCTAAGTTTTCTCAAATATTTAAAGACATCACCATTTACATTTTCATATTTTGATGAATCAATTCCATTTAAGGAAAAATTTCTCTCGGCTAAAAGCAATGCTTCTTCAGATGAATCAACATTGGTAACTTTACTTGCACCAGCTATAAGAGCATAAACAGAAAATCCGCCAGTAAATGAGAAGCAATTAAGAATTTCATTTTCTACAGAAAATTTTTCTAACAATTTTCTGTTATCTCTTTGATCTAGATAAAAACCTGTTTTATGGCCATTAACAATATCGACAAAAAACTTATTTCCGTTTTCAATTATTTCAATCAACCCCTCGGGTTCTTTTCCGTATAGTATTCCTTTTGATTGTTGCAAACCTTCTTTTTCTCTAACGGTAACATCAGAACGCTCAAATATTCCGGTTGGATTCAATTTATTGATAAGAATTGCAACTATCTCTTTTTTCCAAAATTCTGAACCCGCAGATAAAAACTGGCAAACAAGAAAATCGGCGTACTTATCAACAATAACTCCTGGTAAAAAATCACATTCAGCATTAATTATTCTATACGCATTTGTTGATACATCATCAATAATTTGTTTTCGGAATTGTATTGCATTTTCAATCCTTTTTTGGATAAATTTCCTATCAACTGTCTCATCAGGATTAAAAGACAAAACTCGAACAGAAATTTGAGAATGTGAAGAGTAAGAACCAGATCCCAAAATTTTTCCATCTCCGGAAATAATCTTAACTGTTTCTCCGTTTTTATTCACATCTTTTATAGAATCAACAGCTCCGGAAAAAATCCAAGGATGTTTTCTGTTAAAAGATTTTTCGCGCCCTTTTTGTAATTTTACTATCGGCATTTTAAATATTTCAAAATTATTTACTCATTAAAATTTATCACGACTCTAACGCCTGCATGAAGCGTTAACATTTCTATTTTGGACTTGCTGGGATGATATATTACTCTCTGCCCTATCACCTCTACTGAGCCTTCTTTTAGATATTCAGCTTCTGAGCCAAACAAATACCTACCTTTAAGATCAAGATAAATTGCCCCATTTTCTGTTATGGGATCGCCGCTTAGCAATATCGAGATACCACCTCCTGCACCATAACTCCACGCCCAATCTTCAAAGTTTGTGCTGCTTGCAAA
This sequence comes from Ignavibacteriales bacterium, assembly GCA_016709765.1. Taxonomy (NCBI): domain Bacteria; kingdom Pseudomonadati; phylum Ignavibacteriota; class Ignavibacteria; order Ignavibacteriales; species Ignavibacteriales bacterium. The sequence continues at coordinate 881,678 of JADJMD010000013.1, forward strand.
CTCTTCATTGTTATTTTCATTTTTTACAGAAGTTTCTGTAAATAAGTATTGACCACCAAACAATCCCTGAACATAGGGTCTTATTCTACCTGTTGGCAATCCAAGTTCAAAGACTAAATGAAAGTTTACAAGGTTGTTTGTTCTATCAACTCTGAGAAAAACTTCTGGAATATTATACATAGGTTCGCTGCGGCTTTCATTTCCATACACATAATATCCCACATTCAATCCAAACCCAAACGGAGCGCGTGGTTTTGGTGAAAAAAACATGAACTCGCCGCTTAATCCATACCCAAGATTATCAACTTGATCTCCGAATTCACCTTGCGGCAAAGCCAGCGATAAGTTAATACCTGCTTGCTGAGCACTAGAATTATTATAAATGAAACAGACTAGTAAAAAAATTAAAACTGAAAAGTATTTTTTTATATTCATATTAACTCCACTACATTTTTAAATGATTTTGAGTTTCAAAATTAAATTACATAATTAAAAATACTAATTATTTTATGATGAACGGTTAATATGCTCAAAGTTAATCTCTTGATAACTTATTTTAATTTGTGTTAAAAATAAAAAAGGGATCATAAAAATGATCCCTTTTTATAAATCTAATAATTACTGTTAAATTTTAAACAATCTAGTTGTTTCCTGTTCCTGCTGATTGTCATTCAATTCATTTGAATCATCAATCGAAATTTTTCTGGAAATAGAGTCCTGCCTGTTTTTTAAAATTGATTGTTCAATCTTTAATTTTTCTCTTATTTTTTGATAACGCTGAAGCACTCTTTGGCTCTTCCCGATTTCTTCCTGCAGTTTCTTTTTCATTGATGCAAGCTTAACAATATTGCCCCTGTGCTCTTCATGCTCAACCTTTATCATACTTATTGCAGATTGAAGTTCAACAAGCTCTTCCATAGAATCCGATATTTTATTATTAAGTTCATCAACTTTTTCTTCATAACCACGCACTTCTTTTTCAACCTTTGAACGTTTCTCTTTTGCTTCAACAAATTTCTGATTCATATTGCTGATCAGTTCCTGCAAACTTTGCTCAACAGCAGTTCTCTTTTTCAAAATAAGTTCTGCTTCCAGTTTCATATCATCGTTGGAATTTTTCTTCTCAACAATTTGTTCGTCAAGTTTTAACAAATCATTTCTAAGCTGTTCTTTCTTTTCATTAAATACTTTTAACAGTTGCTCAAAAGAATCAATTTCAGCTTGACGCATATTTAATAATCTATCACTTTCTTCAATTGCGTTTATCTTTTCAAACAAAAGTTGATCTTTCTCTTCAATATCTTTTTCTTTCTTCTGAACGATTTGATCAATAACAGATCTCTTTTTTGTGATTTCATTCATTTCAGAATTAAAACGCTGAAACATTTTTGTAAATCTATTTTCAAGATCAAGATTACCTTTTTCAATCTCTTCACGGCGCTGCTCTAACAATGGAAGAATCTCTTTTATCTTTTCTTTGTTCTTGTTTAGTTTATCATAACTATCTTGCTCAAGCATTGTGCGCTTATGCAATTCATTCTTTAGATCTTCAAGTCGTCGCGTTTCGTCGGATAGTTCTTTATGCCTGTCTTCAATTTCAGTTACTTCAACACTAAGTTTCGCTAATCTTTTGGTTTTGATGCTCAGTGATTCTTCAGCAGCAAAAAGTTCTTTTTGTCTGCTTTCAATTGTTTCAAATATTTTTTGCTGACGCGCATTTGTTTCATTCATTTCCCTAAGCTTTTCTGCCATTTGGGATTCTAACAACTGTGCTTCATTTTCACGAGCAGTAAAGCTATTTTCAATCTGATTAAGTCTATCAACTTTTTCTTTGATTTGCTCGGCGAGTTCATCTACTTTTAATCGAGTATTTTTCTCAGCTTGATTAAGTTCAGCAATAATACCTCGAATTTGTTCAGCTTCAGCATTTTGCAATTCTATTTGGTTGGCCAACTGCTGAACAGCAATTCTTTTTTCATTTTCGCTGTTCTCAAGCTCAATAACTCTACTTGCAACGCCTGCGGTTTTTTCATCTATCTCCGCACTGATTTCTTCAAGCTTAATCTTTTTTTGGATGTTTTCTTCAGTAAGTTTTTGTACTTCACTTTTTAAAATTTCAGATTTTTGTTCTTCTTCAAAAAGTTTTGATGTGAGATTTTCAATTCTATTTTGTATTTCTTCTTCATCTTTTTCAAGCGCAGAAAGTTTAATTACTCTTTCATCAAGTTGTTTTTGACTTACAATCAAAGCGGCAGAAAATTCTTTTACTTTGTATTCTTTTTCATTTTTTTCTTCAGTTAACTCTATAATAACCGCTTTTAAAGAATTACACTTTTGTTCCTGCGCACTAATTTCTTCACTAAGAGTTTCTAGTTTTTCATTAAAATGTTTTTCTTTAGAATCGAGTTCATTTAAAGTAAATCGTTTTTGCTCCAATAATGATTCTTCGTTATATAATTCGCTGTTAAGCTCAGATAATTTTTCCTTTTTAATATTTATGTCGTCATTAATTTTTTCTAATTCTGATTGTGCGGGAATTATTTGCTGGCTAAGCAAAGATTGGTGTTGATTTATTTGCTCAGATAATTTTTGTAGTTCTTCTTTTTTAATTTTTTCTTCTTCTGCAAGTTGTGATAAACTGTTTCGAATATCATTTGCCTTTTCTTCTTTAAGCTCTATCTCGTTGTTAAGTTCTTCTAATAATATCAATTTGTTTTGTTCATCAGTTGCAAGTTTTTTGTTTTGTAGAGATTTTTCTTGTTGATATTCTTCATCTTTCTTAATCTGATCTGCTAATTCAACAACCGCCGATTTTTTATTTTCAATCTCATCAACTAAAAACGAAAGTTCTTTTCTTAGATCATCTGATTTTGATTCTTGCAAATTGAGTTCCTCGGCAAGCTTATCAGTTTTTTCAATTTTTTCCTGTTCCATTAACTCGAGCTCTCTAAATCGCATCCGCTTGTGATCAAGCTGCGTTTCATTGACCTCAATTTGTTCAGTAAGTTCAGCTATTTTTTGCGCACGTGATGATTCTTCTTCAGTTAAGCGGGCAATTTCGGATTTGATAACATCAAGTCTTAATTCCTGTTCCTTTGCTTCCCGAGATATTTCCTCAATCCAGTGAATTCTTTCTTTGCCAATCTTATCTAAATTTTCAAGGTTTTGTTTTTTCTCATCAGAAAAACTTTCTTTAAACTTTAATTGATCTAAAACTTTTGAAAGTCCGGATCGTTTTTTGTTTTCTTCCTCTTCAAGACTGCTTAATCTTACCTTCAGAGCTTCAACTTTTTGCTTTTGATCATCTGCCTGTCTTACCAATTCTCGTAACTGCCTTTTACGAGTTTCTTCTTCTTCATAAAGACTGGAGATTTTTGATCCTAAATAATCAGCTTGTTTTTTCTTTTCTTTTACTTCCTCATCCAGTTCTTTTAATAGGCTTGTGGAATGATTTTCCTTTTCCTTTAAATCAAACAACTTTTTATTTAATTCTGTGATCTCTTTTTCTTTTTCGTGAATCTCATTTAGAACTCTGTGTTGTTCGCTTGTTAACTGGGTAATCTTATCCTCAACATCGTGAGCTTCTTTATAAGAGTTGTTAAGTTTTTCACTGCTTAAAAGTTCAAGTTCTTTTTTCTTTTCATTAATCCTTTCATTCATCTCATCTTCAAGCGAATTCAATTCATCAATCTTTTCTTCCGCGGTAAACATCTTATCTGTAAGCTCATCATACTCTTTATTCAAAACAGCAATTTGATTTACTTTGTTTTTAATAGCGTCATTGTCAAAATCAACTTCAATCTCTCTAAAGTTTTCATTGTTGCTAATTTGGTTTTTTATTTGATCTATGCGTGAGGAATAATCTAGCAGAGTGTTTTGTTCTTCTATTTTTAATTGGCGCAGGTTAAGAATTTCTTTATTGAACCCTTCAATATCGGCTTTGTTTTGTCTTTTTTGCTCTCGAAGAGTTTCTATTTCACCAGCTAATGCAAGCTTACGTTCATTTAAATCAGAAACCTCCATGCGCATCTTTTTTAATACATCATTAAGATTGCGTACGTTATCTTCCTTCTCCGAAATACTATTAATTCTAAAGAGAAGTTCTTCGTTTTCTTTTTCTAATTCGCGTAGTCGTTTATTTTCAAATAAACCCATAATGGCTCCTATTAAGTATGCCTATATTATCGAAAAAAAATGCTAATTGTATAATAATTTAGAGATGAAATTAGGTATTGTGCAGATAAATTTCAATTTAACAAAATATTACAACCTGTAAATCTTACTTGCTATTTTAATCGTCAAAAACCGCTATAACTTGCCTTCACGGTATCGCCTTCGGAATTCGATTTTTTTGATCTGTCGTTCGATGATAAGATCAGCAAGTTTCTCGGGGATTGATTCTTTATTTTTTGATGAAAACAGTTCAGATAATTTTTTTTCACTTATGTCTATTCGGTAAAGTGTGTTGATTAAGAGATTGTAATTCTTGTCAAGCATATCTTTCATTTTTTCTGTTAGATATTTTCGAAACTCCTCAAGTCTTTCAAAGTCATTATTCGGGATTAAAGATGAATAATCATTTTTTACAAAATCATTTGAAACAAATTTTTGAATGGAATAAACTTCTTCTTTATTTAATTCTTTGTTCATAGAAAATATTAATGTATATGGCAAAGCAAGTAAATGTTTTGAGAAATATATTCATCATCCAATATGGGTTTAATTATTTTATATCGCATATCGATATCCAATGTATTGCTAACTTTGTATGAAAATCCCGCATCAAAACTTAATGGAAATGTAATATCTATTTCCTTGTAATCAAGTAAATACATATAATCTACTGGAACATCGTTTGCACGCCTGCTTTCAACATCTCTTGAACCGCCGCCAATTCCAGAACCAAAATAGAAGTGTGGGGAATCTTTACCAAATACATTCTTGAATTTTATTTGAAACAAGAATTCTAATGATGTGTAAGAAAATTCGTGATCAATTTTAGAGTAGCCAATTAAATCGCCATAGTAAGCTGGGTATCGATATTCCCTTGTATCGATAGTACGAACATGATTGATTGATAATTCTAACTCATATTTAACATTTTTAATTTCGTTATCTATAAGGTTCTCATAAGTAAATCCAATTATAAACCCTGGGTAAGAATAGTTTTTTCCAGAAAATAGCGGTTTGGAAAATTCCGCCCCAGCGAGAAAGCCAAAATTTTGAGCAGGTGAAGAAATTGTTAAAACGTAAAAACTTAGAAATAATAAATATTTTTTCATTTTGAAAACCCCTTTTTTTTCATTGATTGTAAAAAAGCATAGCAAGCATAAGTAAAGAACACAGCCGCAAAAACATCAATTGTGTAGTGAACATGCTGCAGCAAAACCGCTATTGCAACTACTATTGTGCTTATCAAAAAAACGATTTTATAAACTTTTTTTTCTGATACAAGAAATAGAATAAATAGAGTTGCTGTGTGTCCGGAAAAGAAAAGATCTTTTGTTAATGTTTGTCCGGTTCCAAAAAACTCTACTAAAGGATCGTTGAGCATAATCATATTTACCGGCGGATTTAATGGAAGAACGTACATTGCAAAAATTCTTACCACAACCATTAGTGTGTAAAGTTGAATTGCAAACATCAGTTGTTTCGGATTTTTGATGAATGTTGCGATCGCTACAAAAAGAGAAATGTAAATTAATGCAAAAATTAGCCAGGTTAAATTGATAGCATTAAAAAGAATTAGAATTGGATCGGGAAAAACAACACCTTGCCGAGCTTCAACAAAATTTAAAAAATTTGCAAGCGATGTTAAAACAACAACAAGCAGAATTAGTGTTATACCTAATTCAATTTTGTTATTTTTTGATTCTAGAAATTCTTTCCAGTTCATATTCCCCTGAATATAAAATGTTAAAATTTAATATTGCCTAAAAAGTAGGGAAGCATGCTTCTCCACGTTGGCCAATCGTGTGGTTGGTCGTGCCCCCACAAATCCAGCCAATGTTTCACTCCACGTTGGTTAAGAATATTTGATAAATGAATAGACGCACCGGGATCTTCAAAAGATCCTTGTCCGCTTGCAATAACAATTCTTCCTTTTCTCATTTTATCAAACATAAAATTATCATCCCATCTCGGAAGGTAATCTACTGGCGAATTGAAGTAAACATTATCGTCAAAATATCCCTTGGAATAGCTTTTTAAATCATAGCTTCCACTCATAGCTATAGTTCCAGAAAAAATATCGGGACGTCTGAAAAAGTTATTTGCAGCATGAAGCGCACCGAGTGATGCTCCGGTTGTAACTATCGGAACCAAACCTTTACTATGGTTATGAATAAATGGAACGACTTCTTCAATAATATATCTGTTGTATTGTTGATGACGAATTGCTTTGTGAGCTGGATTCATGCTATTATTCAACCAGCTTTCGTTGTTAATACTATTTATAGAAAACGCTTTAAGTTTTCCATCCCGTAAATATCCTCCAATAGAATCTATAAGTTTAAATCTTTCATATTCAAGATAATCAGCTCCGGCTGTTGGAAACATTAATAACGCATAGCCATAGTGGCCGTAAATTACTATTTCCATTTCCTTGTTTAGATTTGGACTGTACCAGCGGTGAATCTCTCGGCTCATCAAAACTCCTAATTGAATGAAATATTTAGTGTGAAAGTAAAGAAATGGATTAAAATTTGAAAATTGTTCGAAAATTAAAATTTACTAATTAATTTGAACTGAACTCCTTTTAATCGGATTGAAGAAAATGGTCAATATTTGGTTCAAAAACCACACTTTTAATATAATTATAAAATTTTTCTTCCAAATATCACAAAACCCTTGCATTTAAAAATTAGCTTATTATTTTTACAAGTGAAATTAAAATGTACTTGGTAATAAGTCCTCCCCCAAGCTTATTATCAGTACTCCCCCGATGTTTTACCCCGACATCGGGGACTTTTTTTATATGGAGACTTTGCAACAATATATTGACTCCATTTTTTATTTTAACTGATTTAAGTTTTACCGTTCTAATTAAATTATGTCACACCTATTCAAAGCTCTTTTACCAGCCCTGAATATTTCCTTTCAATCTTAAATCCAAATCGGTAAAAATATTCGGGACGGAAAAATCCTGTTGTTACAAATCTTATATTATCAGATTTAATGCGGCTAAATAATTCATTCATCAACCCTTCACTAACGCCTTTGCGGCGGTAACGGTTAGATACCACTATTTTTTCCATATGCATAGCATCTTCATCGGTTTGATAATAAAAAGCTCCGCCAATAATAAAACCTCTATCAGAAACAGCCACAAGAAATTGATGTTCCGGTTTAAAGTTTACATTCAGATTGGCTTCAAGATATAGCTGATGAAGTCTAGAAATTTCTTTAGGATTTATTGGGTTTCTTATTGTAAAAAGGTTTCCATCATCATCCTGCAACTGCACAACAAGATTTGGTTGTGAGGTAATTTCAGATTTTATACTAAGAAATGCTGCAGTATCTGATGGCTTTAAATGAGGATAACCCAAACGAGTTATAAAGTAATTTTCCTTTTCATCAAGCTCAAACTCAAAATGTAATGCATTTATAAGCTTTAATGATTCCTCTTTAGTTATTTTGCGATGCCTTTGTTTTCTTACAAGTTCACGCAAAACATCTTTAAATCTTTGGGGTGAATTGTAAAATACAGTTTCAAGAAAAAACCTTGTACGTGCTGCGGGGTAATGCTCTTCAAGATCAAACAACCTGTAAGTTTCATAAAGCTCGTAAATCATTTCTGCTTGTGCTGATAGAGAGGCACTTTTATTTAGGTGATACCAGCGATGAAATCGTTTTACAGAAAAGTATAATTGTTTGGGTAAGTAACCGTTGTTTTTAATATTACGAATAAAAGAATCAATCCTGTTAACTATTTCTTGTTTATTTTCTTCATTAGAATTTGCAAGCTCTTTTCTAAACCTGTTAACCAGGCTAATTCCACTATCAGTTCCTTCAGCTTCAATTATTCCAGAAAAAATTGCGTTCCATACGGAAGCTTTTTTTATTTCAGGATATTTATCTTCCGTTTGCTTTACAAAACTTTCATAGAAGTTCATAACAAAAGCAAGTGTCGATTCTGTATTTCTTCTTTTAGAAAAGGATGTGATTATACAACCGGTTTGATAATCGTGAGGCGATATAATTAATTCATCCGGAGTTGTATCAGTAAGTTCCATTTTCATATCAGATAATTTCCAAAACTTTACATAAGCCGATGCAGCATTCCAAACAAAAAACTTCCAGAGATTACGCAATTTTTCAAAATTCGATTCCTCATTCCGTCTATATTCACGACGTAAAAACCTCTCCACAGATTCATCACCAACAAATTCTTCTGTCCATAATTTTTCATCCTCCCAAAGACCACCGAGTTTTGCGGCAAGTTTCTCCCCCTTTACTTCAGTACCTGCAATTACTTTCCATTTGATTTCCTCTTCTATTATTTCAGAAGGTTCTTTGTGATTAAGATGTATTGCAAGATCAAATCCACCTTGAAATCTTGTTTGAACTGTTACGCGAAAAATTGATCTGTTTTCAGTCTCTGAATACTTGCTTATCCAAACACCTGAAGGTAATATATTGTTTAAGGAAATCAATACATTTCCGGTAAAAAGAAAAACAGCCTCTCTGATAATTTGTCTTTCGCTAATTGCTTTACTTAGTATCACTTGATCCGCTTCCGGAATTGCTTGATCGAAAATTAAAACATCTTCCCAACGATATTCTTCGCCTGTTTCGGGATCAATAGCTACCCGCTGATTTTGACCAAGCCATTCTGTGAATTGATTTCTTATCTCTAAACGGGACTTTACCGCAACTTCTTTAATTTCTTTTGTGGTTCCATAAAGTTCATATTGTAAAAAGAATCGCCTTATTTTTTCATAGCTAGTTGGATGATTAACACCGTAACTAACTAATAATTCAAAAAGTTTTGGTATAGATGTTTTGCTAAAATTTATTTTGGATGTACTGTGGGATATCAAATTTTCTATTACTAATTCAATTTCTTTTAAGTTTTCATCGCCGCGACTAATGTTATCGATAGCATCAATTATTTCGTTGTTAATAAAGTTGCAATCAAAATCTGAGTATAATTCTAATAGAAATCTAAAGTTATCCTTCCGTAGAGTTTGAAAGGCAGCTAGAAACATTTTTCGTCGTATCGATAATTCATCAATCAGTTTTGGTCTAAAACTGATTTCAACAGCAAGCTTGTAATGTGTTGTTTTTGCGTCTTTAAGTATTTCGGAAAAATACTTGATGGCCTTTTCATTATCATCAATTGATTCTGACTGAAGCATCACGGCAGCAAAATGTAAGCCCAATATCGATATCTCTTTAGCGCTTAGTATTTCTACAAAATTATTTCGTATTTGATCATTATTTTTCACCAGCGTAATTCGCTCAACAAACTCAATATCTTTTTCAGCTTCTGTTTTTCTGTACCATCTAAAAATTCCTTGTCCCGTAAAATCAACAAGCTCAACATTTCCGATCCAGTAAAATGGATTTGTTAAAATATCCTGCAAATCAATTTGCCTTGTGTTAATGCGGTAAGAATAATTTCCTACTTGGATAATATTTTCTTCTTCATCAAGGGTTTTAATCTTTAATGATGAGTTAAGTTTTGGAATTGATAATACGTCATTTCGCAAAAAAACATCTCGACTTAAAGCACCTTTTTCTCGCAAGAACCAATTGGGAATTTTGACCTCATACTTACCCAGTCCTAGCGAAAGATGATCCTTCTGATACATCGATTGAATCAGTTCTTCAAAATTCTTTTCTATTGCTCTACGCTTGTACGTCCCTTTGGGAGTAAGTTCCTGATATTCATCACTAAATGCACGATTGATAATTTTAAAATCCAGTATGCGCTCAAAAGGTGCAAGAAAATTATTTACACTTACTATGACAGTGGAAAAATATTCCTGCCTCTGTTGCTCATCCATTGATTTTAAGGGGGATTTTTCTGATTCAATATCGGGAAAAATTAGAACAGTATTAAACGGTCGATGATCACCTGCAAGAAAAACTTGCTTAACAAATTCAAAATCTCGAAACAGATTCTCAATTTTTTGCGGCGCTATTGTTTCTCCTTTTACATTTTTATAAATCTCTTTTTTACGATCAATGATTTCAATAAAGCCATCCTTATCCATTCTCATAACATCGCCTGTTGCAAGCCAGCCATCGTCATCAAAAGTTTCATCAAGTTTTTGATTGTAATAGTTTAACATCACGTATGGACCACGAATTAAAATTTCTCCATCATCACCAAGCCTAATTTCTATTCCTGGCAAAGCTTTACCCAGCGAGTTCTCCCGATATTGAAATGGCGGTGTCATCGTAATTCCACCAGTTGCTTCGGTCATACCAAATCCGCTCATCAACTCGACTCCATAGCGCTGAAAAAATTTAAAAACATCCGGTGGCAAAAAACCGGCAGCAGATAGTCCCCATTTAAGGTTGCCTCCAGTTGCACTTACAATAGCACTGTTTATTTTTTCATCCTCATCAACTTCAACATCAATTCTAGTTGTTATGTATTCATAAAGTTGAATCCATTTTTTAGGTATAGAAATAAAAATACTTGGTTTAACTAGCCGCATATTATCAATCATTGTTTCCACAGATGGATTTTCCATAAAACAATATTCTGCACCCCAAAATATTGCTCCCGTCATTTCAAGCCATCGGCCAAACGTATGATAAAGCGGTAAAAAAGCGAGATAACGATCTGCGTCGCTTATACCTGGAATTGCCAATGCGCGGCAGAATCTTTTATAAACAATGTTAGTGTGAGAAAACATTATTCCTTTTGGTTCGCCTGTTGTTCCGGATGTATACATTAATGTTGCAAGAGAATCTGGGCTTATTTTAACATCAGATTTTGTTTTCTGTTCGATTGATAGTGCTTTAAATTCATCAAAGCTGATCACCCAATCTTCCGCCGCATTTCCTTTTAGCAAAACAACTGTTTTGAGGTGTTGAGTTTCTTTTTTTATCGATCTGATTTTTGCAAGTTGTTTTTCATCATCGGCAAAAAGTATTGGTGCTTTTGTTTGATTTAAAATAAATGAGATATGCTCTGATACAGAGTTTGCAGGGATCATAGCGTTTACAATTCCAGAAGTTAAACAAGCAAGATCCAGCAGAACCATTTCTAAACTGTTTTCTAAAAGAAATGCAACAATTTCGTTTTTAGCTTCAATTTCAAAAAGTATTTGATTTATCGATGAACGATAAGTTGATACAATCTCAGATGTCTTTTGCCAGCTAAAATCAATGGTGTAATCATCTTTTATAATCCTAAAAAGATTTTTCTTCTTATACTGGTTAACGCGTTGGTTAAACAATACATCAAAAGTATAATTACTGTTAACTATTAGCGCATGAATTAAATTATCCCATCTTCGCTCATCATATATCTTTTGAAGAAACGATGAGTTACGAAATAAGTTTAGATAGTTATGGATGATTGAAACAATTTTTCCATCACTTTGATTTGAGTTCGAGACAAGATACTCCCCAAAAGAATAGAATAATTCCTTCTCCATGTTTTCCATAAACGGATTTGCAAGTTCACTATTTATTAAACCATTAAAAATATTTTGCCAATTTTCAGTTTCAACATCCGATGTAAAGTGTTTATCACTTACCGCTCTACTTAATTCAATTCTAAGATTTATTAATAGATCATCAATCTCACTTTGTTCTAAAGCGGCTTTGCCTGCAAGTAGTTTGTCATTTAATTCAGTTAATGATGTGTTGGATTGCGTGTTCATATTTTTCTTTTAGTTAAGAGAATGAAAAATTCTTTTTAGGAATATAATAATTTATTGGGCGGATTTGCAGGGAAATTCTTTATTAAAATTACGTTGCATTGAATAACCTGTTGTTGCGGTAAGCGATGTTTACTAACTAAAAAGGCGAGCATAATAACTCGCCTTAATTGATTAATGTTTTTAGTTATTGTTTTTATGGATTTGGAATTTTTAATTTTTGTCCAACTTTAATCATATCAGGATTTGTAAGTTGATCTTTATTTGCATTAAATATATTCATGTATTTGTTAGCATCTTTGAAATAATGCTTAGAGATTTTGCTTAGATTTTCACCGCTTTCAACAGTATGAATGTGATAAAAATCTGTATTTAACACTTTAAGATCTGCGCTAACTTCCGATTGTCCTTCGCCGCCTACTTCTTTTATCTTATCCCATATTTGATTTTTTTCATAAGCTGTATTAGTGGTTCCAGCCACTTTCAATTTACCGGCCTCTTCACTAACATTTAAGTTTTGCACTTTAAGCTCCTGAGCCAAAGCCAAAACCGGACTATATTTAACTTGTATTGACATATTATTACTCATTTTTAATAATTAAAATCTACATCACAGGAAATGCAAGTTTAAGATTAACCTTGTATTGTTTAATCTTTCCATCTTCCACACTTGCTATGTGTTTTGTTACTTCTAAGCCGGTGATTCCTTTAACCGATTTTGATGCCTTTGACAATGCCTGATTTATAGCATCATCAAAACTTTTTGATGAGATACCTATAATCTCAATCACTTTAACTGCACCATCATTAATATGACTCATAACGCCTCCTTTATGAATGAAATAGTTTAAAAATTTTAAACAATATAAGAAATTATTTTTAAAATGCTTACTTAAACTGTGTTTCAATCTCAAAAACAGGCTTTATATCAACTGGCAAACTTTCAAGTTTTTTTCTAAACAAATCTATTGTTGAAGAATTAACTGCATATTTAGCTATTAAATCTTTTGCGCCGTTATAATTTCCTTCAGCCTGGATTGTTAAAACAACATTTGCAAGTTCTTTAAGTACGGGGTAAATTTTTTCAAAATCAACACGAACTTTTTTTGTGCTTTCATCAAAAACAAATCCGTCTTTTTCTAATAGGTAATTATATATAATTGCATTGCCGCCGCCGTGAGCTTCGCCAATTCCAAATCGCATACTACGAAAAGCACCTGCAAGAAAAGTTACCCAAACTTCATTTTCCATTTCTTTTGGATATACACCTTTTTCTATCATAAAAATATTGTTGTATAAACCAAGAATATCTGCTTTACATTCTTCCATTGTGGAATATGTTTCTTTCAATTCTTTTTTTACTTCGGTGTCTTTTCCGTTTACTTTAATAAACCCGGGACCAACACCGTGAGACATTTCATGCATCAACGTATGATTGAAGAAAGCATCAAACGTGACATACTTTAATTGCTCAGGTTCAAGAACAATTTCCGCAATTGGTTTTAATAGTTTTTCAAACTTTGCTTCATGAACATTCTTTAACATTACTTTCTTTGAACCCTTTGCCTGTCTAACTCTTTCATCATTTGGAAGATTAAATGCAAGTGTTTGAACTCCCGCTTTTGTATCGCCGGCAGTAAACACTTCATTTGCAACTACGATCGGTGATTCAGAGCCACGTGTATAGTTTTTATGTTTATCATCCAGCGGAAGATTTTTTTCTATGTCAGTTAAATATTTTGCAAACACTTCTAACTTTTTACTTTCAACAGGATCTTTAATTGTAACAAAACTTTCAAACGATGCTTTATAATTAAACATTCCATCTTCATAAACTTCAAATGGACCTATTACAACTTCAATTTTATTGTCTTTTAAATCCATCCAGTCCATATCGCTTTGGTAATAATCATTACTTAAAAATGCATCTGCGCGCGAAAGCAAATATTTTTTTAAAGACGGGTTATCAGAATACTCAGCAGCCTCCTTTAATAGATTTGATGCTGCGGTTAATTTGTCTTTATAAAATTCGCTGTAAGGAATTGCAACCAGTTTTCCATTATCTCGTCTAATAACCGTAAACTCGCTTGTAAAACTTTTCTCAAGTTTCGGATTATCTTTTACAAATTTTTCAAATTCCTCTTTGGTCATATCTTCGGGATAGAAATTTGCACCAAGCGGTTTCTTATCTGTGCCGATAAACGGCTTATCGTCTTCAAGCCTATCAAATGGACCTGCCATTATATTAAATAGCTCCAGTTGCAAAGCCGTTTTTGGAACTCTATCCGGAAAAGAATTATTATTTATTTCAGATTGCAATTCAGATTTTATCTGATAATTTTTTGAATAGACTTGTTCTAAAAAAATCTCATCTATTATTTTTGAAGCGCGATAAAGTTTTTCCAGAACCATTTTTTCTCTATCATTTAAGAGTGATTCGTCATAATTGATTTCAACCAGAACAAACTTTGCAATTTTTTCTTTAAGCATTGCCACTTCCTCTTTATCGTTTTGCGGATTTTGATTTTGTTTTTCTGTGCAGCTAAAAACTATTACTGCAATAAAAAACATTGCTATTAAATTTTTCATTATTCAGCCTTTATTTGATTTATAAGTCAAATTGATTTGTAAAAGAAATATAATTAATCATAATCAAAACTATGAGGTTAATTTATGGTTCTTCAGTTAATTATATCCAACCACTTATCATATATTTTTTCTGATAAAGTATATTTCTCATTAAGTTTACCCTGCAAAAAACTATAAATACTTTTTAGGTGAAAAAATGATAAAACAAAAACAAATTCTTTTTTACGCTCTTGTTATACTTACAATTGTAACTGCAATATTTCCCCAAGCTCCGCAGCGAAATGATCTTCCCGATAAATATAAATGGAATCTTTCCGATATGTATCCAACTTTAGCAGATTGGAAAGCTGATATTAAAAAAGTTGACTCGGAAATAAATCAATTTGCTTCATACAAAGGAAAACTTGGTGAAAATTCTCAGAATTTACTCAATGCATTAAACTCGTATTTTGCGATGTTGAAAACTTTTTATAAAGCTTCAACCTATGCCGGAAATCTTAGCAACGAAGATGTTAGAATTTCCGAAAATCAGGCTTTGCAGCAACAATTATCAAGTGTTGGAACAAAGTTTGGGGAAACAGCTTCATTTTTTGAACCTGAAATTTTAACCATTCCAACAGAAAAGATTGAAAAGTTTTTTAAAGAAAAACCAGAACTGCAAACATATTCGATGTACATAGATAATATTCAGCGTTTGCGTCCGCACACATTAACCGAAACAGAAGAAAAAATGCTGGCGAGTTTTGGTTTGATAGCGGGAAATCAGAATACGGTATACTCTATCTTTACTAATGGTGAAAAGCCAAATCCCAAAATCACTCTTTCAAATGGAGAAGAAGTAGAGTTAAGCCCAGCTACTTTTACAGGAGTAAGAACGGTTGAGAATCGCGAAGACAGAAGCAAAATTTTTGAGAGTTTTTTTAACAGCTATGGAGATTTTAAAAATAGTCTCGGGGCAAATCTTGTTGGAAAAGTAAAAAAGGATTGGGTTTTTGCTAAAAATAGAAATTATAAATCCTCGTTGGAATCATCTTTAAATGGCGATAATCTTCCACCAAGTGTTTATACTACATTAATTGAACAGGTAAATAAAAGCATTCCAACGCTTCATCGTTTTTTAGATTTTAAAAAACGTATGCTCGGCGTTGATCAACTGCATTATTATGATCTTTACACTTCGATTGTTAAAAAAGTTGATTTGAAGTATACAGTTGAGCAGGGACAACAAGCAATTCTTGATGCTCTTAAACCTATGAAATCAGAATATCTATCAACAGTAAAAAAATCCTTTGATGACCGATGGATTGATTTTATACCAACAGAAGGGAAACGGAGCGGGGCATACTCATCCGGCGGGGCGTACGATGTACATCCATACATTTTAATGAACTGGAATGATGATTACGAATCAGTTTCTACTCTTGCACACGAACTTGGACACACAATGCATAGTTTTTATTCAAATGCCAACCAACCTTTTCCCAAAGCAGATTATGCCACTTTTGTTGCTGAAATTGCTTCAACAATAAATGAAACATTACTTAACAATTACATGGTTGCAAACGCAAAAACCAAAGAAGAAAAACTTTTCTTACTTGGTAGTTATCTTGAGCTTTTGCGCACAACTATTTTTCGTCAGACGTCTTTTGCAGAGTTCGAACTTGAAATTCACAAACGAATTGAAGAAGGACAGCCATTAACAGGCGATGATCTTTGCAATATCTATTACGATATAGTTAAAAAATATTATGGACACGATTCCGGACATTGTGTGGTTGATCCATATATTCAATACGAGTGGTCTTACATTCCTCATTTTATGGGATACACTTATTATGTTTTCCAATATTCAACTTCTCTTATATATGCAACAGCTTTTGCAGAAAAGATTGTAAATGAAGAAACCCCAGCTGTTGAAAATTTCTATAAAATATTGAATGGCGGCGGTTCAAAGTATGCTGTTGATCTAATTAAAGACGCTGGGATTGATCCGTTATCCCCGGAACCATTTGAACTGGCAATGAAAAAGATGAATAAAGTTATGGATCAAATTGAAGAGATATTGAACGACAAATAATTATTATTATACAACCCTCGGGTGTTTGTTCTTGCACTCCCGAGGGTTGATATAAGTTAAAACGACCAGTTAACTATTGGGAAAAATGGGAACGCACCACCTTGATTAATGATGTTAATCAATCCAATCTGTAAACCATACATACTGCCAGCATAATTAATGAATCCAAACTGAACGCCGCTAACTTTTCCTTTATGATAGTTAACAAACCCATATTGTAAGCCTTCAAACTTGCTGTCTGTTAGATTTACAAATCCGCCTTGAAGACCAAGAAAACCGTTGTCAACCATATTAACAAATCCCCATTGTGCACCAACCTGTTTGCCTATTGTTGAGTTTACAAATCCCCAATCCAATCCACTCACATTAACATTCTTACCGTAAATAATGTTAAGTCTTAATCCCGTAATTGATGTGTTTTCTGGAAATATTTGAATTGGGTTAAATAGCGCAACCTGTATTGGTTTTTCCTGTGCAAAAACAGGTTTGTTTATTACACCAACAAATAAAAAAGATAGAAATAGAATTGCAGAAAGGATTTTCATTTTATTCTCCTGTAATAGTTAAAATTTCAATTTATAAAACAGGGATAAGTTAAACTATAAGGGTGAAAAAATAAAGTTCGACTTATTTGTTTTATTCTGGCGCCCTAAACGTCGGGAAATATTTGTTAATACTAAAGAATGTTCGATTGTGAATAGTATTCAATTGTTTTGTAATTGGCACAATAGATGAACCTGTTGGTCTAAAAAGGAAAACCAAAATGAAAACAAAAATCTTAATATCGGCTTTAACCATTTTTCTCTCACTAGTAATTTTCGGCTGCGAAAGCGAAGGACCCCTTGATACAAATATGAGCAATGGGATGAGTATAGAATTAATAAAGCAAACCATACTAAGCCTTCCTACAGAAGATTTATCCGAAGGAGAAATTTCTGGTTTATTGTTGATGAGAGAAGAAGAAAAATTAGCTCGCGATGTTTATATAACTCTGTACTCAAAATATGGCATTAAGGTTTTTACAAACATTAGCAGAAGCGAACAAACACATACTGATGCAGTAAAATTATTACTTGATAAATATGCACTCACTGATCCTGTGCAATCAGATGTTGTGGGTGTATTTACAAACCAGGACTTACAGTCTCTTTATAACCAGCTTATTGAAACCGGAAATATAACTGATGTTGAAGCATTAAAAGTTGGCGCTGCCATTGAAGAAATTGATATACTTGATTTGCTTGAACAACTTAATGTAGTTGTTGACAATCAAGATTTAGCATATGTTTATAATAACCTGAATGATGGATCAGAAAATCACTTAAAAGCATTTGTAAAAAATCTATCGATGCGAGGAGTTACGTATTCACCAGTTTATTTAGATATTGAAACTTATAACTCGATTATCAATAACTAATCAAATTCAATAAATATGGTCCACCTTTAAGTTGGACCGTACTTAACTTAATCTTTTGGTAATTTAAATCTTACCCTTAAAACCCCATCTTCAAAACTTGTTGAGATGATTTGAAATTTATCTATTTCTTTTGTCGATTGAACATGAACTCCACTACAAGGGCAAGCATCATAATCGCCAATTTTAATTATGCGAATTGTATCACCGGCATCATCCGGTAATTGAGAGAGTTTAAAATTATTGATAGCTTCATCTCGCTTTAGAAATTCTTCAGTAACCGGCAAATCCTGCCTAATTACTTCATTTACTTTTTTGTTTATGGCCTCAACTTCTTCAACGGTTAGATTGCGATCAAAATGATAATCACATTTAGATTTTTTCTTTTCTATGTGATTGCTGAATGACCTTCCTTTGTTAAACATTCTAACCATAGTTTGATTTAAGATATGCTCGGCGGAATGCATTTCAGGATTATAATCCTTATTTGATTTTACTTCGTTCATATTTACCATTTATTGTAATGTATTTTTTCTTTTTTAAATCGTTCCTCAGCTGTTACTGTTTCATCAGGATATCCGAGCGAAATCAATGAAACCGGAACAATGTTTTCTGGTAATTTAAATTGTCCTTTAATCTTTTTATAAACATCATCCATTCCATGTATTGCAATCCAACAGGAACCGATTCCTAATCCGTGAGCTGCAAGCAAAATATTTTGTATTGACGCGGAACAATTTTGTAATAGCCAGCTTTCATTTTTTTCTATACCTACATCTCCGCAAACAAGTATTGCAGCAGCAGATTGTCTCAACATCTCAGCATAGTGGATTGAATTAATAGTTTCTATCAAAACATCTTTTTCATCTATTACAATAAATTGCCATGGCTGTAAATTCATTGCGCTTGGAGCGTACATTGCCGTTTTAAGAATTTTATCAATATTCTCATTACTGATTTTTTGGTCTTTGTATTTTCGTATGCTTCTTCTATTAAGCAATGCTTCTTGAACTTCCATAATTCTCCTTTTCATTGTGTTTCTCATTGTAAGGACTTTTTTTACAGAGAATTTCACTTATTATTTGCAAATATAACAACACTTCTTTTTGTCTTCGTAATGGGTGCACATTTTTTTATTATGCGGCACAAAATTAAAAGGTTAAATGATGAACATTTTATTACGACTAAAAGAAACTATTAACAAAAAGACAAATACCTATTACTTTTTAACTGGAATATTAACTGCCATAGGATTGTTATTTATTGCAACTAACCTATTCTTTACACATAATTCAAATCAAATAGTTGATGAAAATGAAATAGGCAAGTTTCCTCAAGAATACAAAATCATTTCGCCCAAAATCCCTGACAACATTACAATTTTTGGAGAAGGCGTTCCATTAGAAAATTTTGAAGTTTATGAAAGAGTTGACCGCGAAATTTTGGTAAACACTTATTGGCATTCGGCTACAATACTGGCAATTAAAAGAGCCAACAGATGGTTCCCAATTATAGAACCAATCTTAAAGCAAAACAATATTCCTGATGATTTTAAATATCTAGCAGTCGTAGAAAGCAATTTAGAAAACGTTGTTTCCCCTGCGGGAGCAACCGGCTTCTGGCAGTTTATCAAATCTGCATCAAAGCAGTATGGATTAGAAGTAAATGATGAAGTTGATGAAAGATATGATGTTGAAAAATCCACATTTGCTGCTTGTAAATATTTAAATACTGCTTAT
Organism: Ignavibacteriales bacterium; assembly: GCA_016709765.1. Classification (NCBI taxonomy): domain Bacteria; kingdom Pseudomonadati; phylum Ignavibacteriota; class Ignavibacteria; order Ignavibacteriales; species Ignavibacteriales bacterium. The sequence goes on from JADJMD010000013.1 coordinate 901,340, forward strand.
CAAATGTTTGGCAACTGGACTATGACCGCTTCTTCTTACAACGCGGGTATCAGTGGAATTGATAAATGGAGCGGTTTACAAAAAACTACCAACTACTGGAATTTGGTACTTGGTTCAGAAACCTCTCGTTATGTTTCAAGAATAATTGCAATGAAGTTGATTATGGAAAATCCTGCTCTTTACGGTTATGATATAAATGAATCTGATTTGTATGCGCCACTTAAATATAAAGAAGTTGAGTTAAATACAGCTGTTACAAATTTTGCAGATTATGCTGCGTCGCGTGGAATAAATTACAAAACTCTAAAACTTTATAATCCCTGGTTGCGCGATACAGAATTAAAAAATAGAAGTAGTGTGGTGTATAAAATTAAGGTTCCGGAAGAAGGAAGTATAAATTTGATTAAAGAATAAATTTATTTATTTAAAATTTTTCTAATCAGTTTAGCAAAACAAAATTTTTTAATTTCCAGAAAGTTTTGTAACAACTCCGCTGTTGCTGTTTATCCACAGCACTAAAGACTTATTGCTTGAATTAAAGTTCACAATCCAATCTGCTGAGTTATTTACGGCTAATGTAGTATCGATTGATTTGCTTGGCAAAAGGAACATATCAATTTTACACCCTGTGTTTTGTGAAAGAAAAATGTTTCCTCCGTGAACAAGTGCCGTGTCTATTGTGGCGGGACTATCTTTATAATTTGCGTTGGGATCAATTGCCAGTGTTGAAAGTCTATTAAAAACCCGCCCTAAAATATTTTCGGCAGTGCTGTCTTTTATAAAAGATAACATTGTTGAAAAGTTTATCGGTGATTTAATAGGTCCCGCAGCAAATACTGGCAAATAAAACTCATTACTTTGTAATTGATTTGACTGCACAACATACACAAATGCATTATTTGTTTTCAGCAGGTCAACCCGACCTAATAAGTCTACATTCCAGCCATAAATTGCGGAAAGCTTTGCATCGGTTGAAAAGTCTAATCTTGCTTTTTGCAGCACATCATTTATTTTTTCTTTCGCAGTTATGTCGCTATCGACTCCAAGATTTGGCTCTGTTGCTTTTTCGCATCCAGCAAAGTAAACAGCTAATAATAAAACAATTGTTAAAAATATTTTTTGCATTTGTATCTCCTTTTACTCTCACTAGTCGCAGGTTTGATCCTGCTTTAAAAATCCATTATTAGAACATCATTTTATAATATCTGCTAATCTGTTCCCACAATTCTTGAAGATGTACATTGCGCGATATGCGAATTGTTTCTTTACCTTCAAAATAAACAAGTATCGTTGGAACAGAGAAGACGGAAAGCTGTCCGGATATTTCTTTTGCTTCGTTTAAATCAACATAACAAAAATTGATTTTGGGAAAATCAATTTTAATCATTTCTAAAACTTTTGGTTTTAATACTTTGCACACATTACATTCCGGAGTGCTTAAGTAAAAGCAAACTGCATTGTGTTTACTTATCTGAGTTTGAAACTCGGAATAAGATACAATTGATAGAATATCCATAATCCAAAGACGCTGTAAGTAAAAAATAAAAAAGAGGACTGAATAGTTTCAATCCTCTTAAAAATAGTTTTTGAATTAATTGTTTAATTGTACATTGTTAATTGATAATTGTACATTAATGATGGTGTCCGCCAACACCATGAACGTGCCCATGAGAGAGTTCTTCAACAGTTGCATCTCGAACATTCAGCAATTCAATATCAAAATTTAAATTTTTTCCAGCAAGAGGATGATTAAAATCAACAGTTATTTCTTCACCATCAACATTAGAAATAACAAACGGCATCTGAACGCCATCGGGATTGCTTGCCATATATTCCATTCCTACTTCTAAAACAAAGTCTTCAGGAAAATTTTCTTTTCCCACAACCTGAACGGCATCATCATTATAGTTTCCGTAACCATCTTTAGCCTCTAATTTTAGGTTTTTCTTTGATCCGATCAGCATTCCATTTAAAGCTTCTTCCAGTTTTGGTAAAACCATATTTGTCCCAGAAATATATGAAAATGGTCCGCCGTTATCAGTGGAATCTAGAACATTTCCGTGATCATCGGTTAGTGTAAAATTCATCGTAACAACTTTGTTTTGTTCAATCGCCATTTGTTTTCCTAATTAATATTTATTGATATTGAATAATAACTATTCCTTAAAAGAATTTAAAGGTCATAATATTTTGTAAATTTGATATTAATTAATAAAAGCATAAAACATGGAATCAATAAAAGAAATTTTCAGAATAGGGAACGGACCTTCAAGCAGCCATACAATGGGACCCAAAAAAGCTGCTGAAATTTTTAATAAACAAAATCCTGAGGCAATTTCATTTGCGGTTACGCTGTTTGGAAGTCTTGCTGCAACTGGAAAGGGTCATCAAACGGATGTTGCTTTGGTTGATGTGTTTAATCCAAAATTAGTTTTTATTGATTGGAAACCTGAAACATTTCTTCCAAAACATCCGAATGGAATAACTTTTAAAGCTTTAGATTCGCTCGAAAATATTTTAGGAGAATGGACTGTTTACAGCGTCGGAGGAGGAAAGATTACCGATTTTGAGCAAGATGAAAATGAAAATAATGTTTATGAAATTTCAACAATGAAAGATTTAATCAGCTGGTCCAAAAAATCCGGTAGAAGTTTTTGGGAATATGTTGAACTGACAGAAAGCAATGAAATATATGTTTACTTAAGAGATGTTTGGACTGTAATGCAGGATTCTATTAAAAGGGGAATTGATACAGAGGGAATTTTACCAGGCGGATTGGGCTTGGCAAGAAAAGCTTCTTCATATTTTGTAAAAGCAAAAAATTTTAGTGGGTCGTTAAAAGGAAAAACACTAATATTCTCTTACGCTCTTGCCGTTACGGAAGAAAATGCAGCCGGTGGAAAAATTGTTACCGCGCCTACTTGCGGCTCAAGCGGAGTTGTACCTGCTGTTTTAAAATATTTGCAGGAAAGCTTTTCTTTTTCTGATAACAAAATTTTACGTGCTCTTGCCACTGCCGGATTAGTTGGAAATATCGTTAAAGAAAATGCTTCAATATCCGGAGCTAAAGTTGGATGCCAGGGAGAAATTGGAACAGCGTGCGCGATGGCTTCTGCCGCAGCAACTCAATTACTTGGCGGAACTCCTTTTCAAATAGAATATGCCGCAGAAATGGGAATCGAACATCACCTTGGTTTAACTTGTGATCCTATTAATGGGTTAGTGCAGGTTCCGTGTATTGAGCGAAATGCTTTTGCTGCCGAACGAGCTTTGAACACTTCAACATTTGCTCTTTTGTCAGATGGAAGACATCTTGTTTCGTTTGATAAAATTGTGAAAACGATGAATCAAACAGGGCACGATTTACCAAGCATCTACAAGGAAACTTCCGAAGGAGGAATGGCTTTGCTTGATATTTAGTGTTTGGGATTGTTCTTAAAAAATTCCCAAATCAAATCTGTAGCAAAAACACTTTTAACCGGATTATCTGCAAACCTTCTTATCTTTTCTCCACCGGGCCAGGAATGACCTCCGCTAAACATTTTGTACAAAACAATTTCCGTTCCGTTGTTGTTTTTATAATTGGTTTTTTCGAATGCAGAGCTTTCTGATTTGTTCATCAAAAAACATTTGTACCTGTTTATCCACATATTAACAGTTGTTTCAATCGGAAGTTTTTCAACATCAACTAAAGATTTTTCCCCAACTCCGCCATTGTAAGGAATGTGTTCATCATCTGCACTGTTAAAAATGATAAATGAAACTTCGCTATTATTTTTGCACATAGTTGTATCAAACATACATCCCGCAACAGGTGCAACTGCTGCAAATTGTTCGGATAGTTCACACGCAATCAAATAGCACATCATTGCGCCGTTTGAATGCCCTGTTGCATAAATTCTTTTTTGATCTATGTTGTATTTAAATTTTATTTCTTTTAAAACTGCTGAAATAAAATCGACATCATTAATATCTTTTTTATCTGCATAGCCGCAGCAATTCCAGGTATTCCATGTTAAAAGCTTTTTATCAAACGAGCCTGTTCCGTATGGATAAACAACAATAAATTCTTCTTCATCTGCTTTTTTAGAAAATTTTGTTTGCTGCGCTATCAAATCCGGATTGCCCAATCCACCATGAAAAACAAAAACTACTGGATATTGCTTTTGATAATTAAATCCAAGTGGAAGATGAGTTTTATAATATCTATCGCGCCCATAGATCATTAAAGTATCTTCAACGTCTTGTGCATTAACAGAAAGCAAAAGTGTTGTAAAATATAATATTGTGTAAATAAGTTTTCTCAAAATCATTTCTCCAAAAGGATTAAAAAGTTCTACAGATTTAGTCTTCAAAAGCTGTGCAAGTATTAAACTGATTTAAAAGTAAAAAACCCTTGCTATTCAAGGGAATTTTTACACAAAAGCTGTTAAAGTTTCTCATTTGTACACCCGAGGGGACTCGAACCCCTGACCAATAGATTAAGAGTCTACTGCTCTACCAACTGAGCTACGGATGCGTGGCAAAAATAAAGAAAAGCCATAGTTTCTCAAAGTTTGGTTTTGGAATTGTTAATGATTTGACTGTTTTAAAATAAAAAGACCGCATTAACTGCGGTCAATAAAAATATATTTGATTATAGTTATTTGCTTAATTAAATAATTTACTGATTTCTTTCCTCTCTTCTTTCACGGCAATTTTCCACAGCGAATAACAAAAAGCGATTATCACTACAAATACAACTGATAAAATTAATGTTTCCATACTTCTCCCTTTTATTTCTCTACTTGATATCTAAGCAAAACTATCTAATGCTTCTTGCCTGTTTCGGTACAAATTAAGTACCCCGTATAAACCTGTTATTTTAAAAAGATATAATGCCGATGGCTGTGGTATAACATACTTAATTTCACCGCTGCGTTCAGCCATTTTTTTAAGAATTACAACCAAGGCACCAAGAAAAGTGGAATCGATATACTCACAACTACTAAGATCAATTATAATCTTTTCATTGTTCATTAAAATATCGTAAACAAGTCTATCCTTAAATTCCTGTGCTTCTTTAAATGTGGCTCTCGAAAAATTAACCTTTTCAATTAGTACATTTCCAACAACCTCTTTTGTAAAATCTTCAAAATCCATTTGTATTCCTTGATACGCAGCTGGTGTTCCGTGCAACATTATTTTATCCAATATATAGTTTATAAAACTCTTTTATACGCTATAACAAATACAAGGCCAAATAGTTTTATATTAAAAATCAACTAAAAACTAATGTTACATCTGACCAAACATATTTTAGTGTACAGATTTAGCCATAATCAATTGAATCGTAATGAAGCAAAAAAGAATCCCTGCCACATTTTGAGCAGGGAATTCACTTCATTTTAAAGCAGACAATTGATCTGGGCTTAACGGATTTGGGACTTTATTATTAACAGGTTTAAGCGATTTGAGATAATTAAATATTGCTTTAAGATCCTCATCTGACAGTCTCCCGATGTTTTCCCAGGGCATTGGGGGCAAAATTGGTCTACCTGCACCAAGATGTTTTCCTGTCCTCATAGCATTTACAAACATTTCTAATTGCCAGGTTCCTATTCCAGTTTCATTATCAGGAGTTAGATTCGCGGCAAAAGATGCGCCCCAAGGGCCAACTGTTCCTGTTATATCTTGTGTAAATAAGACCCATTTACCCGGTTGAACCAAATTCATATCTACTTGCGGTAAGGGATTTTCTGCAGGATAACCTGCCAAAAATCTTGTTGTATCTGGTTGGGGGCCTTGCGGACCAAATATCTTGGTAGTATGACAATCAGTACATCCACCAACAGCAACTAAAAACTTACCGCGCTCAATTAATTCTGATTTCGTCATTTCTGTTTTCTGTTGTTCTTGCACACATCCTACCGATAAAAGGGGTAAAATTGTTATAATTAAAATAAAAAAATACTTAAAAAACACATTTTTCTTCATATAGCCTCCTAATGAATGTTAATAAATTATTGGTGCACTTTTTGTAAAAAGTACTTGGCAAATTTTGCATCATTGTTTGCTATTTGAAAATTATTTTATGTGTGCGGTTATTTTTAGGTGATGAGTGTTGCGAAATGACAATTAACTGGATCTATAAAAAATATAAGGCCTAATTATGAAAAAATTATTAATCTTTGTTGTTGTAATGGTTGCTGGATATTTTGTTTATGATAATTTCCTAAAGGAAAAAGATGCGGTTGAGATTAATGCATCTTACAATAAAACAAGAGAAGCAGTAAATATTGATGCGCCATCAATTCAGCCACGTGATTTTGCAAGTTACACTGGAACAATTAAGAACATCACTGATGAAACTTTAATAAACATAGTTGTAACTTATTTAATTGATGCGCAACCTTCCACTGCCAATATAGATAGACTTGAACCTGGAGAGGAAAAAAACTTTACAACAACAACTGTAATGTTAAGACATATGGATCCAGGACATTATTTAAAAGAAGTTACTTATGATGGAAAATAAATTTATTTGATTTAATTTTTTTCTTTCATATAAAAATTTTTATGTTCTCCTTTAGATATGAAAGACTTGTTGATTGTGATTTAATACAAAATATTTTAAAACTGTAATATGTTATTACAGTTTTAAAATATTCTATCCGTTTTGATGAAAAATTAATTTTAAATTTTTCATGTTCCTTCCATTTATAGATTAATCTTTTTAGTTTACTCCCACTAATTTTTTAATACAATAAAAAATGTTTTTCGTACGCTTATGGATATGAAAAAGAAAAAATCCAAAAAGACACTTCAAGCGAATCCAAATCAGTTAAACTTTGAATTTTTATTTAAAGAAGCATCTATTGATGTTCATATCCCAAAATCAGCAACTACTGTTTTTAACGCTCACTTTACGACACCTAAAAGATTGACAATTAGATTAGCTGAAAGCTAATCCAAGATTTTATTTTAAAATAAAAAAACCATGGTGTTACCATGGTTTTTTTGTTTATACCCGTTATTAAAAATTATTTTTTATCTAAAATATTTTTTACTGCTTTATCAATCCATTTTTCCAATAGTGGTGCAAGTGTTTCACCACTAAGCACTAAAGCCTGATTTTTAGGGGTTAAAAAGATTGTTTCGCCAGCAGCATTTTCAGAATCAATTTTTGTCTTTAACCATTCAGAAAGTCGTTTTAACCAAAGTTCTCTATCTTTTTCCCTAACATCACCTTCGAATACAATTAGCTCTTCTTCTTTAAATACACATCTAACTTCATTGAATTTAAACTTCTGTCCATCTGCTCCAATATGATTGAATAACGAGTTTGATAAGTAATTGACTTTATATTCACCAACTGCCTGATCAATATCTTTCCAAACTTTTGCAACCGGATCTTTATCCACCTTAACAGGTGGATTTACCTGGCATAAATTATACTGATTGAATAAAAATTCCAAAAACTGAGATACTTCAAATAACTTTTGATTTGTATCCAACGTATCCCATCTTTTTCTAGCATTTGTTAATCTTTTATTTTCTGCAGAAGTTAAGTTGGAATAACCTTCTTTAACATTTTGTAGATTTGCCCATTTTTCTAAAGGATTATCTTGATATATCCAGCTGTTTGACGCAATCCAATTTTGTGTATCGCTATCAAGCGCATCTGTAAAGAAAGAGAAGTAATTTGAATCAACAGAGTTGGTTAATCTATATTGTGCAAAAACTGATTTAATAAGTTTAACGGCTTTTTTCTGATCATCAACTACACCAACCGAATTAATTGCTTTATTTATTGATTCTTCACGAATGCTTCTTGTTGTTACCGAATTTGAAGTATCAAGCCATGACAAAAATGAAATTGGTGTTTCGGTTCTGCTGATTTCACCTATCATATTTACACAACTTAATAGAAGATATGTACGTAAAGCAGATAATTCATACGTTTCGTTTGAAGCGTTAATCCATTTAGATATATCATCATCAGAAAGTGATTTTGATAGATTAACTCTTTTTAAAACAAACTGAAGTTTATTCTGTAAAGAGGTTTCTGCTTTGCTCCAATTTGGCAGTTCAGTTGGAAGCACAATTTTACTTACAATCTTTTCAAGATCTGTATCAAAATCATCAGCAATTTTATTTTTTACTACTTCTTTTGTTAATTGGTCTTCCACTTCGTTTCCTCAATTGGTTATATAAATTATGTAATGAGTTTCTTTGAATTATATCTACAAAATGCTTTTCTTTACAAGAAAAAGAATAAATCTAATTTTTATCAGATTTATGCAATAATTATTCCATTTGACTATTGAGAATCCGTTGAAATTTCAAAGATCGAAAAAGGTTGAAAAGTAAGTTTTTGAATTGAAAGCGTAATTTTTACTCATGACTTCATTGTGGCTATTTTTAGCCACAACATATAAGTCCCAATGGTTTTAAAAGAAATATTTCCGCTTTTATTTATAAGTTTACTCCACAAAATAAATTGAGAAATATGGAATCATATTTAGGTTATTTAGCAGCTTTTTGCACAACTGTAGCTTTCATTCCGCAAGCAGTTAAGGTTTACAAGACAAAACACACAAAAGATATTTCGCTTGGAATGTTTTCATTATTGAATTTTGGTTTTGTTTTTTGGCTGATATACGGAATTATGCTGGATTCCTACCCCATAATTTTAGCTAACGCAGTTACTATAATTTTTGCAGTTTATATTTTAATCATAAAATTAAGGTTGGATGTATTTCAATCTACAAAAAATATTCGAGATAGTTTTTGAACAAAGTAAATCAAACAGAACATTCCTCGACTTTTTTTTCATCACTCGTTGTAATAATCGCAGCATCACTCTGGGCTGTTGATGGAATAGTTTTACGCCCCTCTTTATACAGTTTACCTGTTACACTAGTTGTGTTTGTTGAAAGTACGATTGTTGCATTAATACTCGCTCCTTTTTTTACAAAATATATTTCGGTGATAAAAAATCTAACCCCTAAAGATTGGCTTGCGTTTATTGGCGTTGCATTATTTGGCGGTGCAATTGGAACAATGGCAATTACTCGCGCATTATTTTATGTTGATTTTGTTAATCTTTCAATTGTTGTTCTCATCCAAAAAATGCAGCCTATTTTTGCAATTGCCTTGGCTGGAATAATTTTAAAAGAAAAATTAAAACGTGAGTTTTTTATTTGGGCTGCAACAGCAATTTTAGGTGCTTATATAATGACTTTTGGATTTAATTTCCCTAATCTAAATACAGGTGATAAAACAACAATTGCAGCTTTATTTGCTTTGTTGGCAGCAGCAAGTTTTGGATCTTCAACAGTATTAAGCAAACGTGCTCTGCGTAATGTTAGTTATGAAGTTGGAACTTTTTTAAGATTTTCTTTAACAGCATTAATAATGTTAACAATTGTTTTATCCTCTGGAACAATTTATTCTGTTTCTCAAATTTCAGTAAATCAAATTTGGATATTTTTAATAATTGCTTTTACAACTGGTGGACCCGCAATTTTTCTTTATTATTATGGATTAAAAAAGATTAGCGCTTCTATTGCTACAATTTGTGAACTCGCATTTCCTTTTGTTGCTGTTGTACTCGAATATATTGTTCACGGGAAAATTTTATCACCAGTTCAATGGATTGGCGCAGGATTTTTACTTATTAGTATTTTGAAAATAAGTGGGCTAAAAGTTTGGGACTGGAATAAAGAAAATTAGTTTTGATTTGCTTTAGAACTTACAAAAATTATTTCTGGATAATTATTAGAACTCCATTTTTCCTTCTTCCCAATCATCCAGAAAATAAAGAGATAACTGGTTGCTAAGACAAACGAAAAGAATGTTGAGTAAATTTCTTTGTTTTCATGAAAAACATTCATTCCAATAATCAACCCGAGTAGAAGAAGTACCAATGGTATTCCATAAATAATAAAAGAAGCGCTAATCAACTTGCTTCCTTTAATCATCACTTTAACTTTATCTCCAACTTTAACTCCAAAAGGATCTTTTACGACTAAACTTCTTTCATTTGAGCTACCAGGTTTACAATAAAGCTTTGCAGTGCATTCTTCGCATTGATCAGAATTTGAAATTACAATTGTAGCAATTCCATCTTTTGATTCTTTAACTATTCCTTCTTCGTAAAGTTCTTCTGTATACATTTCTTGATTTGTCATTTCCACGAAAGTGGGAATCCACTTTTTAGTTAAATCCAAGATTCCCGTTCCTACCTACCGCGGGCAGGTTCACGGAAATGACGTTTTAACTTACCTTTATCTCTATTTTTTCTTCTCTTAAAATTTCCGCAGCTCTTTCCGGATGAATTAACTTTATGGCACCTGTTTTACATTTGTCAATTGGAATTTTACTAAGATCAAGCGTATCGTAATTTATTTCAGGTAAAAAGTCTCGCATCTCAATTCCGCCATCGGATTTGCGCGCACAGATTCCGCAGCCAAAACAAGCAACATTACAAACTTCTTTTGATCTTTTAGGATCATCATGATTTTTACAGAATACAAATAACTCTCTGTCTTCGGGATGAATTTCAATTACTCCACGTGGGCAAGCTTCAACACATTGCCCGCAACCTGTACAAAGCTCTTCTACAACAACGGGCAAACCATTTTCATTCATAAATATTGCACCAAACTGACAAGCATCAACACAATCACCGCCACCTAGACAACCATACAAACACATTTTATCTCCACCTGCAACAATTGTTTTTACAGAGCAGCTTTGTGGACCAAGATATTCAACTCCTTCTTTTGTAACAGCTTCAATATTGCCGCCGTTACACAGAATTCTTGCAACAAGCTTAATACTTGCGGAACTTTCCATTCCCATTATTCTGGCAATTTCATCTACAACATCTTGTCCGCCAACAGGGCATCCAGTTATTTTTGCTTCACCGTTAACAACTTTAACTGCAAAATCATAACAACCTGCATTACCACAAGCACCGCAGTTTGCGTTTGGAAGAATATCATTTATTTCAGCAATTTTAGGATTTTCTTCAACACGCAATTTTTTGTCTGCAAAGGCAAGAGCGCCGGCAAAGATAAATCCCAGTCCGCCCATAGTGGTTATTGCTATTATTAATGTATAATCCATTTTATTTTCCTTCTGCTTTGTCATGCTGAACTTGGTTCAGCATCTTTCAAATTCATCAAAGATCCCGAAACAAGTTCGAGATGACCCCTAAGTAATTACATTAAAAACTTTTTAAACCCAGTCGAGTAAAATATTTTTCCTTCAGAATCAATTATCATTCCTTCGGTATCTATTAGACTTTCTATCAACTTCATTCCTTGATTTTTTCCCATCACAAAAACTGCAGTCGCAAGTGCATCTGCGAAAGCGTTGGATTTACTTATTATCGTTACACTCTGCAATCCTTTTGAGGGATAACCAGTTTTAGGATCAAGTATGTGATGATAACGAATCCCATCTTTTTCAAAATACTGTTCATAATCTCCGGAAGTTGCAACTGTATAATTATTAAGTTTTAATTTTTTAATAATCGAATTTGTTTCTCTAGGATGTTGAATACCAACAACCCAATTATTACCAAGTGCGCTAATCTCACCGCCAGCATTTACAAGAGCTTCTTTTAATCCTGATTTTCTAAGAACATTCATTGCTTTATCAACAGCGTAACCTTTTGCAATCGCCCCAAAGTTTAGTCCAACTATTCCTGTTTTTATAACCTGGTTATTACCAACAGCTTTAATTTTCTGCCATCCACTTTTAATTAATGCCGAATCAATTTCTGATTGAGACGGCAAATGTGGATTATCAGAATCAAACCCCCAGGTCTTTGTGAGATCATCAAGACTTACATCAAAACATCCATCAGAAATTTTTGTGATTGAATCACAAAGAACAATTAAACTAAAGATCTCAGGATCAACAGAGATAATTGAATCTGTTGAATAATTTATTTTCCATACAGGGCTTTCTTCATTATAAGTTGTAAACAAATCATCTATTCGTTTTACTTCAGCAAATGCTTGTGTAATTGCATCTTCAGCTTTTTTTTCGTCATCATCTCGGACTTGAATATCTACAACAGTTCCAAGAAGAATTTGAGTGTATTTAATTGTTTTGGTTTCATTATCATTGTTCCTGGCAATGAAAAACCCAATAAAAAAAAGAACGATTACCAAAACACCATATGCAATTGCATTTTTCAAATTAGACTAAAACTACTTTCACTAATACTTTGTTTGGCGCACAAGCTATTACATTTCCAACTCCACTAGCAACAGTATGCTTACAAATTCCATGTCTGCAAGTTGAAGTATGAACTTGTGCAATTCCATTTTCTATCTTAAAACCTGTTTTACCTAGCGGACCATCAACAAAAACATTTTTATAATTTTTATTTAACGATATTCTATCAACCAAACCTCTTTCATTCTCAATTACAATTTCTTTTCTGTTTGATTTAAATATTGAAGAAATTAAATCGCTTTCATTGTACTCTGCTGTAAAGAAATATTGTGCTTTTTTATTTTTTATATTTCTTCTGATGTTTTCTAATGCAGAAGTAAAATCATCTAAAGCATAAATAGAATTATTCCCATCGCTTACTATAACATCCGAATCAATTTGCTTGTCTAATCTTTTAATTCTGTAAATAATTGATCCATTAGTAGAAAATGATTGTTTGTTTGCTTGTAAATCAAACCTATTGATTACTTCTCCAATTTTTGAATCAGAAATTACAATCGGCTGTGAATTACTTTTTACTTTATTCTTAAATACTGAAACAAGATTGTTTATTACTTGTTCGTCTGCTGGGATAAACCCGTGCACCGCATAATAAACAGATTTAGAATTACCAGTTAACTTGCCTGTTGTGTATCCAGCACCGAGTGCAACAGAAGTTAGACCGGCAATCTTTAAAAAATTTCTTCGTGATATCATTTTATCCTCAATAATAAATTCAGTTTAATAAGTCATGCTGAACTTGTTTCAGCATCTCAAAGATTTAAATAGACCCCGAAACAAGTTCGGGATGACTAAATAATTAAATCATTCCCGCAAAGCCCATAAAAGCTAGTGCAAGAATTCCAGCTACAATTAATGTAATCGGCGCACCCCGAAATGGTTTTGGAACATCTGCCAGTTCAAGTTCTTCTCTTATTCCTGCCATAATTACCAAGGCAAGCGTAAATCCGGCCCCTGCGCCAAATCCAAAAATTACACTTTCTAAAAAGTCATAACTTCTCATTGATGCTAAAAGTGCTAAACCAAGAATTGCACAGTTAGTCGTTATCAATGGAAGAAAAATTCAAGCGCTCTGTAAAGCGGCTGAGAAACTTTTTTGATCACCATCTCAACAAACTGAACAAGTGCGGCAATAACTAAAATGAAGGATGGAATTTGTAAAAATTCTAATTTGTACGGAACAAGAATCAAATTATAAAGAAGCCAGCTAACAATTGCCGTTAGTACCATTACAAATGTTGTGGCCATTCCCATTGAAATAGCGGAAGAAGTTTTGTTTGATACTCCGATGAACGGACAAATTCCAAGAAAGTATGATAGAACAAAGTTGTTAACTAATGCTGCTGAGATAAAAATTATTAGTAATTCCATTTTATACTCCAGCCTCTTTTAAAACTTCTTCTGTAATTTCTTCTCTTCCGGATCTTTTATATTGAGCAATTAAAGATTCACGTTCTAAATTTTTCTTTCTTTCGATAAACATATTCGCAAACCCCATCATCAAACCAAGGGTTAAAAATGCTCCAGCCGGTAAAATCATTATTAACCAGGGTTCAAATCCATTTGGTAAAACCTGAAAACCCATAATTGTTCTTGATCCGATTATTTCTCTAACACTTCCGAGCACAAAAAGTGAAATTAAAAATCCAGCGCCGTTTCCAAGCGCATCTAAAACTGATCTTAACGGATTATTTTTTGACGCAAAAGCTTCTGCTCTGCCTAGAATAATACAGTTTACAACTATAAGTGGAATGAAAGGACCGAGCGCTTTACTTAACTCCACAAACTGAGCTTTCATTACAAGATCTACAATTGTTACAAAGGTTGCTATGATAACAATGTATGATGCTATTCTAACCTGGTTAGGAATCCATTTTCGTACAAGCGAAATAAGCAAACTTGAAAATACAAGAACAAAAGTTGTGGCAAGCGCCATTGCAATTCCATTTATAGCTGAAACAGTAACAGCAAGTGTCGGACACATTCCAAGTATTTGCTTAAAAACTGGATTTGTTTCCCACAAGCCTTTTGTAAATTCTCTTAGGAGCGATACTTGTTTTTTCATTTTAATGCTCCTTTGTTCTCAAGTTCTTTCAACTTGCCCACTCCTTCATTTACAATTGCCACAACAGAGCGTGATGAAATTGTTGCGCCGGTTATTGCCTTAACTTCATTTGGATTTGATGGTTCAACTCCTTTTATGAGCTTGATTGTTGGGGCAGGTACTAATCCTTTGTACTGATCTTTATATGGCGGCTCAAGAATTTTTGTTCCAAGCCCGGGAGTTTCTGATTGCTCAAGCACTTCGATCGAAGTGATTTTGTTTAAATCTTCAGCAAGGCCAATCATCAATTTAATTTTTCCCTGAAAACCATTTCCGGAATAAACGAGTGAATATCCGACTGATGAATCTGCTTGATTAAAAACTTTATAAACTTCAAATCCTGAGTTTTTAATTTCTTCGTATCTTTTTCCATCAAGATGAACAAGATAAATAGCTCGTTCTGTTTCGGCTTTTTGATTAGCTGCGATCTTTGGTGCCGCCCAGTTATTAACCAGCGACAACGATCCGCCGGCAATGATTCCAATAATTGTCAGTGCTGCAACAATGTGAGTTACTTTCATTTCTTCTCCTCCTTAACAGCACCAAAAATTCTTGGAGTTGTATATCTGTTGATAAGAGGAACAAATCCATTCATAAATAAAATTGAGTACATAACTCCTTCGGGTAAGCCGCCGTATATTCTGATTACTATTAACACGAGAGAAATTCCTAATCCAAAAATCCACATGCCTTTATTTGTAATTGGGGATGAGACCCAATCAGTTGCCATAAACATTGCACCGAAAAGAAAACTTCCTGCAAAGATGTGGAAAAGCGGAGAAGGGTTTTGCGGATTGATTAACCAGAATATTCCGCCAAATAAAAACATTCCGATAATCATTGAAAGTGGAATTCGCCAGTTAACAATTCCAACTGCTATTAAAAATATTCCACCAAGCAAAACAGCTATTGCAGATGTTTCACCAAGTGAACCGCCAATATTTCCAATCATCAAGGGAGTTTGTGCTGTTAAAATTTTATCAAACTTAAATGCGGCCAGCGGAGTTGCGCTTGTAACAGCATCAACAGCAAAGTTTGGCTGAGTCCAGGTTGTAATCTGTACAGGAAAAGCAGCTTGCAAAAAAGCTCTTCCTACTAAAGCAGGATTAAAAATATTATATCCCAATCCGCCAAAAATCTGCTTGCCTAATCCAATTGCAACAACGGAACCAATTGCAGTTGCTGATAAAGAAAAATTAGGCGGCAATGTTAAGGATAAAAGCAAACCTGTTAATGCTGCACTGCCATCAAACCAGGTAACTTGTTTTTTTCGTATTGATTGAATTGCGGCTTCTGTACCAACAGAAAAAATCACAGCCGTGATCATTATTACAGCCTGGTAAATTCCAAAGAATACCAATGCTGATGCAATGCAGGGAACGAGTGCAAGATTAACAAACCACATCACTTTTGATGTTGACCACTTTGAATGCAAATGAGGTGATGTTGTTAAATCAAAGTGTACTGTTTTTTTTGTTTCTGTAATTGTAGCTGTTTCCATATTTTTTTTGATGTCATCACGAGTCCCGGGACAGCGGGAGGAAGTGATCTGTCATTATTTTAAATAACCTAATTTTATTTAAAGATTGCTTCACCGACTAAAGTCGGATTCGCATTGACTTACTTAGTTGCAGCTCTTTCCTTCTGCAAGTCTAAAACTTTTTGTTTGCCTAATCTTATCCACTGAACAAGAGGAATATTTGCCGGACAGGTGTAAGCACAAGTTCCACATTCCATACAAACCGTTACTCCTGCTCCTTCCGCATCTTCAAATCTGTTTAGTTGTGAATATCTTGCAAGCTTTGTCGGCATTAAATTTAATGGACAAGCGCCAACACACTGGCCGCATCGCAAGCAGGGCGTTTCCGGGTTTTCTGCAACTTCATCTTTTGTTAAAACTAAAATTCCAGATGTTGCTTTCATTACAGGTGCATAAATCGAACTGTGCAACGCCCATCATTGGGCCACCGACAACAATTTTTACTGCGTCTTCTGTTACTCCGCCGCAATAATCAATTACACTTTGAATTGAAGTACCAACAGGAACAATTAAATTTTTTGGATTCAGTATCCCTTTTCCGGAAACTGTCAATGCTGCCGTAATTAAAACTTCGCTTTTAACTATGGCATCGTGGATAGCAATTGCAGTTCCGATATTTTGAATAACGGCACCAACATCCATAGGAAGTTTGCCCGGAGGAACTTCTTTACCTGTTACGGCTTTAATCAACATCTTTTCCGCGCCTTGCGGGTATTTTGTTTTTAATGATACAACTTCTAACCCGGGCTCAAACTTAATTTTGTTTGATAATAACTCAATCGCTTCTGGTTTGTTATTTTCAATTCCAATTACTCCGCGTTTAACATCAAGAGCTTTCATTATTAATTTTAATCCTGATATCAAATCATCCGGGCGTTCAATCATAAATCTGTAATCGCGGGTAAGATAAGGTTCACACTCACAGCCATTAAGAATCACCACATCAATTACTTTATCCTTAGGCGGAGTAAGTTTAACAGATGTTGGAAAAGCTGCGCCGCCCTGTCCAACAATTCCACAAAGTGCTACTCTTTCTCTAATTTCATCGGGAGTAATTGCTTCAGGATTAAGACTTGGTAAAAGAAATTCTTTGGTTATTGATTCAGATTCTATCGTCCCATTTCGTTTTATTACAATTGAATCTTTTGGAAATCCGCTTGAAGTTTGTTCTTTGCCAACGCTCATAACTTTTCCTGCAACAGAAGAATGAACCGGAGCAGAAATAAATCCCTCTGCACTTGCAACAAGTTGCCCAACTGTAACTTCATCACCTTTTTTAACTTGTGCAGAAGCTTCTTTACCAAGATGCTGCGAAAGTGGAAGAATAATTTGATCGGGCAGCGGAAAATATTCAAACTTAAGGTGCTCAGTTAGTTCTTTATATTCTTTGGGATGAACCCCACCATGAAACGTTTTTGAACTCATAAACAATCAATTCTACAAAGTTTTACAATTAGCAACATTGAATAAATAATAAATTAAAGCACAACGTTTTTTCTAAAAGTATGCCACTCAATTAAATATAAATGTTGTGTTTAAGTTGATAAAACGAAATTATTGATTGTTAATTGCAAAATGAATTTTGCCAAATAATGGAAATAAAAACGTGTTTTCTAAGAAATGAAAAACGCCTCATCGGCGAGGGTTTAATTATAAATGCTCAACGTTCAATTAAATATTAAAACATTGAGCATTTAGTCTTAATGATTCAAAAATTATTTTAATAACATAAGTTTTTTAGTTTGAGTAAAACTGCCTGCCTTTATTTGGTAAAAATAAACTCCACTTGCTAGTTGTGATGCGTTAAAGTTTACTTCATACCTACCTGCAGATTTTTCTTCGTTCACTAATGTTGAAACTTCTCTTCCAAGAATATCATAGATTTTTAGTGAAACAATTCCTGCTGTTGCAATGCTGTAACTTATTTTTGTAGTTGGATTAAATGGGTTTGGATAGTTTTGGGATAAAGAATAATTATCTATCCAATTATCTATTGTTTTGATGTTTGTGATTCCAGAATTTGTATTTTTTAGAACTAGACTATTTTGTCCAGTTATCCAGCCTGTATTAGAATCCGAAAAAAATAATGAGGTTAGTGTTTCTAATGGAAAACTTTCAGAATTCCATGTGTTCCCCTGATCAGACGAAAAGAATATTTTATTGAGCGATATGGCGACATAATCTCCATTGTTGTTTATAGAGATTTCTATAATTCTGGCACCATTAATATTTCCAGGTATTGACAGGATATTTGACCATTGTTCACCATTATCAGAACTTTTATAAATTAACATTTCTATTCCGCTAGGACCAGATTTACCGCCACTAATAAGAATGACATTGTTTGTTTTTGTAATAGCATAAAGTGCCATCGAATCAGTTGAGAATTTGTTTTCCCAACCGATTCCATAATCCGTTGATTTAAGTAAGAGAGGAGTAAAACTTGAATTATCATAACCGCAAATCCACAAGTCATTATTATCATCTTTAATAATTTTACTAAACTGATTTGATGTGGGTTGTATTATATTTATCCAATTATTTCCCCCGTCCGTAGTTTTTAAAATTGTACCATTCAAACCGACAGCAAAAACGGTATCAGTACCAGTCGAGCTAATTGAATTAAGTTTGGTTGTCACACCAGATACTTGCGTATTCCAATTTGATCCGCCATTAGTAGATTTAATAATATTCCCGTTGTTACCAACGGCCCACCCAAAATTAATATCGGCAAACTCAATATCATTAAAAGTGTTTATTACAGGCGCTATTGTGCTTGTCCAATTATCACCAGAATCTAATGTTTTAAAAATTAATCCATTACTTCCGGTTAACCAGCCTACTTGAGAGTTTAGAAAAAAACCGTTTGTTAAATTTGATTCTAAATTTCTTGACCATAATATCCAATTTGTACCACCATCTGTACTTTTTAGAATTGTTCCTTTATTACTAATAACCCAGCCGTTATTTTGATCTGAGAAATTGATGCCCGTAAGCATTTCCGTTGTTGGTGTTGTTATGCTGTTCCAGTTCGTTCCTCCATCTGATGTTTTAACAACTACTCCATTAAACCCAACAGCCCAGCCAGTGTTTTGGTCAATCATAAATATTGAGTTGAATTGTGTTGTCGTGTTGGATGTTTGATTCGTCCAACTCTGTCCACCATTTGTGGTTTTAGAGATTTGCCCACCACTTCCAACAAACCATCCGATATTTTCGTCAATAAAAAAAGCATCTAAGTAGAAAGAAGCAATATTGTAAGTAACCCAACTATTACCCGAATTAGTAGTTTTTAAAATTTCATTTTGGCCTGAAACCCATCCAGTTGTGTCGTTGATAAAATATCCACATTGAAGAAAATTAGTTGATGGAACATTTTTTACATTCCAAGTATCGCCTCCATTATTTGAAACCAATATTCTTTTTTCTTGGCCGGTTATTGCAATTCCTTTTTGTGAATCAAAAAATCGGATTTCATATATCTGATCTGGTGAGTTAGGATTCTGATCAACCCAATCTTCACCACCATTAGTAGTTTTAATGATTATCCCATTCCCAGACATCCAGCCTATTGAGCTATTAATAAAACATACTGAATACCAAAGATCATTATGCCCATTAATATTTCGTTTTACTTCCCAATCCATTCCATTATTTGTGCTTTTAATAAACGCTCCAAAGCTGGAAATAAAAACATCTTCAGTTCCTACTAGGTTTATACCTAATAATGCATTTCCGTAAGGGCTAGGTAAATGCTGTGCCCATTGGGCAAAAATGATAGTTGATAGAACAAAGGTGAGTAAAAGTACTTTTTTCATAATGCTCCCCTGTGAATATAAGTTTTATTTAACAGCACTCCACAAATTTTTCTTCTTAACACCGAATGAAACAATTTTTGAATCAATAGGAACTTTGAATCCGCACAATAAAGATCTTGCTTTTGTTTTTACAGGAAAGTTATCGCTAAAGCATAAGTTGTGCGCTTTAGAATCCTGATCTTCACTGCCGTCTTTAGTTAGATATGTTGAAACAATTCCTTCTCCCTTTAAACCGGAACGATATTCGTTTCCTTTATCATCCTTAAGAGTAATGCTCATTGTATATTCAGCACCCATTTGAATACTCTTATCAGAAATATTTTCAATTGTAATATCTGCAACTAAAAATTTGCTGCCGCTTTTTGTATCGGAATCCTTAAACTCAATAAGTCTGTGTAATTTAATTTTAACTTCACTGTTTTTTAATTCAGATATTACCGCGTTTTTGTTTTGCGCTAAACCCATAGAAAATAAAGTAGTTACTAGTAGGAGTGTTATTAAGTGTGTTTTCATAAAAATCTTTTTTATTGCCTCTGTATGTTTAAAAATATTTCTCTTCAATTTCAATTTATTTAATTGTAAGGAACTAACGGATTAACAATTATCGTTCCGAGAATGGAATTAGATTATGGCTTTAATTTAAGTATTTATAAATATACAGGCCTGTTTTTAGCTCACAAATGAAGAGTAATGAATACACAAGTAAACTCAGTTTTAATAGACAAGCTGCAACTCCGATTTAAAGAGATAAAGTTTTTGTTACTAAAAATCATCATAACTAAATTGCGCGCAATATTTTTTAAAGGCATCGTTGTGGATATTAAAAACAAACTACAAGATCTAAAATCCGGTTTTCATAAAACATTCTGGGTGGCAAATGTAATGGAGTTGTTTGAGCGACTTGCTTACTATGGTCAGCAAATTGTTTTTATGATTTACATGCGTAATGATCTTGGTTTTACAGAAGCAGAAGCGGGACAGCTTTCCGGGATTTTTGGCGGTTTGATTTATCTGCTTCCTATTCTTGGTGGAACTCTTGCTGATAAATGGGGATTTAGAAAAGCTTTTAATATTGCGTTTACAATTCTCGGCCTTGGATATTTTCTTATCGGCTCAGTTGGAATGTCATCTTTTTCGGGTGTGTACGGAAACTTTAACCAATACTGGTTGTTAATGTTATTCTTAGTTTTTACTGCTTTCGGAGGATCTTTTATCAAACCATCTGTACTCGGAACCGTTGCAGTTACATCAACACCTGAAACAAAATCACTTGGCTTTGCAATTTATTACTGGCTGGTAAATGCCGGCGCAATGATTGGACCAACAATTGCATACTTTGTACGCGATAGCTTTGGTAACCAATATGTTTACATAGTTTCATCAATCAGTTGTTTTGCAATGCTGATTGTAAACATACTTTTATACAAAGAAGTTAAATCACCCGCCACGGATGTTGTTGAATCTTTTGGAAAGAAAATTGAAAACTTATTTGTTGTACTTGCAAATTTTAGGTTTATGATTTTTCTTTTAATCTATTCTTTGTACTGGATAATCTTCTGGCAGGAATTTATAATCGTACCTTATTACATAACAGATTATATAAGTGCTTCCGCACCTTATGAAATTATTCAATCGTGGGCCGGTGCAGGAGCAATTATTCTTTTACAAATTCCATTAAATAGATTGACGAAAAATCTACCAACCTCTAAAGCAATCTTATACGGGTTTGCATTTTCAAGTTTGATATGGGTTATCATCGGAATTTACCCGAGCATACCAACTATCGCGGCAGGAATTGTTGCTTTTGCGATTGGTGAAATGGTGCAGGCTCCAAGATATTACGAGTATATTTCTGATATCGCTCCTGCAGGACAGCAAGGATTGTTTCAGGGTTATGCGTTCCTTCCAATAGCAATTGCAAGATTTGTCGGTGATCCACTTGGCGGTTGGCTGTACCAATCTTCAAAAGCGGCGGGCAAACCGGAACTTGTATGGTTTGCGTTAATTGGGATTGGTGTACTTGCAACAATTTTAATGTGGCTTTACAATAAATTTTTAGCTGTAAAAGAAGCATAATTGCTTTTTCATAATTGGTGATTGGCAAATTCGTTAACCGATCACCAATTTTTGTATGTTATTTCCACATTTTAGATCACAGCAAACTCTGAATCCTTTTCTTAAATTTCTTATCAAACTAAACAGAAAAAATTAAGGCTTATGGCAACTGAACAAATTTTATTATACGCGGTTATTGCTCTTATTATCTATTATGTGGGTAAAAAGTTTTATTTGATTAAATCTATAAAACAATATTCACCAGTTGATGCTTCAGCAAAAGTTAAAAAAGAAAGAAATGTTGTTTTTCTTGATGTAAGAACGGATAAAGAAAGAAAACAAAGTTCTATAAAAGGTTCTTATCACATTCCTGTAACTTCTATAAAAGACAGGGAACAGGAATTAAAAAAGTTTAAAGATGCAGAAATAATCTGTTACTGCCAGACCGGAAGCCGAAGTTTAACAGCCGCATCTAAACTAAAAAAAATGGGATTTAGCGCAAGTAATTTAAGTGGAGGAATGGTTCGTTGGAACTCATCAGGCTTGAGATAGTTTGGAAATGGGCTAAACGCATTTTACCAGTTGTTGGTGGTGCTATAGCTGGATATTCATATTATTATTACATTGGATGCGATCGAGGATGTCCAATTTCAGGCAATCCATTTATAAGTGTTGCTTATGGTGCGTTTGCGGGATTTCTATTCATCGACTGGAAATCCATCTTTAACAAAAATAAAGAAGAAGAAACAAAGGAAATCAAGTAATGCAATACGGTTTTAACAAAACAACTGATTACACATTTGAACAAGCAATTGAAAAAGTAACTGAAGAACTTAAAAAAGAAGGCTTCGGTATTCTTACTACAATTGATGTGAAAGAAACGTTGAAGAAAAAAATTGATGTTGATTTTAAAAAGTACACAATACTCGGTGCTTGCAATCCAAAACTTGCCCACAGTGCTTTGCAAGTTGAAGAAGAATTAGGGTTATTGCTTCCATGCAACGTAATTGTTTATGAAAAAGAAAACAAAACGGTTGTATCTGTTTTTGACCCAAACATTATGGCTCACATAATTGATAATCCGGATATGAAAGCAGTTGCACAAGAAGTAAAAAATAAATTACAAAGAGTATTAGAGGCTGTGTAAATTTGACAGTCATTCCAGCGAATGCTGGAATCTGGCACACTAAATAGATTCCGGATCAAGTCCGGAATGATAAAGTAGAATTAAATAAAAATAAAAAATCATAAGAAAGGCAAACTAAATGACAGAGCAATTAACAAAAGAAACTTTTTTAACTAAAGTATTTGATTACGAAAAAAGTCAAGATTGGAAATTCAACGGTGAACTTCCTGCAATTATAGATTTCTGGGCCCCATGGTGCGGTCCTTGCAGAATGGTTGGACCGGTTCTAGAAGAATTATCAGAAGAGTATAAAGGAAAAGTAAACATTTATAAAGTTAACACAGATGAAGAGCAGGAACTTGGTTCTGTGTTCGGTATCAGAAGCATTCCTTCAATACTTTTTGTACCAACTACCGGGCAACCTAAAATGGCGGTTGGCGCTTTACCGAAAGAATCAATAAAAGAAGCTATAGAAAAAGAATTATTAGTTTCTGTTTCTTAATTTTTCATAAGTCTCAATGAATTAACGCATTTCGGTAACGGGATGCGTTTTTTCTTTTAAATTCTTTCATTTTAAAAGACTGCAGTTATTTTTCCAATCTGTAATATTTTTCTGCTAAAATCACCGAAAGGCAAACCTATTCTTTACTTTCAAGCATTAATCGAAATATTTCATCACTATAGGGAAAATTTATAACGGTATAATATTTGAAAAACTGTTAATATTATAACTAATGCTGTAATCAGTTTGTTTCTCAAAAAATAGATTTAAAGGAATATTTTATGAAAAAGATTATACTTTTATCAATGTTTATTTTGCTGATAGTTGTTGGATGCTCATCCGCACCAGAAACTGTACAGGATCCAAAACAACTAACTTTTTTAAGCAACGGAATCTGGCTCGGTAGTTTGCCTTGCGAAGATTGTGATGTGATAGATTATCAGCTGAACTTAAAAAACGATTTTACATTCGTGCAAAAATTTGTTTATAAAGGAAAAAGTGATGAGTTTATTGTTGATGAGGGCAATTGGGTTTTTGATTCAGATTCTGTCATCGAACTTGAAAGTTATGATTATGCAAAATTATTTTTAATAAGCGGAAAAGAATTAATTATGCTTGATGAATACGGCGATAGAATAAATTCTGAATCGGAAAAAAAATATCATCTGCATAAAGATGCAAGTACAGTAAAGGAAATAAAAGACGTTAAAGAAGTAAAAGTAGAAAAACCAGTTGAGGATGATGTTGATAATAATTCACAACATTATCAGAATAAATTTTTAGCAGGTGTTGATTTTATCGCAAGAGGTAATGAACCTAACTGGACATTAGAAATTGATTTTGAAAAATCCATTGCATTTGCAACAACGGATGATATTAAAATAAACACCCCAGCTGTTGCTGGAATCAAAGCACAAGATTCTGATGTTACTCTTTACAGAGCAAAGTCAGACAAGGGTGAACTAATAATTACCGTTATTAAGGACAATTGTGAGGATAACATGTCCGGAGAAATATTCCCTTACAAAGTAAGAGTAGAAGCTAAGGGTCCTGATGATACTAACTATAACCCCTTTGAAGGATGTGGAAATTATTTATATGATAATCGCTTATATGATATTTATGTAATGGAAGAGATGACAGGCATTAATTTTAAAAAAGAAAAGTTACAAAAAGGAATGCCTCAATTTGAATTTAACTTGACTGAGATGCGTTTTAGCGGGCACGCTGGATGTAACACAATTGGCGGAAGCATTAATGTTGTTGGTAATAAAATTACCTTCGGGGCTTTGATGGGTACCTTAATGGCTTGTCCAAATATGAAAATTGAAAAAGCAGTCATCGAGGCACTTAATCAAAAAACAGTTACTTACAGCATCGATAAAATGAAGCTTACTATAGTTAGCGGTAAAACTAAAATGGTTTTTAAAAAGGTTGATTAAAAAATAAAAAGATGGGAAGATGAAAAATTAAGGGATGCTATTGCATCCCTTTTTTATTTAACAGCTAACAAATCTTAATACTCAATTTTCTTTTTGTAAACATAGAAAGTCTATTTAAGCCTACACTTACCAATTCCCTTTAATCAAAAAAGCTTATGATTCAAATAATTTATTCGGCATTTTAATTGTACTGGTGCAGAAAAAGCCGGAGAGATTATGTATTTACAAAACAAATTTCTTTCAATCTTAATTCTATTTACCGCCATATTATTTACTCATTGTTCACCTTCACGCTCAGCAATTCTAAATCTAAAACCACAAACCCCAAATAATGAGTGGTACAAAGGGAAAGAAATTGTAACACTTGATAATGATTCTATCATTATCAGGATATCCTATGATAGAAGTGATAATAATCATTATGTCTTTGATACGGAGATAATAAACAATTCAGAAAAGACCATACTTGTTGAACCTGAAAAGTTCAACTATAAAATCATTAGTGGAAAGATAAATGGTGGTGATCCTATAATATTATCAGCAAAAGATCCAGAAAAGGTTATAATGGAGTTGCAACAAAATTATGCAATTCATAAAAATAATGTGGAAATGGAGGCAATGACATATTCTTTTGGATGTTTTTTACAGTTTGTCGGACAAACAAAGGCGTTGGTCACAAATGATCCAGAACTATCTAAACGAATTGATTATCAATCCCAAAGAATGAAAGATGATGAATTCATAACTGATATTCAAAACAATAGAATTGGTTCTGCTTTAGAAAACTCATCCTATGTATGGGAAATTCTCGCTTTGCGAAAAACCACACTATATCCATTTCAAAATATTTCCGGAAAAGTTTTCTTCCCAATAAGTGGTTTGGCTGAAACTCTTAAATTTTACTTTCCTTTGGATAAATATGAAATGAGCTTATTGTATGAACAAGAATCTACACCTCTCTACAAAAAGTATGTCGATCCAAATTTAGAATACTAAAGCCGGGCTATGGGGGGCCTGGTTTACAAAACCATTTTAACAAATTCGCATGCTTCAAGTTTTGCAAAAATTATATCACGGATAGCTTCTGAGGTAACAAATACTGTTAAGTTAATACTAAAATATTTTCCTTTGGAACTGACGTTTGATGAAGATATTTTATAATCCATTCCTCCAACAGATTGTTCAATCATCTTAATCATTTCATCAACATCGATACCAATAACTTTATACTCCCAATTACAAGGATATTCTATCTTTGGTTTTTTGCTGTTAGAATCTAGAATCATATTTTAATTAATCCTTGTTTACTAGAAACACACCGGCGGTAATTATTAATCCGCTAAGTATCATTAATGGTGTAATATCTTCTTTAAGAAAAATCCAAGCCGTAATTACAGTTACAAACGGTTCAAAATAGAGATATGCTCCAACTTTTGCAGATTCCATTTCGCGTAGAGCATAAGCCCAAATTACATAAGCAACACCACTGCAAAGTAAACCTAAAAATAATATTGCAATCCAGCCAACGCTGGAAAGATTTATTACTGATTTCATAGTTGCATCACTAACGGTAAACGGAATAATAATAATTGCCATCATTATAAAAAGATAAAGTATAGTCATTAAAGGGGAATAGGTAAGCGATATTTTTTTATTAACCATTGAATAAATTCCCCAAGTGAAAGCGCTGGATAGAACGAGTAAATCACCCCTGTTCTTTATTAAATCTATATTGGTTAAACTCCCTTTGCCTACAAGTAATAGCAAACCAATTGTTGCAATCACAATTCCCGTTACTTTAATCAGATTTATTTTTTCTTTAAAGAAAATCAACCCCAACAGTGCCATAAAAATTGGCGCTGTACCAATTATCCACCCTGTGTTGGATGCTGTTGTATATTTTAGTCCGGTAACTTGAATCCACAAATGAAATACAGCGATTAGTGCAAGAATAAAAATGTAGCTGTGGCTTTTAAGGTTAATGGCAAAATTTCTTTTTTGCATCAATGCAATCGAAAGAAGAAGGAAGATTGCAAGAATTAATCTCATCGAAATTATTGTTTCAGGAGTTAATTCATTTAAAAGAAATTTTGTTGCGATAAATGATGCGCCCCAAAATATGATTGCAAACAGTGGTAGCCAGAATATATAAGTTTTTGTTTTAATAGATGTTTTTTATTGTTATATAATTAAAAGTAAATTAATTCTGCCCGGTCATTGTGATCAGAAAAATGTAAACTCTAATTATCCAAATTTCTCATTTGAGACTTTTTCGAATTGACCTAATGGCTATGATTTAAAACTATTGAGATTTTTCTGTTTTCTTTGCCGAAGAGTAATTCATTAAATCATATTGAATTTCTTTGCTTGGCATATCCATCTTTACAACTTCAACTCCTGCTTGCGAATAAAATTGTGTTGCAAGCGTATCGTGAAAATCGGAGAACACAACAACTCGTTTTATTCCTGCTGCAATAAGCGCTTTTGCACAAGTTGTACAAGACATATTTGTAATGTAAGCAGTTGATCCGACAATATTAACACCGTGTTTTGTTGCCTGAACAAGCGCATTGATTTCTGCATGATTAGTTCTCACACAATGATTATCTACAATTAAACATCCGTCATCTTCACAATGGGGCTGACCAGGAAGTGAGCCGTTGTACCCGGTTGCAAGCACAAATCGATCTTTTACAAGAACACACCCGCAGTGCATACGCGGGCAAGTTGCACGCTCTGAAGCAAGCATTGCAAGTTTTAAAAAATATTCATCCCAGCTAGGTCTTTTGATTTCTGTCATTTAGTTCTATCCTAAAAAATATTTAGAAATTAATATGAAAATTTATTGTTGTACGTGACAAATATAGAGAGGCAACGCAAGAAATTAAAAAATTAGGATAACTATTTTACTCCATAGGACCATCGTCCCTTGCTACTGATTTTCTTAGCCGCACACTGGTGATGATGATTTTTATAGAACTTATTACCACCGCATAATTTACACTTAGCAGGTTCCTGATCAGAAATATTTAGCAATTCTGCTTTACTGTCTTGGCAAAGATATAAAGTCTTTTGTGGCATTAGATATCTCCAGTTTTTTTAGCTCGGTTTTTATTCTATTCTTCAAACTTCTTTTTTCGGAAAGATAGCTGATCATTTTACCGCGATTAAAAATTACAGAATAAAGATTTGCCCCAAGTAATTTTGCTTCTTCCATTTTGGAATTATAAGTTAAAACATTCGAAAGATCGCTTGCGAAAAAATCATGCTTTGCCGCGCAATCGCCAACCGCGTATATATTTTTATCAGATGTTCTGAAATATTCATCAACTAAAATTCCCCTGTCACGATCGTAAATTATTCCAAGCTTTTCAGCCATTTCTATATTCGGTCTTGAGCCGCAACAGATCATTAGAAAATCACAATCAATCACTTCATCGGAGCTAAGTTTTACGCCTGTTACGGCATCAATCCCAAGGACACTTTTTATTTTTTCATCCAAAACTACTCTTCCACCAAGATTTTCAATTACTTCTTTAACTTTGTTGCTTGTATCAGCATCAAAAGATGAGGGCATTAATCGTTTTGACTTTTCAATTATAGTAATCTTTTTACCGGCTCTTAAAAGCTCATCACACAATTCAACACCGATATAACCACCGCCATAAATTACAACACTTTCGGCTTCAATAGCTTCGGTTTTTATTTTGCGGATCTGTTCAGGATCTTTATTAATTAGCATTACACCGTCTCGTTGAATTCCATCAATAAGCGGTTCAATCGCGCGGGAACCAGTTGCAAGAACAAGTTTTTCATATTCAATTTTTCCTCCACCAGCCAACTGAAGGACATTATGATTACGACTAGCGACATCATCATAAAAAACATTTAACATATTATTAAAACGACTCGAGATAGAAGAAAGTATTTCCTCAACGATAGAGTTCTGTTTATCAGTTTTGATTATTGCAATACTTTTATCAGCGTAAGTGTGTCTTGCAGAAAGCGTACAAACAAGCGCGGGCTCTCCATTTCCAGCAATAACGATATTATATTTTTCCATAGTCATCTCCATCAAATCAATTAACCACAAATAAATTAACGATTATTGAAACCGGAGAAATAAAGAGCTGTAACTCAAAAGAAGAGAAAAATAATATTATAGAGATTGATTTAAGTTAAAACCGATTACCGGCTTCAAACCTTTTTGAACTTCCTCAAAAGCTTATCATTTAATAAATGCGCAGTTATAATATAATCTTTTTATGATGAATAGCAAGTTGATAAACATTCTACTTATCAAAACTCACAAAAAACAAGGTAGTAATCTCAAACAGAAAACAGCATTAATGAAACGTATAAAAAGTATTTGCCGATAAAATTATTAAAACCATTTTTTATGTTTGAAATAAAAATACATAAGCCCGCCGCAAACTATAATAAAGCCCCAAAAACCCCATGGGTACATCCACTCAATTTGTAGCTCAGGAAAATGTTTAAAATTCATTCCATAAACACCGGCAAGAAAAGTAAGTGGAATAAAAATTGTTGCAATTACTGTAAGCACTTTCATCACTTCATTCATTCTGTTGCTTAGACTGGATAAGTATGTTTCAAGCATTCCCATTGCCATATCGCGGTAAGACTCGATTGTATCGATAATTTGAATTGTGTGATCGTAAACATCACGAATATAAATTTGTGTTTGTTGTTTAATAATTCCATTTTCATTTCTTTGCAGGTTTGATAGTAGTTCCCGTAAAGGCCAAACAGATTTTCTTAACAAAATCATTTCTCTGCGAAGATTGTGTATTGATTGAAGATCACTTTGCTCGGGATCAACAATAATTCTGTCCTCAAGTTCTTCAATTTCATCGCCGATCTGTTCAAGAATGTGGAAGTAACTGTCAACAATTGCATCAATAAGTGCGTACGCTAAATAATCTGGTCCTCCATTTCTCATACGCGGACCACCTTTTCTAAGTCTGTCTCTTACTGTATCAAAAACATCTCCGGTATCTTCTTGAAACGTGATGAGATATTTTTTTCCGAGAACGAAACTAACCTGTTCGTTTTTTATTTCTTTAGTATCGGGATTATAATCAAACATTCTTACAACTATGTAAAGATAGCTCTCGTAATCATCAACCTTTGGTCTTTGAGAAGTGTGAACGATATCTTCTAACACAAGCGGATGGATTTCAAATTGCTTTCCTAACTTTTCAATTATTGAAATATCATGCAGTCCATCTATATTTATCCAAGATGTTAAATCAGAATCTTTACAGCTAAAACTTTCTTCAATATTTGCAAGGGTTTTTTCTGTTATAAAATCATCTTTATAGTCAAACAATGTGATTTTAACTTCATCTTTTTTCTTTTCGCCAGTGTAAACAAGCGTGCCGGGTGAAAGCCCAACTTTTTTAGCTTTAGGTTTTTGCAGAGGATTTAAAATTCTTTTAACCCGCTTAATTTGCTTTTTAGTTTCACGAGTTATCATCTTTCCGGTTTTGGGAATAAAATCTTTATCCATAAAAATCTCTTATGCTTCCTTAAGAACCATCTTTTTAAGTGCTTCAATCCACATTGGATGATCATTTAAACTTTTTACAAGCTGAACTTTTTCTCCTCCATGCTCTTTAAATATGTTTTGATATTCAATTCCGATTTCAACTGTTGTCTCCAGGCAATCAGCAACAAAGGCAGGGCTGAATACCAAAAGCTTTTTTGCGCCTTTCTTTGCCAATTCCTCAACAACTTTATCCGAAAAAGGTTCAAGCCAATCTTTATCTAAGCGGGATTGAAAACAAACCGTATATCTTTCCTTTGGCAGATTTAATTTTTCAGAAAGCATTCTGGTAGTTGCATAGCAGGTTGCTTTGTAACAGTATTTGTTGTCTTCATTAATTTCATCTTCGCATTTGTGATCCGAGCAAGGCTTACCATCTGAATAAACTTTATCAACTTGTCTAACCGGCAATCCATGATAACTGAAAAGAATATGATCATAATCATTTAAATTATATTTATTTGATTGCTCAATTACACAATTCAGATAATTTTCGTCATCATAAAACTGTGAGATGATTTTTATTTCTGGAATCACCCACCAGTTACTAATTAACTTCATAGCTTTATCAATTGCAGATCCAGTACTTGCAGATGCATACTGCGGGAACAAGGGTAAAACGATAATTTTCTGGTAGCCTTTTTTTTCCATTCGTGCACAAACCTCATCAAGACCAGGATTTTGATATCGCATTGCAAGTTCAACTTCAAAATCATTATCAAGCTCTTTTCGTAATTTTTCTTTTACAGATTCACCGTAAATCATAATCGGGGAACCTTTGTCTGTCCACAATTCCTTATAAATTTTTGCAGATTTTGATGCACGAAAAGGAACAATGATAAAGTTCACAAGAAAAAATCTGCCAATTGGATTTATATCAATCACACGCGGATCGTTTAGAAACTCAAATAAATATTTTCTTACGTCTTTTACCGACGGACTATCTGGAGTTCCGAGGTTTATAAGTAATACACAAGTTTTTGCCATTTAATATCTATAATTAGTTTATGGATTTATCACAAAAATAAGTTTAAGTTTGGTTATAAATTACAGTATTGTTTATAAACCTTAAACAAAAATTTTGGCTCAGTGAAGACTTTATTGATTTTATTTCTATCAGTAATTGTATTTTTTTCTTGCTCAACGGTTGATGAGGATTGCTTGTGTACAGAAGAGTATAGATTCTTCCTTGTAACAGTTGTCGATACTCTTGGAGTTCCGATTGATTCTTTAACCGTTACGATAAGAGACAAAGACGGAGATGAATTAAATGTTGTGCAAGATCCGCATCCTTTTGGTGCAGGCAAATACACCGTTCTTAATGATTCATTTACACAAATGCTTTGTTCCTGCCCAACAGCAGAGAAAATTTACTTTTCAGCAACTGATGGAAATAGAGTTGCCGTTGGAGAATATTTGTTTAACACGGATAAATGCAGATGTCATATCAATAAAGTATCTGGTCCGGATACATTGGTGATTAGATAAATGTATAGCACTTATTACATGCTTTCGATTAAACGAAATTAGAAAAACTGCAATTGAATTTTGAATCAATAGTAAAACAGAATCAGGAAAAAGTTCGCAACATTTGCTTTCGATATGTTAACAACGTTGATGATGCCGATGATATTGCTCAGGAAGTATTTATCCAGGTGTTTGAGTCAATTTCGCATTTTCGCGAGGAAGCACAAATATCAACATGGGTTTACCGAATTGCTGTAAATAAATCTCTCGATTTTATTAGAAGCAAAAACAGAAAAAAAAGATTTGCTCAACTTACCTCTATATTTAAATCCGGAGAAGATGAACAGATTATTGAAATCCCCTCCCATGAAACACCTGATAAAGATTTAGATGATAAAGAAAGAAAAGAAGTGCTTGATTTTGCGCTCAATAAACTCCCGGAAAATCAAAAAACAGCAATAGTTTTAAGCAAATATGAAGGTTTTAGTAATGCCGAAATTTCAAAAATAATGGATTTGTCATTGTCAGCTGTTGAAGCTTTAATACATCGGGCTAAAAAAAATTTACATAAGGAATTATATAATTATTTTGAAAAAAGGAAGTAAGCGCACAAGTTTTTTAATTAAAAAGCGTCTTAATTATTATGGATAGAAAGATGAACAAAAAAGAGATAATCGAAGAAGAAATTAGAAAAACATTAGAGGTATTTGAGCAAAAAGAATCTTTGCCTACAAATCCTTATTTCTATACACGAGTGCAGCAAAGAATCAAAGAAAGCTCAGAGAATAATTCTATGATGTGGAGATATTTAAAACCTGCGTTATTAACAATCTTGTTGCTAATAAATGTGAGTACTTTTATATGGTATATTAATAGTGCCGGAAATTATTCTGCTGCTGAAAATCAGCAGGAGTTAATAGAATATCTTTCTAATGATTTAAATCTGAACACAAATCAAAGTAATATATTTTTAGCTGAGTAGAAAAAAACTATGGATATTTTTAAACAAAAACGTTATCTAATATTTGTAATTGTTCTGCTTGTAATTTTAAATCTTGCTACGATATTAATGATCTGGCTGAATAAGCCTCCTCAGCATATGATGCAGAGAGAGCAACGAAGACCCGAGCAAGAGAAAATGCATATTCAACAATTATTAAAAGATGAGCTTGGCTTTGATAAAACTCAAACTGAACAATATTTAAAGTTGCGTAAAGAACAACAAGAACGGGCATCGCTTATACAAAATGAAATACAACGAATTAAAAAACAAATGTTCGATGAAGTGTTAAAGGATAATCCACAAACGTCGCTATCCGACTCTTTGTTAAAATTATCGCAGGAAAAAATGGCTGATCTTGAGCAACTTACCTTTCGTCATTTTTTAGACCTGAAAAAATTGTGTAAACCAGATCAGCAGGATAAACTTAAATTTTTAATTGGCGAATTTTTTCATCAGAATCCTCCAGCGGGAATGAATAATGATGGCCCTCCTCCACCGCCAGGAAATGAACCGCCACCACCAAATAAAAATTGATCTCTAAATGTAGAACATTAGCCCTTTATTTGTATTGAATGAAGGGCTTTTCTATTTTTAAAATAATTTTTACAACTGCACAAGTTATTTTCCAAATCATCGTCTTAAATAATAGAACATAAAAATAATTATCTAAACTAAAGGAAAATGAAATGATCGAACAAAGAAGATCTAATACCGGCATACTTCTAATTATCGCTGCAATGCTTTTTGCTTCCATAAGTCTGTCAGCGCAGCAACAGCCTGAAAGAAATGGGCCGCCGAAACCTCCCAGTGCTGTAGAAGTTAATAAGATGATTGATGAATTATCAACAACACTTTCTTTAAACGAATCACAAAAAAAAGAAGTCCCCGATTTATTTACAGCTCACTTTAATAATATGAAGGAATCAATGGGTAGTAGAGAAGGAAGTGGAAGCCCCGAAGAGATGCAGCAGAAAAGAAAAGATTTTGAAGCACAGGTAAAAAGTTTATTAAACGATGAACAAAAATTGGCGTTTGATCAATTTATGAAAAGCCGCGGTCCACAGCCCAATCAACAAATGCCAAAACGTTAAGAATATTAATTTTAGAAACCTTTGGAGAATTTAAAAATGAAATCTATCAGCATAATAGCACTAACATCGATATGGTTTTTATTTATAGGATGTTCTGAATCCTCAACGCAGGTAGCTAATAACAGAGGAAATCTACCAAACATCACAGGATATCCGGTCGTTAGTACAAATCAATCTGTTTTCTATGATACATCAAATGTAATTTCAGCGCCATCGTCAGGTAATGCATTTTATGGACAGGATGCTCAATACACAAGAAATGAAATACAATATCAAAACAATGGTGATGGAACGATTACGGATATGATCACAGGATTAATGTGGCAAAAAAGTGCTGATACAGACGGAGATGGAGATATTGACGCTAATGATAAAAAAACTTATGCACAGGCTGTTTCAGAAGCAATTAGTTGCACCACTGGAGGACATACCGATTGGCGCCTGCCAACAATAAAAGAATTGTATTCACTTATTATTTTTTCTGGTGTTGACCCTAGTGGCTATACTGGGACTTCAACCTCAGGCCTTATTCCATTTATTAACACAGATTATTTCGATTTCGCTTACGGCGACACACAAGCGGGAGAAAGAATTATTGATGCACAATATGCCTCTTCAAACATGTATGTGGATGGTCAATTACTCTTTGGAGTTAATTTTGCCGATGGGCGTATTAAGGGTTACGGATTACAAATGCCCTTTGGGCCAGGGGATAAAACCTTCGATGTAATATACGTGCGTGGTAACTCAACCTACGGAATAAATAATTTTGTGGATAACGGTGACAGTACTATAACAGATAACTCAACGGGATTAATGTGGATGAAGAATGATAGTAAAACTGGAATGACATGGCAAAACGCACTTGGTTATTCTGAGAATTTACAGTACGCTGGTCATTCTGATTGGCGATTACCAGACGCAAAAGAATTGCACAGTATTTTAGATTATACACGTTCACCTGGTACAACAAATTCTGCCGCGATTGATCCGCTTTTTAATGCAACTCCAATTACTAATGAAGCTGGACAATCAGATTATGGTTGTTACTGGACAAGCACAACTCATTCTAACTGGTCTTCTGTTGCTGGTGGTTTTGCAGCTTATGTAAGTTTTGGAAGAGCAATGGGATATATGGATGCAAGATGGCAGGATGTTCATGGAGCCGGGGCACAACGAAGTGATCCAAAAGCAGGAAATCCAAACCAGTATCCCACTGGAAACGGGCCTCAGGGCGATGCAATAAGAATTTATAATTATGTTCGTTGTGTTAGAAATATAAATTAAATTACAGTAGCATTTGTGTTACACTCAAATAAAATAACTTGGATTTTAATTAACTAGAAAAAAAATGAAAAGAACAAATATTTATCTACTAATAATACTTATAGGCATAACAGGGTTTTTAAATAACTCTTTCGGGCAATCATTTTATGATATTAATACCATTCAGACAATTTCAATAACTTTTTCGCAAAGCAATTGGGATTATATGCTTGATACGGCTAAAGCCGGAAGCGATGGTTACATAATGGCACAATCAGTTACTGTAAATGGTACTGAATATGATAGTGTGGGTGTAAAGTACAAAGGAAACAGCACTTATAATCCTAACTATATTAAGAATCCATTTCATATTGAACTAGACACCTATAAAGAACAAGATTATCAAGGTTACAAAGATATCAAACTAAGTAATGTTGCTAAAGACCCATCGTTTTTACGTGAGGTACTTTCATATTCTATCTTAAGAAAGTATATGAATGCTTCTTTATCTAATTATGCAAATGTTTATGTAAACGGAACTCTACTCGGGCTCTATGTCAGTTCTGAATCTATCGGTAAAACATTTGTTAACAAAAACTTTTATTCCAAAGACAATGCTTTTATTAAATGTAATCCAATTGATGGTGCAGGACCCGGAAGCACAGATTTGCCAAATTTGGTTTACCTGGGCACTGACAGCACGCTCTATTATCCTGCTTATGAGTTAAAATCTGATTACGGATGGGCTGATTTAATAACTTTGACCAACACTCTTAAAAATAATATTGGCGAAATTGAAACGGTTTTAGATGTTGATAGAGCATTATGGATGTTAGCCTTTGATAATCTTTTAGTTAATCTGGATAGTTATATAGGTGTATTTGCGCAGAATTATTATTTATATAAAGATAACATAGGACGATTTAATTGTATGCTTTGGGATTTTAATGAATCGTTTGGAACATTCAGCCAAACAGGTACAATATTTTTACCAAACACAACCGCTAAAAGTCAGATGACTCATTTGCTTCATTCCGGTGATGCGAATTGGCCGTTGGTACAAAAACTACTTGCTGTTCCTACGTATAAAAAAATGTATCTGGCACATTTGCATACGATTTTAACCGAAAATTTTTCAAACAATAGTTATTATACATTGGCTCAATCAATACAGCCAATAATAAATGCAGCGGTGCAGGCTGATCCAAACAAGTTTTATACTTATACCCAATATCAAAGCAATCTTACAACTGATGTTGGTATTGGCCCGAATTCCGTGCCTGGAATAACCGCATTAATGAATGGTAGAAACACATATCTATCTGCACTTTCGGACTTTACTAATACTAAACCAACGATAACAAACGTTGCACCCAGTGATACAAACCCGACTTTAAACACTACAGTTTTTATTACCGCAAATGTAATTAATACAAATACAGACGCTGTTTATCTAGGACACAGAGACAATAATGAGAACCGCTTTACAAAGATTCTTATGTATGATGATGGCGCGCACGGTGATGGTACTGCTGGAGATAACATTTATGGTGCTTCAATTGATGTAAGCAGTTCTACAATTCAATATTATATCTACGCAGAAAATAATAATGTTGGTATGTTTTCGCCGGTTAGAGCTGAACATGAATTTTATACGATGACTGCTAACACAACAACAAGCAGTGAAGTAATGATGAATGAAATATATACAAGAGGCACAACGACGGACCCAGATTGGATCGAGATTTACAACTCATCAACTTCTGCAATCGATATTAGTGGTTATAAAATTTATGACAGCGGCGGACAAAGCGGCACTAAACCTAAAAAAGAATTTTCAACTGGATCAGTAATTCCTTCTAATGGATTTTTAGTTATCGTAACTGACGATACATCAGCAAGTGGTTTTGGACTTTCAAGTTCCGGCGAAAAAGTATGGCTAGAAAACTCTTTGGGCTTAATAGCTGATTCGGTTACTTTCCCAGCTCTAACTGTAGATCAATCTTCTGGAAGAATTCCTGATGGCGGCGTTTGGCAAACACTGGATACAATTACACGAGGAGCCTCAAATAGTTCTCCGACTGGAATTAGTGAAGAACCATTAAGTATAACTGAATTTAAACTTGATCAAAATTATCCGAATCCTTTTAACCCAACGACAACGATTTCTTTTCAATTACCTGTTTCGTCTCAAGTAACATTAAAAATCTATGATTTGTTGGGTAAAGAAATTGTTACCCTTGTTGATGAAATGAAAAATGCTGGTAGTTATCAATTCAATTTTGATGCAAGTCAATTAGCTTCTGGAATGTATTTCTATCGCTTAGATACGAAAAACTTTTCGCAGGTTAGAAAAATGATTCTATTGAAATAACGACACAACCGATTATTCGATGGCTGTCTAAAAATAATAATTTTTGGACAGCCATTTTTATTTATGTTTTCTTATTGTAAAAAGTTACACCTTCACTTTTTAGTTTTTTAATCCACAATTCCTCAAGTGAATTTAGTTCAGTATCTAGTTCTTTTTCTGTTTCGTTTTTTAATTCAAGCTCATCAAGAACTTTAATTTCAAAATTGTTTTTGCCATGTTTCTTATAATCATCAACAATGTCCTGGTAAGGAAAACTTCCCATCGTTAATGTAAACTCAAATCTTCTTAAAACTGCCGGCAGATTTTTACTTGTACCAATGTACATTTTGTTATCAATATTATTATGCACAGCATAAACACCCACCGGCTGTTTTTGCTGCTTGTAATCTTTTGTTAATTGTTTTTTATTTATCATAAAAGTTATAACTG
This sequence comes from Ignavibacteriales bacterium, assembly GCA_016709765.1. NCBI lineage: Bacteria > Pseudomonadati > Ignavibacteriota > Ignavibacteria > Ignavibacteriales > Ignavibacteriales bacterium. The sequence continues at coordinate 939,363 of JADJMD010000013.1, forward strand.
ATTTATTATTTCCCTTACTAATTTAGAATTTATTAACATCGAAGAATGCATAATTGAAATAAATCTTTTATTTGAGGCAATATTCCAAATAGAGCTTTTGTTTGGTATAATCATTAAATCAAATGGAGTTCTGTATGAATAAATATTTAAACCATTTAACAAATGTTCTTTTTCTTTCAAACTTTTCATGAAACCACTATTTGGACGTAATTGTTTTATTCCTTTGCCGGGATATAAATAAGAAAGATAGCTGCCATGATGAGGCGAAGAAATTGTAATCAGTTTGTTAACTCTTTCAATGCCGCCAAGCTCTTGCAAATAATATCTACAAATTATTCCACCCATACTAAAACCAATAAGTATAAATTTAGAATCAGGCTCAAGATTTTGTTCAATCTTGTCTTTAAGTTTTATTGCAAGGTCTTCAATTCCATACTTTGCATCGATCGGCTTAAGGGTTGGCGCAAAACAGTTATGTCCCTGTGCTTCAAGTTTCTTCTTTATGTAAAAGAATATTTTTCCTGTGCTGATAAAACCATGTACTAAAACAATATTCATTTCATATTTTAATTCTTAAGCACAAAAATATTTGCAACACGATTATTTTGCTTCTCTATTCTGATCAATCCAGTAACCCCAAAGAATAATTAACCATTGTGCATTACCCACAATTCCAATTGCTTCAACAGAAGGTGGCGGTGGACCAATAAGATTTGAAATATACATAACGACTAAGAACACAATTAATCCTATAAGAGAATATGTTCCGATTTTATTTTTTGTTTTAGTTGCTTTGTAGTAGAGATAAACTCCCAAACTAAAAATCAACCCTTCAATAATTAGAGTTGCAGCAAAACTATTCCACAAACCAAATCCAACTTTTAAACTGTAACCAGGAAAAATTGGAAGATCGGGAATATGAACAAGTAAATCTAAAAACCAATGGCTTACAACAAGTAACCCAAGTATTATTGCTGTCTTGGAATTCTTTTTGATAATAAAATAAACCATCCCAAATAAAACAGCCCAAACAATTACTCCAAATAAACTATGGGTAAAAGGGTAGTAAGTAAAATCTAAAGGAGTAACTGATGTAACACCTGGTTTTATTTCTGCTTTTTCAACTCCAAGCAGAAGAAGTACCGGCCATATAAGATCAATCCATTGTGCGGCCATAAAATAAGTTCCAAGTGATGCAGACTTTTCAAATTTCTTTCCTGCAAACCCTGCCCCGAAATGTCCGATAAACATAATTTTTTCCTTCTATTTCTTCAACGTAGTTTTAAAAATTCTGCTTAGTCCATTCTCATATTTCTTCATCTCATTTAAAAAATCCTGGATCGAAGATAATCCTAAATTTTTATTATTGATGTGACTTCTTTTACTTGTAAAATATAAAGTGTTTGTTTTTGCATCAACAAATGGACAATAATCCATTTTATTAGAATTGATTTCTTCTCCTAAATTCTTTGCCTGTGTCCAAATAGTATCTGAAACTTTATAACTGATGTATAAATCACCGCTTCCAAAACCATCTTCTCTTTGATAAGCAGTAAAGATAATATAAGTTTCATCCGGTGCAACAAACGCATTGAACTCATATCCATCTGAATTTATTGAATCGTTTAATGAAACAGGTTCTAAATATTTTCCCTCTTTCCAATAACTAACAAAAATATCATCCTTTCCTTTGGTTGATCTTTCATCGCAAGTGAAATAGAAATTATTATTGTTGGCTATTGATGGGTAAAATTCATTTGCAGGTGAATTAATAGGTTCACCTAAATTTATTGGACTTGACCATTCGGTATTTTTATTTTCTCTCTGAACATACCAGATATCAAAGTCTTTAGTTTTATTTTCAGTATTATCTAATGGTCTGTTTGAAGCAAAAAATAATTTTAATCCATCTGAGGAAAGAAACGGTTCTATCTCAAAATATTTTCCGGAGAAGCTAACCATCTCAGGATTTGACCAAACATCGTTTATTTTTTTGGAAGTGGCAATAAAAGATACTTCATCAACGTAGCTTTGAACAGAAAAATAAATTTCATCCCCCTCAGAAGATATTGCAAGATCCCTTACGTTTGGAAATGGTGAAAATATTTCTGGCAGGAATGGTTCTACGTTCTTTTCTTGAGCAAATGAGATTGAAGAAATAAAGACCAGGATTGTGGTAAGTATAAATAGTTTCATAATATTCTGCCTAATGTTGATATTGATCGTTATTCGTTTGAAATATATATAAGTGTGACTTTACATTCAATAAAATTGAACTCACCATTTAAGGTTGTTTAAAAGCGATGTAGTAAGTGTTATTCGGGATAAGCTCTGGTGGGAATCTATTGTTAATCATCATTCAGATTCCCGATCAAGTCGGGAATGACAAGAAAAATAACTACCCTTCCTTCATACTCAACTGAATTCGTTTTCTTTCAATATCAATATCAATAACCTCTAACTATTATTTTCTGGTCTAACTTTAGCACCTCGGAAGGGTCTTTAATAAAACGATCTGTTATTTGAGAAATGTGAAGCAAGCCGTTTTCTTTTATTCCTATATCTACAAAAGCACCAAACTTAGTAAGATTTGTTATTACACCCGGCAAACGCATTCCCGGTTTTAAATCTGTTATTTCGTTTATCGTTTCTGAAAATGAAAATACTTCTGCTTTGCCTCTTGGATCCAGCCCCGGCTTTTCCAATTCCTGCATAATATCTTTTAACGTTGGCAAACCGACTGTATCTGTTACATAATTATTGACATCTATCTGCTGACGTAAATTTGCGGTTTCAATTAATGATTTTACTGGTTGGGATAAATCCTTTGCCATCTTTGCAACTATGGAATAACTTTCCGGATGAACAGCGCTGTTATCAAGCGGATTTTCAGCACCGGGAATTCTTAAAAATCCTGCAGACTGCTCAAATGCTTTTGCACCCAGTCCGCTTACCTTTATCAGTTCTTTGCGCGAACGAAAAGTTTTATTCTCACGACGGTATTTTATAATTGATTTTGCAAGCTTCGGTCCGATACCCGATACATAACTAAGTAAATTCTGGCTGGCCGTATTTAAATTTACCCCAACCTGGTTTACCGCAGATGTTACTACCTTATCCAGACCATCTTTCAAATCATCCTGGTTTACATCGTGTTGATACTGTCCTACGCCAATTGACTTTGCATCGATTTTAACAAGCTCGGCAAGCGGGTCCATCAACCGTCTTCCGATAGAAATTGCACCGCGGAAAGTTAAATCGAGATCAGGGAACTCCTCTCTCGCAGTTTCAGAAGCAGAATAAATTGATGCGCCGGCTTCGTTTACCATAAATATTTCTGTTGTGCTCGTTTCACCAATCAGAGATTTTATAAACCTTTCCGTCTCCCTGCCTGCAGTTCCGTTTCCGATTGCAATTGCTTCAACTTTATATTTTTTCAACAGCCCTGTTACTTTTTCAGTTGCTTCATCTACTTTTGGCTGCGGAGGATGTGGAAAGATAGTATCCTGATGCAACAGGTTTCCCTGCTGATCAAGACAGACAAGTTTACAGCCTGTCCTGAAACCGGGATCAATTGCCATTGTAACTTTTGGACCGAGCGGAGGAGACAAAAGTAACTGGCGCAGATTTTCAGAAAATACTCGGATTGCCTCTTCATCGGCTTTTGCTTTAGAACTGTTTTTAAATTCGGTTTCAATTGAAGGTGCCAATAATCTTTTGTGAGCATCTTTAATTGCTAACCCGACCTGAACCGCAGATTCATTTTTATTTTTTATAAAGATTTTTTCCAGGCTCTCAATTGCGTTTTCATTATCTATTGAAATCGATACACGCAAAATCCCTTCCTGTTCTGCTCTGCGTATTGCAAGCAGACGGTGACCTGCACAGCGTTCTAACGGTTCGCTAAAATCAAAGTAGTCCAGGTATTTTGTTCCTTCATCTTTCTTTTTCTCAATTACTTTTGAACTGATTATTGCTTCACGCTCAAATAGCTGTCTTATTTTATTCCGCGCATCTGTGTTTTCATTAATCCATTCTGCAATAATATCTCTTGCCCCGGCTAATGCTGATTCAATATCCGGCACTTCATCATTTAAATATTTTTCTGCAATCTTATCTAACTTATCTTCCTTCTGCGCCATTATTATTTCTGCAAGAGGTTCCAATCCTTTTTCCCGCGCGGCACTTGCCCTTGTTTTTCGTTTTGGTTTGTATGGAAGATAAATGTCTTCAAGCTCTGCCATATTCCAGCAGTTATTAATTTTCATTTCTAATTCAGGAGTTAACAATTCCTGGTCGTTAATGCTTTTAAGAATAGCTTCGCGTCTCTTAACCAATTCCAGCAATCGTTTCCATTCCTTTTCAATTGCTGTTACTTCTGTTTCATCAAGACTTCCGGTAGCCTCTTTCCTGTAGCGGGAGATAAAAGGAATTGTCGCTCCCTCCTCTAACAGTTTAACTGTGTTTGAAACCTGTGATTTATTTATGGTGAGCGTGCTGCATATATGTTTAACTAAAATATCTGTCATTGTTTTCTGTAAAATGAGTTGATAAAAACCGTGAGGTAAAGTAATATTATTTAGATCTTAAATACTGTTTCGGATAATCTTCCAAATCCACGTTCAATTTTTTAGCTGCATGTAAAGCCCAGTACGGATCACGCAGCATTTCTCTTGCAAGTAAAACAATATCAGCTTGTGCAGAATTAATAATTTGCTCTGCTTGTTCTGCTGTTGTTATTAAACCAACACCACCAGTAATAATATTAGCTTGATTTTTTATTTTTTCTGCAAATGGAATTTGATAACCCGGGCCTATGGGAATTTTTGCATTAGAAATATTTCCACCACTGGAACAGTCTATTAAATCAACTCCAATATCTTTTAGCCACTTTGCTAACTGAATAGATTGGTCAATATCCCAACCACCCTCAACCCAATCAGTTGAGGAAATTCTTACAAACAAAGGTGTTCCATCTGGAATTATTTTTCTAACAGATTTTGCTAACTCGATTGTAAAGCGGCATCTATTTTGAAGGTTCCCGCCATATTGATCTGTCCTTTTATTTGATAGTGGAGAAAGAAATTCGTGAACTAAATATCCATGTGCAAAATGTAATTCAATAACTTCAAAACCAGCGTCTACACTTCTTTTTGCTGCATCGGCGAATTGATTAATGACGAGTTTAATATCATTTTCATTCATTTCTTTTGGAAGTGGAAAATTATCAGCAAAGGGGATTGGACTTGGTGCCAAAGTCAACCATCCTCCGTTTTCAATTTTAACTTCTCCAGTACCTTTCCACGGCGAATAAGTTGATGCTTTTCTTCCTGCATGAGCTAGTTGGATTCCAGGGATAGAGTTTTGAGATTTTATGAACGCAGTTATCTTTTTATAAGCATTAGCCTGTTCGTTATTCCAGATTCCTGCATCATCGGAAGAAATTCTTCCTTCAGGAGAAACAGCAGTTGCTTCAGTTAATATTAAACCGGCACCCCCTACTGCGTAACTTCCGAGATGAACAAGATGCCAGTCAGTTGGAAATCCGTTTTTACTGGAATACTGACACATTGGTGATACAGTAATTCGGTTTTTTAATTCTATGGCTCTGATTTTTAGGGGTGAGAATAAGTGGCTCATATTTTTATTTCCGTCCTAATTGATATTACTGAAAACATCTAATTATTTTATATTAAAACATATAAATCAAACAATTCTTAAAAGATTAAAAGTTAGATCCCCTTTTTTCGTTTAAGAAGATGAGCAATGAAACTGTAACATTAACAATTACTCCCCCAAATATAAAATAACTGCATTTGATACTTGTGTTTTACTTGTAGAAAGCGTATTGCTTATATGTTCAACTAAAATTTCTGTCATTGTTATTTGTAAAATGGTTTAATGTTTTTTTTCTGGAATCTAGCTTATAATATTATAAATATTTTAAACTGTTGAAACAGTTCTTAATTTGGCTTTGATCAGGTTCTAACCAGACTTAAGTCTGGTTAGAATGGAATTTGAATAACTATTTCAAACCACTAGTTCTAGCTCTTCGATGGGTAAGTAGGGAAAGACCGACTCGCGATTCTGAAATGATATAATATTTGGTTTTTTAATTATGCCTGCATCAATATTAATTGCTTGTTTGATTGTTTCATTTTCCTGCCAACTTTCCCGCCCTGCCACTACAGATGGTAAATGAACAAGGAGAGCAGCAGAGATAGAGCGCGATGCACTTTCCCATAGATAGCTTGGTGAATGGTCCACAGCATAATAATCAACTTTTCCAACCTTGAACATAGGATTTTTGAATGTAGTTGGTTTGGCAAAATAAAAACCCATACCCTCGTCGCAACTGACATCAATGATCAGGCAGCCCGGTTTTAGATATGAACCCTCTTCTTCGTTTACAAACATGAGCGGATTATCAGGTTCCTGAAAGGTACCGTTTACAATAATATCAGATTCGTTTATCAAATCAGTCAACGGTCGTTTACTTCCATCGTGCTCAATTATCATCATACGAGCTTCACCTTCATCGCCCTCCTGAATTCGAACATAGTGACAATCAAGAACCTCCTCACGAAATTCGTGATCGGGACGCTGAATGCAAATTGTGATATCTTTAAATCCGCGCGCTTTAAGAGCATATATAGCTCCACGGCTGACTGCACCAAAACTAAAAATGATTACCTTCCGCTGGTTTCCGTAATGTCCATCGATCCCTTTTAGCTGTAATGCATGTATTACTGCACAGTAGCCTGCCATTTCGTTGTTCTTGTAAAAAGTATGGCGCCCAACCTGTCCGCCGGGTCCCCAGACAAACATATCCTCAAAAGCAATCAGCGTCTGCCTGCGATCAATAGCAGCTTGAGTGTGATCAAATTGCTGAACGCAATGCGGATAACCCCAAAGAATTCCACCTTCGCGGAGTTCTTTAAAATCTGCTAATACCGGCTTGGCAAGTATTACATTTCCAATATCCGTTAAAATTTCTTTGCGTGATGCAATACCACCGGTTAGAGCAGCAAGTTCTGAGTCTTCAATATTGAATGGCTCACCATATCCTTCTTCAAAAATCAGTTGTTTGCGAATTTGTTCCGGGAGGCGCAGCAAATGTTCCGGGTGGATAGGGATGCGCTGCTCATCTACTTTGTTTGAAGTACCAATTACTCCAAATGTTAATTTACTCATATCGTTTCCTTTATCTTTAGACAATTAAGTTCTATGGCTTCAGAATATCGTTATCAACATTTTTAATGTACGCATTTTTTATGCTAAGTATGCTTTTTATAAAACTTTGTTCTCAATAGTGTGATATAGGAACAGAATCAAACCTTTAGATCTATCTTTTAAGAGATTATTGTAATCTTTGTATGAATAGTCCTATATAACGTAGTAATTGTCCTAACACCTTAGCATATAAAACCACTAACTTTTAAGGTTACTAAATAATTATCATTTAATGGAGTTTGTTATGTTAGAAACGATGAAACCCAGCACTTCTGGTAAAAAACTGGGCTATTTTAATTACCTTATAGCTTTCACATTTTTGTTGATGTTCTTATCTCAGGGTTGTAGTAAGGAAGAAAACCCCGCAGGCGGCGGCACTAGCACCGACTGCCAGTTGGTGGCCAAGAGCCCGGGAACCTGGGACATCACCCTCAATTTTCCTAACGGCGACCCCTATGAGTTTACCGGGATGTCAATTGTCCAGACTAGCTGCACCGTGACTATGTCAAAGACCGAGCAGGGCCAAACTATAACCGTCACCGGCCCGCTCTCGAACACGGGAGTCTGGACTGCTTCGCTCTCGCTCACGGGCGGCTACACTGCCAACTTCTCCTGTAACTTTGGCGGTGGTCCTCCTTACACGACCATTACCAACATATCTGGAACGGATAGTGAAGGAGACACCATCTCGGGCGGCTCTGGGGCAATCACCCCCTAAATCACTCTGGTAAAGCTGGATCCCAGTTGGACACAACAAGATTTCTGGCCATGGCACCTAAATTTTCTGGGTGCCATTTGGTTGGTTGAAGACAGTACTTTGACTTCTAACACGTAAATTCCGGGACTGCATCTTTTCTCCGAAAGTGTTTACTTGTCTTATCTTTCTGTTTGCATCTGAATTTGTAATAATTAAAAGTAACATTTCTCAGGCTGACAGAGCTTGCCCTTATAAAGAGATTGTGTGATAATTAAGTGAAAGTCATTTCGAAGGAGTTTACGACTGAGAAATCTGTTTATTTTTACAGACTTCTCCCTGCAGTCGAAGTGACAATACTAGTTTTCACGAGGCGTTCGCAAGATTCTTATTCTTTGTTGTAGATAACCGGAGTTTTATGCTTCCATTCCTGCCACAATTTATCATTTGTTGCCAGCTCTGCCATAAAATTACTGACATTTATTCTGCTTGTTTTGCCGGGATTAAAAATGGGGCTTCGTATTTTATGATTATGTGTTTCATATTCACTCACAATTTCTTCATCGAAAAGCGAATCAGGACGGACTGCCACCCAATCAATATTGGTTTTTGAACCTAATTTGTAAACAAGGTGATCAGCCGCAAGCATATTATCTTTATGGGGAGGTAACAGGACTTTTAATAATGAGAATACTATATTTTCCCCGAAAGTGTTTACTTCTCCTATCTTTCTGTTTGTATATGCGGTCGTGCTCATTAATATAAACTTTGGTTTTGGTTCCCGGGACTGCAATGCTTCAATTATTTTAACAACAGTATTGTAAACCAGTTTATGGGGTGGTCCAAGAATACCTTTAAAACTTATGTTGTGACCAAGGCAGCAGATAACAGAATCACAATCTCTTATAAGGTCTTTTATTTTTGAAATGTCAAAGTCATTTATGTTTCCCTTAATTATTTCAATGCTCTTATCATCTGATATTTGGTCGGGTATAATGGCAGATTCTCTCACAACTATTCGAACCTGAATATTTTTTTTGACAAGCTGCTGCACTACCAATTTGCCGGTTGCTCCGCTCGCGCCTAAAACTAATGCTTTCATATTATCCTTTCATTGAATACATATATTATACAAACAATTTATTGCTGCCGTGTTGTGCTTTTAGTCCAACAGTTCGATTGAATCGTTTTTTGTCAATATACCTTCTACCAGAACGGCGCAATATACACCGGCTAAGTTATCGTGTGCCTGGGCAACTTTGCGTAGAACTTCCGGATTGTGTTCCCCAGTTTCAGGATCGAGCGATATCATCTTACAGCGCGGGTCGCGTTCCAGAACCATTATCTCCGCCCTCGAACCGATACGTAGTTTGCGACCGACCAACTCATCTTCACCAAAGCCGTAACCCGATGCGAGATTAAAATAGACATTAGCCCGAAAGCGTCGTTTGTCAAGAGGAATGCCCAATTCCGATTCGACCTGTTGGATAGTTTGCAGACTGATCAACGATACAGGGCGACAGTCGGTTAACGCGCGATCTGAACGTACGAGCGTCAAGTGATTTTCGCCACGCAATCCTTCCACTAGCATTTCTTTCAACGCAGGATCATCAACAGCGACCACTGCACCTGAGGGTGTACGGACATCTAAAATTAAATCGTCCGGATCGGCGTTTGCAGGAGTAACACCAGGCTCGATGCTCATCGCTTCGATCAAATTCGGAGGTTTCACAGTTCTTTCAGGATAACGAAACTGCGGACGATAGCGCAGCATTTCGTGTTGTGCCGTTGCGCTAAGATAAGGAAACCCTTTGCGTGCAGATGAATTCTTGAAGGCGAAGCATCGGTCACCATAAATGCCGGAAAATCCCATAAACAATTCGGTCATCTCCTCACCGCTCATACTCTTCACCGGATAACGCCATAAACTTTCGACAGTTCCAATAGTTGTCATACCAACTTTCCTTTTATTCTTTTCATTAAACAATCTGACTATTACTTATACTACAAGGTATTATTAACCAAAGAACACATATCGGCGTGAATTTGCTCGAGATCGGTCTACATATTGTCAATTCGAAACTAAAATAAATTGTTTATAAACACAATCATCTTTTATAATTAAATGCTTTAGCATAAGTTACATCATCAACCCGATAATTTATTAATTTCAAATCAAAGAAAATTATGGCTGCAAAAAGTAAATCAAAAGTAACAATAGGGCACGTATTTAAAACTTTAATATGGCCCAGAAAAAATATTCTGCTCGTAGGAGTGGTATTAATTATAATAAGCAGGTTATCAAGTCTTGTGTTACCCGGTGCAAGCAAGTACCTGATGGATGATGTTATAGCAAAGGGTAATATTGAAATGTTAAAAATAATATTAATAGTTGTCGGTGCGGCTATAATTGTGCAGGCAGGAACTTCTTTTCTATTAACAAAATTATTAAGCGTTGAAGCACAGCATTTAATAGCAATACTAAGAGCACAGCTGCAAAAACAAATACTAAAACTTCCTATAAGGTTTTTTGATAATAATAAATCTGGTGCTCTTGTTTCAAGAATAATGAGTGACGTTGAGGGTGTAAGGAATCTTGTAGGTACAGGGCTTGTTCAGTTATTTGGCGGCATTCTAACAGCTGTAATTTCATTGGTTCTGCTTATTAATATCAGCCCTATGATGACTTTATATACACTTGTACCCGTTGCGATATTTGGTGTTGTTGCATTAAAGGCGTTCGGTTATATCAGACCGATATTCAGGGAACGCAGGGTTATCAATGCAGAAGTAACCGGAAGACTGACAGAGACTCTTGGCGGAGTAAGGGTAATTAAAGGTTTTAATGCCGAGGCACAGGAAGTAAAAACTTTTGAAGCCGGTGTTGACAGGCTGTTCCAGAATGTGAAGAAAAGTCTTACATCTACAAGTCTGCTTACCAGTTCTGCTACATTCCTGTTAGGGATTGCATCAACTGGAATTATGGGCATCGGCGGGTATATGATAGTAGAGCATCAGCTTACTATTGGAGAGTTTTTATCTTTTACTTTATACCTTGGATTTATGATAGCCCCGATTATAGAGATGAGCAACATCGGCTCGCAGCTTACGGAAGCTATGGCGGGATTAGACAGGATGGAAGAAATAATGAATATGAGTCCTGAAGATGACGGTACGGTTAGAGACATAAAACTTAAAAGCATTAACGGCGAAATAATTTTTGATAATGTTTCTTTTTCTTATGAAGAAGGAAAGACCGTACTTAAGGATATCAGTTTTACTGCAAAACCGGGAACAGTAACTGCCCTGGTTGGAACATCGGGATCAGGCAAAACAACAATTGCAGGAATAGCAGCTTCATTTCTAACTCCGCAAATTGGTAAAGTTACGATAGACGGCAATGATATTTCTAAAGTTACGCTTAACAGTTACAGGAGTAATCTTGGTGTGGTTCTGCAGGATGATTTTTTATTTGAAGGTACTATAAAAGAAAATATATTATTCCCGCGCCCCGATGCTTCGGACGAAAGATTGTTAAGCGCAGTAAAAGCAGCTCACGTTCCTGAGTTTACTGACAGACTTGCGGACGGGCTTCAAACACTTATCGGTGAAAGGGGAATTAAGCTTTCAGGAGGACAGCGACAAAGAGTTGCAATTGCAAGAGCCCTGCTTGCAGATCCTAAAATTCTCATCCTGGATGAAGCAACTTCTAACCTTGATATGGAAAGTGAATCATTCATACAGGAAAGTCTGAAAAAATTAATGAAAGGCAGAACCACTTTTGTGATAGCCCACCGGCTAAGTACTATCAGGCAGGCTGATCAAATACTTGTTATTGAAAAAGGTGAGATAAAAGAACGCGGAACCCACAGTGAGCTGATTGAGAAAAAAGGAAGATACTTTGATCTTTATACATACCAGGCAAGGATATAAGATATTTTAAGTAGCCCTTGTCCGCTTTGACTAAGAGTAATTTACCGGAACTTATTTAAGTATTCTCTAAATTTTATTTAATTAATATTTTTCCAAATAACATTTCTTCGAGTATTTTCAACGGGCTGTTTGATTTCTCAGCCTTTGCTCTAACGATAGCCCCTTCCCAACTATTTATTATAAAAGCTGCTGAAGTTCTTATGTCAATTGATTGATTGATTTCTTTTACTGATTGTGCATCTTTTAAACATTCAAATATTTTTTCTTCCATTTTAGAAAAAGCATCTGATAATTTTAATCTGAATTTTTCATTTATGTCTCCCATTTCTAATGAAAGATTTCCGATCGGGCAGCCGAGAGTAAAATTATTTTCCTTTAAAATATCTGTTGTGGTATAAAGAAACGCCTTAATTCTTTGCAGTCCGCTCAAAGATTTATCAGATAGACTATAACCAAATGACTTTTCAAAAAAGTTATAAAAACATCAATTATAGCTAATCCAAATTCTTCTTTGCTATTAAAATAAAAATAAAAAGAACCTTTGGGCACATTGGCTTCCTTTAAAATTTCCTGAAGCCCAGTATGATTAAAGCCCTTTAGATGAACGTATTTTGCTCCAATTTGTAATAATTTATTCTTAGTATCTGTCATTTTTCAACCAAAAGAAATATTAATTATAAAAATAGACCAGTCGTCTATTAAAATCAAATTAAAATTTGCGGAATTGATGAAGACTTTGGAAGAATATACAAGTTCTGAAGAATGGAATTCATAAAAAAGCCGCAGTGTGTTTTCTGCGGCTTTAAGTTTTAATTGCAAAACAATTGCTTATCTTTTCTTGAAGATTGTTTTCATTACATCAACTTTACTAGTTGGTTTTTACAGAAGAAATATTTTATCAATTTGTTTAATGAAATCGTAACAATTAACGAAACATTTATAATCAATTAAGATTTTATAGAAGCAATCTTAGCCAGATTCTCTAATTCTTTCATATATACTGGGGGCAGAAATTGTTTGCTGAAAAAGAATTCTATTTTTTTCAATAAGTTAGAATTTTCTTGTATTTCAGTTGTGAACGTAACATATGAATACTTTCCATCGTTTTTAGGATCTACTGTGAATGTGGTAATGTAACCAGTGTCATTGGTTTCTACTAGCACACGCCCAGGTTCGGGTTCTGACACAATTGTGTTGAAAGTCTGCAGTCTACCCATAACTTTCATTTTTACATTAAGAACTGTTCCCGCTCCGAGGCCCCCCCTCTCGACAGTAAGTGAAACAAAAGGTGGTTTGGGCAAAATTTGAGGATGGCCGTTGTTATAATCTGCAATAATACTATAGACTTTTTGAGCAGGTGATGGAATTAGTGATGACACCGAGAATTTATATTTTGTCATAGAGATCCTTCAATAAATTTCAGAAAGGTTTTTATTTAAAATAAAAAAACCACGGAAATTTTTCCGTGGTCTCAATCAATTATTCCAAAGAAAAATTATTTTTTCTTCAACACTGCTTTCATCACATCATCTTTGCTTATTGGTTTAGTACAGAAGAACCAGTCATAACATTTAACATTTTTCTCTTTTCCTTCCATTCTATCTTTTGCTGTTCCGCATGAACCTGCAGGAGGAACAATTACATCATCGCCCGGTCTCCAATCAGCCGGAGTTGCAATGTTAAACTCATCTGCCGCTTGAAGTGCAATTATAACTCTGTAAAGCTCATCAAAATTTCTGCCCAAGCTTAGCGGATAATAAATTATTGCTCTAATTATTCCTTTGGGATCTACGAAAAATACTGCTCTTACTGCTTTAGTTGAATCTTCATTCGGCTGAATCATTCCATACATTTTTGCAACATCCATTTTGATATCTTCAATTAACGGAAAATTTACCTCAACATTTTTCATTCCCTTGTATTCAATTTTTTCTTTGATGGTTCTTAACCATGCTATGTGGCTGTATAGTCCATCAATTGAAAGACCTACTAGCTGGCAGTTAGCATCATTGAATTGTTTTTCCATTGTTGCGAATGTCATGAACTCAGAAGTACAAACAGGAGTAAAATCTGCTGGATGACTGAAAAGGATTGCCCATTTACCGGAATAATCTGCGGGAAAATTAATTTCGCCTTGCGTAGTTACAGCTTTAAATGATGGTGCTTTATCACCGATACGCGGCATTGAAACCACTTCATTTTGAATTACTTGTTCCATAATAAATTCCTCTATTTTTAATTTAAGTTTTTGTTGATTATATGATGAAAGTAAACTGCTTTAGATTCTAAAGCCCTTAAAATTGCATAACACAACTTTAGAAAAAGTTAAACTAAAGTCTATGAAGTGTTCAATAATTTGATTTGCGTGCGGGCAATTATTAAGGATTGTTTAAAAGTAGATATTCAAAAGTCCAATGTTTTTTATGGATGGATTAACCAAGACTGCGGACAAGATTAATTTTTTTGATTTCACCTGCTATAATTAAAGTGTCATCTTCTTTTATAATATAATCCGGACTTGGAATGGCTGTTATTTTTTCCCCTCGTTTTTCTTTCGTCTTTATGGAAAGCACATCAACACCATATTCACTTCTAATATTTAACTCTCTAATTGATTTCCCAATGAACATATGCGGCGGAGAAATTTCTATTATTGAATATCCCTCCATAAAGTGAACCATGGGTTCATCGTCTTTCATAGTAATTAAGCTTGCAAGATTCGAGGTTAGTTCTCTCTTTTCAATTTCACGGTCGTAGGAATCCTGGATATCTTTTCTCCACAGAATCCCGATTATTTTATTTGAGTCTTTATCGTTAACCACGGGAAGACCTTCGAAAGAATATTTTCGTAATTTATCTAACGCTACTTGGCAACTATCCTCCGGCAAAAGTGTTTCATAAAACTGATTTGAAATGTCTCCTGCAATTAACAGATTTTCTAATGATTCTTTTTCATATATGGAGTCTTTAATATCGTGAATTGAAATCATGCCCTTAACGCGTCTTTCTGAATCAATAACGGGGAAATCAGATTCCTTTCCTCTTATCACACGATTTACAATTTGGTTAAAATTATCAGCAACATGTATCGTTTCAAAATCTTTTCGATATACATTTTTTACATGTATTGATTCCATAATATTGGTTTCCATCCCTTCTTTAATTCCAATATTTCTTAATACAAGTTTTAATGTGTAGATAGATTCCCGTGAAAGTTTTGTTGAAACAATCATACTCATAATACAAGTTATCATCAGTGGCAGAATAATGCGGTAATCATTTGTAAGCTCAAACACTATTATGATAGCCGTAATTGGTGCCCTTGTAGTTCCCGCAACTAATCCGCCCATTGCAACCAAAGCATAAGCACCTGGGGAAGCAGTTATATCCGGGAAATAAGTATGAACGAAAGATCCAAAAAAATAACCCAGCATCGCACCCATAAAAAGTGATGGCGCAAATATTCCACCAGAACCACCGGAACCGAGAGTAAGAGAGGTTGCAAGAATTTTCATAAAGATTAATGCAAGCGCAACATACCAAATCATATTTCCGTAGAGGGCATTATTAATTGTATCGTAACCAACTCCCATAATCTGAGGAAACACGAGTGCCATAAGACCGATGCCAATTCCACCAAGTGCTGGTTTTAAATAATCCGGAATTTTTATTCGATTGTCAAAAAACTCTTCGCTGAAATAAAGCGTTTTTATAAAAAGATAAGCAACAACTCCACTTGCAGCACCCAGAACAAAATAAAACCCAATTTCAACGGGAGATGTAAGTTGATATTTGGGTACAATAAAAGCGGTAAAGTTTCCCTCAAAAGTGTGCGAGATTACTGTTGCCATTACCGATGAAATTACGATAGGAGAAAACTGTGCAACGGCAAAATCCATTAATATTATTTCTACCGCAAACAAAGCTCCTGCAATTGGAGCATTAAATGCAGCGGCAATTCCAGCTGCAGCGCCGCATCCAACTAATGTTTTTAACCGCTTGGGCGAAACTCTTAAAAATTGTCCAATAACTGAACCAAGACTTGAACCAATCTGTATAATCGGTCCTTCCCTTCCAACCGATCCGCCGGTACCAATTGTAATTGCCGAGGCAAGTGCCTTAACAACGGCTACTCTTCCTCTTATTTGTCCACCTTTAAGAAGAATTGCTTGCATTACTTCCGGAACACCGTGTCCTTTTGCTTCGGGCGCAAAGTAGTAGATTAGTGGCCCAACTATTATTCCGCCAATAACAGGAATTATAATAATAAGATACCATGGGGTAGCAATTACATTTTCTAGAAGATTCCCGGGTCCGGAAAAAGAAAGTTGAGAAAATAATTTTATTAATGCTCTAATTCCGATTGCAGAAAAACCAGCGATAACTCCAATTATAATTGCGACCAAAATCATAAAGGTATGTTCGGTCATCTTGGCTCTTTCGAAAAGAGCGGAAGTACGGAGGGATAATTTTGAATACGTTTTTTTGAAAGCTGATTTCACTGTTATACCAAATTTAGAACAACTAAATTAACTTCTGATGAAGTTTAAAATAAAAATAGGCTTACAAAAAGTCTTGATCAAACATTTTTTATTATAATTTTAATTAAATAGAAAATATGTTTTGTTAAGATCTTAAATTTTTAAGATAAAAAACTTGGCCAGTTCAAAACCAAACAGGATATTGATTAATGAATGGAATTAAACGCACCGATATTAAGATAGGTGTGCAAGTAAAAATAGTGATGAAGGAAGACCAGCGCACCGGGGAACTTACCGAAGGGATTGTTAAAGACATTCTTACAAAATCACCAAAGCACCCTCACGGAATAAAAGTACGACTTGAATCTGGAGGCGTTGGACGTGTTAAAGAAATATTGGAATAAATTCGACAGCTGACACGATCACAACATGGCAGAGAATATCCAATTCGTCACGGTACGACCGTGACGTCCAAAGACAACTTTTATTTAATCTCTACCCTTTATTTTTTTTACATCTTTCATTGTGGCATGAAAGAACTTGCCAAACTTTTTATCTTTCTCTCTCTTTTCTACGTAGGACATTTCGTTATACTGCGACTCTTTAAAAATTTTTATGTAGTTGTTGTAACGCTCTGCTGAAATCTCTCCACGTTGCATCGCTTCTAGTACTGCACAGCCGACTTCAACTGTATGAGTGCAGTCTTTGTATTTGCACTGATCTACAAGCTGATCAATTTCATTGAACGTATCACCAAGACCGGACTCGTTAGAGATCACCCCAAGCTCGCGCATTCCGGGATTATCAATTATTATTGCTCCGTTTTCCAGAACAATCAGCTCGCGTCGTGTGGTAGTGTGTTTTCCTCTTCCGTCTTTTTCTCTTATCGGCTGTGTTTTGTATAACTCCTGATGAATTAAATTATTCAGTAAAGTGGTTTTGCCGACTCCCGATGAACCAAGCAGGCAGTAAGTTTTATGTGGGGTAAAAAGCGTTTTGATATTTTCAATATCATTTAAACTAGTATTGCTAAATGAAGATATTTTTGCATCAGGCAATATTTCAAGTATCTGTTTTTTCTTTTCTTCAGCTTCTTCTGGACTAATAAGATCGCTTTTACTTAAAAATATAAGTGGAGTTATATTGTTCTCATTGATCATTACCAGATAACGTTCAAGTCTTCGCAAGTTGAAGTTGGAATCAAGTGACTGCATAATAATTGCATTATCAATGTTCGCTGCAATTAATTGATAATCAATTTTCTTTCCTGCGGCTTTTCTTTTTAGTAAAGATTTTCTCGGAAGAATATCCTGAATGATTGCAAGCGTATCATCATCAAATAATTGTGCATAAACAAAATCGCCAACGGTTGGCAGGTCTAAAGCGGAATCAGAATTAAACAAAAATTTTCCAGTCAGCTCTGCATAAATGTCTTTTATGCCGTTGGAAACAACAAAGCTGTTTTTGTTTACACTTATTACTCTTACGATTTTAAAATCAGGGTTTTGGGATAAATCAACTTTATCCCTTCCCGAAGGGATTGATTCCAAAAACCAATTATCAAATCCAAGTTTCTCAATTGTTTTCATATTAAAAATCTCTTGATTCTGTTCACGTTTTTGTGTGAATTATGCGGACAGTATTTAGCTGTTCTGATTTATTTCTTATTAAATTCCAAATACCAATTTCCATTTCCAAAATATGACCCTTCTTTTATAACAAATACTCGATAATGATTTTCTATAGCATAGTTTATTAGCTCGCGGTAGTCAAACAAAAAATTTGCCCCCCGTATAATTTCTAATGGACCAATTCCAAATAATTCGACGCCTCGGGTGATTCTACCAGTCATATAAAGTTGCAACTTATTGAAAAGGTCTAACTCGATTAAAAGTTTAATACTTTTTGCATCTTGAGAGATTAGATTAGCTACATCGGATTCAGTAATCCTAAACATAGTCTAATTTATCCTCAAACCAATTATCGAAGCCGAGTTTTTCAATAACGTTCATATTGTTGAATTATACCATTGTTTTGATCGGTTTTTAATATCATTAAGAAAAGCATCCTTTGCCTGAGAATATGTTGAGAACAATCTTTTACCAGACTTAAATATAATATATTTATACGCCGAATAGTTTTTTGCCTCTTCCTGATGGGTTCTTAAATAATCACGGAGAATTATCTGATCCGTCCAGAAGGAACCACCTTTAACTGTTATGGCAAGATTGAAGTTGTGCTTGCTTCTTTTACGGAGATAGATACGTCCTCTGAAAAAAACCTCTCCGAAATTTTCATAACCAAGTGATTCAAGTAAAGGTATCTTTGCAATAGCAGTTTCCAGACTTTTTACACCTACCAGCAAATCAACTATAGGTTTGCAGGCCATACCTTTTACTGCAGTACTTCCAAAATGCTCAATATTTGTGACTGCGTTACTGAGTGCTTTCAACAACAATTCTTTTTCAGAATTAAATAATACTGGCCAATTAGAGTCATACTTGACGATGACTAATTCTTCATCAATATTTTTTTGATCAGCATCCATTATGTTATTTACACCAGCTGTTTTTGCTTGCGCTTATTACTCACGTATTTTGAAAGCAGTTGGTTTTGAATAAACCAACTTTATCTTTCCTCGAATGGATGTCCTAAGGACTCCTTACGGAGGATTCCCAAAACCAATTTTCGAAGCCGAGTTTTTATAAGTTGTTCATAAATTAATTTCCCTTACTAAACCTCCCAATTCTTTCCAAAGAAAACAACGGGCAGGTTTTAAAATCTTTTAGATTTTATTGTTTGTAGCTCTTACTTTTTCCAGTTTGGTTTCTTTGTACAATCCGATAATTAAAATAATTGTAAAAAAGATTGAAGCCCCGGTGGTACCAAGATCAAGACCTCCTTTTTCAATAGGTTTGGTAAGAAGATCACCAAAGGTTGCACCGAATGGTCTTGTTAAAACAAATGCAATCCAGAATAAAACTATTTTTGAAACCGGAGTAAAATAATGCAGAAGCACAGTGACAATCAGCATTCCGGTTATTAGAAGGGCACTAATTAAAAACCCCAATCCTAAACTATCAGAAAGAAAATCACCGGCTGCGGTTCCCAATGTATTGGCAATAAGAAATGCAATCCAATAATAAATTTCGGCAGATTGCGTTCTTATGTTTTCAACTGATATTGATTTTTCTTTTTGATGCCATAGTTTTAAAACAATCAATAAAAACAGCACTAAAATAACCGACCCGAAAGTATAACCCAGACCCAATGTGCGATCGATAAAATCAGAAATTCCGGTACCGACAATTGCAGTTGCTGTAAATACTAACCAGTAAGCCGCCGGATTATATTTACCGATATATAGTTTGATGGAAAGCAATATCAGGAATAAGATGGTAAAAATTATAATTGTTTCTCCATAACCAAGATTTAGTGTCATAGAGAACAAATCAGCACCAGTTTCCCCGAGCGTGGTTGAGGCTATTTTAATAACCCAGTATAAAAAAATTATATGCGGAACTCTGTTTTTGTTCAGTGTGTCCAATTAATCTCCATTATTTCATTTTATGATAGAAACAAGTATTCAATCTATCAGTTTTTTCCTGATTTTTTCAGGTTAAATATGTGATTTGTCAGAAAGAGCCGGATGCTAAATATTACTTACACCTAAATTGTTTGCAACTTTAAACTTCCCCATTCTTCCCAAAGGAAACAAAGGGGAGAATAAAAAACCTTTGCAAGGCTGCCACGGTCGCACCGTGGCAGAGGTTACCACATACGTCACGGTACGATCGTGACGTCAACGAAAATTTATCTATACTCACCGATAACCTCAATTAAGCCAACAATATTATCATTTAACTTTTCAAGATCTTCAGCCGGTATCCACCATTCTGTATGATTAATTCCTCCAACTTTGTGTAATTCATATTTATCAATGAATTCCTTTTTAACTTTAAATTTTGTTACGTATCCAACTCCACTGGATTTTACATTCCATTTCATAGCAATTTGTTTTGCATACACTTCATTTGTGACTGGATAGAAAATTGGCTGCTCTGGAAATCGAGGCGGCCATTTTTTATAACCACTTTCAGCCAGCAGCTTCAATTCTTCTGGACCGGTGGGGCGGTATATTATTATGGTTTCTTCCTTCATCCAGCACTATTACTCATCTAATTTTGAACTATGGTCACTGAAGATCCTGTCAAAGCCAGGAGCCGATAAACCATTCCTATCAAACTTCCCAATTTTTTCCCAAGAAAATAACAGTAAGTTTAATACATAAGACTACAATGGCAAGATTAACCATTGCAAAAAAGTCCCACGCTGCTTAGGCAATCTGGGAGCTCTAATCACGCTTCAGTTAATTCATTAGATACAAATACTCTCTAGGCTTGAAGCAGTGTACTGATTTTCTATCGCTTCACTTTCACATCCTCTGCTATTATTTCAAGCATAATCTCAAGAGAGTGCGGGTATCTTTTTATCCCCTTTGGAAGCAACACCCTTTCCTTGAATTCTATTAGTTCATCGTACAGGTCAAGTGCATCATCTCCTCGTACCCATAGTCCAGGCCAATCAAGATCGAACTGCATCGCACCCGTTGGACAATCTCCTGAACTACCCATAATAGGAATTTTTGTTATTCTGTCTTTCGCTCGTGTAATCATAAATCCTTGTAATTTTTATGTGGCATTATTCAATTAGAACATTTATCTCAAACTTAAAAACTTCAATTCGACTTATCAACTAGTGTAATAAATAATAAACGGTTGAACGGTTAGAGGAATCGATTTTAGTTTTAGTTATTTTTTTCACTGGCTGCCACGGTTGCACCGCGGCGGCGGATATAACTTGCGTCACGATAAGACCGTGACGTCCACGAAAATAATTTTCTAAATCAAACTTCATAATTCTTTCCAAAGAAAACAACGGCAAGAATAATTTAAATTAAAAAAACCGTAGAAGTTATCTCCTGCGGTTTGAAATTGTTTCATTATGTTAACACCGAAACAGTATTTAAAATCCGAATCTATAACCAAAATTAACCTGAATTAAAAGCGCATTATATCCAAACATATTTGGCCCTGGCTCATTCCACGGCATTGTATGATCTGCTCTGGTACCAATAAAAGCACCAACCCGTGCACCTGCAAATAAAACTTCACTAAAATTGTAATCTACACCGCCGCCTATTTGCCAGATTAAATGTGTTGCCGCAGCACTTTGTTCAAATCCTGGCGAATAGTTTTCATCTAAATCAACATTGTATGTTTTGCCATTTACATTTGCAAAACCAACAGTTCCAAACACATATGGAAGTAATTTGTCTAAGCTGTAGCCAAACTTTCCAGTTAAAAACAGAGCATAACGGTAGCTCGCCTCATATGTCACAAGATCGGGAAAGTAAACTTTATCCACGGCAGTTCCTTTTTCCATATATAGCGGTATAATTAACTCTGCACCCGCAACCCAATCATTATCAAACTGATGTTGATATCCAATAAATACTCCTGCCATTGGGCTGTCATCATTATAATCACCTGTTGTTTCTTTATGAGTAGGATCATCTGAATTAAGTTCTCCTGAAACATATCCACCAAAAATTCCAGTATACCATTTTTTTGAATCAGGATTTGTTTGTGCATTTGCAAATGATCCTGATAATAGCAAGCAAACGAAACCGAAAGAACACAGAAGATTCAAGTAACTTTTGAACATAATGTCCTCCTTGTGGAATGAATGAATGTATGCACACCGTTATTTATGGAATTTATGGCAGCCCAAAGAAATGATAAATCGAAGCAGTTTTGATACAAGAATAATACTGTAGAATATTTTTTGCCTCAACAGGAGAAATGGGCATAATATTTATACAACATTACGAAATAATTTCTATATATAAAATGTTGCTTTAAAATTTTTTAATACTCAAGAAAATACCTGGAGGTCTAATAAAATTATATTTTTTTGAAAAGAAACACTGTTCGGGAGAGTCTTACTTATTAAAACCCAGCTTCAATTGACACGGCGTAGGGTGAGTATATTGAAAAAATTATTACTATTACTTTAGGAACACTAATCCAACTTTTTCACTTAAGTTAACTTTAATCGTATCTCCATCTCCAAAATTACCGGCAAGCAATTCCTGTGAAAGGGGATTAATAAGATATTTTTGAATTACTCTTTTTAAAGGTCTCGCACCGTAAGTTACATCATAACCAAGCTGCGCAAGCCAATCTTTTGCTTCATCAGAAACAGCGAGTGTGATTTCTTTATCTTTTAACATTTTTTGCACGCGCTCAAGTTGTATATTAACAATCTTTCTAATTTCTAATCTTGATAAAGGTTTGAAGAGAACAATTTCATCAATCCTATTTAAAAACTCAGGACGAATAGTTTTTCTTAGCAAGTCGTGCATCTGCTGTCTAAGCTCACCCATAAAAGTTTCAACATTATCTTCATTAAATGCCTCAAGTCTATCCTGTATTATATGAGAGCCAAGATTTGATGTCATTATTATAATTGTGTTCTTAAAGTTTACAGTTCTTCCCTGGTTATCGGTTAATCTTCCATCATCTAAAACCTGCAGCAGAACATTAAAAACATCCGAGTGAGCTTTTTCAATTTCATCAAGTAAAACCACAGAATAAGGTCTTCGTCGTACAGATTCCGTTAACTGCCCGCCTTCTTCGTATCCAACATATCCGGGAGGCGCACCAATTAATCGCGATACGGAAAACTTTTCCATATACTCACTCATATCAATTCTTATCATTGCGTGTTCATCATCAAAAAGAATTTCTGCAAGTGCGCGTGCAAGTTCTGTTTTACCAACACCGGTAGTTCCAAGAAATATAAATGAACCGATTGGACGATTTGCATCCTGTAATCCCGAACGTGAACGGCGAATAGCATTTGCTACTGCCGAAACAGCTTCATCCTGTCCTATCACTCGCTTATGTAATTCATCTTCCAGCTTTAAAAGTTTGCTGCGTTCGCTTTCGAGCATTCTGCTAACAGGAATTCCGGTCCACTTTGCAACTACTTCTGCAATATCCTCTGCATCAACTTCTTCCTTTAACATTTTTTTGTCTTGTTGAGCTTCGGCAAGTTTCTTTGTTTCTTCTTTTAATTGCTTTTCAAGATTTACAATTCTGCCGTAACGTATTTCTGCAACTTTTCCAAGATCACCCTCACGTTCATACTTTTCTGCTTCAAGCTTAAGATTTTCAATTTCGCTTTTCATTGTGCGAATTTTTTGAATCTTCTCTTTTTCAATATCCCAATGTGTGCGAAGTATTGAACGCTCTGCATTTAGTTGGCTCAGTTCCTCTTGCAATTCTTCAAGTCGTTTTGCGGAAGCATCATCTTTTTCTCGCTTTAACGCTTCACGTTCTATTTCAAGTTGTTTTACTTTGCGTTCAAGTACATCAAGTTCTTCAGGCATAGAATTTATTTCAATTCTAAGTTTACTTGCAGCTTCGTCAATCAAATCAATTGCTTTATCAGGAAGAAATCTATCTGTTATATATCTTTCAGAAAGTTGCGTGGCAGCTACAATTGCACCATCGGTTATTCTAACGCCGTGATGTACTTCGTATCGCTCCTTAAGTCCGCGCAAAATAGAAATTGTATCTTCTTCAGATGGTTCACTAACAAGTACCGGTTGAAAACGTCTTTCGAGTGCCGCATCTTTTTCAATATATTTTTTATATTCATCAAGTGTCGTAGCGCCGATTGCATGCAACTCACCACGGGCTAAGGCAGGTTTCAAAATATTTGCGGCATCCATTGCGCCTTGTGTTGCACCTGCGCCAACAAGTGTATGAAGTTCATCTATAAAAAGAATAATTTCTCCATTAGATTGCTGCACTTCTTTAATCACAGCTTTCAATCTTTCTTCAAATTGTCCACGAAATTGTGTTCCAGCCACAAGAGCGCCCATATCAAGCGCAACGATTCTTTTTGTTTTTAGATTTTCCGGAACGTCGCCAGAAATAATTCGATGGGCTATACCTTCTGCAATTGCAGTTTTACCAACACCAGGTTCACCAATTAAAACAGGGTTATTTTTTGTTCTACGTGATAAAACCTGAAGCACTCGTCTTATCTCTTCATCTCTACCAATTACTGGATCAAGTTTGCCCTGCTTGGCAAGCTCGTTTAAATCTCTTCCGTACTTTTCTAAAGATTGATATGTATCTTCAGGATTTTGAGAAGTAACACGTTGTGCTCCGCGAATTTCTTTTAGTGCAGTAAGAATATCTTTATAATTAATACCATTGTCACGTAAAAGTTGTCCCGCTTTTCCTTTTTCGTTAGATAGTGCGAGCAAGATATGTTCAGTTGAAACATAATCATCTTTTAAGTTGCGGGCTTCTTCAGCAGCAACATCAAATACCTTTCCAAGCGATTGAGACATTTGCTGATTTCCTAAACCTGTACCGCTTACTTTTGGAAGTGTTTCCAGCAATTGCACAACTTTTAACTTAACTGCATTAAAGTTGCCGCCCGTTTTCTTTATGACATTCTCAGCAACATTTCCACTTTCCTGTACAATTGCGGCCAGAACATGTTCTGCTTCAACAATTTGATTGTTATAATTTTGTGCAATCTCAATTGCGCTTTGAACAACTTCCTGTGCTTTTATAGTTAGTCTATTTAAGTTAAACGACATAATATTTTCTTTTCCTTTCTTTCCTTGTCACTCTTCGTTTTTGCTCAGGGTGACAATTTCATCATCGATCACAATCTCTAATCATTTTTTTCTTTTTACTATAAGATTCCCGATCAAGTCAGGAATGACACAAACAAATTGTCATTCCCACAAAAGTGGGCAGTTATTATTCTTTACTCTTACTATACAACTCACTCGCATCTGTCAACATCTTATTCAGTCTGTTTACAAGCTTATACGGATCTTCAAGATTTCCTTCAAGCAGCAGTGCTGATTCATAAAGCTGTTCGGTTGTATCTGCAATAAATTGATCACTTTCATTTTTCTTAAACACATTCATCAGGTTTTTTATAAGCTTATGATCCTTATTTATTTCCATCAATCTTTTCTGTGGCGGCATAGCCATTCCCTGATTGGACATTTTTAAAATTTTCTGCATCGTTGATGACATCGTATCATCGGGATTAATTAAGCAAGATGGACTACCTTTTAATCGTTTTGATTCATGAACTTCTGTTACTCTATCACCAAGAATTTCTTTCATCTTTAACATTAACTTTCCAAAAGCCTTGTCATCCTCCTTGCTGAATTTTTCTTTTGGCTCTTCGTTCTTTTCAACATCTTCAAGCTTGTCAAGTTCTTTCAAATCAACACCATCAACAGATTTGAAATCGAAATCTTTATGCTTGCGAATTGATGTAACCACAAACTCATCAACCGGATCGTAGAGATATAAAACTTCCAATCCTTTTGATTTAAAGATTTCAAGATGTGGATTTAAATCAATTGCTTCCTTACTTGTTCCAAGCGAGTAATAAATTTCTTTCTGATCTTTCTTCATTCTGCCAACATAATCTTCCAAGGAAACAAGTTCCTTCTCATCTTTGCTTACAGAAGAATTAAATCTTAAAAGCTGTTGATACTTTTCCACATTTGCATAATCCATATAGCCAAGTTTGAAAATTCTTCCGTGCTCTTTCCAGAAATCGGCATAACGTTCGGGAGAATCTTTTGCGACTTTAATTAAGTCCGAAAGAATATTATTTGCAACACTCTGTGCAATTTTTGTAAAGATAATATTTTCCTGCAGTGTTTCGCGAGAAATGTTTAGCGGTAAATCTTCTGAATCAACAACACCTTTTACAAAACTTAAATATTCAGGTAATAATTCTTTGTTTTGATGTTGAATAAGAACACGGCGAACGTATAAATCTAAACCATAATCATCTCGATTAAATCTCCAATACTCATAGCTCTTTTTAGGTATGAACAGCAACGAGTT
This sequence comes from Ignavibacteriales bacterium, assembly GCA_016709765.1. Taxonomy (NCBI): domain Bacteria; kingdom Pseudomonadati; phylum Ignavibacteriota; class Ignavibacteria; order Ignavibacteriales; species Ignavibacteriales bacterium. The sequence continues at coordinate 965,672 of JADJMD010000013.1, forward strand.
AAACTGAATCGGGGCATCAACTGAAGTGTGAATAGTTTCAAACGGTTCTTCGTTATCGTAGGTTAAAAATTTATAAAACTCATCGTATTGTTCTTTTTTTAAATTGGATTTTGGTTCGCGCCAAATTGCTGCAATGGTGTTAATCTTTTCATTCTCTAAAAAGATCGGGAAAGATATAAAGTTGGAATGCTTTTTAATAATAGATTCCAAACGATACTTTTCTGAAAACTCTTTTGTTTCTTCTTTTAGAAAAATCTCGATCGTTGTTCCGCGTTTAACTTCTTCCGTAAGATCAGCAATTTCATATTCGCCAAGACCATCAGATTTCCATTCAACTGCAGCTTCATCTTTTTTGTAGGATCTAGTTTTAATCACAACTTCTTTTGCAACCATAAAAACAGAATAGAACCCTATCCCGAATCTTCCAATAATATTGTTTACCGCTTCCTTGCTTTCAGAAAGTTGTTTTAAAAACTCTTCTGAACCAGACTTTGCAATTGTCCCAATATTTGCAATTAATTCATCGCGCGTCATTCCAATACCAGTGTCAGTAATTGTAATGGTATTTTTCTTATCATCAAATCCGATTTTAATTTCTAATGGCAAATCCTTATCAACAATATCTGTTCCTTTGTTGGATTCAAATCGAAGTTTATCCAAGGCATCTGATGAATTTGAAATTAATTCACGTAGAAAAATATCTTTGCTTGTGTAAAGCGAGTGAACTAAAATATCAAGAAGCTTTTTTGTTTCAGCTTTAAATTCAATTTTTTGTTTATGAGTCTCGGTCATTGTTTCTCCAAATTTATTATTTAGTCCTCCCGAACTTGGTTCGGGGTCTTTTGATTTTTAACTAGATGCTGAAACAAGTTCAGCATGACTTTACCATTCTGGTCTTATTGATTTTAATTTGTTAAATAATTCTCTTTCTTCTTTGCTAAGGTTTTTGGGAATTGTAACAAGTATCCTTACAAATAAATCCCCACGAAAATTATTATTATTCATTCCAAGATTTTTTAGTCTTAAAGTTTTTCCGGATTCAGTTCCTTCCGGAATTGAAATACTAATGGTTTTTCCATCTAAAGTTTGAATGTTTTCTTTTCCACCAAGTACCGCGGTGTATAAATCAACATCAAGATTGTAGTATAAATCATTTTCTTTTATTTCATAAAATGGATGTTGGAGTATATGAAGATTTAAATATAAATCACCTTTTTCGCCGCTCGCAGTTTTAGAACGCCCCATACCTTTTAATCTAAGCTTCTGTCCATCTTTAGTTCCGGGATTTATTTTTATCTTTAACTTTTTTCCCTCAACTGAAATTTGTTTCTCACTTCCGTTAAAAACATCTTCAAGAGTAATGTTCATATTTGCTTCAACATCAATGGCAGTTTTTTGCTGCTGAGTTCTTCCGCCAGATCCTCTTCCACCGCCGCCGAAAAATGATTCAAAAAAATCAGAAAATCCACTGCCGCCCATTCCACCAAAAATATCATTTATATCGCCTGAGAATTCGTAATTTGAACCAGATTGTCTTTTCCCGCCGCCATAGTTAGTATAGAAATCACCAAAGCCCTGTCCGCCAGTGTTCTGATATTGATTCCAGTTTGAACCAAGCGCATCGTACTTTTTTCGTTTCTCTGGATCGCTTAAAACCTCGTTGGCTTCTGTAATTTCTTTAAACTTTTCTTCAGAAGATTTATTTCCAGCATTACGGTCGGGATGATGCTTCATTGCAAGTTTGCGGTAAGCTTTTTTAATTTCATCCTGAGTTGCGGATTTCTCAACACCAAGTATTTTATAATAATCTTTATATTCCATTTTTATCCTGAATAAGAAAAAATCTTATTCTAAATTTAGATAAAAGAAAAGGGTAACCAAATAGTTACCCTTTATCCTCTATCACTTAAACATCCACACTTAGCTTACTTCACTTTTATTTCAATTTCTTTTGGCTTTGCTTCTTCTGCTTTCGGGATAGTTATTGTTAACTGTCCATCAGCAAACTCTGCGTTTATTTTTTCAGCCTGAATTAATTCCGGTAAAGTGAAAGACCTAAAATATTTGCCATACGCCTTTTCAATTCGATGACATTTTTCATCTTTATTTTCAGCTTGCTGAACACGTTCACCACTAATGTTTAACTTTCCATTTGTAAAAGCAATTTTAACATCTTCTTTTTTTATTCCCGGTAAATCAACTTTCAATGTAAAATTGTCATTATTCTCATAGATGTCTGTTAGTGGTGTCCACACAGCATTTTCATATTCCTCATCAACATCTTTGCTTTTAGAAATACCAAATCTGTTTTCAAGCGAGTTAAACATTTTGTTAAACTCTCTTTCGAAATCGATTAGATCTCTAACCGGGTTGAATTTTATGAGTGTCATTGTACTATCTCCTTAATTTAGTTGTTTATTATATTTTGTTTTTTTTAATTTCACAGGCAACCGAACAACCTGCGTGCCGAAGTGGTTTCTATCCATAACCAATTATAATATAACGAGTTACGGTAATTATTCTCAATTTGTGTAAGTCGCCATAATGGCGGATATTTTGACAAATAAATTGAATGTGGCGCATAATCGTCACAAATATCTGTCATAATAACAATTCAATAAATATTGCTTTTCACTAACTCCAAATTGGTAAACCCTTTATTATTGATTATTTTTGCAATCTTAAAATTTGAGCATTTTAAAAGTGAAAGAAGATACAATCGTTGCATTAGCAACTCCAGCAGGAGTTGGTGCGATTTCCGTTATTAGAATTAGCGGCATACATGCGTTTTTTGCTGTGGATAAAATTTTTAATGGAAAAATAAAAATTAAAAATGCAGCAACGCACACTTTGCATTACGGCGATATAGTTAACAGCGAAATTGAACATGTCGATGACGTTTTAGTATCTGTTTTTAGGGCTCCAAATTCATATTCAGGCGAAGATAGTGTAGAGATTAGCACACACGGAAATCCGTTAATTACACAAAAAGTTATTGAGCTTTTAATTGCTGATCCGGATGTAAGATTAGCTGAGCCTGGCGAATTTACAAAACGAGCATTTCTAAATAACAAATTAGATTTAACAAAAGCAGAAGCGGTTGCGGATATAATTAGTTCAAGAACAGAGGCATCATTTCGTGGTGCAAGAAATCAGCTTGATGGGTTATTATCTAAAAAAGTTAATGATTTGAGATCACAATTGCTAAATTCTTCATCTTTTGTTGAGCTTGAATTAGATTTTGCTGAAGAAGATATTGAGTTTGTAAATCAGGATGAGCTACTTAAAAGAATTGATTCGATAATTATAGAAATAGACACTTTGTTAGAAAGCTATGAGTTTGGGAGAGTTATTCGTGATGGTGTAAACGTTGCTATAGTTGGCAAGCCAAACGTTGGCAAATCTTCACTTTTAAACTATATTTTGAAGGAATCACGAGCAATTGTAAGTGAGATTCCTGGAACAACTCGAGATGTAATACGTGAAGAGGTTTCAATTGAGGGAATTCTTTTTAGGTTATTTGATACTGCTGGCATTCGGGTTTCAGACGATTCAATCGAAAAAGAGGGGATTTTAAGAAGCCAGGAAACTGTTAGAAATGCAGATGTAATTATTTTTTTAGAAGATGTTCAGCAAGGAGAATCAAAAGATCTTTTTGTGGAATTGTTAAAACTTACAAGCTCAGATAAGATTATCAAGGTTCTTAATAAAGTTGATTTAGATGGAAATTCCGAAATAAGTTCTGATGTTAAAATATCCGCCAAAACTGGAGAGGGAATTGAGTCACTTTTCAAATCCTTAAAAGAAAAAACCATTGGAAATGAAAATTATACAGAGAAAACAGCAATTGTAACAAATCTAAGACATCATAATTGTTTGAAGAAATCAAGAGAGAATTTAATAAATTCTAGGGAATCAATCCTTAAAAAAATGAGCGGAGAGTTTATATCTGTGGATTTGAGAAACGCTGAGCTGAATCTTGCTGAGATAATTGGTGAAGTCACCTCTGACGATATTCTTAATAACATATTTATGAGATTTTGTATTGGAAAATAGAGATTAAGTTTCACGTGAAACGACAAAGCTTAACATTTGGCAAATAATTTTGTTTCACGTGAAAACATAAAAAAGATTGGTATATGAAGAAATTTGACATAGTTGTGGTAGGCGGTGGACATGCTGGTATAGAAGCTGCTTCGGCTGGAGCTAGAATGGGCTGCTCTGTTGGATTAGTTACAATGGATAGATTTGCCCTTGGTAGAATGTCTTGTAATCCTGCAATAGGTGGAACCGCAAAAGGGCATTTGGTTCGTGAGATTGATGCTCTTGGCGGAATAATGGGACAAATTGCCGATAACACTGGAATCCAATTCCGAATGTTAAATCGATCTAAAGGCCCAGCGGTTTGGTCGCCACGCTGTCAATCAGATCGGGTTCTTTATTCGGAAGAAGCTAATCGTATTATATCTAAAATCGAAAGTCTAGAAATTGTTGAAGGCTCGGCTATTGAGGTTTTAACTGAAGATGGAAAAGTAGTTGGTGTTAAAAATTCAGATGGGGAGGTGGTGTATTGCAAAGCTTTGGTTCTTTCATCTGGTACTTTTTTAAATGCCCTGATGCATACTGGTTTGAATAAAACCACAGGCGGAAGATTTGGTGAACAACCCGCGATTGGAATTACAGAATCATTGGCGGATTTAGGATTTGAGTATGGTAGATTAAAAACCGGAACTCCTCCGCGATTAAAAAAAGATTCAATAAATTGGAGCATTTTAGAAGAGCAGCCCGGTGATGAAAACCCGCAACCATTCTCTCATCAAACTGATTTTTCTAAATTTCCTTTTCTTCCTCAAGTAAGCTGTCATATTACTTATACTGATCCTACTGTCCATAAAATTCTTGAAAAAGGATTTGCTGCATCTCCTTTATTTACTGGTTTGATAAAAGGAGTTGGTCCAAGATATTGTCCTTCAATAGAAGATAAAATTGTTAGATTTTCTGACAAAGAAAGACACCAACTTTTCTTAGAGCCGGAAGGTTTAGATTCTAATTTAATTTATTTAAATGGGTTTTCGTCTTCTCTTGATGCGGATATTCAGTACGAAGCTTTGCATAAAATTCCCGGGTTAGAAAATGTTGAAATGGTTCGTCCTGGTTATGCTGTTGAGTATGATTTCTTTCCACCTCAGCAAGTTGATTTAACTTTAGAAACAAAATTGATTGAGGGATTATATTTTGCTGGGCAGATAAACGGCACATCCGGTTACGAAGAAGCAGCAGCTCAAGGTTTGATCGCAGGAATAAATGCAGCATTAAAAATTCAAGGCAAACCAGAATTTGTTTTGAAAAGAAGTGAAGCGTACATCGGGGTGTTGATTGACGATTTAGTAACAAAATCGACAGACGAACCATACAGAATGTTTACTTCTCGTGCAGAACATAGATTGCTTCTTCGGCAGGATAATGCTGATAGAAGATTGATGAAATATGGTTACGATTTTGATTTGATAGACGCTGATTTATATAAATCCGTTAAATCAAGAGAAGAGACAATTATTAATGGTATTAATTATTGCCAATCTAAAAAATATCATGCAAGAGATATAAATGAATTTTTAACCTCCATCGGCTCAAATGAAATTGATTCCACAGAAACAATATCGAAACTCTGTAAACGTCCGGAAATCAACCTAAAGCAACTTTTAAATTTTAACGGATCTGCAAATGAATTTGTAGCACTTGAATTATTAAACGATGAAAAAGCACTGGAACAAGCTGAAATTGAACTGAAATATGAAGGTTACATTATGCGACAATATGAAGCGGTTGCCAAACTAGAAAAATATGAGGAAACAAAAATTCCAATAAACTTTGATTTTACTAAAATAAAACAACTATCAACAGAAGGAAGGGAAAAGTTGAGCAAAGTAAAACCACGTTCAATCGCTCAAGCTTCAAGAATCTCGGGTGTTACGCCTTCAGATATTTCGATTTTGTTGGTATATTTGAAGAACTAATTTTAAGGTTTTTGTATGTCGCCTGCCAAACAAGAAATTTATCTTAAAGAATTACAAAATTTTTGCTGGGATAATGGTTTTAATCCGGAACCAATGCGCACAGAAAGGCTTGCTTTTTTTGCAAATCTTGTTGTTGAAAAAAACAAAAAAGTAAATTTAATTTCCAGAAAAGATGTGGATAGTATAGTTGAAAATCACATTTTCATTTCTTCATACATTACAAAATTTTTACCTGAAAAATTAATGCGATTTGTTGATATAGGAACAGGCGGAGGTTTTCCCGGAATTCCACTTGCAATTATGCGCCCCGATTTGCGTGGTGTTCTTGTTGATTCTATAGGAAAAAAAATTGATGCCGTTAACGACTTTGTTGATAAGCTGAAATTAAGTAATGCGGTTGCTGAGTGCGCACGAGTTGAGAGCCCTGAGTTTATTGCAAAGTATAAAGGATCATTTGATTTAGTTGTTAGTCGTGCAGTTAAACCGATTATAATCTTAATACGTTACGCGCTTCCTTTGGTTAAAGAGAAAGGATACATCGTTGCAATAAAAGGAGGCAATTTGGATGAAGAGTTTCAAAAGGCTGAGATGAAATACAAGTCATTTATAAAAAAATCAACTGTTTACGAGCTTGCTTACAAACCGACTAATATCAGAAATAAAAAAGGAAAAAAATTAGTTGTAATTGAGTTACAAAAATAATTTGTAACAAAAACAACTTACATTTATTAATGAAATATTTTTTTCTTTTTTTATTAGCTCCTTTTTGTTTTACATCCGCACAAGTTGATAGCATTTTTGTAAAAGATGCTAAAGATTTTCTAAATGTTAGTGCAAATTTTTATACATCACCATTTAGATTTGATTCCGAAGATTGGATTGAATTTTCTGCTATGGTTGGATTAACCGGACTTGCAACTTTGACCGATAAAGACGTAAGAAATTTTTCACAAAGAAATAAAAGCGATTTTGCTAATGATGTTTTTTCCATAGATAAATATTTTTACACGGAGTTTGTGGGTGCGAGCATAATTGGCTTATATGGCTACGGATTGATTGATAATAATAATTCAGTACGAAAACTTGCAGTTAAACTAACAGAAGCAACATTTCTTGCAACTTCGTTAACGGTAATTACTAAAACAGTTGTTGGGCGCGGCAGACCGTACAAACAAGAATGCAATTATTATACCGATCCATTTTCATTTGATAACGATTATAATTCATTTCCATCCGGACACACAACTTTGGCTTTTGCATATTCTACCGTAATGGCAAATGAAATTGATAATATCTTTTGGAAAGTTGGATGGTACGCAGCAGCAGGATTAGTTGGATATTCGCGTATATATCATAATCAGCATTGGGTTTCGGACGTACTAATGGGAGCAGCTATTGGATATTTTTCGGGAGAGTTTGTAGATAATCATGAAACAAATAAAAATGAAAAAACTAAAATAAGTTTATATCCTTTTCCTGGTGGTTTAGCCCTACAGTTAAGCTTCTGATTAACTTAAAGTAATGAGCAGCAATCCATTAAATATTTTGAATAACACATCACTTTTTGATAAAATCATTTCTCTCGTCTCAGATTCAGCAAATAAAATTAATTTTGTTAGTCCACTTTACGGTGCCGCAAAAAGTTTTGCAGTAAAAGAATTATTAAAGAAACATGAACAAATAGTTTTACTATTTACTGATAGTAAAACTGTTCACGAAACAAAAGTAGAATTAAATATTCTTGGTCTTGCTGATGATTTAATTGTTATTGATGATTTCAATCTTGAATCAATTCAAGAAAAATTAACAGCGATTTCAAAAAGCAAAAGATTTATATTAATTACTACATACGAAGTTCTAAATCTAAAACTTCCCGATAAAGAAAAGATAAATCACCTTACAACAAAAGTTTCCGTTGGTGGAGATTTGAAGTACGATGATTTAGTTGAGTATCTAAATTTACTTGTTTACACAAAAGACAAATTTGTTGAAGCACCAGGATACTACTCTCAGCGCGGAGCAATTGTAGATTTTTGGTCTTACTCAGAAAAAAGTCCTGTAAGACTAGAGTTTGATGGTGATTTCATAGAGTCTATTCGATACTTTGATGGTGAAAGCCAACGCTCCTTTGAGAAGGTTGAAGAAGTAACTTTAGCCGGTGCATTTCAAAATCAAGACGAGGACTTTACTTCTGATATTTTTGATTATTTAACAAATCCAATCTTTATAGCATCGTCTTACGATTTGGATAATATCAAATCCACAGAAAAAGAAATTTTTCCCGCAATAGAAGAGGAAGTTAAATCAAAGAAAAAAGTGAAGGCTCTTGATGAAGATGAATTTCCGGAACCGAATCATTCCGAAATTGTTCCGGAATCTGAAAGCCTGAAACAATTTCAGGCAGATATACAAGAAGAAACAACTTCGTTTGATTATAAAAGTAAAGGTGCTAGCTGGATAATTGAAGACGAGCTTTCCTCAACCAAAAGAATAGAGCTTGGGTTTTCTCCCTCTCCATCAATCAATTCAAACTATCAAATCTTATTTTCAGTTTTAAAAGATTATGCGGAAAAAAGTTTTAGCATTACCATTACATCGGAAAATGAATTACAAACAAAACGCTTAAAAGAATTACTAGCAGAAATAAATCCCGAACTTGAAGAATTAATTGACTCTGGTAAAATAAAGATTGAAACCTTTGCGATTAAAGATGGATATATAAATCGAAATGAAAAAATTCTTTTACTAACTGATTATCAAATCTTTAATAAGCCATACCGCACAAAAATTTCCTCATTAAAAAAGTTTAAAAAATCTAAAGCTAAAAGTTTTGCGTCGATAAAGCGTAACGATTATGTAGTGCACGAAGATTATGGAATTGGGCAGTACGCCGGACTTGAGACAATAAAAATTGGCGATGCAAATCAGGAATCGATGAAGATTCTTTATGCAGATGGCGGCGTTGTTTATGTTAATTTAAACTATCTCGCTTTAGTTAAAAGATATTCTTCCAAAGAAACTGCAGCAGATGGATTAAAACCAACGCTTGCAACTCTTGGCAGCGGCGAATGGCTAAACACAAAGGCCAAAGCGAAGAAAAAAATTAAAGAAGCTGCTCGTGAGCTTATTGAGCTTTATGCAAAAAGAAAATCGACCGATGGTTATAAGTTTTCTCCGGATACGGTTTGGCAACGAGAGCTTGAAGCCTCTTTCTTTTATGAAGATACCCCAGACCAGGCAAAAGCCAGCGACGATGTTAAAAATGATATGGAAGCTCAAAATCCGATGGACCGTTTGGTTTGCGGAGATGTGGGGTTTGGCAAAACAGAAGTTGCAGTACGCGCTGCATTTAAAGCCGTACAAGATGGTAAGCAAGTTGGTGTACTCGTCCCAACTACAATTTTAGCTGAACAGCATTACAATACTTTTAAAGATAGATTAACGCAATTTCCTGTTCGAGTTGCTGCACTGTCAAGATTTCAGACGAAGAAAGAACAAAAAGAAATTTTAAAACTTCTAGAAGAAGGTCAGCTTGATGTTTTAATTGGTACCCACAGGTTGATTTCCAAAGATGTAAAGTTTAAAGATCTTGGTCTACTCATCATTGATGAAGAGCATCGCTTTGGAGTTGCAGCAAAAGAAAAGCTGCGCCAGGTAAAAGTTAATGTTGATACGTTAACGCTTACGGCCACTCCAATTCCAAGAACACTAAATTTATCTTTACTAGGCGCACGTGATCTTTCAATAATTGCAACACCGCCGCCAAACAGACAGCCAATTAACACAAACGTTTCTACTTTTGATGCGTTAAAGATCCGTGAATGGATTATGAATGAGCTAAAGCGAAACGGACAAGTTTATTTTGTTCATGATCGTGTTCAATCCATCGACAAGCTTTCTGATTACATCAAGCGATATGTTCCCGAAGCAAAAATCGGAGTTGCGCATGGACAGATGAAACCACCACAGCTCGAAGAAGTTATTCATGGTTTTCTCAATCGTAAGTTTGATGTTCTGTTATCAACAAAAATTATTGAATCTGGAATTGACATTCCAAATGTTAACACAATAATTATTAATCGTGCAGATAGATTTGGGCTTGCAGAGCTTCATCAATTACGCGGACGTGTTGGTAGAAGTGACAGACAAGCTTATGCACATTTTATAGTTCCTTCATTAAGTGGAATTACAAAAAAAGCTTTGCGCCGTTTGCAGGCAATTGAAGAGTTTACAGAAATTGGTTCGGGATTTAATGTTTCTATGCGAGATTTAGAAATTCGTGGTGCGGGAAATTTACTTGGCACAGAGCAAACAGGCTTTATTAACGACGTTGGTTTTGACCTTTATATTAAATTGATAAATGAAGCTGTTGATGAACTTAAGTACCAGGATTTTAAAGAAGTATTTAAATCTTTACCAAAGATTGAAGAAAGAACAGATCCAACCATAGATACCTTTTTTGATATTGGTATTCCCGTTACTTATATGCCCGAACAAATGGATCGCTTAAATTTTTACACTGCACTTTATTCAGTTAAAAGCTTGTCTGAAATTGAAGAACTTAAAGAAGAAATGTTAGACCGATTTGGAGTACTGCCGGAAATTGTAAAAAGATTAGTTTTAACAGCAACTTTAAAGTTTTATTCTTCGTTTGCGTTGTTTGAAAGAATTGCCATACAAAGAAAAAATATTTTTATAATTCTTCCGCGTGGCGAAAAAGAAGATTACTACAAAGTACGTTTTGTTGAGTTGATGAGATTTATAATGGATGAATACAAAGACAAAATAAAATTCAATCAGCAAAAAGAAGTAATGAAACTTGTAATTGAAAACCGATTTGAAAAGGCTGAAGATATTCTTTCTTATCTTATAACATTTTGCGGAAGAGTAGCAAAACTGTTTGGGAATGAAATAAAAATAAAATCAGATGTTGAGGAGGTAACGTAGTGAAAATAAAAGCAATAATTACTGGGGTAACAGGAATGGTTGGAGAAGGCGTTTTACACGAATGTCTTCTCCATCCAGAAGTAGAAAATGTTTTAGTAATAAATCGCAAACCTTGCGGAGTAAAACACGAAAAGTTAAAAGAAATTATTCAAAAAGATTTTTTTGATTTAACTCAAATTGAAAATCAACTTACTGGATACAACGGTTGTTACTTTTGTGCAGGAGTTTCTTCTGTCGGGAAAAAAGAAGATGAATACAAGCATATCACTTATGATTTGACATTGAACTTTGCAAAGACTTTATTAAAGTTAAATTCTGATATGACTTTTTGTTATGTGTCAGGTGTTGGAACAGACAGCACAGAAAAGGGAAAAAGTATGTGGGCTCGTGTAAAAGGTAAAACAGAGAATGATCTATTAAAACTTCCATTTAAAGCAGCATTTATGTTCAGACCAGGATATATTCACCCAACGAAAGGATTAAAGAATACATATAAAGTGTATAAAATATTTGCACCTCTTTACCCTGTTTGGAAAATTCTGTTTCCTAAATATATAATCACACTAAAGGAAATAGGTTTGGCAATGATTAATGTTACGCAGTTTGGTTCTGATAACAAGGTGCTTGAATGTAAAGATATTGTACGACTATCATTAGATAAATATTAAATCTTTTTCATTTTATTGTTGGAACTACTAATTCTTTTGTTTCATTTTCTCCACCAGTAAAAGTTCTCATATTTTCCGGAAGATGTCCATAATCACCAACTGTATCAAGCTTCATCGTACCATTCGGAGTTATACGAATAATAGTTAAACTGCAGTTTGTGATACTCATTTGCAGCCATGACATTGTATCAACTTTAAGAACCTTTGTTACAAAGTATCGGATAACATTTCCATGGCAGACGATAATATCGTTTCTATCATTTTTATCCGGAGATGGTATAAAATATTCTTGAAATGCTTTTTCTATATTATCAACACATTCTAAAGATTCTAGAGAATCGGTTTTAGCCATTACATCTTTTCGCCAAGTTGGCGGAGTGCATTCACTTATTAATTTATTTTGTTTCAATTTAAGTTCGGGAAATTCCTGGTTGATTATTATAGCAGTTTGTCTTGCACGTGTCATCGTACTGCTGGTGAGTGAAGAAAACTTAACCGGCATTGCCTTTAGTCTTGCTGCAAGCAATCTTGTTTGTGCAATCCCGAGAGGTAATAATTCCTTGCCGATAAATTCATCTCTTTCATCAGCTTCATCATATTGACCATGGCGGATTAGATATATTGTTCTTGTTCCTTTTTTATCTGCATCATTGTTTTGGCCGTAGATATTTCCGACAAAAGAAATTATTAACAGAAGAATTATCAATAATGATTTATTTTTATAGCTTTTCATGTTTATATCTCATAATCCACAACTCTTCTCTCATAGCGAACTTCGTCGAGCCATTTTTTTATTTCCTCGTGATCCGGGTGAATTTGATACTGGTGTAATGCTTCTTTGTTTTCAAACTCCGAATACAGTACAACATCACAGGAATCTTTTTCACTACTGAAGTCGAATCCAACTTCTACTTTCAGTAAACCATCAGCTTTGCCTTGCATTGCAAGAAGTTTTTCCCTTAAGATTTGTGCATTAGTTTGTTTATCCTTTCCATAAGCACTTTCATTCAAGCGCCAGAAGACAATGTGTTTTATCAAGATATTTTTACTCCTACTTAAAAATCTGAATTAAATGCTTTGCCAACTTCCTCAAATTCCTTAACCATTCCCTCTTTAATAGTATCAAACCCAGAATAGTATATATTATTCTGTTCTAAAAAATATGCGACTATTTTTTCCTGTTTTAAATCTATAATTGTTTTAGGCACAAGTATCGCACAAGCTCTCTTTTTGCTTGTGTTTAAAAATGATGGTGTAAAACCATCAAAAGCACCAAGAGTAACCCCGAGCCCAGAATTAACTATAACAAAATCCGCATCTTTGTACTTGTGCTTGAACTCTTTACAAAATTCTGAAAGTTGTTTTGGTTGGCGAAGCTCTATACTTTTTTTAGGATTAGTGGGTAGTTCTTTTATGATAATTTCAAAATCAAATAATTCTAAATCTTTATATGTAATTGCTTCTGTTTTTATAAATCTATCGTCCCCAGATCTAAATCCTTTAATGAATGCTTTATTAAATTCATCGGCAAAAAATATCTCTGGGCTTTTATAATTGTGCAGATTTGTTTTTTCTAAATCAAACCAATCGATCATGTCTTCATAGATTTTATAGTCTTTCGGTTTTGTTTTGTCAAGCTTTATTCCTCGATCCCAGTATGAAATATGAGAAGTATCTATTTCCTGTAAATAAACTTCACAACTATCAGAAAATATTTTATCTTCTCTGTAAAATTTAATTATATCCCTCTTGCCTAAATTATAGGGCTTTGGTTCAAGAAACGGGATTGAAATGATTCCTGTTTGTCCACATCCCCAAAAGAGAACAAACAATAATAAAAAGGTTAATAACTTTTTCAATTCTCCTCCAACAATATTTTTTATAAAAGTTGAGCGAATGGGTTTTATAAAATTCCAATCGTAAACACAAACGCTTTATCGTTAAAATCATTAAAAGTCATTATGTATTCGCCTTTAATAAATAACTGAAAGCTATAGGTATGTAAAAGTCGTACGCCAGCCTCAAATCCAAGTTCAATTCCATCTTCATCTTTATTATTTGGATTCGGATCAAAATAATAACGGTTTTCATCCGAATGATTATAAACCCAATGAAACCCTAATGATCCACCGAGATACGGACAAAAATCTGTTTTGGTGAACAAATAATTTCCGTAAAGATTTATTGCAAACCCTTTTCTTGCCCCGAGCATAAAGCCGACTGCGACATCCTGAAGTTCATAATCAAAGTAAGCGTTTAAAGTAAAAGATTTTTTATCTGTATCGTATCCATGTATAGGAAACAGATATCCAAATCCAACACCAAAATTGTAACGAGCTTTTTGGCGTAATGATTCTATCGATTCCTGATGAACAATATTTCCGACCTCCTGATTTGAATTAAACGGGGTTTCCCTTGCAACGCTAATTGCAACTCGCTTCATAACGGCATCAAGATCTTCAATATTTGTAGCTGTGGTTCGCTCAGATAAAATGTTTTTTCCGGTTGATGTTTCAACTAATTGATATTGTACAATTAGTTTTTCTCCAAGTGGATTAAGGTTACAAATTAAAATCTCATCAGCGTTTAGCTGCTCTCCAAGCAACTTTGCGCAATCTTCATCCTCACAATCATCGTTACCAAGTGCGGCAAGGGTTTTCTTTTCTGAAACAACCGTTAAATTATCTTCATTACTCAATTCCATTCTTAGAATTGATTCAGCAGTTTTGACTGAGTTATATTCAATTCCACTTGAAATGAGTGGAAGCAAAACAATTTTTTTTGACGCTGTTTCTTGTGCGTTTGTAGATGCAAAAATTGAGAGAACGAGCAGGAAAGAAATTAGAGTTTTCATCGGGCACCCTTTGATGATATTTTATATGGCGAAAGCTAATTGGGGAAATGTAAAATCACAACCAGATAATTTTTGGAGATTTGCGAATGCGCATTTATTGCCAAAGCTAAAGCATCTCGGTTTCTTCAAGAAGCCATTCCAGTGCTTTTACTTTATCACTAAAAATTAAAACATTGTGTCCCGCGTTTCTAAGAACAGTTTCTACAAAATTGTGTGATTTATCTTTTGGGCTGGTAAGCATTGCAATTCTATTTGAGTGATCGGGTTGTATGCGGTTGATATCTTGATTGGCAAAAATGTAGTTTGAGTTTACGGATTCTTTATTAACTGAATTTCTTAAATCATACAAAAAAAGATTTATATTCTTTTTTTTGCTTACATGTATCGCTTCTTTCCCAACTTGCTCTGCCAGTTCCTTGGTCATATCGGAGTTAACAATAACTACAATATATTTACCAGATTCAGAGACCTTTATTTCATAATCCATTTCAGCCTCTTTTTTTACTCTAACTAGTAAAGATTTAATACAAAAGTTAATTTAACTTAAATCATATTTTTTAAAAGATCAACATTTGTATTTAATTTTTATTACGCTGAATAATTGTTTTAGAAAACAATCTCCTGTTTTTACAACGAAAAACCGATAATATCAATTTTTTTGCCACTTAAAGTTTCTTTATTTTTTGCACGATTAAATTTTGCTTATCCAATAATAAAGGGATTCTCATTGGCATTCAGAGATCAGCAAAAATATTTAGATTTTCTAAAAAGATTTGAAAATAAGATGGATCGCGCTGAGCTTGAGGATTACAAAAAACTCGTGAAGCGCCAAAAAGATGATGAGGATTTTGACACTGTTTCGATGAAGCGATTAAAAGATTTATATGACAAATTTTACGTTCCTGTAGATAAATCTAAATATGACCACTTATTCAAAAAAAACAACGAATCTGAAAGTTGAACGTCTAAAAAACATTCGATTATTAAATTTTTTAATTAAAAACCACAGTGCTTATCTAAATTAGAGGTAGTAATGAATTTCAATCTGCTTAATAAAATTTTTGCAGGAATTGTTTTTATAATTTCTTTTATCGTACTTTTTATGACAGTGCAGCCGTCTGTTTCCTTTTGGGATTGCGGCGAGTTTATTGCAGCATCTGTTTCTTTACAAGTACCGCACCCACCGGGAACTCCGTTTTTCTTACTGCTTGGTAATATTTTTTCAAAGCTTCCTATCGGAGATAACCTCGGCTATCGCGTTAATATGATTTCTGTTATCTCATCCGCGTTGTCTATTCTCTTTCTTTATTTGATTGCTGTAAAACTTATAGAAAACTATAAAGGCAAAAAAGCAGATAATATGTTTGATGCAATAACAACGTATGTTTCTGCAGCAATTGGCGCACTTGCTTTTTCTTTTAGCGATACTTTCTGGTTTAACGGTGTTGAGGCTGAAGTTTATGCATTTAGTACGTTTTTGTTTGCAGCAGTCACATACTTAATTATTCGTTGGAATGAACGAGCAGATAACAAAGACAGTGAAAAATATATTTTGATGATCGCTTATCTAATAGGTCTTGCTACCGGCGTACATTTGATGAGCGTACTTGCGATAGTACCCGTTGTAATGATAATTATGTTTAAAAAATATGTTAATGATGAAGAATCATTAAAGAAGACCGGCTACATATTCTTGGGCCACGCCGCGGTTATTCTTCTGCTTGCTGTTTTTTGGTGGAGTTCTCAAAAGACACAATCTGCGCCAACAGCTGAAGAGTACAAAGACTTTGATACAAAGTTTAAGCTTTTTGTTGTTGGCATTAGTGCACTTATTATGGGTGTTTACTATAAAAAAATCTTTACAAGAAATTCATTCTACATGCCTCTTATAATAGGCGGAATAGCATTGTTTGCAACTTATCCTGGCGTAGTAAAATTTCTTACCGAAGCTATGACTGCAATTGGCGGTGATAATATTGCGACAGAATTGAGTATTCTTGTCCTTCTATTTGCCGGACTTGGTTACGGTGTTCACTATTCAAAAAAAGAATCTAAGCCAACACTGCACTTATTATTTATGTCTTTCATTTTTATACTTGTTGGATTTATGACCTTTGCGATGGTTATCATTCGTTCAAATCAAAATCCACCAATGAATGAAAATGCTCCGGATAAATTTACTGAACTTGTAAAATACCTTAATCGCGAACAGTATGGGGATTTTCCAACATTTAAAAGAAGATTCGCAACTGAACCACATCAACAAATTGTTTACACCGGTTATTCGTCTGATCTTGATTTCTTTTATACTTACCAAATGAACCATATGATGACAAGATATTTGTTATGGAATTTTGCAGGTCGTGAAGGATGGGAACAAGATCAGGGTGCAAACATTGCTCCATTTAATGGCATTGGAAACATTTTTGGAAAACTTATTGGCGTTAACTTTGCCGGCGAAACAAAAGATTCATTATTTGGTATTCCTTTCTTGCTTGGTTTGCTTGGAATTTATTTTCAATTCCGCAAGGATTGGAAAATGGCAGCCGTATTTATGATAATGTTTATTTTTATGGGACACTTAACTGCGTTCTATCAAAATCAACAGCAGCCGCAGCCAAGGGAAAGAGATTACTTTTATGTGGGCGCATTCTTTGTCTACGCAATTTGGATTGCAATCGGTTTAAGAGGCTTGATTGATTTAATACAAGAAAAAGTAAAGAGTAGTTCTGCCAGAAATGCCGCTGCATATGGTGTTTTGGCTCTGGGAATTTTGTTCGTTCCCGTTAGAATGCTACAGGCAAATTATTTTACACATGATAGATCTAACAACTGGGTTCCTTGGGATTATTCTTATAATCTATTACAAAGCTGCGCACCAAATTCTGTGTTATTCACTAATGGTGACAACGACACATTCCCACTTTGGTATTTGCAGGATGTTGAGGGTGTAAGGCGCGATATTAGAATTGCTAACCTAAGTTTGTTAAATACTGATTGGTATATATCGCAGCTTAAAAATAACGATCCTTATAAAGTTGGCACTGTAAAAATGCGCTTAAGCGATCTACAAATAAAAGAGTTACGGCCCATACAATGGTCTGCAAAAAACATTACTGTTCCACTTCCAAGCCCAAATAGTCGGGTTACGTATTCTGATATTATGCAGCAGTTTGGTTTGCGTGATACCTCGGTATTAAAACAAGGGGCGATTACTTGGACAATGAACCCAACACTTAATTATGGAAAGGTACAGGCTGTTCGTGTGCAGGATTTAATGGTTAAAGAAATTGTTGAATCAAATAATTGGGAAAGACCAATTTATTTTGCGGTTACTTGTTCTGAAGACAGCAAAATTGGGTTGAGTGATTATTTGAGAATGGAAGGAATGGCTTTCCGTTTGGTTCCTGAAAAACGCAAAGCAAACGATGAGTTTATAGAACCAAATATTATAAAAGCAAATCTTACGGAAGCAGTTGGTTACAGTAAAGATTATCAACCAGGATTTAAATTCCGCGGATTAAATAATCCAAATATTTTCTTTGATGATAACCACAAGCGAATGGTACAAAATTATAGAAACGCGTTTTTAAGATTAACGCTTTATTACATTGGCAACGGGCAAAATGATCTTGCAATAAATACACTAGATGCAATGGATGAAAAACTTCCGATTAAACTTTTACCCATGGATTACGGTTTGCTCTATGAAATAAGCAATCTTTATTTGCGTGCCGGTGAAAAAGATAAGTTTAATAAGTATGCTTTGGATGTTGAAAAGCTTGCTCTTGAAAAATTAGAAAAAGATCCATCAGATGTTCAATCGTATTATAACCCTTACAGAATATTAATTGATCTTTATGAATCGCAAGAAAGAAATGATAAGTTGCTTGAGATTTGGCAAAAACTTGAAACAATTTATCCACAAGACCCAAACATTAAGGCAAACATTCAAAAGTACATGGCACTTGTTCAAGGGGTAGATACAAGTAAAGCAAAATAAATTTTTCTAATGTCATTCCCGTGAAAGCAGGAATCTATATTAAAATAAACAATAGATTCCCCTTTTTCGGGAATGACTTTTTTAAAGACCGACTTAATATTATTTTTTTATGAAAATATTAGTACTTGCACTTTCCGGCATTGGCGATGCTTTGATGTTTACTCCTGCTTTAAAACTACTGCGGCAATCAAATCCAACCGCACAAATAGATGCTCTTGTGATGTATAAAGGAATCAAAGAAATTTATGAAAGTAATCCAAATTTTAACAATGTAATTCATTTTGATTTTCTAAAAGAAGGCACAATAAATTCTTTAAAATTTATTTTGGGATTAAAAAACAAATACGATGCATCAATAAATGTTTATCCGTCTAACAGAAAAGAATATAATATTATAAGTTTTCTAATTGGTGCAAAGCAGCGCGCCGCTGTGGATTATTTAAGAATGAATAATCAAAATCTAAGCTGGTTAAACAATGTTAAGCTTTTAGAGAATGATGAAACACACAACGCACAAACAAACATTAAGCTTGTGGAAAAACTGTTGAACAAAAAGTTTGGCGAAGAACCATCAATGCAGATTTTGATTTCTGCAGATAATGAATCTTATGCGGCAAATTTTCTTAGAGAAAATAATATTTTAGAGAATGATTTTGTGGTTGGATTTCATCCCGGTTGTGCAACTTTAAAAAATCATATAAAGCGTAGATGGGAACCTGAAAAATTTGCTGAGCTTGGTATTAAACTCATCAAAGAAAAAAACGCAAAAGTGCTTTTATTCGGCGGACCTGAAGAAGAAGAATTAAAATCATCAATAAATAAAATGATTGATTCTAAAAATTCGTTTGTGATAAAAACAGAAAAGTTTTTGCAAAGCATTTCAATAATGAAACAATGCACTGTGTTTGTTACAAATGATTCAGCGTTAATGCACGTTGCTTCTGCATTGGGATTAAAAGTTATTGCGATAATCGGACCAACCAATACATATTACATTCACCCATGGAAAACAGAACACAAAATTGTATCGCTAAATTTAGATTGTGCACCATGTTTCTTCTACTCACCAAAACCACTCATCTGCTCACGCACAGATGTTCAATTCAAATGTGTAAAAGAATTGGATGTTGAAATGGTTTATAAAAGTATTTAGCTAATGATGCGTTTGTCATTCCCGTGAAAACGGGAATCCAGAACTCTTTAAATAAAACAGATTCCCGCTTTTGCGGGAATGAAAATTATGCTTTTGGGAATTATTAGAGAGCCGCCTACAGATTTTTATTTAATAGCTCAACAATCTCATCAACACTATCAAAACATTTTATCAAATCTGTCCTTCTTTTTTCATGCGCCATTTGTTTGTTCATTATACCAACAATTTCTCTCCACATTTGGGAATGACAAATAATAGGTTTTGGTGATTGAAGATTCTTGTTTGCAAATTCCCAAACAGCTGCAAACTCTAAGAATGTACCTGTGCCACCCTGAAGAATTACATAAGCGTCACCGAGTTCAATTAGCTTTGTTATTCTGTCAAATAATTTTTCTTCTCTAACTTCAATAGTTATATATGGATTCGGCTCGGAATTCCAAAGATCGACGGTAACGCCATAAACAAATCCCCCATTATCATACGCTCCTTTTGATGCCGCATTCATTATCCCGCCGTAACCACCGGTGCAAATATTAAATCCTTTTTTTGTTAAAGCCGACCCAAGTTGATATGCAAATTTATATTGCGCATCATCTTCTTCAGGCAACGCACTGCCAAAAATTGTAATTGTTTTATTCATAAAATAAAAATTGTGATGTGCTAAAATAAAAAAACCCGACTCATTTCTGAATCGGGTTTGTAACTAATCCATCTATTTCACTTACTTAGCATTCGATCCGGTTATATTTACACCTATTTCAATATTCTCAGAAACTTTTTGTCCAACTACTTTATTGTTTACTCCAAAATCGGAAAGTTTAACATCAAACTTTGCCTGAACGCCTAATAAATCGCCAGGTGCTCTTTGTTTTGTAGTTTCACTTTCATCAAGATATGTTAATGTTGCCTTGGCTTTTATTTCTTTTGTTACACCATGCATTGTAAAACTACCTGTTATGTTTGCAGAAAGCTTATTGTCTGAAAGAGATTTTACATCGCTAACTTTCTTAATTTCAAAAGAAATTTCAGGATAGGTTTCCGCATTTAACCATCCTGCGCTGCGCATATGTTCATCACGTAAATCAATCCCTGTTTTAATTGAGGCAACAGAGACCGAAATTTTTCCTTTTAATGTTTTCAAATCGTTTACATTAAAACTAACACTGCCGGTTACGCCGTTTCCTAAACCATTAATATCTTCAAGCGGAGTTGTACTAAAAAAGGTGGTCTGGTTTCTTCCGCCTTTATCTGTAAAGTTAAAGGTTTGTTCACCACTAGCTTTAACTTTAAAACCTTGTGCAAAAATTGATGCAGTAAAGATCATCATTACCGCAAAGATTGAGAGAGTTTTTTTCATTTGATTTCCTTTTGTTTGTTTCTAAATAAATAAATAAAAATTCCTGATATTAGAGTAACCACGGTGGAAAAGCCTCCGGCATAATCCAGACCCAAAACAAATTTATCAACGTATTG
Organism: Ignavibacteriales bacterium; assembly: GCA_016709765.1. Classification (NCBI taxonomy): domain Bacteria; kingdom Pseudomonadati; phylum Ignavibacteriota; class Ignavibacteria; order Ignavibacteriales; species Ignavibacteriales bacterium. The sequence goes on from JADJMD010000013.1 coordinate 986,787, forward strand.
TTTGTTTTCTACGCCAAGCATTCTGTCCAGATCAGTTGTTTTATCAACAAGAACCTGAGTTTTTGTTAAAATTTCACTGCCTTGTGCAATCCAATACAATAACGCGGCAGCTATTAAAATAATTCCAATCGTTAAAAAATATTTTTGTTTTTTATTCATAGTAATCACGCACTAAATTTAATTGTCTAAAAATTGTTTAATTGGTTCATTCATTTAGTTAAATTTGATGCTGAAAAGAGACATACTTTGTAATTAAATTTTCTAAAACAACGATTATATGTTATAACACATAAGCTTAATTGTCAAGTTCTTTTTTGCTAAAAATCTTATAAAGTTGAATACATCACACATGAAACAAACTTACGATATTACAATAATTGGCGGTGGAATCGTTGGAACGGCAACCGCTCTTTCAATTTTAAAAGAAAAAAGCGTAAAACTACTTTTATTAGAGTCTGAATCTGTCCTTGCAGCACATCAAACAGGAAATAATAGCGGCGTTATTCACTCTGGGCTTTATTATAAACCGGGTTCACTAAAAGCCACCAACTGTACAACTGGTAGAGATATGATGTATGCTTTTTGTGAAGAACACAATTTACCACATGATAAATGTGGAAAAATAGTTGTGGCAACAAATAAAGCGGAAATTCCTGCTCTAAATATGCTGGAAGAACGCGGCAGAGCAAATGGATTAACCGGCATCAAACGAATTGCCGCAGAGGAAATCAAACTATATGAACCACATGCATCCGGTATTGATGGTTTGTTTGTTCCGCAAACCGGTATTGTTGATTATATTGCGGTTACAAATAAATATGCAGAACTAATAAAAGCAAAAGGCGGTGAAATAAAATTAAACTCAAAATTAACTGCCGTTAAAAGAGATGGAAAAGATTTAATTCTTCGTACAGAACACGAGGAATGCCTAACAAAGTTTGTCGTAAACTGCGGCGGTTTACAATCAGATAGAATTGCTAAACTCTTTGGTGTTGATCCAAAATTGCAAATCATTCCTTTCCGCGGCGAGTATTACCAAATCAAAAAAGAAAAAGAATATTTGGTTAATAATTTAATTTATCCTGTCCCCGATCCGCAATTTCCATTTCTAGGAGTTCATTTTACAAGAATGATTAATGGTGGTATTGAGGCAGGACCAAACGCTGTGCTTGCATTTAAACGTGAAGGTTATAAGAAAACAGATTTTTCATTTAAAGATTTGTTAGAGATGAAACTTTATCCGGGATTCTGGAAAATGGCTGCAAAGTATTATCAAATGGGATTCCAGGAATTTAGAAGATCATTCAGTAAAGAATTATTTGTACAATCATTGCAAAAGCTAATTCCAGAAATACAAATGAATGATATAGAAGTAGGCGGCGCGGGAGTTAGGGCGCAAGCATTAGAACGCGATGGAAAGCTTGTTGATGATTTCAGAATTGTCGAAGCAGAAAGAATGGTTCATGTTTTAAATGCACCATCACCGGCAGCAACAGCCTCTTTAAGTATTGGTAAAACTATTTCGGAAATGGTAATAAAACGATTTAACGAAGAAGTAAAATAATTTTAATGAAAAAAGATTTGCTAAACATAATTTTAACTTCTTTAGAATTATCTGATTTAAATGAAATCAAAAAAGATTTTTCTGATTTATTGTTAAATCTTAAAAAACAAAAAAGTAAAAGCGTTGATCTACGGAATGAATTCTCAACCGTTTCAAAAGAATATTTAATCGGAGAAATAAACCAAATTTTAGAAACTCAAACTATCGAACGAACAAAGTATTATGTTAAAAGATTGAAAAAGAGCTTAACAGAAATAAAACAAAGTAAGATTAATGATTTAAATCTGAATCGTTGGAAAGAATATGATGATATTATAACAGACAGCTTGTGGGTATTAAATAAACGCGATAATTCAGGTGCTCATCACGCAGGATATTGGGGAAATTTTATTCCGCAGATTCCAAATCAGCTCTTACGCAGATACACAAAAAAAGGCGAGTGGGTTTTGGATCCATTTCTTGGCAGCGGAACAACTCTAATAGAAGCCCAGCGTTTGGGTAGAAATGCGGTTGGAATTGAATTATCTAAAAGAGTCTTAGAACAAACTAAAAAGAGTATTGCAAATGAAGAAAATCCAGATATAGTGAAATTAGAATTTGTAAACGGAGACAGTGCTTCAGTTGCATTTCAAAATATTCTATCTGAACTAAAAATAAAATCTTTCCAGTTTCAAATATTCCATCCACCTTATTGGGATATAATTAAGTTTAGTGAAAATAAAAACGATTTATCAAACGCAAAATCAATTGGAGAATTTTTGAAAGGATTTGGAAACGTTTTGGATAATTGTCTTCCTTCGTTAGATAGAAAAAGATTTGCTGCCATTGTTATCAGTGATAAATACTCAAATGGCGAATGGATTCCGTTAGGGTTTTATGTGATGCAGGAAGTTTTAAAACGCGGAATGATTTTAAAATCCACAATTGTAAAAAACTTTGAAGAAACCACAGCAAAGCGAAATCAAAAAGAGTTGTGGCGGTACCGCGCATTAGCAGGCGGATTTTATGTCTTTAAGCATGAGTACATTTTTGTTTTTCAGAAGAAATGAAATACAATTTAACTCAAATAGAATCTGAACTTAAAAAACGACTTACACATCCTTACAAATGGGGACAAAAACAAAACGACAACTTCGATAAACAAACAAACTTTATTTACCATACCTTTGCTTTTGAAGAAGTTTTAAAAGAAATAGATAAAAGATTCAAATCAGAAAAAGAATTTGATCTTTACTTTAATTACTCAATAAACCGATGGTACAACTTCTGGTCAGCACACGCTGTTGAAAACATTTTCTGTTCCCTTCCAAATGTAAAACCAGCTTTTAACACAAAAGACAAACTTGTAGATTTTGCAATTGATGGGGTTTCTTTTGATCACAAAACTTCTGTCTTTCCTAAAAATTTTCCGCTGTCGATAAATGATGCAATAAAAAAAACAGATGAACTAATTAAATGGTTATACCAACATCAATCGCAGCAGCAAAGAAAACACTTGAAGAATAGATTGTTTGTTGTTTTATATTCACCAAATAATGAACACTGGAAATTAAAATCAGATATTGCGTGGCTTAAAGTAAGAATTGAAAAGTATATGTTGGGTTTTAATCCAAGCTATCTTTTAAAATTTAATTTAGGAAAAGATAAAGAAACTTTATCTGATGTAATTTGGGCAATTAAGGAATAATTATTTTTTCACGTCAATTTTGACACAAGAAATTTTTTAGATTAAGTAAATTTTATTGATGTAAGTTTTAGCTTTCCTTATTTTCTATTCAACAAAATCAGAAAAAAAGAAAACGATGAAAAAATTATTTTTATTGCCGATTATTATTTTATTTGCATTAACTTTTGCAAGCTGCGGAGATAATTCAAAAGATAGCTCAGATAATTCTCAAACAAAATCATCATCTGACTTTCAGAAACGATACGGCATTAAATCCGGAGTGATTGAATATATAATAACCGGTTCGCAGGAAGGAACAAAAACTTTATACTTTGATGATTGGGGAATGAGGCAGGCTGAATATACTCGCTCGGTTTTAAGCGTTGGCGGATTTACTAAGTCTTTAAATCTTGTAAACATTATCGACGGTGAGTATCAGTATATGATTAACATCGATCAGAACAGCGGTACAAAAACAAGAAACCCGATATTAAAATCAATAGAAGATTTAAAAAACCAAAAAGGATTTAATGAATTTGGCGAACAAATGTTGTTAAGCGATGGGTATAACAAAGTTGGATCGGATGAATTTTTAGGAAAGAATTGCGATATTTATGAAATGAAAAATATCGGAACAAAAATTTGGGTTTGGAAATGGTTAACATTAAAATCAGAAACTCAATCAGGGGGGATAAACAGAACAGTTGCTGCTACTAGAATTAACGAAGATGGTTCGGTTCCTGCATCAAAATTTAAAATTCCTGAAAAAGTAGTTCTTAACCAAGTTGATCTGGATAATATCGAAAACGAAATGAGAGAAGAAAATAAATGATCTCGTTTCTTCCGATTGGCGGTGGAAATGAAATTGGCGCAAACAGCTATTACTTAAACTTTAACGGCACCGGAATAATTTTAGACTCCGGAATTCATCCCCAAAAACAAGGGCTCGAATCACTTCCAAACTTTAATTTGCTAAATGACAAACCTATTGATTACTGCTTAATATCTCACTCACATCAAGATCATATTGGTTCGCTCCCCTTTCTCGTAAAAAAATTTCCTTACGTTAAGATTATTACCACGCCGCAAACACGAGCACTTGCTGAACTTACACTTCACAATTCGGTTTCAATCCTAAAAAAAGAAATAGAAGAACCTGATTTTGAATTTTACACACACGATGAAGTTGATCTTTTAATTAAGATGATAGACTATAAAGAATATCAAAATCAATTTGAACTTAATTCTTATCATCAATCAAAAGATTCAAAAGTTAATTGCACTTTTTATGATGCGGGGCATATTCTTGGTTCTGCGGGAATACTTTTAGAAAACAACGGCCACAAAATATTTTATACCGGCGATATTAACCTTACATCTCAAACACTTCTAAACGGCGCAGATCTGCCGGAAACAAAAGTTGACACATTAATTCTTGAAACAACTTACGGGGCAACAGATTCTGATTTACTTTTAAACTGGAGTGCAGAATCATTGCGTTTTGCAAAGGAAGCAAATAATGTTTTAAATAACGGTGGATCAGTTCTTATTCCTGTCTTTTCTTTGGGCAAAATGCAGGAAATGCTTGCAACTATCTGGCTGCTGATGCAAAAACATAAACTTACAACCGTAGATATTTATACAGGCGGACTCGGAACAAAAATAAATCGTGCTTACGATTACAACCGTTTTACAGTGCGCAGAGTTAATGAAGACTTTGAATTAAATTCAATTCCGCAAAAAGATTATTATGAAATATTTAATCCCGAAGAGTTTTTTAAACATCCCTGCATTGTACTGGCCTCAAGTGGAATGATGATTCAAGGTACTTCATCTTTTACTTTTGCAAAGCGATGGCTTAAGCAGAAAGATTCCGCAATCTTTTCTGTTGGTTATATGGCTGAAGATACTCCTGGTTTCTCAATTGCAAATTCTGAACACGGAGATAAAATACAGTTTACCAGTTCTGATGAGCCAATCGAAGTTAATTGCACAATAAAAAACTTTAAATTTTCTGCACACGCAAGAAGAGAAGAATTGCTAAAGATTGTTGACAAACTAAAACCCGATAATGTAATTCTAACTCACGGAGATGAAGATGCTTTAGATTGGATTGGCAGCGCGATCCTTAAGCAGTATAAAAATATTAAAGTACAAATTGCAGAAGTCGGAAAAGAGATAAAATTATTTTAGTTGCTAAGCGCAAATAATTGTTTTTTCTTTGTATATTAAAATCAAATAAAAATCTTTTTCCTTTTGTGTAAGGAAAAAACAGAAATTACATTCTTAAAAATTTATCTCAGGAGTAAAAGATGTCACGTTTGAAAAAACAAGTCCAGGACAAAATTGAAGCCTGGCGCCCACGTACAACACGTCTTCTTAAAGAATTTGGTAACGTAAAAGTTGATGAAGTTGATATCAGCCAGGTCATTGGCGGTGCAAGGGATATTAAAAGTTTGGTAACAGATATTTCTTATCTCGATCCGATGGAAGGAATTCGTTTCCGTGGTTTTACAATTCCCGAAGTAATGGAAAAACTTCCAAAGGTTCCAGGTGGTGAGATGCCTTATGTTGAAGGCTTCTTTTTCTTCTTATTAACTGGTGACATTCCTTCGATGGAAGATGTGCAGGAAGTTGCTGAAGAATTTAGAAAAAGACACGTTGTTCCTAAATATGTTTTTGATATTCTAAAAGCGATGCCTAAAGATTCGCATCCAATGGTAATGTTCTCAACGGCAATACTTGCAATGCAGCGCGAATCTGAATTTGTAAAAGAATATAATACAGGTCATTTAAAGAAAAATGATTATTGGTCACCTACATATGAGGATGGTTTAAATCTTCTTGCAAAACTTCCCGGCATAGCTGCTTTTATTTATAGATGGAAATACAAAAACGGTGATATAATTGAATCAGATTCTAAGCTTGATCTTGGTGGAAATTTTGCACATATGATGGGCATTGCAAAACCTTACGATGATGTTGCAAGAATGTATTTCATTCTCCACAGCGATCACGAAAGCGGAAATGTTAGCGCACATGCAGGACATCTTGTTGCAAGCGCACTTTCTGATCTTTACTATTCTATCTCTGCAATGACAAACGGACTTGCAGGACCATTACACGGGCTTGCAAACCAGGAAGTGCTAAGCTGGCTGCAGGGTGTTTATGATAGTATGGGCGGCAAAGTTCCAACAGAAGAAGAAATGAAAAAGTTTGTTTGGGATACTTTAAAAGGCGGACAGGTAATTCCGGGATTTGGTCATGCGGTTCTAAGAAAAACTGATCCACGTTACCAGGCACAAAGAGAGTTTTGTTTAAAACATTTGCCAAACGATCCATTATTTAAATATGTTGATCTGCTCTTTAAAGTTGTTCCGCCGATTTTATTGGAACAAGGCAAGGCAAAAAATCCATGGCCAAATGTTGATGCACAATCAGGGGTTATACAGTGGTACTACGGTTTAAAGGAATATGATTTCTATACAGTTCTATTTTCTGTTGGCAGAGCGCTTGGCGTTGTTGCAAATATTATTTGGGATCGCGGTCTCGGCTATCCGCTTGAAAGACCAAAATCTGTTACAACTGCAATGCTTGAAGAAGCTGCAGGAATAAAATAATTCTTTCAATTAGAGATGGTGCCTTTTTAGAGGCATCATCTGTTTTATAAAAATCCCCGGCTAATTTAGTAAGCACCTAAATAACTTATTTTATTATCACATCAGAAGGGAATTAGAATGATCAAAAAAAGAAATATGCTGGCGCAAGTTGGGCTAATTATAATAACTTTTGGTATTTATGCTATCTACTGGTTCTATAAAATTTCGGAAGAAATGAAATTTGTCGGTAAAGATATGGAAGCCTCACCTGCATTGTGGACCGTTTTGCTTTTCATCCCCTTTGCTAATTTCTGGTCTTACTATAAGTTCTCAGAGCTTTATCAAAAAATTTCATCAGATAACTTTAATATGTGGCTGCTGTTTGTTTTGTGGATAGTGTTTGCACCTGCAGTTTGGTTTATCGTTCAAACAGAAATGAATAAAAAAGCAGATCAGCTAAGTATTGGTAATCTTTAATTATATAAAAATAGTCTTATAAAAAAAGCCTTCCGAAATATGGAAGGCTTTTTAGTGTTAAGAAAAAACTACGAAGGATTATTGCAGCACAACTTCAACTCTTCTGTTAAACTTTTTCCCTTCATCCGTTGAATTTGTTGATATTGGACAAAGCTGACCAACACCATCTGCCTGTAAACGGTTTTTATTAATCCCATATTTTGTAACTAATAAATTAACCACTGCATTAGCTCTGTCCTTTGATAACTTCATATTACTTTCAAACTTTCCATCACTGTCTGTATGACCAACAATAAAAACTTTTATGTTTGAATTATCTTTCAAAAATTTTGTTATTTGGTCTAATGTTGGATCTGATTCCGGCTTTATTTCTGATTTGCCAGTATCAAAATAGATTCCATATATAATTGATTTTCCCGCCGAAAAAATATCTTTTTTTATTTCTTCAGCTGTAACCACCACAGACTGATTCATAAGTGATTCCCGTACACTTTTAATTTCATAGGCGCTTATTATTTGGCCATCACCGGAAGAACCCCTTACTACTATCCAATAAATATCATTGCCCTTTTTTAATTTAAAATGTACGAAGCTTGATCCAATATTTTCTCGTACTACTTCGCCGCCCGCTTTTTTAACTGCATTAATAAAATTGGTAAACAGTTCTGTATTAGATGGAAACTTGCCTTTTGCATTTGGGTAGATCTGATATCTTACAGACAAAAATTCGCCGGACTTTTTTACATACTCATCATTCTCAAATATGTCTAGTTCTCCAAAATCCATACTTGAGCAGCCGCCATGCATAGTATATGAGTTAGGGAAATTAGAAAATAGTGGGTGCGGTTTACAATCCGGATCATCTGCTTGTGCAAATGTTGAAATGTTAGTTAATAAAAAAACGAAAAGAAAAACTTCTGCACCCAATTGAATCCTAAACTTCTTCAAGATCATAAATTATTTCCTTTTGGATAATGAATTAAAAATTGCGTTAACTATAAAGTGCTGCTGTCATATGGTGAATAAAACAATCCTCATCGGCTTAACAAATTTGAAAGGGGGTTGTTTTTGGTTTAGACGATCCTGCACCAGCTAATTTTATTAATGCAAGTTATACCCGTTTTCTTAATTTACCAAAAATAATTAGCAAGTGGCTTTACTTAAGTATTAATATCAGAAATTGTGAAAAAATTTCTTCGGATCATTTTAACAAATGGCTGTTATTTGTTTTGTGGATTGTTTTTTCACCAGCGGTTTGGTTTATCGTTCAAACCGAGATGAAAAAAAAGCTGACCAGCAAACCATTGGTAATGTTTAAGTTATTAAATAATCTTACAAAAAAGCCTTCCTAAAATTGGAAGGCTTTGTAACTTAATAAGTATAATTTGAACTCGTTATTGCAAAGTAATGTGCAATTACTTTTTTCTAAGCTTTTTTATCTAACTATCCTATAAAATCATTCAAGGTTAGTTTATCAGAAATTGAAAGCGATCCATCTCTTGATTTAAATGCAAACTGAAGGTTTCCGTTTTTTCCCTTAAGATATTTTTTCATACTTCTAATCATACCGCCTGAAAAGAATTTATAAGTAGTGAACAAGGCTGTTTTTATACCATCAAGCGTGGGAAGGCTGTTTACAAGGGTAACCCATTCGTTATCCGGCTGCGTTAGTGAAACCAAAGAACCGTTTCTGCCACCGCTAAGAAGTAAATAATCCGCACCTTCAAGTTTTTTTGGTTCAAAACTGTTAATGGGAATAAGTTCAGCGGCAAGACCTCTCTTTAGCAAGAACTGAGCAATTTCTTCGCCAAATTTTTTAGTAGTGTTATTTTTACTCTGAAATATTATTACTGCCTTTTTCATATCGCACCTCTGTTATATTTACTGTGCGAAACTTATAAATACAGAATGCCATTGCCTATCAATATGTTACAAGAGGCTGATTTTACTGATGTGATAATAAATAGCTATATGATTTGTAAAGATTATTCTTGCGGTCATAATGTAATTTTTCTTATGAGCCGCAAAGCACACATTGCCCTTTATCTATACACAAAGCCTCTTATTATACACTTGGGAGAATTAAACGTGCAAGCTGAAAAACTATTTTTTCAAGAGCTTGTTTAATAATCTCGTTTGGGTTCTGGAGTTTTGTTCCAGATCTATAAAAACTTTAATTAATTCAAAAAAGATCAGAAGCATACCTATATCTATAATAGGAACGATAGTAAGCATTATTATATCCATATCTTTACGGAAAATGCCATAAAGCAGACCGATGATTAGTGCGGCACCTAAAACAGAAATAAATATTTTAATGCTTTCTCTTATCCTCATAAGAACTTTATATTTTCTTTCTGACGGTGATTCGTCTTCGAACTCAATCAGATCTGAACCACAGTGAGGACAGATTTCATCTTCTTGTTTTACAACGCGGTTACAAACTGAGCAAAACAATTCTTCTTCTTTCATTATTTTCCCTTTAATTTGTTTTGGTTAATACTATTAAAGCAACTAAACTTTCAAAATCTTTTTGTAAATGATCTAATATGTGTTTTTATCGTGCGGCCGGTGCTGCTTTTTTTCCTTTAGTTTCTTTTATTCCATCGGATGCTTTTCTGGGCGAAACATCTTTAACTGCATTCTCATAATCTGTTATTTTCTTTGGATACATCCGCACTCCATCAGGCAAATCACTTCTTTCAACATCCAGTATAAATCCTTTTTTGTATAATTGATATATTTGTTCTTTGCTGTAAGGAGTAAATGCATCCTCAATCTCTAAAACTTTATTAGTGCGTAGCTTATTAAATAATGAATCCGGTCTATCTTTATGGAATGTTAAGTAAACAAAATTTTGATCGACTGCCGTAACCATTGCATAGCCTTTTAAGCTTAGCCCGATAGAGGTTACATAAAGATCGCCGGCTTTTGGATTTTTCAACAGTTCAACAAAGCCTGGTTCTTGAAAATATTTCCAAAGAAAAAAAAGACTTACAAATACTGTTAAATAAATCAGTGCTTTATAATGTTGTATAGGTGTTGTTGTACTTTTAAGAATTCTGGTGCACAATTCTTTTAAATTATCCGGAAGTGCTTCCAGGTTGGATTGATAACCGCAGTTTGAGCAGTGAACATTTATTTCTTTGCCTATCGGAAGAAAAGGGTAGCTGAAAATTTCCACATATCGCGCTTGTACTTTAACAACAAGTGTGTTTTCCAAATTGCAGGAGGGACATGCCCAGACTAATGTTGTTTGTATCAGTTGCTCTTTACCAGGTTCCGGCAAAAAATCTTGAATAGCTAACATAATATGTAACTCTCCCTTGCTATTAACACTTAAAAAATAGCAAAAAGCAATCTGTTAGTTGTCATAAAAATGTAAAAATTAAATATTTCTTTTTATACAACCTCAATTTCTAGTTTTTACTTAACTAAAAAATATCTGCCTGCGTTAGGCAGGTTGGCGGTATTGTTATAATTTTGTTGGACTTCTTAATGTTTGATTTTTAAGTCACGGACGTTCCGTAACTCTACTACCACGGTGCGACCGTGACAGCTATAAATTATACTTTTTATGATTATACTTATTTGAACCTGCTAATACTCTATAACAGCAACTATCTGTTCATCACTTTTGTTTTCAATTATTTTTATTATGTTTCGCTTAAATAATCTTAAACTCAATTAAATAAAGCAGGAGCTTGATATAATGAGTGATAAAATGAAAATAACCGGTGTTGCCCCTCTTATTGCTGTACCAACTTTTGTATATCTAATAATAACTGCAATAATAAGTTATCTATCAAAGCCAGTCTTTTCAATTATCAAAAATGATGGTACTGTTCTTATCTACCTGGGTGCTGCATTAATTATACCCGGTGTTATTATGGTAGCTGCGTGCGGTAGAAGATTATTAAAGTTTTTTGATAAGAATAAACTTATGACTGAGGGACTTTATAAAATTTTCAGAGATCCGATGTACGTTGCTTATCTTATTTTTATAATACCCGGTATTTGTTTGCTGTTTAACTCCTGGCTTGTACTTACCACCATAATATTAAACTACTTTCTGTTTTCTTCTCTCAAAAAAAGAGAACATAAGTATCTTGAAGAAAAATTTGGCGCCGAGTATAAAGCTTACCTGGATAAAGTAATCATTAAATTTTTATAGAGTCTTTCACATACCCGGCAAAATACTGGCGGTATTGTTAATATTTTGTTAGACTTTTTAAGGTTCTGCTTCATACACAGTATGCGTATGTTATCTGCGGTTAATGAAGTTCCGCCTTTTGAGTATGGTAACACGTGATCATACTTTAGATTCTCCGAACTTCATGAAAAAATTTCACAAATAATTTTAATATGTGACTTCTGTTTGTTTTGTGGATTGTGTTTGCACCCGCAGTATGGTTTATTGTTCAACCCGAAATGAATAAAAAAGCAGATCAGAATGCTATATCAAACATCTAATTTTAAAATAATGCCAACAGAAAAGCCTTCTGTTTTAAGGAAGGCTTTTTATAGAAATTGCTTTACCTGCTGCTAATCTATAGTATAGTTATTATTCAATTTCCAAAAAGTAATCTCCGGCGGACCTGCTAAAAATTTACGTGCCTCAACCATAAATTTTTGAAGATGCGGTGTGTTGGCATGATCACCCTTATAATATGATTCATCCGACCACTCCTCATAAAGCAGAATGTTTGTTTTATCTGCGGGATCAACAAGTACTTTTATATTAACAAAGTTTGGTTCTTTTTTTACTTGCTGTAAAAGTGTATTTAGAGCAGAGAGAGCTTCCGCCTCTTTTTCCGGCTGTGATTTGTATTTAACCAGCACAGTAAGGCTGTTATTTTCTTTGTTTACCGATTCTGATTTTTCTTGTGGATAAGCAGTAAGAAAAACCGTTAAAGCAAAAAAGAACAGAAATGTTTTTAAAGTGTTTTTTACCATAGACACTCACCTTTTAGTTTATGAATTGTTAAATATAATCTAACCGTTGGGTTGCTTACCCGGATGAAAAATAGAAAATTGTTTTAACTCAAACAATATAAAAATCTTAAGAAGTAATTGGCTGTGCGTATGCACTGCTTTGTGAGATTTTAGTTTGTGTTTTGCCTGCTTTAGCAGTATTTGCAAGCGTATCTTTTTCTTTTATTGCAAGTATACGATCTTTGAAATCTGCTATAACAGGAGTAAGTGCGGTAATAGGCGCAAGTTTGGCTGTATTACCATCTAATAAACTTACCATGGCTTCGTACATAGTAAGTTTGTTTTCCAAAACGTCATTCATAATGAATACCCTTTCATTAAATATAAAATATATTTTGAATAACGGCAGGGATTAGAATAGTAATCCCCCCAGCACGGAGTAAAATTAAAAAATCAGAATTAAAAAGCAAAAAGGATAGGACTATAGATTCTCACGTCGCTTCGCTCCTCAGAATGACGGAGGAAATGAAAAAAATCAGCAGTCTTCAATTCTCAGTCAGCAATAAAGAAAAATTCAGAAGGGGAATCGTTAAACTTCAAATAAAAGATGTTAAGTGAAAAATATAAAAGCATAAAAAGCAGGTAATACAAACACACCCCTTTTAAATTCCCCTCTCGAGAGGGGAAAAGCAAAGATTAGGGGTGTGTAAATTCCTACAAATAATTTTATTTTATATCTATGAAATTCAAAACAAACAGAATAATAATTCCATACAATCCGGCATTAAAAGAAAAGGCGCGCCAGCTAAGAAACAACAGCACAAAAACAGAGATTCTACTCTGGACTTTTCTTAAAGGCAGACAATTACGCGGATATGACTTTCACAGGCAAAAACCAATTGATGAGTATATCGTAGACTTCTTTTGCAATGAACTATTGCTTGCGATTGAAATCGATGATGGTTCACACATTGGCAATGAAAAATACGATGCAGTACGACAAGAAAAATTAGAAAAGCTTGGTGTACAGTTTCTCAGATTTAAAGATGATGATGTTTTCTACAACTGTGATTCAGTTGTTAAACAAATTGAGAAATGGATTGATGATACTACAAAACAATAGTACACACCCCTTTTAAATTCCCCTCTCGAGAGGGGAAAAGCGGAGCTTCGGGGTGTGTTCCGTGACTTCATTAAATAAAATATAGCCGCTCAATGATTATAAGGTTACATCACTTTGCCGGAAAGGAATTCTCCTATGTAGTATGGCCACAAAACAAGTCCTAGCAGTCCCTTAAAAAAGGTCAACTTTAAAAATCCAATAGTAAACAACCAACCGATGAACCAGATTGGTCCCATTATGCCTGCAACTTCAACTTTTCTACTCATTTAATTTTCTCCTTAATAATTAATAATCGTTTAATAAATACTGCAATAGCAAAAGTAAAAATACTATACAAAAATAATTAAAATATTTTTGCTTGTGATAGTAAAGTGGTTTAATGGATAAAGTAAGTGGTAAAAGGATTTAACAACAGATTGTTACGATGCGATGCTCCTCTGAATGACTTAGAAAATTTGAAAGGAAAAATTCAAAAAAAAGAGGATGGGAAATGGAAAAAGTCTGCAGTCATCAATGAGTAACCAGAAACAAAAGTTGTAAGAGGTGAAAGGTTAAACGTAGATTTTAATTATGTGATTCTATTTTGTTGTTTTTTTCCTATCCAGAACAAAACAATACTAAGTGCTAAAAAGAATAAAGTAAGGAATAGAAAAATTTCTGCATCTGCAAACATCAATCCCGGTCCGTGGTTTATTCGTTCCATAAAAGAATTAATACTCATCCAACCAAATACGGCGCTAAAGACCAGGGAAATGACTGCAACTATTTTTAAGATAAAGAAAATAAATTTTTTCATATAGAAATATAACTGAATGATGTAAGAGGCAAAAACTGCAGTATGCTAGATGTGAGACGTAAGAAGTTTTGTAAGGTCTAAAATAGTAAGGGCGCCTTAAAGCGCCTTTTAGAAATTGTCAGAAAAAATATATTTATAAATTTATGCGTTATAAAATAATTTCATTATCAAGTTTCATTAACAACAAGACTTTTTCCCTCAATTTTTGAATCATTAAGAGCTTTAACAGCCTCGTATGCATCTAACGCGTTTTGCATTTCAACAAATCCAAAACCTCTGGATTTACCTGAGGGTCGTTCTGTCATAACTCTTGCTGTTAATACAGAACCATGTTTTTCAAATGTTTGCTTTAACATTTCGTTGTTAAAAGACAGCGGGAGTGACCCCACAAATAATTTAGTGCTCAATAGTAACCTCTAATTATTAATAAATAATATACCGGATTAGTAGCTGATTTTAATTACTTAGTTAAACCACTAACCATAAGCTGATTTTACATTTAATATCGGTCAGTCGCTTAATAGCATAATCTACTTTTAAGTTCATATTAACCGGTTTGAAGAGAAGGACTGGAGAAATAATTTTTGTGTATGATATTTACATAAATCTCTTTGTTCAAATATTTCTTCAGCGTTCGATTGAAAATTATAAAGGCGCGTTTAAGCGCCTTTAAAGAAATCACAACAGAATATCTATTTCCATAGGGGTGGCTGAGCCACTAGTTGCGAGCTTTAGCTTCGTTAACTACAATATTTCTTCCATCAATTGCTGATTCGTGTAAAGCTTTAATAGCTTTAGTTGCATCCGTAGGATTTTCCATTTCAACAAATCCAAAACCTCTGGATCTATTGGTATCCCGGTCCATAACAACCTTTGCAGATAATACAGTACCATGTTTTTCAAATGTTTCTTTTAAAGTTGTGTCGCTAACCGAAAAGGGTAGAGAACCTACAAATAATTTAGTACTCACAAAGAACCTCTAATAATAATAAATAAATTTCCAGAATATTTCCGGATAATGATAACATAGGTAAACCACGTGCCATTAGCTAATTTTGATTTTTAATAGTGGCTTTTAGACCAATATAAGCAGTAACCATTTTTAATATGAAAACGAAATATGCCAGACGCAAGAAAAGAAAGAATTATAAATTCCGAAGTCAAAATTAAAAGCAAAAGAATAGAACCACGGATACTCACGCATGCCTGCCGGTAGCAGGGTAGGAAAGTCGCTTTGCTCCTCAGAATAATGGAGAGACAATTACAATTTTTTTAATTGCAACTCTCGGATATTTTTAGCTATTTTCCACCGTGGGCTAATTCAAATCTAATTTATTATTTATTAAAGGAGACAATATGGATCCAATAATTCAGTTGTGGCTTCCTATTATTGTATCGGCCGTTGTAGTATTCTTTGCAAGCTTTTTGCTGCACATGTTAGTTAAACATCACAATAGTGATTTTAAACAGATACCCGATGAGGTACGAATAATGGATGAACTTAGAAAGTCCAATATACCTGCAGGTGATTATGTTTTTCCGTATGCAAAAGATGATAAAGAAAGAAACTCAAAGGAGTATAAAGACAAATATGAAAAAGGACCTGTTGCTATTATAACCGTTTACCCATCTGGTCCAATGAGTATGGGTTCAAGTCTTGTAATGTGGTTTGTGTATTCAATAGTTGTTGGAGTATTTGCTGCATATATTGCCGGTCATGCACTTGCACCCGGCGCACATTATTTAACAGTATTCCGTTTTGCAGGTTGTACCGCTTTTATCGGTTACACACTTGCACTTTTTCATGACAGTATCTGGTTTAAAAGAAACTGGACAACTACCTTTAAATATATTTTTGATGGTTTGATTTATGGATTGCTTACTGGTGGTGTATTTGGCTGGTTGTGGCCTGCAGCGTAAAACAAAAGGTAAATTGTGATAGTAAGTTGTTTACATAGCAAACAAAATTAAAAAGGCGGAATCATTTTCCGCCTTTTTAATAACTGATTAATTTCTTTTTATAATGTTGTTAACATTTCTTTTGCTTTGTTTCTTACAAAAGCCTGGTTAAGGTTAATCAGTGCATTAAAGTTAGCACACTTCTCTGCATATTTTTTTGCTTCCATTTTATTTCCATCCTTTGCATAAGCCACGGCCAGATAATATATTGTTTGCGGATTTTGCATACTAGATTTTTCAAATTCACCGATAGCCTTTTTATAATCAGTTTCATGCAGAGCAATTAATCCATTAAAAGAATGTGCAAGCCACATTTGAAAAGTGTTATTTGCTTCCATTGTGCTTTTGCTGAACTTTGCTGCAAAATCTTTTGCCTCATTAATATTGCCCGTCATTAAAGCAACCCTGCCTAGATTATAAAGATTCAATCTTCTGTTATTTTCTTTAACTTCATCAGACAAATTTGAATTTTCTATAACAGACAACGCTTGTGTAAACTTAGCTTTTGCTTCATCAAATTTTTGAGCTTCAAAAAGAATATTGCCCACTGCATTTAAATCGCCGGACATATTTCCGACATCATTAATACTTTTTGCTATATCGAACTGTTTTTGCATTTCATCTAAAGCTGCATTTGTATTTCCTTCATCAACATAAGCAATTACTTTTGTAAAGATTGCAAATCTTTTTTCTCCGTTGTTTTTTGCATCAGTAAAACTTTTATCGCAATTATCTATTGCCTCATCATATTTATTCATATAAATAAGATTATTAGATATTCCCATTTTCGAGTTAAAGAAATCAGAATTTATTTCAAGAGCCTTTTTATATTGTTTTATTGATTCTTCATAACGGCCTTGTTTGGATAACATCTCCGCATAAGAATCATACGGGTTTGGATCATCGGGAATTAGTTCTATGTATTTTTTGAATGCTTTTTCTGCTTCTGTATAGTTTTCTAAATTTCTATAAGAGTAACCAAGCATATTGTAAGATGAGGTATAATTTGGTGTAATTTCAGTAGATTTTTTTAAGTGCTCAACCGCCATTTCATATTCCTGCTGGCCAAAATAAAATTGACCCAATAGTCCATGGGCTCTTTCATCTTTAGGAAAAAGCTCAACAAGTTTGGTAAGATGTTCTTCCTGTAATTTCTGATTTCCATCTACGCCTGCTTTTAATGCCAAGATGATTAGTTTCTCCCCCTCAGATGCACTTTCAGAATTTTCAACTGCATTATCAAGATCTTCAAAAAATCCTTTTGTCGTTGGATTAGCAAGTGAATGGTAATAATAAGCCATTGCAAACTTGTTGTCTTTTGCAATTGCATCTTCAAAATATTTTAAGGATTCCCGCTGTCTCAATTTTTCAAAAAGATCCCTGCCTTTTATAAAATCATCTTTAGCGTTTGTTGAAGATGTTGTGATTGCTACTTTTCCATCATCAACTTGCTGTTTACAGCCTGTTGATAAAAAGACAATAAAAAGAATTAGAATTGCCGCCAGTTCTACTGAAGAAATAATTTTTTGCATATGTGCCTCTTGATATGATTATAAGATAAATATTTTTTGAACCGAGCCTTAATGACGTGAAAACTTACTTTTAAGAGCATGCAGTTTCAACACATTTGGGATTAACGGCAAAATGTGTGGATGACAATTGCAGTTATGCTATTAACATAGTCCAAAGTATAAACTATAATAATAAATATGATCGGCCATTGGGGTCTGTAATCAGGATGGGTGGGTAAACAACAAGAACAATTGAAGCGAATAGAATAATTATCTGACGGAATAGATTTAGATCTTAGTTCTATTCCGCCATAAATAAACATTAAATTTATTTTACTTCAGCAATCTGTTTTAAGTATTCCTCTACTTGTTCTTTACCCCAACGCGGCATAATATCATCTTCAGGCACAAACTGTTCGTACTTCAATAAAGATTTTTCAAGAATTGGTTTTGCAATTGTTGACCCACCGCCAAATTGTTTTGGTGTGTAATAAACCCCAACACCAATCAGATATTCGGGGCGGGGATTAAGAGTATCAATTGCCATTGCTTTAGCAAAGTTATTGTTTGCTTCTGCACCGTATTTTTGCCATCTATTCATTGGGTCAACCTGCATACGAGCCTGGGATAGCATTCCTTTTAATGCATAAATTTCGGAATTATCCGGGCTAAGAGAATCTGCAACATCAATAAACTTTTCTGCTTTATCTAAATAAATATCTTTTCTATTGTTGGATGAGTCTGAATAGCTTGCAAGCACCGTAACAAATGATCCGTAGTAATAAGGAAGCCATTTGTCTTTTTCTGCAACAGCAATACGTTCAAAAATATTTGCAAGTTTTAAAAAATCATTTGCAGTTTTGCATTCTGATATTTTATCAATGTTTTTTTTCATTTCTTTTTCGTACTTGTCATCTGCAATTGCTACTGTTAAAAACAGCAGCGAAAGAAAAAACGATAGTGATTTTTTCATTTTGTACTCCTTAAATATTAATATGGATTAGTTTCACCTAATGAAATAAACAGGCCGAAAAATACCGAACGATGTGCCGCCGGAAGTATCGGAATGCTTATTGTTCCATCCGTTGAATAATTATACCCGTAAATGTTATGGTATCCCAAAACATTATCCACCGAAAAGAAAACAACTGTAAAGTTGCCGAATATATTTGTTATGTAGCTCGCATTTAGACTAAAGTTCTGATAGTTTTTTCCTCTGTCTCCCAAAAACTCAGGATTATTTGGATTAAAATATGGCCGACCCGTTGCAAAGGTATAGGTTAGTCCAACCAATGTGGTTATTGGCTGTATCCATCTTTTCGCAACTATCGAAAATGTGTGTGGGGTAGAAAATGGCGGAGATGCGAGTGAGGGATAATTCTTGAATTCACGTTTTGTATCAAGATATGAATATGAAATCCAGTAATCCACATGTTCAAAGGTTTCTTTGTCGCGCCAGAATATATCAATACCTTTTGCATAACCTCTGCCATTACTGCCAAATGGCACAACAGGCACATTAAAATAGGGATATGAAACTACACTTCCCTTTGAAAGGTTATCATAGTTTTTATAATATGCCTCTATCCTGAATGTTCTATCTGTGCCGATGTATTGATAATTCAGAATGTAATGATCAGAATTTTCAAACTCGAAATTTTTTGAAAATAAGAGAATGTCCGGATCGGGAGTTTGGTAGAATTTTCCGTAGGCAAAGTTAAGCTGATCATACGCTCCAAGTCTGTAAGCAAAAGATAAACGCGGCGCAAAATTAGTTTTGTCCAGCAGTTTTGAGTGTTCTGTTCTTACGCCAATTCTACCGGCAAAATCATTTGTAAAAAATACTTCTGTTTCAAGATATCCGGCAAGATATGTTTCGTTAGTGTTTCCGATTAGATCATTAAACGAATTTGAATGATCGAGGTTTTGAATCTCTCCACCAAAAGTTAAAAAGGCATTTGATAAAACATTTTTTGTAATCGTAACTTTTCCTGTGTGAAAAATATCATCTGTGTTTGCAAGATTATTATTAATCTTATTATCAATTTTATCCACACCAACGGAATAACCCGCGAACAAAGTCCAGTCATCCCAGAGAATATCACGGTAGTTTGTATTAACAAAAAAGTTATTACTCTTTTGATGATAAAAATCCTTTTGGGGCAGGCTATCAAGATTGGGAAAGTAAAGAGAAAGCGAGCCTGTGCTAAATGATGTAAACGCTTTCAACATACCCGTTTGAGATGTTTTATATCTAAAATTCGCCGACCCGGCAAAACTTTCCGGTGCTTTATCCCAGTCGGGTCTCTGCTTTTGAATTTGAAAGTATGGTCCAAGATTATAGTATCCACCTTCAAAAGAGAATGAAGATTTTTCCCAGAGCTGTGTGTGCGATCCTCCAAGCCCAAGCGGCATTATGTTAATTGCGCTTTGTGTTTTGGGCGGAAGGTCTTGTGTTTTAAGAACAAGCACAGAGGAAAGCGCCTGCCCATACTGTGCGGAGTAACCGCCTGTGCTAAAGATTGTACCTTTAAATAACATTGGTGAAAATCTCCCTCGCGAAGGAATATCCGGGACACTTCCGTAAAAAGGATTTTGTACTGTCATTTCATCAATGAGTGTTTTAGTTTCTGATGCAGAACCGCCGCGCACAAATAATCCATCGGTTTCTCCTATCTGCTGCGTGCCTGGTAAAGTTTCTAACGTGGAATAAATATCTCCATCGGCACCGGTTGTTAGAATATCAAGCGGGCGAAGAATGACCGCTTTATTTTCATCACTGGCTTCAAAGGAACCAGCAGAAATAACAACTGCGCCAAGCTCCGTAGATTCTTCTTTTAGTTGAATCTTAAGATATTTTTCTTTCCTGTCTATGGTTATGTTTTCTGAGTGAGATTGATATCCAACAAAACTGACAACTAAAACAAATTCTCCTTCTTCGTCTGTAATAAATGAAAAACTCCCATCGGCCTCTGAAGAAACTCCATCATAAGTGTCTTTTAAATACACATTTGCCCCCGGAAGCGGTTGATTGTTTTCATCCGTAATTTTACCCGTGATTTTTGTTTGTGACAGAATAGATGCCGAACAAACAAGAATCAAAAAAAAAGTATAGAAATTTTTCTTCAGCATTAATTATAGATTATGAAATAAATATTATTAAAACTTAATGGATTACTATACAGTGAACAAATTATAATAGGTAAATGGTTGATTTTCATCGGTAAACAGTCCAGCACAAAATCGAGTGGCAGCGTTAATTTAGGTTTCAATTAATTAATAAATAACCATAACAAGAAAAGCCACGAAAAAATCGTGGCTTTTCTTATAAAATATTTTAATTCTTGATTTTTATTCTAAAGGAATTTTAGATTTATTATTAGCAAGCCATTGATCAAAACCTAGCAGCTGGGGGTTGAGTGATTTAGAAAAATCAATACTTCTTGCCCCGCAGAAATACTCGGCAAAATCGTGATTAAACTGAAACATATTGCCAAGATCATCTGCACCCGGAAAACCAAAGCCTCTGAAAACATCAAACGGAACTGCATTGTAAACAACTTCCTGTCCAAGTGCTTTAGTGAGAGAATCTGCCATCATTTTTCCGGTAAGGTGAGCTCCGCTAATGCCTATTTTTTTACCAATAAATTCATTTCCCTTTTTAAATATACTATGTGCTGATTTACCAATATCTTCTGCTGAAATACCCGGCAATTTTTTATCACCAAGCGGGATATTGAGAGCAAGTTTTCCATCAGGTCCTTTTTTTGGTCCCATTCCAAAATAGATAAAATTTTCCCAGTAAAAAGAGGTTAATAAAAATGTAACCGGAAGCTTTTGATCAGTAAAAAATTTGTCGGATTCGCCCTTGGCATCAAAATGCGGAACCTTATACTTGCCATCGCCTAAAGTTGGCATTCTGTTATCGCTTAACGGAATCCAGTTTCTCGAATCTTCTAGTGTTGACCAGATAATATGTTTTACACCTGCATTCTTTGCTGCGTTTGCAATTGATTTTGCCTGAGCTATTTCTTTCTCGGGTGAAAAATGTTCCCAGAAAAAAGTAACAGCATAAACACCATAGGCTCCTTTAAAAGCCTTGTTTAAGCTTTCTTCGTTATCGATATCAACAGCAACAAGCTCAACGCCCATTTTTGCTAATGCTTTTGCTTTATCTGAATTTACATCCCGGGTTAAAGCACGAACCGCAAACTCTCCATTTTTATCCGCAAGAATTGAACGAACCAATCCGCCGCCTTGCGCGCCAGTTGAACCAAGCACGGCTATAACTTTTTTTTCTGACATAAAGGGCCTCCTTTATTGATTAATAGATTATTTGTATGAATAGAATTTGTAAACTTTGTTAACCGGACTGTAACAATTAATATATTTTAAAGATACTCTACAAAAAGTAGAGTTTGAAGATAAATGTTTTGCCGAGTGATAGCGGTCATTTGGGAGGGATAAAAAACCTTATTTGTAATTGTTAATGTATAATAAAAAAGGCGCCGTTAGGCGCCTTTAGAAATAACAACAAAATATCAGTTAGCTGCGTGCTTTAGCTTCATTAACTACTATATTTCTTCCATCGATTTCTGTTTCGTTCAAAGCTTTTATTGCTTTGCTTGCATCTGAAGAATTTTCCATTTCAACAAATCCAAAACCTCTGGATTTATTTGTATCACGATCCATGATTATCTTTGCAGATAATACAGAGCCATGTGCTTCAAATGTTTCTTTTAACTTTTCGTCGTTTACCGACCATGGGAGTGAACCCACAAATAACTTAGTACTCACAAAGGACCTCTAAAAATAATAAATAAAATTCCGGAATATTACCGGAGAGCCTAACATAGGCAGATTTGGCGCTATTAGCTAATTTTTAATTTAATAGTTCGTTTTGGATCAATAATAGCAGTTAATTTTGCGCTTGATAAAAGGAGAGTGAAACGTAGAAAGACAAGACAAGGTCAGTTAACTGTTTAATGCTAAATTTTGAATGTTCAATTATAAAAGCAACCATTTTTCCCTCGTCTCCACCAGGGATGACACTAGTAAGGAGAATGGAAAAATATTAAAAAATACTTTTTAATTCCTGAACGGATACTGGTGGGGATATGATTTTTTTCTGACCATCGAGCATGAACATTGTGGGTGTTGCATAAAGGTAATAGTCAATCGCTGTATTTCCATCCCATCCCTGCAAATCGCAGACATTTATCCAGTTTAGTTTGTTTGATTCTACAAAACTCAGCCAATCTGTTTTTAATGTATCAATTGAAACAGCAAACACCTCAACTTTTTTAACTTCCTGATTTTTATAGAGTTCATAAATTTCCGGCAGCATCTTTTTGCAATGCGGGCACCAGCTAGCGTAAAAAATAATTAATGTTTTTTCTGATTTTATTTTACTCAGATCTACTAAAGAGCCGGAGGAATCTGGTAATAAAATATTGGGGACTATGTGTCCTGTTTTAAAATTTTTTGATTGCTGAATTCTTCTTTCTAATGCCGTTTCAAGTTTTTCATCAAGACATATATCATCTTTAACAACGTAATTTTCGATTATGTAGTTTATTACATTATCAAAACCGAATTTCTTAAAACCATCAAGCAGATATTCTGTAATATGTTTATAAACAATGTCATTTACTTTTGCTTTATGTAATATCGTATCAACAGCGGTTTGAAATCCTTTTTCAAGTAGCTCCATTGGCAATTGAGGATTGCTGTAATAACTTAAATATTCAATTGTTTTGTTTGTAAATACATCAGAGTAAATAAGTTCATCTTTTGTAAAGTCAACTTTATCAAGTGCAAATAACTTAAGATAATTTAACTGATCTTTTCCCCTTAGATCTGCATCGATAATCGGCAGCTGTGCTGAAAGAACATATTTCGAAATGAATGAACTTGGTTTTGATTGGGCAGTGATGTTAACAAAGTAAAGATACTCTTCCTGCAATTTTGCAAGAGTTTCCTTTGTTGTTTGATAATAGTTATCGTTATCTGGGTAATTGTTTAATATTAAAAATAGAAGTTCTGATTTGGTTTTGTAATCTTTGTTAAGCTCTATAAAATCATAATAGATCTTATTTTCATCAGAATTTATGATTTTAGGTGGTGCGTTTTTACTTGATGCATCAACTTCAATCTCAATATCTTCGCCATCATAAATAAAGTCTAACCATTTTTTATTATTAAAGATCAGACGATAAAAACCGGAATGATTAGTACCAAAATTAAATTTATATGTGTAGTTATCTGCAGAAATTGAATCAATGAAAAAAGATTTTTCACCGGATAAAGAAAACAAAGCCGCCTTTCCATCTGAATTGACAGCCTTGATTATAATATCCTGCGCCTCTGAAAAGAAAAATTATTAACACAAAAAAAAAAAATAAAAAATTTCATAATTAACTAATCTTTAATGCAGCGCACACTAAAACCGTAACTAGAGTATAAGATCAGGCTGATAATCTACCTTACTGATCAGACTCAGTAAGTAAAAGGCACATTGTCAACCCCTTAAGTTGAACTCCAAAAGTAACAGTCGTATCCTAAATCAACAAAAGAACTGTTTGTCTGCTTGTTCCCAGAGAGTAAAGCAGAAAAACCATAAAGATCCGTACCTTGTCCAGCACCACTCCCCTGACTAATTGCTTTTAATGAATTTCCATCTCCACCAACTTAAGTTGATAAAGTTTGAAAATCTGCTAATGTTGGTATATGCCATCCAAGTGGGCAGATTTCCTGTGAACCTGGTGTTGTGCTATACTGCATTGCTTCCGGCCATTCATAAAGTCCGCCATAAATTTCACAATTGGCAGGATTGTTATCATAACAATATTTTTCTATTATTCCATTGTTTGTTTGTAGAAATCCACTGCCTGTGCTATTAATCATTGTTCCAACATTAAGATTTTCTTTTAGCCAGCATTGGTTGCCTATAAGCACAGTGTTATAGTCTTTGCCTCCGTAGCTAACTTTACTTACACCGCATATAAATACTGTCATAGAATCAAGACCATCAATGTTTACAACTGTTGTACTATCAGGATAATACAATGTTAAATTTTATTTTGCGCCGATAATGTGCTTATCATTAAAAGTGCAATAACCAGGTAAAATATTTTTTTCATTTTATAAATCCTTATACTTTTATGACAATTACTTGATTAGTCTTTAGGGGACCGGGAAAGGATAGTTACTCAAGAGCCTACGGTGTGTCAAAGTAAGTGGGCTAACTGGAAATAACGGTCAGGAAACCAACGAGCAGTCCTGAAAATCCACAAGTGTTAGTCTAATGCCCTGGTCTTGTCTTTTAGAGAATGGCCAACCAACTGAAACACTGATGCTAATGAACTGCTCGTGTTGGTATCCATCCTTCAGGACAAATTCCACGCGCTCCTTCTGTTGTTACATACTGCATTGCCTCGTTCCATTGATACAATCCACCATAAATAGAACAATTCGCAGTATCATTATTGTAACAATATTTTTCTTTAACACCATTATTTGATTGATTAGAATTGCCTTGTATCATAGTTCCGACATTCAGATTTTCTTTCATCCAGCATTGAGTGCCGATTAAAACGGTGCCATACGTTTTCCCTTCATATATGATGTCTTGGCCACAGACAAAAGGAAGAAAGGTGATGCTATCAATACTACTTAATTCAAAGGTTTGATCTCCGCCTGTGCTTCTATGCAATATAATTTTTTGTGAATATGCAGTATCAATTATAAATATTACCAAAAGAGTAATTATAATATTTTTCATTTTTGTTTCCGTTTAAGATTATTTGATAAGAATCATTTTTATAGAAGAAACAAACTTATCCGCGGACATTTTACAGATGTAAATTCCGCTAGATAGATCTCTACCATTAAAAGGAATTGTATATACCCCTGCTTTCTGATTCTCATTAATCAATGTTGTTACTTCACCGCCAAGCATATCATAAACTTTAAGTGATACCATTCCATCAGCGGGCAGGTTATATGTTATGCTTGTTGCCGGATTAAATGGATTTGGATAATTCTGATAAATCGCATATTCATTCGGCATTTTTATATCAATGTTTATCACATTGCTGTATTCTATTTTTCCATCAGAATCAATTTGTTTTAACCGGTAATAGTATTTGCTTCCTATTTTTGGAACATCACGAAAAGAATAATCTTTTGGGCTATTACTATTCCCGTTACCTTCAACAAATCCGATTTTGGCCCAATGCTCGGTTGAACCAATAATATTAATTGTCCTCTCGACATCAAATCCATAATTGTTTAACTCTGTCTCTGTTCTCCATTTCAGCAGAACATCTGATCCAATTTGAACAGCACTAAAAGAAGAAAGTTCAACAGGCAACGGATTGCCCTGGGGAGTATCACTAAAAAGAAATCTCTTAATATTTGCAGTGTTTTCGGATACAACCGAAAGATCAGATAAATGAAAATAAATTACATCACCACTGGTATTGAATGTAATTTTTTTCAACTCACTGATTTGAGAATTTTTATAACTATCGTTGGATAATAGAATATTGAGATATGACTGCGAGAAATGCTGAGCCGAACAAATGAACAGAAATCCGAATAACAGTTTCATATTTCCATCCGCGTATTGTATATAATATATATTTAGAATTCATTACTACAAATCAAATCCCAAGCCACACTAATATGGTCGTGAACATTTGATTTTTAATCAAAACAACTTTTACTCCCAAATTCATTTGCTTTAAATAAAAATTTTACAAAACAAATAAGTAAATAATTTATAACATTGTCAAAAAGAATCGATTTGCAGTTAGCAGCTATTGCGAGTTAACAATTCAGGCTGTCTGATAGGTTGCTGACATTATTTTTTGATCGGGGTTGGGACAAAAAACATAAATGAAAATATTTTAATTGTATTTTTAATTGTTAAATACCTATACAAATTAAACTTGTTTAAATTTTAAATACCAGAATTTGTTTATTAACTAACTAAAAGATGTTAATTTTAAAGCACTTAATACAATTATTCCTTAATACTATTGGAGAAATAAAATGAAATCAAAAAAACATATATTCTTTATTTTGGCAATTTTAATTTCGTTTTCCGTTAGCGCGCAGAAACGTGCATTTACAATTGAAGATCTATATAAAATAAAAAACGTTAGCACACCTGTACTTTCAAACTCAGGAGATAAAATTGCATATACGGTTACTGAGTACGACCTTCCAAAAGGTAAAACAATTAACAACGTTTATGTAATGAATACTAATGGTTCATCGCTTATCAGCGTTTCAGAAAAATTAGCCGGAGCACATTCGCCCTTCTGGTCTTCAAACGATGAACTTTATTTGATGTATAAAAATCAGGTTTATAAATACTCGCTTGAAACAAAAGATACCCTGAAAATAACTGATTTTTATGCCGGAGTTCAAGATCCTGTGCTTTCCAATGACGGAAGATATATTGCTTTTGTTGCAGAACTTTTCCCCGAATGTGGAACAGACAATGATTGCAATAAAAAATTTGATACCTCTTCCACAGATGGTCCGATGCAGGCATACATTGCTGACGAACTTATGTTTAGACATTGGACAGATTACAAAGGAGAAAAAGAGTCTTATCTTGTTTTATTTGATATAAGAGAAAATAAATATCAAACTATTGTCAAGAGCGATGTTCTTTCAGGAACATACATGCTTGGCGGCGGACCAAAGTATGCCTTTTCTCCTGATAGTAGAGTATTAAGTTATGTATCTACCCCAGAAAAAAATATTTCTAATTCTACAAACACAGATATTTATTTATTGCCTATTGGAGGAACTGGTTCTGTTAATGTAACATTAGCAAACAATGCCTGGGATGGTGCTCCGGTTTATTCGCCAGATGGAAAATATATTGCGTATAAAACTCAAGTTATTCCGGGATTTGAGGCAGATAGATATAGAGTTGCTGTTTACAACACTCAAACACTTCAATCAGAAATCCTAACTGAAAGTTTTGATTACACAACAGATAATCTTTCATGGTCTTCCGATTCAAAATCAATTTGTTTTTTAGCGGATAATCATGGATACAGTCCTGTTTACAGTGTTGATATCCAAACAAAAAATATTTCCAAATTAACAGATGATAAAGCAGTGCGCGGCTATCAGGCTAGTAATGATGGAAAAACTCTCTATCTAACTTTTACAACTGTTGATAAGCCAACAGAGATATTTACTTACAATATAAGCGCCGGTATGTATTCGCAAATAACATTTTATAATAAAAAATTAGCGGAAGAAGTTGATATTCGTCCTGCTGAACAAATGTGGGTTGATGGTGCTGACGGTGTTCCGGTTCATGTTTTTATAGTAAAGCCACACGGTTATCAGGAATACACAAAGTACCCACTTGTAATAAATGTACACGGCGGACCCCAAATGCAATGGATGGATTCATTCCGCGGCGATTGGCAGGTTTATCCGGGCTCCGGTTATGTTGTTGCGTTTTTAAATCCGCATGGGTCAACAGGGTACGGTAGCAGTTATACTGAAGCAATTTCCAAAGATTGGGGCGGAAAAGTTTTTGAAGATGTAATGAAAGTTACCGAAGCATTAGAAAAACTTCCTTATGTGGATAGCAACAGAATGGGCGCAATGGGATGGTCTTATGGCGGATATATGATGAACTGGTTGCAGGGGCATACAACAAAATTCAAATGTTTAGCTTCAATGATGGGCGTATATGATTTAGAATCTATGTGGGGCGCCACAGAAGAGTTGTGGTTTGCAAATTGGGATTTTGGTGGGCAGCCATGGAATTCCGAATTATACAATAAGTTTTCGCCTTCTAACTATGTGCAAAATTTTGCAACTCCAACTTTAATTATCACAGGTGAAAAAGATTATCGTGTACCTTATACGCAAAGTATACAATATTTTAATACTCTTCAATCATTAGGAATAGATAGCAGATTAATAATATTTAAAAATGATGGCCATTGGCCAAACAATGTGAAATCAATGCCGCTCTATTATAATTCACATCTTGAGTGGTTTAACAAATATCTTGGCGGGGCATCTGCTCCTTATGATTCAAAAGAATTGGTTAAGAATAACGTTTTCAAATAAAGATTTTTCTAAGAGAGACGTAGAAATTTCTACGTCTCTCAATACAAACCCCTCATACAATTTGGGAAAAAGGTGTCCCTTTTTAAAAAAATTTTTTTTTTTTTTTGTAAAAATTTGGGGGGGCCCTTTTTTTGGGGGGGGGGGTGGGGGGGGTTATTTTGTGGGGGGGGGGGGGGGGTTTTTTTTTGTTGTTTTTTTTTTTTTTTTTTTTTTTTTTTTTTTTTTTTGGGGGGGGGGGGGGGGGGGGGGGGGGGTTTTTTTTTTTTTTTTTTGTTTGTTTTTTTTTTTTTTTTGGGTGGGGGGGGGGGGGGGGGGGGGGGGGGTTTTTTTTGGGTTGGGGGTGGTGGGGTTTTTTTTTTTTGTGGGGGGGGTGTTGGGGGGGGGGGGGGGGGGGGGGGGGGGTGGGGGGGGGGGGGGAGATGTTTTTTTTTTTTTGGGTAACACCCTTGCTTATGCTGCTATTAAATCCGTTGATAGGGGCGATTGGTGTTGTGGCTGGATCAAAACTAAAAAAAGAAGAAGTGTAAATGTATAATAAAAAAGGCGTCCATAGGACGCCTCAAGTAAGTCAAATCATAAAATGTAATTAGCTGCGTGATTTTGCTTCATTAACTACGATATTTCTTCCTTTTAATTCCGAATCATTTAATGCTTTCATAGCAACTTCTGCTTCGGAGGAGTTCTCCATTTCAACGAAACCGAATCCTCTGGATCTACCGGTATCGCGGTCTTTAACTACTTTTGCTGAAACAACACTTCCGTGTCCTTCAAATGCTTCTCTTAATGCTTCGTCGTCTACCGACCATGGGAGAGAACCCACAAATAACTTAGTACTCACTAGAACCTCTAAAAATAAATAGTAAAAAAATTCCGGCCTATTACCGGAGCGTGAAAATTAACACTAATAGTGCGAATTACCTAATTAATTATTGTTTTCTAAGCCCATTGTTGTTTATACTATCTGATTTTATGGAAAAAATGATGGTTTTTATATTTACTACAACCAATAGTTAGCACGGGTTAATTATATGTATAGCCGATAATTCATAACTTTGCATAACTATTACTAAAGTATTATTAAAGGATTTTTAAATGAATATTGACATTACCACTCCCGCTCTTTTATTTCCAACAATCTCATTATTGCTGCTTGCATACACAAACCGATTTTTAACTCTTGCTACTTTAATTCGTTCCTTACATCAGAATTATAAAGAAAAACCAAACCATGTTTTATTAAGCCAAATCGAAAATATGCGCAAGCGCGTATATCTAATCAAACATATGCAAGGGGTGGGAATTGCCAGTTTGTTTTTATGTGTTCTATGTATGTTTCTTTTATTTTCAGGAAAAGTTGAATTGGGAGAATATGTTTTTGGATTAAGCTTAATTATGCTTTTAGTCTCTTTGGTTCTTTCGCTTAGAGAAATTGCGATATCAGTAGATGCATTAGAGTTACACTTAAGCGATATTGAAGCCTCGCCAAATAAAAAGGATTAGTTTAATAACAATTTACTTTTGTGTTTTTATCAGAAAGTGCTTATGTTTGTTATGAGCATATGCTCATAATTAAAAACACAGAGAAAAATGCCAAGACCCGAAAAGAAAAGAAAGATTAGATGCAGTCCTGCTTCATATTATTTTAAACCACGCGGAATCTCTTTACCTGATCTTCATGAAATAGAACTAGCACAGGACGAGCTTGAAGCAATACGGCTGGCGGATTTGAATGGATTATTCCAAGAAGAGGCTGCGGTAAAAATGCTTGTTTCTCGCGCAACTTTTGGAAGAATAATAATCAGAGCACACCAAAAAGTGGCTGACGCCATCATTAATGGAAAAGCAATTCGTATTTCGGAAACTTTACCTCATTCAATTAATGCTAAATCAAAACAAATTTGCAGTAATTGTGGATGCAGATCTAGAACAATGCTGCAAAATAAAAAATGTAATAACTGTTTATCAAATATAAAGGAGTAATTATATGTCAAATAATATAAAATCAAATAACAACTTAAAAATAGCTGTTGCAACTAATGATAACAAAAAGGTAGCCGGTCACATTGGAAGGTGTAAAGCTTTTCTAGTATTTGAAACGGACGGTTCAAAAATCATAGACAAGGTTATCAGAATAAATTCATTTACAAACCATGGTGAACATCACGACCACAATCATGAAAATCATCGGCATGATGAAGGAAGTGGTCATCAACACAATCATCATAACTTAATTGATGGATTAAAAGATTGCAATGCGCTAATATTTAATCATGGTGGGTGGCGACTGATCGAGGATTTAAAAGCAAATAACATCAAACCAATTCTTACGAATGAAGAAATTCCAGAAGATGCAGTGTTAAAATATCTTAGCGGTAATTTGGTGATTTCAGAAGAAAATGTTTGCAGCGGGAATAAACATTAAAATACAATTAGAACAATTGCCGGTTTAAAAAAACTTAAACCGGCTCTATAAAGATTTTAATATCTGCGTCTGTTATTTTGTCCGCCGCCGCTTCCGCCTGATCGGCCACCACCGCCACCGCCGCCATTAAAGCGTTTTCTGCTGTCAGTTTTAGGGCGAGCTTCGTTTACTACAAGTTTTTTACCCTTAACTTCTTTAGTGTTTAATCCGTTAATCGCTTTTTGTGCATCTGCAAGCCCAGGCATTTCAACAAATCCAAATCCTTTAGTCTGCTGCGAAAACATATCGCGAATAATTTTAACTTCTTTTACCTGTCCGAACTCTGAAAAAAGATTATTTAAATCTTCTTCAGTAACATCGTTTGACAAATTGCCAACGAAGATATTCATAGTAACTCCTGATAATTATAAAAAAAATATTAATAACAAGAGGGCATATTGTTTATGCGGCTCTTTTTCCTGTGGATTAAAAATAGAACGACTTTTTGTGGTATGACTTCAAAATTTTAATCAGGCAATTGAAAGATAGTTTAATTAATTCTGGCAAACAACTCAGCAATTGAGCCTAGACCAAGACAGAATTAGAGGTCACATTATCTGACATTAATCTAATTTTGTTTGATTAAAAGCAGAAAACAACTTAATAAGCTAAAATCGGGCTTAGCCATTTTTCAAGTTCTTCAACACTCATTCCTTTGCGTTTGTGATAATCAAGTACCTGATCCTGCTCAATTTTTCCAACACTAAAATACTTTGATTCGGAATGAGAGAAATATAATCCGCTTACACTTGCTGCCGGGTACATTGCCATACTTTCGGTTAGTTTGATTCCCGTATTTTTTTCAACATCAAGCAAAGAAAAGATAATTGGCTTTTCTGTGTGATCGGGTTGAGCTGGATAACCGGGAGCCGGGCGGATCCCCACATAATTTTCTTTTATTAGTTCTTGGTTTGAGAATTTT
Organism: Ignavibacteriales bacterium; assembly: GCA_016709765.1. Classification (NCBI taxonomy): domain Bacteria; kingdom Pseudomonadati; phylum Ignavibacteriota; class Ignavibacteria; order Ignavibacteriales; species Ignavibacteriales bacterium. The sequence goes on from JADJMD010000013.1 coordinate 1,018,918, forward strand.
TCATCAGTTGCATATCCCCAATATTCTTTTCTAACAAGTTCATGAAGATGCTCAGCAAAAGCTTCTGCCAATCTATCTGCAATTGCTTTAACCATAATGCTGTTATAATCATCGTGCTCCTTTTCAAATTTTTCTACAATCTTTTCGATTCCAACTCCAGCTGTTACGGCAAACATACCTATATAATCTTCTATCCCAGATTCTTTTGGTGCGATAAAATCTGCCAGGGCAACATTGGGTTCCCTTTGTGATTTTTGAATTTGCTGCCTCATCGTGTGTAGAACTCTTTTAACTCCTTTTCGGGATTCATCAGAATAAACTTCAATGTCATCAAAACCAATTGAGTTTGCAGGAAACAATCCAACCACTCCGTTTGCTGTAAGAAGTTTTTCAGAAATTATCTTATCCAAAAGTGTATTAGCGTCATCAAAAAGTTTTTTAGCTTCTGTTCCAACAGTTTTATCTTCAAATATTGTTGGATATTTTCCTTTAAGTTCCCAGGTAGTAAAGAATGGTGTCCAATCAATATAATCGCGCAAAGTAGCAAGATTTAAATCGTTAAGAATTGTTATGCCTAGCTTATTGGGTTTTTTGATTTCCGTTTTTTCCCAATTAATATTTAATTTGTTCTGTCTTGCTTTTTCCAAAGAAATATAATTTTTATCTGATTTGCGTTTAGAGTAATCGTCTCGTAATTGTATATACTCATCTTTAAAAGATTGAATATACTTTTCTCTCTCAATGGCGTTTTCATTTAAAAGATTTGATACTACGGGAACACTTCGTGAAGCATCTAAAACATGAATAACTGGACCGCTATAATTTGGAGAAATCTTTACAGCAGTATGAATTCTAGAAGTTGTTGCCCCACCAATTAATAATGGAATATTCATTCCGCGTCTTTCCATTTCTTTTGCAACGTGAACCATTTCATCGAGTGAAGGGGTTATAAGTCCGCTTAAACCAATTGCATCAACTTTTTCATCTATGGCTGTTTGCAGAATTTTTTCAGTATGAACCATTACGCCAAGATCTATTACATTATAATTGTTACAGCCAAGAACAACGCCAACAATGTTTTTCCCAATATCATGAACATCCCCCTTAACGGTTGCCATCAAAACTTTTCCTTGTTCTCGTGTGCTTTTGTTTTTTTCTTTCTCCGCTTCGATATAGGGGATTAATATAGCAACAGCCTTCTTCATTACTCTTGCACTTTTAACGACCTGCGGCAAAAACATTTTTCCAGCTCCGAACAAATCACCAACCACACTCATGCCAGCCATTAAAGGTCCCTCAATAATTTCTATAGGCTGAGAATACTGTTTTCTAATTTCTTCAACATCTACATCAATAAAATCTACAGTTCCTTTTATAAGCGCGTGTTTTAATCTCTCTTCAACTGATGTCTTACGCCAGTCTTCTGCTTTTTCTTCAACCTTATCTTTCTTTTTAATTGTTTCGGCAAATTCAATTAGTCGTTCTGTTGCATCGGGTTTTCTATTAAATATAACGTCTTCAACTTTTTCTAAAAGCGATTTTGGAATCTCTTCATAAACCTCTAGCTGACCTGCATTAACAATTCCCATATCCATTCCAGCTTTTATGGCATGGAAAAGAAATGCTGAATGCATTGCTTCACGAACAGTATCGTTTCCTCTAAAAGAAAAAGAAAGATTACTCACTCCGCCGCTGATTTTTGCAAGAGGTAAATTTTGTTTTATCCATCTTGCGACTTCAAGATAATCAACGGCATAGTTGCTATGTTCTTCAATTCCAGTTGCAATAGCGAGGATATTTGGGTCAAAAATTATGTCCTGCGGAGGAAAACCAATTTCTTGTGTTAAAATTTTATATGCTCGAGCGCAAATTTCTTTACGTCTATCCAAAGTATCGGCTTGTCCTTTTTCATCAAACGCCATTACGATAACGGCGGCTCCATAACTTAAAACTTTTCTTGCATGCTCTCTAAAAACTTCTTCGCCCTCTTTAAGTGAAATTGAATTTACAATTCCTTTTCCCTGCAGGCATTTTAATCCAGCTTCGATTACACTCCATTTGGAAGAATCAATCATAATTGGAAGCTTTGCAATATCTGGCTCTGCTTCAAGTAAATTAATAAACTTGGTCATAGCTGCTTCAGAATCCAGCATGCCCTCATCCATATTTATATCTAAAACTTGTGCGCCGCCTTCAACTTGGTCTCTAGCAACAGACAGAGCTTCATCGTAGTTGTTTTCTTTAATAAGTCGAGCAAACTTTTTTGATCCTGTTACATTTGTACGTTCACCGATATTCATAAAATTTGAATCTGGGCGCAGCACAACTGGTTCAAGTCCACTTAAGCGCAAATAAGGTTCTTGCGTTTTGGGAATTCTTGGTTTATAATTTTTTACAATTTGTGAGATTTCTTTTATGTGTTCCGGCGTTGTACCGCAGCATCCGCCAACAACATTTACAAAACCACTTTTAAGAAAATCTTCTAACACGCTTGCCATTGTTTGTGGAGTTTCATCATATCCACCCATTTCATTCGGCAAGCCAGCGTTTGGATAAACAGATAAAAACTTGTCTGAAACATTTGAAAGATCTTCTACAAATGGACGCATTTGTTTTGCGCCAAGCGCACAATTTAAACCAACACTAACAAGGTTTTTTGCATGGGATACCGCTGTATAAAAGGCTTCAATAGTTTGTCCTGATAATGTTCTTCCGCTTTGATCTACGATAGTACCGGAAAGCATCACAGGAATATCTAGTGATCTTTGTGTTATTAATTTTTCAACCCCAAAGATTGCGGCTTTTGCATTTAGCGTATCAAAAATTGTTTCTATAAGAATTATATCTGCGCCGCCGTCAGTTAAGCCGCGTGCAGCTTCATAGTATGCCTCTGCAACTTCGTCAAAAGTTACTGCGCGGTAACCCGGATCGTTAACGTTTGGAGAAAGCGAAAGCGTTTTGTTTGTTGGTCCTAAAGCCCCGGCAACAAATCTTGGTTTATCTGGAAATTTTTTATTGAATTCATCTGCAACTTCTTTAGCAATTTTTGCTGATTCAAAATTCAGTTCATACACAAGAGATTGCATATTATAATCAGCTTGAGATATAACAGTTGAATTAAAAGTATTTGTTTCAACAATATCCGCACCTGCAGCAAAGTATTCTCTGTGAATTCCTTTTATAATTTCAGGCTGCGTTATAGAAAGTAAATCGTTGTTGCCTTTTAAATCGGATGGGTAATCTTTAAAACGCTCACCACGAAAATCTTTCTCCGTTAATTTGTGGCGTTGGATCATTGTGCCCATCGCGCCATCGATAACAAGAATTCGTTCCGACAATAACTTTTTTAATTTTTTAACTGTTGCTTTCATATAACCTCTTTAAAATAAAAAAACCTCTAACAATGAAATGAAGAGGTGTTTAACGAATCTCCATCTCATCTTCCCCCGATAATAACTCGAGGCAGGATTTAGCACCCGACGTTTAGAATAAATCTAAACCGGCTGCTACGGCATCTGCGGGCCTGTTCCCTACGCCGTTCTTGATAAGAATTACAATTTTAAAAGAACTATTAATATCTGTTGTAAATATATAAATTATAATTCCATTGTCAATGAGACTAATATCAAACGAAAACCTTAAGCTACATATCTTTAAAACTCGATTAAATATGGCTAAATTGCTCTATCTAAAAAACAAAGGATTTTTGTTATGATAGTTGTTACAGGCGGTGCCGGGTTTATCGGAAGTGCAATTGTTTGGAAATTAAATCAGCTTGGGAAAAGCAATATTATAATTGTTGATGAACTTGGTAAAGATGAGAAATGGAAAAATCTGGTTGGATTACAGTACGAAGATTTTATACACAAACATGATTTTATTGAACAAATTTTGGATGATATAATTCCTTATAATGTTGAAGCAATTATACACATGGGCGCAAATTCTTCTACAACAGAAAAAGATGCTGACCACTTAATGAATAATAATTTTCACTACACAAAAGAGCTTGCTAAATATTGTGTTGAAAAAAATATTCGGTTTATTTATGCATCTTCTGCAGCAACTTATGGCGATGGCAATCTAGGTTTTGATGATGATGAAAATAAAATTGAAACATTGCGTCCATTAAATATGTATGGTTACTCAAAGCAACTTTTTGATATGTGGGCAAAACGAAATAAAGTTTTGGATAAAATTGTTGGTATAAAATATTTTAATGTTTATGGACCAAACGAATATCATAAAAATGATATGCGTTCGGTTGTGCATAAGGCTTTTGAACAAGCTAGAGGTACTGGGAAAGTGAAATTATTTAAATCTCTAAATCCTGATTACAGAGATGGCGAACAAAAACGCGATTTTATCTATGTTAAAGATGCTGTTGATATGACTTTATATTTTTTAGATAAACCCGATACAAATGGAATTTATAATGTTGGTGCAGGAAAAGCTAGAACGTGGAATGATCTTGTAACAACTTTATTTAATGCTATTGGAATACCTGTTAACATAGAATATATTGATTTGCCACCACATCTTGCAGCAAAGTACCAATATTATACGGAAGCAGATCTTACTAAGATAAGATCTGCGGGATACACAAAAGCAACAACATCATTAGAGGTTGGAGTTACTGATTATGTTAAAAACTATCTTTTAAAAAATACTTTTTTGGGATATTGAATAGGGTTTAAAACATGAGTGAGATTTTTAATTGTTATTAATCAAATAAAAATCTCACTCTAAAAAGTTAGCTTTAATTAAAGGGAGGTTCGTCCTCGTCATCAAAAAGGTCATCTTCATCTAATTCATCTATTTCAAATTCATCTTCTAAATCATCCTTGCTTTTGGGTTCATCATCAAACAAATCATCGTCTTCTTCTTCTTCGTCATCGTCATAATAATCGTCTTTCTCTTCTTCATCGTCGTCAAAATCATCGTCTTCATCTTTCTTTTTTTTCTTTGCAGCAAAAAAAGCTTCTGAAACAAATAAATATTCTTCACTAATCACAATAGAGTTTTCAATTTCGTCAGTTGTTTGCATATTTAACTCTTTTGATTCCATTATAAATTTTCTCCGATAAAACTTAATAATTACATATGTTAATTTATATGTGTATGATAAATCTGCAAATAGAAAAATAAAAATCTTTAAAATATTTTTTTCTAAATTATTATCGATTAGAACTTAAATTGGTTTAGTATATTTTGCAATAGCATAAATTTTTAGAGGAAAAATCAGGACACCATATGAAACTTGCCACACTTTGTTATGTAATGGATAATAAAACAGAATCAACATTAATGATTCATCGTGTAAAAAAACAAAACGATTATCACGAAGGAAAATGGAATGGCCTAGGCGGTAAATTTGAACAAGGTGAGTCACCCGAAGATTGCGCAATTAGAGAAATTGAAGAAGAGTGCGGATTAAGAGTCAAGTCCATTACAATGAAAGGATTTATAACTTTTCCAATGTTTGATGGAAAAGAAGATTGGTATGTTTTTCTTTTTATTGCTAATGATTTTGAAGGTAATTTGATTGATTCCCCGGAAGGAAATCTTGCATGGATAGAAAACAAGAAATTAACAGAGTTAAATCTTTGGGATGGCGATAAAATATTTATTCCCTGGTTATTTGAAGATAAATTCTTCAGCGCAAAGTTTATTTATGAAAATGGAAAGTACGTTAATCACGATGTTAGTTTTTATTGATGCAATATATAAGAATTTCTATACGTGTGTTTAAGATTATAAACAAACTTCACGTAATCGGTTATTTTTATTATTTTCTATGCGCAAAGTCTTATTTTTTGTTGGACTATAAACGGTAAAAGTAAGAAAATAATTTAAATATTTTGTGTTTCGGTAAATAAAGAGTTAAAAACAATACTGGTTTACTGGAATTTAATCATAAATGAAAATAATATATACTTCTGATTTACATGTCGATATTTCTGAGAATAATAATAAAATCATAGATTATTTGGTAGATTATGTAATTGAAAATAAACCCGATATTTTTATTATTGCTGGTGATTTAGCAAATACATCAAATGAAATTGATAAATCGCTGTATCGGTTTAAATCAATTAACTGCAGAAAAGTATTTATTCCCGGGAATCATGATCTTTGGATTGAATCAAAGAGTAAATTAAAAGATGGCTTTGATAGCTCATATAAATATGAAATTGAATTACCAACAATATGCTCAAATAATGATTTTATCTATCCTGTAAAAGAGCCATTTATTTTTGAAAATATGGCTATAATTGGAACTGTTGGCTGGTATGATTATTCTTTACGAGATAAAAGATTAGATACCAAATATCAAATAAGTGATTATGATATTGGTGAATTTGGAAACATGTATTGGAGTGATTTCAATTCCTCTATTTGGCTTGTTGATAGAAAAAATTCTGATTGGAAAATTCGTAAAAAAAAAATGAAAAATCATGAAATTTTTCAAAAAGTATTCAATCAGTTCAATGAGGTCTATTATAAATTACCTTCCTCTATTAATAATATCATTTTAGTGATGCATACAGCACCACATCAAAATTGTATTATAAGAAAAGAACAACCCGATCCTTTCGACGCATATGAAGGTAGTGATAAATACTTAGAATTTATAGAGAAAAATATTACTGATCGAAATGTATTGTTGGTCTGTGGACACAAACATAAAAAATTGGATATTAAAATCAATTCCCAAATACGAATATTAAGAGCACCTTTTGGGTATTTAAACTATGATATTGAAAATCTAAATCAATTATTTCTTGATAAAATTGGGCATATTAGTGTATAACTACGATCCGTAATGCCTATAACATAGGCTAACCGCTACGCTTCGGCCCACGGCACATTGGCTCCGGGAGTATACCCTCCACCAACGTTGTTTAGCCAAGGAGCGTTAAAGCTTATGTCTTTTTCGTCTAATTCTTCATTTACTCTTCATTAATACTTTCCTAAGTTTGTAACAGAAATTCTAATACATATATATTCTATAATTTGTTTATTCAAGGGAGATAGATCATGCCAACTACAAAAGAAAACCTCAAAGAAGCTTTCGCTGGCGAAAGTCAGGCCAACCAAAAATATCGTGCATTTGCAAAAAAAGCTGAACGCGATGGATTTCCAAACATAGCAAAACTTTTTAATACTGCAGCCGAAGCAGAAAGAATTCATGCAGAAGGGCATCTTGGCGCATTAGATGGAATTGGTTCGACTGTTGAAAATATTAAAGCAGCAATTGATGGGGAAACTTATGAATATACTTCGATGTATCCTCCAATGCTTGCACAAGCCGAAACCGATAATCACAAAGCTAAAAGAATGTTTAAGTATGCCGTTGAAGCAGAAGATGTTCATGCGCAGCTTTATAAACTTGCACTTGCCGCCGCCGAACAAGGGAAAGATTTAGACGTAACAGATTTTTATCTGTGTCCTGTTTGCGGACATATTGAGTTTGGAAAGCCAGAAAACAATTGTCCTATTTGCGGAACATTGGCCTCTAAATATGTAAAGGTGGATTAAGTAATTCAACTGGTTCCCTGAAAAAACGTTATTATCAAAATATTAGAAAACAAAGGAAGTGTATTATGAAAAAGCTATTCTTGGGTTCTCTTGTTTTGTTTGTTTTCTCATTTCTCTTCGCATTAAATCTAAATGCACAAGAAACCAGCACAATAACATCCAAGTATGATTTTATACCCGGAGAGAACGTCATTTTCTATGATGATTTTACCGGAGAAAGCATTGGCGATTTTCCAATCCAATGGAATACAACTGGTTCCGGTGAGGTTGTAACCACCACAGTTTCAGAGGGCAGATGGTTCAACATCACAAATGCAAAAGGAATAACTACGCTTGATTCACCTGTAGAATTACCAGAAAACTATACTATAGAATTTGATGTTATTCCGCATAAAGATGCAAAGAATAACAGCACTAACTTTAATTTTTATTTGTTGAGCACTTCAAAACCAAAGGATTTAATATACGGTTTGGCAAGGCCCGGAGATGCTGGAGTAAAATTCAGTTTTGAATACAACAACTATTGCAAAGCATACTATAATGATAAAGGCAAAACCCCCGATATATCAGGAAAAGAAGATGAGCCAAAGTTAAAAGCTGAAAATAAATATAGAGTTTCTATTTGGGTCCAGAAGCAAAGGATAAGACTTTATATAGGTGAAGAAAAGCTTTTTGATCTTCCCAAAGCAATTTCAAAAGATTTCAAGTACAATATGATTCGTTTTTCGGATGGCACGCCCATGATCAGCAATGTTCGGATTGCAACAGGCTTGCCGGATATGCGAAGCAAGCTTCTCACTGAAGGAAAGCTAATTAGTTACGGAATTTATTTTGATGTAAACAAAGACATTGTAAAACCGGAGTCTTATCCTTCGATAAAAGAGATTGCTGCGATTCTAAAAGATAACCCTGATGTAAAAATTAAAATTGTTGGTCACACTGATTCTGATGGCGATGACGAATCAAATTTAGATTTATCAAAACGAAGAGCCGCTTCTGTTAAAAATGTTTTAGTAAAAGAATTTGGAATTGATGTCGCTAGAATCGAAACTGATGGCAAGGGTAAAAGCGAGCCAGTTGCAAAAAATGATTCAGCTGTAAACAAAGCTCTTAACAGGAGAGTTGAGTTTATAAAATTGTAAATAAAAAACATTTAATTCATGTAAAAGGGTTATATAATGAAAAATTTATTGTTCATTTCCGTGGTTCTGATTTTCTTGTGTGGTTTTATTTCAAGCTTAACGATTGCACAAGATGGCAACAAAATAAATTCTAAATACGATTTCATTCCAGGAGAAAAAGTTATTTTCTACGATGACTTTAGCACAGAAACAGTTGGCGATTTTCCTGTTCAATGGAATACAAATGGTAGCGGTGAAATTGTAACAGCAAGTAATTATGAGGGCAGATGGTTTCAAATAACAAAGGGCGGATATTACATTCCTTACACAAAAGAAGACTTTACAGATAACTTTACTGTTGAGTTTGATATTGTTCCAACCAATATTGTGGGTTCTGAAGCAATCGTTGGAATTGACTTCTTTTTCTTATCTGGAGATGCGGATAATCCTGGTTACGGCGGACAGCCCGGACAAGCAGGTTTCAAAATGAAACCGGATTATGACGTTGTATTCTGGAATAATTGGTCTGAAGCACGCGAATGGCAGGGCGATAATGGTCAGGTTGCTTTTACATTTAATGCAGATGAAAAATATCATCTTTCTTTCTGGGTGCAAAAACAGCGAGTTAGGGTTTATGTAAATGAAAACAAAATATTAGATGTTCCTAAAGGTTTACAGGCAAATTACAAATACAACATTTTCCGTATAGAAACGACAGACGATGCTAACCCAATTATAAGTAATTTTAGAATAGCTGCAGGCTTGCCGGATATGAGAAACAAATTAATAACCGAAGGTAAATTAATTTCTTACGGTATTACGTTCGATGTTAATTCAGATAAAATTAAACCCGAATCTTTTGCAACAATTAAAGAAATTGCACAGGTGTTAAAAGATAATCCAGCTGTAAAAATTAAAGTTGTTGGTCATACCGATTCTGATGGTGATGACAAATCAAATCTTGATCTTTCAAAACGCCGTGCAGCATCTGTAAAAAATTCTTTAGTAAAAGATTTTTCAATTGATGAAACCAGAATTGAAACTGACGGCAAGGGCGAATCTGAACCAATAGCAAAAAATGATTCTGGTGTTAACAAAGCAAAGAACAGAAGAGTTGAGTTTATTAAACTATAACATTCTGGAACTTTAATTTTTAAACCAAATATTTAATTCTAGAAAGATTATGATGAAAATTTTTGCACAAATCGGATTTGTACTAATCTTTTTGTTTACCAATCGTATATATGCTCAATCCGATTATGTTGAGGCATATTATACTATTACTGTAAATGATTCAACAACACATCCTTATCCCGATAAAAAAGACCCTGAATATGAAATAAGTATAACCCAAGTATCAGGTTTTATGAGTGCAGAGATCATGAAAAGTAGGGTGGAAAGATATGTCAATAATCCCAAAACCAGAAAAGAATGCGATCCATTGGATCATTGTCCAGTTCTAAAGGGGTATTCACATATTGAAAAGTATGAAAATGCCGATTTTTCAAAACCCTCTTTTGAAAAAAAATATCCTGTAATGGTTATTAAACAAAATAAATCAATGGGTTATAAGTACGACAAAAAAGGAAATGAAATTTTTACATGTACCTATATTTCATCTAGCTCAGGTAGTAATGAATTGGATAGAGTGGTGGTAGAAGTTAAATCTTTTATGGCACCCTTTGGTATTTTACAGCCGCTCAATCCTTCCTATGTAATATGGATAGAACCTACAGGTGGTCTTTACAATTCTACTGGAAATGGAGAAGCGTATTCATGGGATGACTTTGAAAGTAAACTTATGCCATATGATACACCAAGCAATATAGATTTTTCAAACGTTACTTTCGTTCCCGATCATAATTTATCTAAATCTGAAAATTGTACTCCATTATTGATTACTGATTATAAACCATTTGACACATTTATGTTGAAGGGTTCTGATAAAAAATACACCATTGAATCTATAGGAAGCTATTATAGTAAAAACGAAAGTGATGCTGGTGAATATTTTAGAAAAATTGAAATAAAACTCATTTTAAACCAACCCTATATTGAATTGGCGCCTTTGGATCCGGTGATTCATGATGAAAATGGAATGCCTGAGCTGGCACCCCTCGAACCCTATAATCCAGAGTTGGCGCCATTGGAGCCTATAAAGAAATAACTAATCCAACAGAAGTACAAGTTGTTTTAAACAAAAAAGAATATTAAAAATGCTTTCAAATCAAATAAAAATTTTAGTTTTGTGTTTTTTATTGTCTTCAATAATTTTTCCACAAAGTGGAAATCGATTTCTGTCTGAAAAACCCGGCAAGTGGTCTGTTAAAAGCAGCTTGAATAATCTTCCTAAAAAAGATAAAGCTAATTTTGAGAACAATTTAATTTCTGTTGCAGAAAGGTTTCATAAGAATTTAAAAATGCTGGCAGAGCCAAAGGGATTTGATCTGCCAATAACTTTTAACAGTATCTGGGATGAAGAATATAAAACTAGAGACTATAATTTTGCATATAGATGTGAGATGGATTTTGCATTTCAGTTATTCATTGTTGAGAATGAAAAAGAAACAAAATGGACAATAGAGCCACCGCATTACGAAATCGATATTAATAATACGGAAGCCGGACATGGAAATAATTTTGATATCGGTGAGTTAAAAGGTTTGTTTGCCGTTTTTCCTCTTGTAAAAGAGATTGCACCGGGAGTGAGATTATATGGAGACGGCAATTTAATAGTTTTTAATTCCAGCCGACCCGAGTTCTGGATTCCATTAACCGTAAGAGAAGTTGTTAATGCAAAGCTGACGGCTTATGCTAAGGAAGATAAATCGCTCTATGATTTTATTAAACCATTGGTTGATAAAATGACTGAAGAGGAGCTTAATGCGCCAGCCTATTACGGCAGTGATGATGCTATTTTAAATGTTAATGGAAAACAAGATGGTCTTCAAATAATGCGGTTTAATAAAGATTATTGGGATCAATCTTTGCCAAAGACATCAATTCAGTTTATTAGAATGTGGTATCGCCCGGCAAATGAATTTAACATGGAAGAGCACATTAAAAACAATGGTCACCCGCATTATGGACAATTGCTTATGAACGAACTTCCACTGAAAGAGTTGGGTTCATTAATTCAAAAAAAATAGATTCAAGGGTGTGGACCACTTAGAAAGTGAGTCCCAAAAAATTATTATGAAAAACACATACGCACATATTCTATGGTGGTTCGCATTTCCTTTTGTAGCAATTTTTAATGCAACCTTACGTGAGCTTATTTACAAAAAACCATTAGGAGATTTGGCGGCTCACCAAATTTCAACAGCAACCGGAGTTATTTTATTTGGAATAATATTTTACTTCATCTTCCGTAAATGGAAAATAGAATCTATAAAACACGCGGTTCTTGTTGGCTTAATCTGGCTTGGTTTAACAATTCTATTTGAGTTTGGATTTGGTCATTACATAATGGGTAATTCCTGGCAAAAACTTTTCCACGATTACAATCTTGCAGAAGGCAGAGTCTGGAGTTTATTTTTGGTGTGGATAACAATAGCGCCTTTTATTTTTTATAAAACATCTATTCGCAGAAAAATTTGATAAAAAAAACACTTGTTGTATTACTTTTCTTTACCGCAGGATTCGTTTCTCTATTTACTTTATCTTGCTCAAACAATTCCAATAAAAACGTTTCTCTCGGAGTTTATTTTTGGAAAACCAAATTTGAGTTATCCAACAAAGAATTAAATTGGCTAAAGGAAACTAAAATTAAAAAACTTTATGTGAGGTTTTTTGATGTTGATTGGAATCCAATCATAAGCGCGGCAGTTCCCGTTGGCGACGTAACGATTGAGACAAAAAAAGTTGATGGCGTTGAAATAATTCCTGTTGTGTTTATAACAAACAGAACGCTTATTAATATCCCAGATTCTCTCGTTACCGAATTATCACAAAACATTCATAAAAAAATATTTGGCAAACTTGCTGTTTTTGATAAAACAACAATTAAAGAACTACAACTTGATTGCGATTGGACAGAAACAACTAGAGAAAAGTATTTTAATCTTATTACTCAAATCAGACAGCTAACCGAAAAAGACAAGATAGAATTGACGGCGACTATAAGATTGCATCAGGTAAAGTTTTTTACCCAAACTGGTGTTCCACCTATTAAACGCGGGATGTTGATGTTTTACAATATGTCTGATGTTTCTGATATGAGAACAAGAAACTCTATTTATGATAAAGACGTTGCCAAAAGATATTTGGTAAACTTTGATAAATATCCACTTGATCTTGATGTCGTTCTGCCTGCATTTAGCTGGGCTTGCTGGTTCCGAAATGGTAAATTAAAAAATCTTATCAATGATCTTAGAACTAGCGAGGTAGAAAATAATCCGAACTTTGTAAAAGAAAATAAAAATATTTATCGTGCTATTAAAGAATGTTCTTTAAAAGGTAATTATATTTTAATCGGAGATTATCTTCGCACAGAAGAAACTGATTTTGAAACAACACTTAACGCGGCAGAATTAATTGCTCCGCATATTAAAAACAAAAAATTTAATGTTTCTATCTATCACCTTAATGGGGAGGTTATAAAAAACTATGATAAAGATAAGCTTGAAAATATTGTTGGTTGCTTTAATTAGCAGCTTTGTTCTTTTCTTTAATTCGGATAACTCAAGAGGATGCGGACCTTATTATGATGAATATGACAATTATTATAAAATATTTGAAGCTTCGCTTTTTGATATCAATTATCTAAAACCGTTTTTTCTCTCAGACTATATATTTAATGATGTCGATGAGGATGGAAGTATCGGTCCACGATTCGATAACCTGAAAGAATGGTTACTGTATTTTGATAATAAGCCGTCTATTGACGACGTTGAAAAATTTATTTATGCTACAAAAAAAAATGATTTAGAAATTTTATCTGATGAATCTTCCAAAGTAAGTGAACTGTGGAAATCAAATTCTGTTTTACTTTATGCAGATAAAAACAAATTAATTTTGGCTTTAGAATATTTAAAATACGCCAAGCTGTGTGAACCTTTTGTTGCCTATTCTGATAAATGGGAAGAACCCAAAAAAGACTCGGTTGTAATGGATGGATTACTTAATACCGCTATAGATTTATATAATAAATCAAACAGTTCTTTTTTTAAAGAAAGGTATGCTTATCAGGCAATAAGATTGGCCCATTATTCAAAGCAGTATATAAAAACTTTAAACTTGTTTGATAAATATTTTGGTAAACAAAAAACAGGAAGCTATCTCTGGTCCTTCGGGCATTATGCTGGTGCAACCAAGTCTTTAGGCAACACAGCAAAATCAAACGTTCTATTTGCTAGACTATTTGATACTTGCCCAAGCAGGAGCAGACAAGCGCTGATTAGCTTCAAGTTTGATTGGGACTCCTTGCTTACGGAAACAATAAAATTATATTAACCCTGATTATGACAATGGTTATTACCGCAGTGATTCTTCTCTATATAAAATTGTTACAAAAATCGCTGACGAAAATAAAACTCAAAAAACTTATCTGTGGAATTTTGCCGCAGGATATGTTTCTGCCTTACAAGGTCATCCGCAAGATGCAGAAAAATATTTTTTTGAAGCTAAAAGATTGTGTCCTAAAAACAATATGGACTTTGTCAAACGAGTTCAAATTGCAGAAGTTATATGTAAAGTAAATTCTATCAAAAACATTGATACAACAACAGAGATTTGGCTTAATCAGGATATAAGATGGTTAAAAGAAACACCGTCGCTTAAAAATCTCAGAGCTGAAGATGCTTTGCTTTATATAATGAACACTCTTGCTAAACAGTATTGGATTCAGGGTGATACTATAAAAGCCCACCTTTCTTTTGGTATTTCCGGAAAAAACAAGCCCTGGGAAACTTTTTTCGCTTCAAAAAATCCATTCAACTACAATATTTCAAACGATTACTATAAACAGCCAATTGAGAAAATTTATAAAATGATTAAATCGTATGATTATTGGGATACGCCTTGGGATGAGAAGCATCTATCGGATTGGATAAAGTTTTTGATGGATAATTATTACTACTCTCTTCGTGAATTAGAAACCATACTAGCTAAAAAATACATTGCAAAAGGAATGTTTGAAGAAGCTGTTTCGAAAATTGGGTCACATTTAGAAAATATAGATTATTATCATCAAAATTCAGATGTGACTGAAGAGTTTCCGGCAGATCCATTTTTAATTCATATTAATGATTGTCACGATTGTGATTATCGGGCAGAAAATAAAGTAACATATCGCTTGCTTAGTTTTTCAAGAAGAATGATCGAGTTAAAAAATTTAGCAGTTACTGAGAAGAACAATGAGAAAGCTTCCGAATATTATTTTCTTTTGGCTAATGGATATTACAATATAACTTTCTACGGCAATAGCTGGATGGCTTCTTGTTTTAACAGTCGCGGTGAATTAGGCTGGGGATATTCTAATGGTGAGAATTATGATTTATATGATTGCTCAAAAGCAGAAGATAATTATCTAAAAGCGGCTATGAAAACAAAGAACAAAGAATTTGCTGCACTGTGCTTTTTTATGGCGGCAAAGTGCGAACAAAATCGTTTTTATAATGAAGAACATCCAGAAATTTATATGTGGTATAGCAGCAAAAAAACAAAGGATAAAGAAGCTATAAAATTTGATAAGTATAAAACTTATTTCAAAAAACTTGTTAATGAATATTCAAACACACAATTCGTTATAGAAGCATTAAAAGAATGTAAATACTTTAATTATTTTGTAACTAATTACACGCATTAAGTATTCTATGAAATTAATTTTCTTTCCAACACAAAAAGATATGCGCAAGTGGTTTGAAATAAATCACAAAAAAGAAAAAGAACTTTTTGTTGGATATTATAAAGTATCAACAGGCAAACCAACGATAACATGGTCTCAATCTGTGGATGAGGCTATCTGTTTCGGCTGGATAGACGGTATTCGCCGAAGTGTTGATGAAGAAAGTTATTGTATCAGGTTTACACCAAGAAATCCAAAAAGTAATTGGAGTAAGGTTAATATCAAGAAAGTTAAAGAACTTACAAAGCTTGGATTGATGAAAACAGAAGGCTTGGCGGTTTATGGACTTCGCAAAAAAGATAAGTCAAAAATCTATTCTTATGAAAATTCAGCCATAATACTTGACGGACTTTATTATAAAAAATTTAAATCCAACAAGATCGCATGGAAGTTTTTTCAATCTACAGCACCTTCTTACCAAAAAACAACAACCCGCTGGATTATGAGTGCAAAGCAAGAACAGACAAGATTGAAAAGATTGGAGGAACTAATAACAGATTGTGCACTTGGCAAAAAAATAAAAGCAATGAATTATGGAAAGAAATAAATTATGAATAAAATACCTTTTCAAATGATCGATTGGAATAATATTTCCAAAGAAGAACATAAAGGAGAAACAGGAACTTCATTCTGGCAGACTTTACCGTTTGATGGGTTGAGAGTTCGCATTGTAGAATATAGTGCCGGTTATCTGGCAGACCATTGGTGCAAGAAGGGACATATCGTTCATTGTTTAAGCGGAGAAGTTATTAATGAACATGAGAACGGTACAAACAATATATTAAAAGAAGGAATGACTTATATCGTTTCTGATGACTTAAGTTCGCATCGTTCCGTTTCGAAAGAAAAAGTTAAGCTCTTAATTATTGATGGTGATTTTCTTAAATAAGAAAAATCATCAAACATGAACCATTTGTGCGTATTCCAACGGTGAAATAATAGTTACTAACTGTTTAAAAATGCTTCTATTTGCTCGTAACACATGTGAATTACTATTGTAATGCTACCTATCACCTTAGGTTTGCCAATCTGCTGTTTTAAATAATTATTCTTTATATTTCTTTTGATAATAAAACATGCAGATTAAGTATGCCTTGTGCGACTTTTAACACCAAAACTATTTATTTAAAAAATAAAATCGTGCTTAATAAAAATAATACCCGGTTTTATCCCAAACCTATTTTATCACTTTTCTTAATCGTTTTCTTTTTATTTACCATAAAAATTAGCTCACAAGAAATTAATTTTAAACACCTGACCGGTGACGATGGGCTCTCACAAAATTTTGTATCATCCATTTTACAAGATCAAAAAGGTTTTATGTGGTTTGGCACTAAAGACGGATTAAACAGGTATGATGGCTATAATTTTGTTGTGTACCAGCACGATCCTTTTGATTCTACAACAATCACAGATAATTTTATAACAACACTATTTGAAGATAGCCGGGGATACATTTGGGTCGGTACATTAAACGGCGGCTTAAATTATTTTGAAAGAACAACTGAAACGTTTCATCATTTTCAATTTCGCTCTAGCACTTTTAAAACTTATAATTCAGAAGAGATTAAATCAATAATAGAAGATCCCCTAGGAAATATATGGATTGGAACAAGGGGCCAGGGAATTTATAAACTATCCTTTACAGGAAATAATTCTAATGATATTAAATTCAAACAATTTACTTCTCAATCTGACAAACCTGGTGGTTTAAGCAGCAACATTGTAACAAATTTGTTTTTCGATTCTAATGGCGTTCTTTGGGTTGGCACTCTAAATGGTTTAGATAAATTTAACTCCAAGGATGAAACTTTTACACATTACCAAATCCAAACAAAAAATCTTAAAGCCCCGACAAATGATTTTGATAATGCGGTTAATTCCATACTCGAAAACTCTAGCGGGATACTTTGGCTTGGCACATTAAGTGGGTTGGTAGAATTTAATCGGCACACTGGAGAATACAAATTATTTCCACATCATTATGATGTTTATAGATATGGCTGGGGAAGCGTGATGCAGATCGTTGAAGACAGCAAGGGAATTCTGTGGCTGGCAACACCGGGCGAACTAATGAGTTTTGATCCAAATACATTTTCATATAATTACTTTAGAAATGATTTTTACAATCGAAGCTCAATAAGCTACAATAGCATTTCAAGCTTATATGTTGATAGAACCGGTATTCTTTGGGTGGGAACCGCAGGAATGGGAATTAATTTTTATGACCCAAAGGTTAACCGGTTTTCTACTTTAATAAATAAAAGCAATCCCGGCTCCAGAATAACCGGTTTTAGCGTACGGGCTGTTTTGGAAGAAAGTGATAATATTGTTTGGATAAGCACAGATGTATTGTTTCGTTGGAATCGTAAAACCGGGGAAATAAAGAGTTACGAAGCTGATTCGAATAGACCAGATGATTTTGGAAATACGGGGGCTTGGTCAATGATAAAAGCCAATGATGGAAAAATTTGGGCCGCTACTAATCAAGGTCTATATAGTTACGATCCCAAAAATGAAAAAATCCATCTATATAAATTTAATCCGGCAAATAATTCCGGTTTGCCTCAAAGAGAAGTCTATACTGTTTTTGAAGATCATCAAAAGAACATATGGGTAGCTACTGAAAGCTTTATTTGTAAATTGGTTAATGCTGATAAAGGTATGTTTCAAAATTATCGTTATCAAGAGTCTTTCACATATAACCAACGAACAAGACCTGTAATTTATCAAGACGCCAAAGGAATTTTTTGGATTGGATCAAGAAATGGCCTGATCTCTTTTGACTTACAAAAGAATTTATTTTATACTTATAAAAATGATCCCGCAAACCCTAACGGTATAAACAATGATATTATTAATTCAATTTGCCCCGATCCAATTAAACCAGATAGTTTACTTTGGATAGGAACATCGGGTGGCGGTTTAAATCAATTCAATATTTCAAGCGGTGTCTTTATTCACTTTATAGAAAAAGATGGATTACCAAACAACGTGGTTTATGGAGTGTTACCAGATGAAAAAGGTAATTTGTGGCTAAGTACAAATAAAGGATTGTCTAAATTTAATCCTCAAGATGCTTCCTTTAGAAATTATAATGTTAATGATGGCTTGCAGAGTAATGAGTTTAATACCGGGGCATATTTTCGAAGCAAAAAAGGCGAGTTGTTTTTTGGTGGAATTAAAGGTTTAAATTATTTCTATCCAGAGCAGATAAAAGACAACCACTATGTTCCTAATGTTGTATTAACAAATTTTAAACTTGAAGATCAGTATGTTTCTCATAAAAGCAAAAACTCGGTTTTACAAAAAACCATATCCGAAACAAATAAAATTATTATTTCATATAATGATGATGTGGTAACGTTTGAGTTTGCAGCGTTAGATTATTCTGCTCCCGGAAAAAATCAATATTCTTACAGGCTTATGAATTTTAATGCCGATTGGATTTACTCTGGAACTAACAGAACTGCTACTTATACTAATCTACCGCCGGGTGAATATGTGTTTCAAGTTAGGGGTTCTAACAATGATGGTGTGTGGAATGAAGTCGGAACCTCCGTTGCCTTGATTGTCAAACCACCGTGGTGGACGACCGCATGGGCATATTTGTTTTATTTAATTATTATCCTGAGCGGACTTTATTTAATCAGGCGTTATGAGTTAACACGAATTAAACTTAAAAACCAGCTAAAGGTTGAAAAGGTTGAAACTGTTACTTTGCGTAAATTGGATCAACTAAAATCTCATTTCTTTGCAAATATCTCTCACGAATTTCGTACACCTTTAACACTAATCCTTGGGCAAGTTGAAAGTGTAATGTCATCGAATATTGACACAAAAGAAAAGGGAAAACTGCAAGTTGCAAACAGAAATGCACGAAGGCTTCTTACATTGATTAATCAATTACTAGATCTTTCAAAACTTGAAGCCGGAAGCATGGAGCTTAAGGCGGAACAACATAATTTGATTTCATTTCTAAAAAGTATTTTATACTCTTTTGAGTCATTAGCAGAAGCAAAAAAAATAAATCTTGTTTTTGATTCGGAATTAGTTAATGTTCTTGTTTTTTTTGATGCAGATAAAATGGAAAAAATTATTTGTAATCTTGTTTCAAATGCGCTAAAGTTTACTCCAGAAAACGGGGAAATTAAACTCATAGTAAATGTTTTTTCCCCTACTATAGAAATTATAATTAAAGATACCGGAATAGGAATACCGGGAGATCGATTGCCGCATATTTTTGATCGTTTTTACCAGGTTGATAGTTCAAGCACTCGCGAGCAGGAAGGAACCGGAATTGGATTGGCACTGGTAAAGGAATTAGTTGAGCTTCACAAAGGACAAATAAGCGTTAACAGTAAGGAAAGAGAAGGAACTGAGTTTATTATTCATCTTTCTATAGTCGACATTAAAGAAAAAAACAACCACTCAACAAAAGCGTCTGGGGATCATTTTGCTTTGAATGGCGACTTACATGTTCAAGAATTCTCCTCAATAGACTTATTGTTACAGAACGATCACCTCGAAACAGGGATAGATAATCCGCTATCGGGAGTTCATCAGCAAGAGATAATTTTGATTGTTGAAGATAATGCTGATGTGCGCGCTTACATAAACGAACAACTTGAAAATGATTATAAAGTAATACAGGCTGTTAATGGTGAAGAAGGAGTAACAATCGCTCAAGTTGAAATTCCTGATCTAATAGTTACTGATGTAATGATGCCCAAGATGGATGGCTATCTGTTCAGCAAAAAAATACGCGGCGATGAAAAAACCAGCCACATACCAATTATAATGTTAACGGCAAAAGCGGGGCTTGATGATAAGATAGAGGGTTTAGAAACGGGTGTTGATGCTTATTTAACAAAACCTTTTAGTGCAAAAGAATTAAAAGTTAGAGTTAAAAATTTGATATACCAGCGTGCGCTGTTAAGAAAACGTTTTGGCAAAGCAACAATTATTAAGCCCTCGGAAGTTAGCAATGTTTCTGTTGATCAGGAATTTTTGCAAAGGGTAATACAAACAATTGAAATGCACTTTGAAGAAGAACAATTCAATGTTGAAAAACTTTCCACCGAAATGAATATGAGCGTTTCTCAGCTTAACAGAAAGCTTAATGCCCTTGTGGATCAGCCGCCTGGACAATTAATTCGCTCGCTTCGTCTTCAAAGAGCTGCTGATTTGCTAAAACAAAACGCTGGCACCGTTGCAGAAATTTGCTACAAAGTTGGCTTTAATGATCAGGCATATTTTTCCAGAGCATTTAAAAAACAGTTTAATTGTTCCCCATCAGAGTATAAAAAGAATTGAATTTGTATCCATTTTTTTATCCAATTTAATTATTAGAATTAAACCCTTAAAAACTCTTCCACTAAAGAAATCTCCCCAATTGGACAAAAAGTCCTAACAATTGCACTAATAGTGCAAGATATCCAAAGGGTAATCTTCTACTTTTGCAGTAAGAAACATTATTGAACAATTTCATAATCTTATTCGATATATCGTGATTGTATTAAAAATAAAAGGCTCATACTTAAACACGGGAATAATTGAGCTTGAAACAGCAAAAATAATCAATTGGGCAAGTTTTACTAATGATTTGCCGCCAGAGATTCCTTTTGGAATCGGCGTAGAGGTTTCGGTTTCTTTTGAAGAAAATGATTTTCTCACCGGGAAATCCGGAATTGTATGGGCTACTTACGATTTAAGACAAGCTGAAATTATACAAAGCGCTCTTATAGCTCAACATATCAACTGTGAAATAAAACCACTTATACTTGAAAAAGGAAACCTGCTATTAATGCGTATTACTAATGAAAAAGAAATAAAAGATGCTGTTGATTTTATATGGAAAAGCAATGATGGGCTAAGATTAAAACCTGACTGGGCTTATGCAGATGGCAAAACAAATAAAAGTTTTGAACAATGGTTAACCGGACATTAAAGAATGCTGGTTAACTCACAACTTAAATAAGATTGAGAACTGACTCAATAAATAGTAACTAATAATCAATAATCATTTAGGAATGCACTATGAACAAACTACTAATTCCGATCTTACTTTTTTCCGCTGTATTATTTTCTTCTGCAAATATATCTGCTCAAAGCGCAGGTGATACACACGTTGTTTACATCCAAACCTGGAAAATGCTATCTCTTCCAACCGGTGACGACGCCAAAGCATTTGGAGAAATGCTTAAAAGACAAACTGAGGCAGTTACTGGTAATGCAAAATTATTAAGTCAACGAGTGGTAAGACATAATTGGGGATCTGACAGCAGAGATCTTCTTATTATTAATGAATTCAAAAACCTTGAGGATCTATTTGCTTTCAGCGGGGAAATGAATTCAACATACGAAAAAGCCTTCACCAAAGAAGAAAATGAAAATTTTAATAAGCTTTGGATGAAATACGTTGGTATGCATTCAGATGAAATTTATCGTGAAGTTGCTGGAACAAGAAAGTAAGGAGGGTGTTAATTAAGACTCAGAAATTCTGAGTCTTTTTTTATTCAATAAAATATTTAACAAAAAGGATTTATAATGAAAAAATTAATTGGTCTTTCATCATTTTTATTTGTGATGATCTTTGCTCTTAATGTCCATGCACAACAATGGACAGCTGAACAAAAAGAAGTATGGGCAGGAGTGCAAAAATATTGGGAAATAGATAATAATAACCCCATGGCATACTTTAAATACTTTGATGATTCATATATGGGCTGGTCTTATTCTAATGAAACCCCTGGAACAAAAGAAGATGCCGTTAAATCATCTAAGTACTCTTCCACAAAGGTAAAACAAGTATACAATATTATAACCCCGGCCAGAATATGGGTTAACGGCAATTTTGCGTATGCACACTATTACTACACCCAGGTTTCTGAAAATAATGACGGTAAATCAACGACAGAAAAGGGCCGCTGGACGGATATCTTAATGAAAAAAAATGGTACATGGATGATTGTTGGTGACCACGGCGGTGAAATTAAAAATGATGACTAAAAATAGTTAGTGAAAAAAATTCAAATAAGTTGGCAGATGATTATATGCCTCTTTTAATTGTCAAGATAAATAAAAAAAAGGAGCTAGAAATATGAGGGACACAATAATTCTTCCTTTTCTCTTAGTACTTTTCTTTGTAGGGGCAAATCAAATAATTGCTCAGCAGTGGTCACCCGAACAAAAAGAAGTTTGGACAGGCGTTGAAAAATATTGGGAAATAAACAACATCGATCCCTTGGCCGATTTAAAATATTTTGATGATTCATATCTTGGCTGGTCGTATGAAAACGAAGCTCCCGGAACACGGGAAGGTGTTGTCAAATCTAAAAAATACTTTTCCACAAAAGGGAAACAACAATTTAATATTCTAACGCCAGCCAGAATTTGGGTTAAGGGAGATTTTGCTTTTGTGCATTATTACTATACTCTGGTTTCTGAAAGTAATGGTGGAAAAACAGAAACTGAGAGAGGGCGCTGGACTGATATTTTAATGAAAAAGAACGGCACGTGGGTGTTAGATGGTGACCACGGTGGCGAAATTAAAAAGAATGACTGATAAAAGTTAAACCAAATAAAATATTAATAAGGACAGGCAGGTAAAAAATTTGTCTGTTTTTATTATTTATTTAAATAAAAAAAGAGGCAAGAAATGGCACACATATTAATTCATCATAAAATTGAGGACTACAGTAAGTAGAAACCTGCTTTCGATAATCATGCAAGTTACAGAGCAGAGAATGGTTCTATGGGAGGAAAAGTTTTTAGGAGTGCAGATGAGCCAAATGATCTTTTTGTTCTTCTGGAGATAAATAGCATTGAGAATGCTAAAAAGTTTGTCTCATCCGATGCAACTAAAGAAGCGATGAAAAATGCGGGTGTTGTTGGTATGCCGTCAATTTATTTTGTTGAAGAAGTTGCTTCTACAAAGAAATGATTTTTATTCTTTAAATATTAATGTTTAATAAAGCATTCGCTAGTAACCAAAGGACGGAATAATGTAATAAGTTTTTTAGCTTTACCACAAGACAAATGTTTTATAAAGAGTAAATACTTTTAGAAAAAAGGACCAGATAAGTTTTTAAAATTTTATCAATAAGGCTTAAAATATTAATAACTGTAAGGAGATAAAACTATGTTCACGGGGATAAAAATATTATTAGCGTTTTCATTAATTATCACTAGCGTCTATTCTCAGGGATTTAATCTGCCGTCTAACGGCGTACAAGTTTTTAATTTAAAAGATGAGATAGATAGAAATCAGGCTACTTTTTTCAGCGAGGCTCGTTATGAGAATATAACAGGTTTGTCAAATAAAGTTTGGGGTAATGTATCCTTTGATGTGAAAGATATAAAATCAACTCTTGTTGGTGAGGTTGCTATTTCTACTTCTTCAATCAAAACGGGAATTGATAAAAGAGATGAGCATTTAAGAAGCATGTCATGGCTTAATGCAGAAAAATATCCTAGTATAACTTTCAAAATAAAAAAAGTTCAAAGAGTTGATTTAGTAGAAGATAATGTAGTTAAAATTGTTGTGGAAGGTGATTTTAATTTGCATGGTTATACCAAACTAATTTATGCAAATGCAACAATTAAATATTTAAAGGAGAGTGAAATTACTAAGTCAATATTGCCAGGGGATTTAATCAGTATTGTAGCAAAGTTCGATATTAATCTTTCGGATTTTGGAATAAGTAATTCGCTAATCGGTAACCGAGTGTCTGATAAAATTCAGATTACGGCTAATCTTGTTGGTTCAGATGCTAAATAAAAAACAAAATAATAACTTAAAAAGGTTTAATTGTTTTGTATCCACGTTTCTAAAGGATAATAATATATGCTGTTTGTAAAATCTGATAAAATAAAGTCAAAGCCGCTTCCCTCTTTATCTGAAAATACTTTTTTAAGGTATTTTAGTTTTGCAGCATTATATGTTGCTCAGGGAATTCCCGAAGGATTATTATGGTATGCTATACCTGCGTGGTTAGCGATGAATGGAAAAAGTCCCGCAGAAATTGGCAGCTATGTTGCAGTGATAGGAATACCCTGGAGTTTAAAAATTATTAATGCTCCCATTATGGATAGGTTTACATATTTATCAATGGGTCGAAGAAGACCATGGATTTTATTTGGTCAATTTGGATTGATTGCAAGTTTTTTGTCAATGTCACTAATAATTGATCCGCTGAATAACTTGTCTGCTTTAATGATATTGGGATTTATAGTCAGCTTTTTTGAAGTATCACAGGACATAGCTGTTGACGGGTTGGCAATTGATATTTTACCAGTTGATCAGCAGGCAAGAGCCAATGGATTAATGTGGGGTTCAAAGACACTAGGAATATCTGCATCAGTTGCCGCCGGCAGTTGGATTATGAGTCATTATAGTTACTTTTACGCAATAGTTTCATTCTCGCTAATTATTTCTATCATTATTCTTGTTCCATTATTACTAAGAGAAAGACCTGGGGAAAAATTACTGCCATGGACGAAAGGTGAAGCCTCAAAAGCCGCAGAGAAAATTCAATTACACAGCTGGAAAGGTGTCTTTAAAAGCTTATACAAGGTTTTCTTTCTACCTGTCAGTTTTATGATGGGTGTTGCTGCTTTTAGTTATTCAGTCGGAAGAGGATTGATTGATACTGTATTGCCTGTATTTACGGTACAGCAGCTTGGTTGGGCTGATACACAATATTCTCAAATCTTTGCAACCGCAAATTTAATTTCAGGTATACTTGGAATGATCATCGGTGGTTTTCTTATCGATTATTTTGGTAAAGTTAAAATGATATCTGTTTATCTGAGTTTACTAATTTTACTTTCAGCTATAATGTCTTTCTTAAAAAGTTTTTGGCAGAATGACATTTTTGTAATAGGTTTTATAATCTGTTTTTATATCCTGTTAACTTTTACAAATATTGCAATTTTTGCTTCGGCAATGCAACTATGCTGGAAAAGAGTTTCCGCAACTCAGTTTACCCTCTATATGGCAATTTCAAATTTGGGTTTAGCTGCAGGTGCAGCTTTGCTCGGGCCATTAAAAGATTTATTTAATTGGGAGTATGTAATTCTTTGCTATATAGTTTTTGCGGGAGTAATGCTTGTCCTTATCAGATTCATTAATTTTGAAAAACATCAGAAGCGTGTTGATGAACTAGAACTTAACTATCTGGATAACTCTTAGGCACATTATGGTCTAATACTCGAGCCAGCAAAAAATAGAAAGCTGATTTGTTATTAAGCTTACAAGTTATTTTTTGTCAAAAACTTTTTAATTGTTTCATTGACATCAGCTGGGTTTTCAATCGGACTCATGTGCCCGCTGTTTTTTATAACGATAAACTCTGCTCCATTAATTTTATCTGCAAGAGGTTTCATTACTGATGGCGGAGTTAGTGCATCAAATTCGCCGCAAATAAGAAGAGCCGGGATTTTTATTTTGCTTAGATATTCTGTCGTATCGTTTCTTCCGATCATAGCCAACAAGGAACCTTTAACTCCTGCTGGATTAAAGGCAGAAGATATTGCTATTCTTTTTTCAAATTCACCTTTATAATTCTTTTTATAAAAATCACCGTAACAATTAGCAATAAAATCTTTTGAAAACTGAGCCAATCCCTCCACATTAATTCTTTTAATCGCAGCCGCTCGTTTTAATTTTCCTTCATTATTATCAGCCTCTGATCTTGTATCACACAAAATTACTGCAGAAAACTTTTCTTCAACTCTTTCTAAAGCACGAAACGAAATATATCCGCCCATTGAAAGTCCACACAATATGGGTTTGTCTAATTTCAATTCATCAATAATGTTTTCTAAATCATCAACAAACGACTCCATTGTATACTGTCCGTCACCAAAGGGCGATTCACCAAGTCCGCGTATATCATAAGTAACACAAAAATAGCTTTTGCTAAATTCATCTATTTGTGCTTTCCACATTGTATGATCGTATGGAAATCCGTGTAAAAAAACTATTGATTTATTTTTGTTGTTTCCCTCAAGAAAAACCGATAATCCATTAATTATTTCTTTCATTTTTTCTCCGCTTTAAATCCTTGTTTATTTTAAGTGAAATTTAAAACAATATACCTTATTATTCACTAAGCAAAATAAATTCTTTTAATCTTAAACCGTTGAAACGGTTTTTTTAAATACGTTCCTTGATTAACCCCGCAATTAATTGCGGGGTTAATAATTCAACTATTTATATTTAACTGTTTCAACTGTTTCCAAAACAACTTTTATAAAAAATGAAAATAGCATTTGTTACAACTGAATGCGTTCCATATGCAAAAACTGGTGGACTTGCAGATGTTGCAGGTTCGCTGCCCAAAGCATTAGAAAAACTTGGATGTGAGGTAAAAATATTTCTTCCAAAGTATCGCTCAATAGATGAATCTAAACACAGCTTGCGATATAATTGGAAGATTGGGGAAATGACAATTCGAGTTAATGGAATTGATCGTTCTGTGCATTTACACCAGGCAACGCTTCCAGGTTCAAATGTTGAGATTAATTTTATTGATTGTCCACATTACTTTTATCGAGATGCGATTTACACAAACGACATGGACGAAGATGAAAGATTTATTTTGTTCTCAAAGGCTGTAATTGAATCCATGCAAAGATTTGTATGGTCGCCCGATATTATCCAGTGTAACGATTGGCAAACCGGATTGATTCCGCTTTTTATAAAGGACAATTACAACTGGGACAGAATGTTTGACAACACCGCAACAGTTTTTACAATTCATAACATTGGATATCAAGGCAGATTTTCTAAATCTGCTTTGTTTGCGGCAGAGATTCGTGGTGATTTGTATTACCCCAATGGGCCTGTTGAGTTTGAAAATTCTGTTTCATTTATGAAAACAGGAATTGTTTTTTCTGATTTAATAAACACCGTCAGCAACAAATATTCGCACGAAATTTTAACCGAAGAATATGGCGCAGGCTTACACAATATTCTGCGTTCCCGCAAACAGGACGTTTACGGAATTTTAAACGGCGTTGATTATGAAGAATGGAATCCGGAAACAGATAAGTTTTTACCTTATAAATTTTCTATAAAAGATTTGTCTGGTAAAACAAAAAACAAAAAATTCTTAATGGATCATTTCAATCTTCCGTTTGATGAAAACAGACCTCTTGTTGGTGTTGTATCCCGATTAGTAATGCAAAAAGGATTTGATATTTTTTCTGCTGCAATTAACGACTTAATGAATATTGATGCACAATATATAATTCTTGGAAGCGGTGAAGATAAATACGAAGCATTCTTCCGTGGATTGCCTCAATATTTTCCCGGTAAGATTGGAACATACATTGGCTATAATAATGAACTATCACATCTAATTGAAGCTGCGGCAGATATTTTCTTAATGCCTTCGCGTTATGAGCCGTGTGGATTGAACCAGATCTACAGCTTAAAATATGGAACGGTTCCCGTTGTTAGAAAAACAGGCGGGCTTGCAGACACAGTAAAAGATTGGGATGAAGAAAATTATTATGGATTTGATCACGGTACGGGCTTTTCGTTTCATGATTACACAAGCTTTGCGCTTTCATCTTCTGTTGAGCGTGCTGTAAATGTTTTTAAACAAAAAGATATCTGGAAAAAAATCCAGCAAAATGGAATGAAATTAGATTTTAGCTGGAAAAAATCTGCAGAGAAATATATGGAGCTTTATAAGCTGGCTATGGAGAAGAGAAAATAGTCAATACAGGAGAGGACTTTTCGCTATTGCTTGCTTGATTATTTCCATTTCGCATAAACTTCTTTTTAGTTTGATGAGACGTAGCAAGAAGAATAAAATACTTGAAATAAAAAATATTGCGGCAAATAATGGGTTGTTGATAATCTTAAAAATTAATTGAGATTTGATTTTAATAATGAAAACTAACACTAAAGAACCATGGATTTTGACAGGTTATGACCTCTTCGCAAAGGAAGGACCAAAAGGTATTAAAATTGAGGTTATTGCCAAAAGAGTGAGTATAAGCAAATCATCGTTTTATCATCACTTTGCACACCTTGATTTGTTTTTAGAGCTACTGATAGAATACCATCTTCAGCAGTCACATATTATTGCCGATAAAGAAAATAGCGCGAAAAATATTGACCCTGAATTAATAGATATTCTTGTGAAACATAAAACCGATTTACTCTTCAACAGACAATTACGCATTAACCGAGAGCATAAGCTCTATTTGGATGCTCTCGTTAAATCTAACAAAACAGTAGGTGATGCTTTTGTAATGCTTTGGGTGAAAGATTTTGACTTAAAACTTTCTCGAAAACAATTACAAGGGATTTTTGAACTAGCCCTTGATAATTTCTATTTACGAATCAACGCCGAAAATCTTAATCATCAATGGCTTTCAGAATATTTTGCCAACTTAAAGAGAATCGCAAAAAATTTTGTTTAGCAATCATTATCTACTGTACGGTACCGTCTAAAATTGTTTATTTCTTTTTACTAAGTTTGTATCAAACTTAACGAGTAAACAGATTGAATAGTTTAATAACAAAACAATTTCACAAATCGTATTTAAAATTTACGGCAATCGTTGTGGGCTCCTTTGGCCCTATTTTCTTTTTAGGAACTATATTACCTACTTCCGAACCTGCAAGATGGTCGCTTGATTTATTAAGCTGGCCAATTGACGGTTTACAAAATTATCAAGCACCTACAACACGATTTCTATCGGCACTTACTGGTGGTTTTCTTTTTGGCTGGGGTGTGTGCATTTGGTGTTTGCAAAATTGGGTGTATGACCTTGCACCAGAAGGTGTACGTAAATCAGTAGTTATTGGGTTGGTTTCTTGGTTTTTTTTAGACTGTGCTGGTTCTATTGCCTCTGACAATGCTTCTAATGCTATTTTTAATGTACTCGTGCTTTTAATTGCTGTGGGCCCATTATGGAAATCAGCAAAATAATTTTCAGCTTACTTTTTAAATTCAAAATCCTGGACAATTTAAATAACGAACAGACTATATTTTTTCAGTAAACTTGCAACAGAAATTTCGCATATTATTTAATTAATTTATTGGAGTAAAAAACATGACTCAATTTCGTTTATTTTTAGCTGTTATTTTTACAAGTACTTTATTTTACACTGTCATTGTTGGTGCTGATCATGGATGGAATATCTTCACTCTTTTCTTTGGCGATATAAAGGCAATGATTTGGGCGGGTCAATTTAATTTAGACTTCATGTGCCATCTGATGATCTCTGGATTATGGATTGCATGGCGAAATCATTTTTCATCTAAAGGTCTTATTTTGGGCATATCAGGTTCCATTGGTGGAATTTTAGTACTTGCACCATATTTATTTTATTTAAGCTTCAAAGTAAATGGAGACATGAAAAAGCTATTTCTAGGCAATGTCAGAGCTATTTGAGTGATATGAAAAAATCAACAATAAAAATTACTGCTAACATATGTTAATAAAATTTTAAAACAATCACTTTGGTAATAAATAAACCTGACTCAAATAATCTCACCTCATCCCACAACATCTTTTCAAAAATAAAAGATAAATACGGCGCTCCACCAAACTGGAAAAGACCACAAGGTTTTGTTTCGCTATCAAGAATAATTTTAGAGCAACAAGTTAGTCTTGCTTCTGCAGAAGCACATTTTAATAAGCTTAAAAATTATCTGCCAGATTTTTCACCTAAAGAAATACTAAAACTTAGTGATGAAGAAATGAGAGTTTGCCAGATAAGCAGGCAAAAGGCAAAATATCTTCGTGAGCTTTCTAAAGCGGTGCTTAATAAAGATTTTGTTTTTGATGAGTTACCAAAACTTAGTCCTGAAGAAGTAAGAAAAAAACTTACAAGCATAAAAGGCATAGGAGACTGGACGACAGATATTTATTTAATGTTTTGCCTGCAATCAAAAGACATTTTTCCGCTTGGTGATATTGCACTAATCAATACAATAAAAGAATTAACAAAAGTAAAAACAAAACTCGGAATCGTTCGCCTTACGCAAAAGTGGAAACCTTATAGATCTTTGGCAGCTTATTTTCTGTGGTTTTATTATCTTAAAAAAAGAAATAGAATTTAGTTTATTTTTTATAACAAAGGATTCATCAAATGATAAAGCAAATAACAAAAACAAACGAAGCTGAATGGAAACCATTGATTGAAGAGGGCGTTAAAACAGAGGGAATATCTGTCAAGGTTCTCAGATATGATGAAGCCACAAGAAGATCACCAACTTTTATGTTAAAGTTTGAAGCGGGTGCTTCTTATCCAAATCATAATCATCCTGCGGGAGAAGAAGCTTACGTTTTAGAAGGAGAGGTAAGGTTTGGTTCTGATCAACTGAATTCCGGTGATTATCTTTATACTCCACCAGAAGCAATACATTCTGTTTTTTCAAGAACAGGCTGTATAATGCTTTTTTTGTTCCCGAAGAAGTTGAGGTTTTTTAATTTTTGGCTTGGTTTACAATTAGCAATATTACCAATTCAAAAACACTCTTTTTTATTTTAAAATCTCCTCGCGCTCATAATTTCCATTAGCTATTTCAAGAACTGTTAAGTGAGCAAGCTTAACAACTTTTTCATAAAGCGTTGGATTTAGTGTGCTTGCTTCATCTGTTGGAAGGTGAAGATGGTCATAACTATTTGTTGTAACAAAATACAAACACGGAATGGATTTTTCATGAAATGGTGTTGCGTCCGCTCCGCCGCCGTTCCATGTGCTGCTAACCATCGAGTTAAAACTTGTTTCATCAATTTGGTTTGCAATTTGCCAAAGATTTGGGGCGCTCGTTCCGTTTCCAACCTTAATACTATCGCCGTAACCTATGCAATCCAGATTAATCATTGCAGTAATTTTATCGTAACCCCTTTTCCAGATTTCAACAAAGTGCTTGGCGCCGTTCAATCCTTGTTCTTCGGATGCAAATAAAACAAATATTACGGAGCGCTTTGGCACTATTCCGCCTTTTACAAATGCATTCGCAATTTCTAAAACACCTGATGAACCGGAAGCATTATCGTTAGCGCCGGGAAACAACAAGCCAGCTTGTGAGCCAACGTGATCAATATGAGCGCCGACTATAACAAACTCTTCTTTTAATTTCGGATCTCTTCCTTCTATCATTGCCACCACGTTCATTGTTCGCGCATTCTTTTCATAAATAGCATTTACTTCGACTTGTGCCTTTGTTGTCAGATTCATAGAAAGAGGTTTTTTCTTTTCGTCTATCTTTGTCTGGCAATCGCTAATAGAAAAGCCCGTTCTGCTAAGCAAGTTATTTGCCGCCGCTAATGAAATATGTAGTTGTGGAAAATCAAGTGGTTGTTCTCCATCGCCGTGTAATACGCTGCTGATGAGCGGTTGAGGATTTACATCATTTGGAAGTGAAACAAATAAAATTCCCCTTGCGCCATGTTTCTTTGCAACAAGAGATTTTTCACGGGGATAATTTGTACCCCAATCTTTGTCATTGTTTTTCCATGTTGGATTTTGTTTAAACACCATAACAATTTTGTTCTTTACATTAATTCCGGCGTAATCATCATAATATAAATCTGATCTTGATATTCCATATCCGCAAAACACAACCGGCAAAGTAAAACTATTTGATCCTGTAAATCCCCGAAGAACGAAGTCTTTTCCTATTTCTCCGTTAACAGTATCGCCATCAACAATTGTTTTAAATACTACTGGAGAATTAATTTTATTATACTCAACATTGAAATACTGATAATAATTAACATCACCGGCAAACATTAGTCCAAGATCATAAAATTTATCTGCCGCAAATTGTGCGGCTTTGTTATAGCCCTCGCTGCCGGGTAACCTTCCATCAAAATCATGAGAAGAAAGAATCCTTACATTCTTAATAAGGTTTTCTTTTGTGATCTCTGAAAGACCTGTTGAGTTTTGAGCATTAACAAAAAAACTTATGAAAAGTATTGAAAGGATGATTAGTGAATTTTTCATATCTGGATTATATCTGTTTAAAATTATTTACGATTAAAAATACAAAAAGAACTGATAACTGGTTATAAAAAAAATCGCCCCTGCTTTGGGGCGATTTGGTCTTTTACTTTTTATAAAACAGAATTAGCTGAGCAATGGCTCTAGTTCTTTACCGTTACCATTAATCTCTTCATCGTCTTCAGGAACAACGCGGGCAATATCGGCAATTGAATCGTGTTCGTTCAGTCTGATTACTCTTACGCCCTGAGTGTTTCTGCCCATCACTCGCAAGTCTTTAACGCTTTGTCTAATAACCATTCCTTGTGTAGAAATAATTACAAGCTCATCACGATCAACAACTTCCATTAGTGCTATTAACTTACCGACTTTATCCGTTGTCTTAACCGTGATAACGCCTTTGCCGCCGCGTTTTGTAATTCTATAATCTTCGATATCAGAACGCTTGCCATAGCCTTTTTCCGTAACAACAAGCACCGTAGCTTTATCACTTCTGATAACTAGTAAACCAACTGCCCTATCACCTTTGCCGAGCCTAACTCCGCGAACGCCAGTTGCTGTTCTTCCCATATCACGCACATCTTTTTCATTAAAGCGAATTGCAAAACCATTGCTTGTTCCGATTACAATATCATTTTTTCCGTCTGTCATCTTCACTTCTATCAGCTTATCTCCAGCAGCAAGATTGATGGCGTTTATTCCACCTTTACGAACATTGCCGTAAGCAGAAAGAACGGTTTTCTTTATAGTGCCTTTTTCTGTTGCCATTATAAGGTATTGATCTTCACGGAATTCTTTAACTGCAACAAATGCTGTAATGTTGTCATCCTTATCTTTATCGAGAAGATTAACAATAGATCTTCCTTTTGCGGTTCTTCCAGCTTCCGGAACTTCATGAACTTTTAACCAATAGCATCGTCCTTTGTCCGTAAAGAATAAAATGTATTGGTGTGTTGAAGCAACAAACATATGTTCTATAAAATCATCTTCCTTGGTTCCAGCACCGGTTACGCCTTTACCGCCACGCCCCTGTCTTCGGTATCCGCTAACAGGGAAGCGTTTTATAAATCCACCATGTGATATTGTTACAACAACATCTTCTTCGGCAATAATATCTTCTAGAGCAAATTCTTTATAATCTTTAATAATTTCTGTTCTGCGCTCATCACCATATTTTTCTTTAAGAACAAGAAGTTCGTCTTTAATAATTTTTTTTCTTGTCCTTTCGTTGTCGAGAATTCCTGTAAGTCTCTCTATCAACTTAAGAATTTCTTTATACTCATCTTCTATTTTCTTGCGCTCCAGCCCTGTTAGGCGCTGTAATCTCATATCCAAAATTGCTTTAGCCTGTATCTCGCTTAACTTGAATTTTTTCATCAAGCTGCTTTTGGCCGTTTCAACGTCTTTAGATTTTTTAATTGTGGCTATTACTTCGTCAATATTATCAAGAGCAATTATGTAGCCTTCTAAGATGTGAGCTCGTCTTTCTGCCGCATCTAGCTCATATTTTGTCCTGCGGATAAGCACTTCCATTCTGTGATCTAAAAAGTGCTTAATCATTTCCTGTAAGTTAAGTACCTTAGGAGAGCCATGAACAAGTGCAAGCATAATTACGCCAAAAGTAACTTGCATTTGGGTATGCTTAAATAGTTGATTAAGAACAACAGCTGGCTGTGCATCTCGTTTAAGCTCTATCACAACTCGCATTCCATCGCGATCAGATTCATCTCTTATGTTTGATATTTCGGTTATCTTTCCCTGGCGCACAAGATCAGCCATTTTTTCAATTAGCGATGCTTTGTTAACCTGGTAAGGTAGTTCCGTAATAATAATGTTTTCTCTGTCGTTCTTTAATGTTTCAACATTTGCTTTTGCACGGATAACAACTCTTCCTCTGCCCGTAAGCAAAGCTTCTTTAACACCTTCATATCCATAAATAATTCCGCCTGTTGGAAAATCCGGAGCTTGAACATATTTCATCAAATCAGCAGCGCTTGCTTTAGGGTTTTCAATCATTGCAACACACCCATCTATAACTTCTCTAATATTATGCGGTGGAATGTTTGTTGCCATTCCAACTGCAATTCCGCTTGCGCCGTTTATTAAAAGATTAGGAAGATAAGAAGGCATTACCGTTGGCTCTTGAAGAGACTCATCAAAGTTGTTTGCAAAATCAACTGTGTTTTTATCAAGATCTCGGAGCATCTCATCTGCTATGCGTGCAAGCCTTGCTTCTGTGTAACGCATTGCCGCAGGTGAATCACCATCAACTGAGCCAAAGTTTCCCTGCCCATCAACAAGGGGGTAACGAAGTGAAAAATCCTGAACCATTCTAACCATAGAATCATAAACTGCAGTATCACCGTGCGGATGATATTTACCAAGAACTTCTCCAACTATTCTTGCAGATTTTTTATAAGGCCTGTTATGGGGTAAACCAAGTTCGTGCATTCCAAATAAAACTCTACGATGAACAGGTTTTAATCCGTCTCGCACATCAGGTAATGCACGTGCAACGATGACGCTCATAGCATAATCTATGTATGATGATTTCATCTCATCTTCTAATGTAACGGGTACAACTTTTTCAAATATTGTGGTCATATGTTTTAATAATTACTTTAATAAAAAATCGTTTTAATTATATATCAAGATTAGCATACTTAGCATGCTTTTCTATAAATGCACGTCTTGGTTCAACGGCGTCACCCATTAGTGTTTCAAAAATCTTATCTGCTGCCGCTGCGCTTTCTACATTTACTTGCAACACTGTTCTAGTTTCCGGGTTCATTGTTGTTGACCAAAGCTGTTCTGGATTCATTTCTCCTAATCCTTTATAACGAGAAATGGTAACGCCCTTTGGCTGTCCTTCTTCATCAACCTCGCTGTCATCTTCAACTACTCCTGCTTTTGCTTTTATATCTTTTCTAAACTGCTTTAAAACTTTATCTCTCTCTTCATCATCAAAGGCATAATGTTCTTCTTTCCCCTTCTTTACTTTGTACAACGGCGGTTGCGCAATATAAACCTTTCCGGATGTTATAAGTTCTTTCATGTGCCGGTATAAGAAAGTGAGAAGTAATGTTCGAATATGGCTTCCATCAACATCCGCATCCGTCATCAGGATAATTTTTCCATATCGTGATTTTGCCGCATCAAACTCATCCCCAATTCCAGCACCAAGTGCGGCAACCATTGTTTGAATTTCCTGGTTTTCTAAAATCTTATTAAGTTTTGCTTTTTCTACGTTAAGAATTTTTCCTTTGATTGGAAGTATCGCCTGGAATCTTCTATCTCTGCCTTGTTTTGCTGAACCGCCCGCAGAGTCGCCTTCAACGATATAAATTTCACAATGCTCTGGGTCGTTGATGGAACAATCTGCAAGCTTACCTGGCAAATGCATTGAGTCTAAAGCATTTTTTCTTCTGACAAGATCGCGGGCTTTACGAGAGGCTTCTCTTGCTTCTGCAGCACGCATACATTTTTCAATTATTTTTTTCCCAATCGAGGGGTTTTCTTCCAGATATTCTGATAATTTTTCACCAACTATAGTTTCAACAACTGATTTTACTTCGCTGTTACCAAGTTTAGTTTTTGTTTGTCCTTCAAATTGCGGCTCCATAACCTTTACAGAAATTACAGCAGTAAGTCCCTCGCGAAAATCATCTCCGGTTAGAGTTATTTTGTTGTTCTCTTTAATCAACCCATTTTTGTATGCGTAGTTGTTTAGCGTTCTAGTAAGTGCTGTTCTAAATCCAACTAGGTGGGTTCCGCCTTCAATTGTATTAATGTTATTTACATACGAGTGTACATTTTCCGAGTATGAGTCGCTGTATTCAAAAGAAATTTCAACAGGTGTGTTTTCTTTTTCGCCCTCAATATATACCGGCTTGTGTAACACTGTTCTCTGTTCATCGAGATATTTAACAAAGTCTATAAGTCCGCCCTTAAATCTAAAGGTTTCTTCCTGCCCATCATTTTCATCTTTCAGAATCATCGTTACTTCTTTGTTCAGATAAGCAAGTTCGCGTAATCTCTCAGAGACTGTTTCAAAATTAAATTTTGTTGTTTTAAATATTTCGCCGTCTGGCTTAAAATTAATCGTGGTTCCTGTTTGGTTACCCTTGTATGTCCCTGTTTGTTTTACCTTTTCAACCGGTATTCCCTGATGGTATTCCTGAAAATAAATTTTATTATCTCTTCTTATTTCCGCGGTCATTTTTTCAGATAGTGCGTTGACAACCGAAACACCAACTCCGTGCAATCCACCGGAAACCTTATATGAATCTTTGTCAAATTTTCCGCCAGCGTGAAGGACTGTCATAACAACTTCAAGTGCAGAGCGCTTTTCTTCCGGGTGCATATCAACAGGAATTCCTCTACCATGATCCTCAACTGAAACGCTTCCGTCTTTTTTAATTGTAACAATAACTCGATCATTATATCCACC
This sequence comes from Ignavibacteriales bacterium, assembly GCA_016709765.1. Lineage (NCBI taxonomy): Bacteria > Pseudomonadati > Ignavibacteriota > Ignavibacteria > Ignavibacteriales > Ignavibacteriales bacterium. Next base: position 1,055,859 of record JADJMD010000013.1, read on the forward strand.
TAATGCCTCGTCAATACTATTATCAACCACTTCGTTTATAAGGTGATGGAGACCGCGAGAACTAACATCGCCAATGTACATTGCCGGGCGCTTACGAACAGCTTCGAGTCCCTTTAAAACATTTATATTTTTTGCACTGTAATCATTATTGTTTTGAACTTTAGCCATTTAAGTTTTTTTCCTTTTAATTCTTTACTTGGCCGAAAATTTAATTCTATTAATTCTTTCTTGACCGTAATATGAATTTATTTTTTCTATTATTTCTTTTTCTTTAAACTTTAATTCGTTTCGCCATGCCGCATTTTCAACTTTAAGGGTAAGTGTTGAGAATTGTGCGCTCCTAGCTTTTGCAACTTTTGTAAATTCGGGAAATATCTTTTCAAAATCGTTAACAACATCGTTTTCAACTATAACGCTTCTGATGTTTTTTAATGCCGGATCATTATTAAAAACATCTTTAATGCTTCTAAAGCCATCAGGCATAGGCAATGTTTCCGTTATCTAATTTTATTATTAAATCTTTTTCGTCTTTTTTAAGAAAAGAAAAATCAGCAAAATCTGTAAGGGTTATAAATGCTTGCCCAACCTCTTTAAGATATTCACTTATTTTTCCGGCACGATAAGCATCAAGCTCACCAAAGACATCATCCAAAAGAAAAATTGGTGTTTTTCCGCTTGCATCTTTTAAATAAAAAAACTCTGCAAACCTCAGTGCTGTCTGAAACGTCTTATGTTGTCCTTGCGAACCATATGTTCTTAAGTTTATTTCATTTATCGTAAAAATAAAATCATCTCTATGCGGACCAACTAGATTAACAGAGCGTCTTATCTCTTCGTTTCTTTTATCTTCAATAAGAGATTTAAATGTATTGACAATTTCATCCTCGCTGCAGCCGTCAAGGAAATAATATTGTATAGTTGGATTTTCTTTATTGCCTATAATTTTATTATAGGATTCTGATATATAAGTACTAAACCTTTTAATAAAATTATTTCTATAATTAATTAATTCTACTCCATTTTCAATTAACTTTTCAGTCCAGGCGTCTAGTTCAGCTACAGCACTCTTTGAAAATCCTTCTCTTAATCTATTTAAAACAACTGAGCGCTGTTTAAGAGTTTTATTATAATCCAACAGAATGTTTAAGTAAGTGCTGCTTGCCTGAGAAATAACAGAATCAACGAGCTTTCTTCTTTCTGCTGGAGAGCCCTGTGTAATGGCATGATCCGCAGGAGTTAAAATAACAACTGGGAATTTTCCGATTACTTGCGAACTTCTTGAAATCAATTTTTCGTTTTGAAAATAATATTTGTGGTTTTCTTGCACAGAAAAAAAAACTCTAATCTTATCTTCTGTTATATCATTAAAAAAACCATTTACCTCAAAATCATTATCACTAAAACTTACGGCTTCAATATCTTTTGCATAAAAACTTTTAGTTGTGCAAAGATAATATGCCGCTTCTAACACTGAGGTTTTTCCTTGTCCGTTTCCCCCAACGATGTAATTTAGTGTATCAGAAAAGGTAAGGTTAATATTCTTATGAATTCTAAAATTCCTTAGAGATAAACGAGACAGGATCATCTTAATTGTTCAAACGCACCGGCATAAGCAACATCATAATATCTTCATTCTCATTATTTTTTACAGGCTCAATAATGCTTGCTTTTGTTGGAGAGTGAAGTTTAAATATTACTTGATCACCAACAAGATGTGATAAAATATCATTAACATAAGTTGTATTAAAACCAATATCCATAGGATCACCTTTATAATCACACTGAATATTTTCCTTGGCATCAGAACCGTGATCAATGTCTTCTGCTGATACTTCTAATGAATTTTCACTAATAGAAAACTTAACCTGTTTGGAATTTGATGTGGAAAACAGCATCATTCTTTTTACCGCAGACAATAACTCTGCTCTGTTTACAGTTAGAAAATTTTCATTCTCCAAAGGAATTACGCTACCGTAGGAGGGATATTTTTCACCTATCAGGCGACTAATAAATTCAAGATCGTTAATTATGAATGAAGCATATGTTTTACTTAAATAAATTTTTACATCTGCATCGCCTAATTGTTTTAATAAAACCGAAATTGCTCTTTCAGGAATTATATACTGATCCTGCGTATCTGAAGCAAAAGATTTATTAATAAACTTTACTAACCTGTGGCCATCAGTTGCTACAAATCTTAATCCTTCTTTTGAAAATTCCACTAATGTTCCTGTCATTGCAGGGCGCATATCTTCTTTGCTCATTGCAAAAGATGTTTGCTCAAGCGATTTTTTTAGATCGTTGCCATTTATAATAAGTTCTTTTTCTTTAGACACTGAAGCAATTTCAGGAAAATCTTCTGAAGGAGAATAACTTAAGCCATAAATGCCTTTATCCGTTGTGATTTTTATTTTCCCCTTACCATCAACTAAAAAGTTTACTTGTGTATCTTCCAATGATCTAACGATATCATAAAGCAATCTGGCTGGAACAACTATTTTAATATTTTTTTCCGCAGCCACGTTTAATGATGAACGCAATGCAATTTCAAGATCGGTTGCGCTAACTGTAAGCGAACCATCTTTTATTTCGAACAGAAAGTTTTCCAATATAGGCATTGGCGTGCGTGATGGAACAGCAGGAATAATTTTGGCTAATAATTTTTCCAATATTTTGCTGTTTATCTTGAATTCCATATAAAAATATCTCCTTTTGAAGCGCATAAAAATACTAAAAATAGAGGTAATTTCAATGAAAATTAAGAGATTAAATTTTAAAGGCGAGTTAGAATATTTATCAATTTAAAAATATAAAGGAGCTAAACTTTTTATAATTTAACTCCTTAAAAAAATGTAGTGATGCTCTATTTACTATGGTGTTTCAAAAGGATCAGCTCTGTTTATATCATCTGACGAGGATAAAACACCAAACAGGGTATATTTTGCACTATCAGTAACACTAGTATAAACTAAAGAAATTTCAGTACCTGCAAGTAATTTCATTTCTCCAGCAATATCACCTGTTGCAGTGGCTGATGTTATACCAAAAGGTAATTCGTAAACGGTTGAATATGCAAAAGTACCTTTTTTAAAATCATTTAAAATTAATGTTTCTCCTGCAGGAATATTATAAGCCTGACCACGTAAAGTTAATATTACACCACCATCAGCAAGATTTCTAGTGGTAATTTTATTTTCAATAAATGGTTCACAACTGGTAAAAGTTATAATTGATATTGTAACCAATGTGAAAAGAACTATTAATTGTTTTTTCATTTTTTCCTCTCTCATTTTAGAATTTTATTAATGAGATAATATTGTTTCTCAAATTTTAAGTAATTCAATTTATAAATCAATTAACACAATATTAATAATTAATATATATACATGTTTAATTAATAATAATAATAAGAATGTTAATATGTTAATAAGCTCTGTATTATCTGTTTTTGTTTTATAATTAAACTATTAAATCAACACTTAAAGTTAATTATATATCTAATGAATATTAGGTTACCAACAGAGCTATTAGAAATCAGTAGTAGTTAACAATTTATATACCATTCATTCACAACTTATTAACAGCCCAAAAAGCTTAAATACTTAATAAAAACAAAGGTTCCAGAATAAGCCTCATAACAGTTAGGTAATTATTTCAGGAATAATTAAGCTCAATCTTATTTCTAATACTATCAATCAGTTCTTTCATAGAAAGATCATTATTTCGCATTTGTTCGATGCTGTTACAAGCATGTATTACAGTTGAATGATCTCTTCCTCCAAAGTGAAGCCCAATTGTTTTTAAAGAAGACTTTGTAAGTTCCTTAGCAAAGTACATCGCCAACTGTCTGGCAAGAACAATTTCCTTTTTCCTGGTCTTCTCTCTTATCTTATTTTCAGCAATGTTTAAGTAATGACAAACAGCTTTACTTATGTCATCAATTGTAATATTTATTTTTCTATCTGTTGCAATTTCTTTAACGGTTCTTTTTGCAAGTTCAATAGTAATTTCTTTAGAGTTTAAAGAGGCATTAGCTAATAATTTTATTAAACACCCTTCAAGCTCACGTATATTAGAGGTAATACTTTCGGCTATAAACTCAAGAATATCTGTTGATATAGCCATTCCATATTCTTCTGCTTTGTTTTTTAGAATGGCAATTCTCATTTCAAGTTCCGGTGGCTGAATGTCAGCAGATAGTCCCCATTGAAATCTTGAAATTAATCTATCATCTAATCCTTTTAAATCTTTTGGTGGTTTGTCGCTGGAGAGAATAATTTGTTTTCTTGATTGATGAAGAGTGTTGAATATATGAAAAAACAAATCCTGAGTTTTTTCTTTACCCATTAAAAACTGAATATCATCAATTATCAAAACATCCATATTTCTATAAAATCCAGAAAAATCATTAACCTTATTAGTTTGAATAGCTTCTACAAATTCCACCGTAAATGAATCAGAGGAAAGATAGATTACTTTTTTTTCTGGAAAATTTTCCAGAATGCTATTACCAATTGACTGTATAAGATGAGTTTTACCTAATCCAACACCGCCATAAATGAAAAAAGGATTAAAAGAAGTTCCACCAGGATTATCGCTTATCGCACCAGCAGCGGCTCTTGCTAACTGATTGCCTTCGCCTTTAATAAAATTATCAAATTTGTAACGTGGATTAAGGTTTGTTTCATGTTCAGGTCTTTTTGTATTAATGGGTTTCGTTTTGCTCTCCTGAATGACAGGATTATCTTTTGCTAATTCCTCTTTCTGCTCTTGTTCATCGGCAATTATGTATGAGAGCTTACCATCTTCACCAAGTACATCAAAAATTGTTCTTTTAACAATTGTGCTAAAGTGTTCATCAATCCATTCCCAGAAAAATTGATTTGGAAGTTGAACTTTAAGATTTTTATCATTTACGCTAACAGGTCTGATTGGTAAAAACCAAGTGTTGTAAGTCATTAAAGTAACGTTTTCTTTAATGCGGGTTAAACAGTTTTTCCAGAGCAAATTAGCCTCTGTAGTAGTAGCAGTACTGGTGGTTTCTAGATTGATAAATTTAGGGTTATCCACAATAGTTGAAAGCGTATAAAGTGATAATTAAAATGAAAAATTCTTTTATTTAATAGAGCTAAAAAAACAAGTTAACAAGTTGTTAACATTATTAAACACCAGATAAACAGCTGTTTTTCAATGATTTACAAGGATTATTTTCATGTTATCAAACAAGCTAAGGTAATAATTACCTGATTTTAAGATTACTTTATTGTGTGAAACGTTTTCACATTAAGAAGTTATCCACAGGTTATAAACACAAAAAGAACACACCAAAGATTAGTAAAAAATAGATACAAAACTTTATATCGGCAAGTTTATTTAAATATATTTTTTTCTTTCGATTAAAAAAGTTTATCTATGTTATTTTGCTTAGCCTTTGCCAAGGCAAATACTTAGAAATTGCGCTAAAACAGTGCTCTTTATTAAAAATTATAAGTTGTTACGCCAAAGCAACCTCTTTTTATATAGAAGATTGAAGATACTTATTTTAGATTTAGTGCCAACTAAACTTTAAAATTGTTGGAAAAATTTGAATCTATCTATATTTTTGCAAACTTTATGTAAAATAGGAGTAACAAAGTGAAAAGAACATTTCAGCCAAGCAACAGAAAAAGAAAAAATAAGCATGGCTTTAGAGAAAGAATGAAAACAAAAAACGGTAGAAAAGTTTTAGCAAGCCGAAGAGCAAAGGGAAGAAAAAAACTTACCGTTAGCGATGAGATGTAGTTATTTTGAAAAATTTTTCTTTATCCCAAAACGAAAGGGTTAAAAAGAAAAGTGATTTTGAAAAAATTTATAGCGCGGCAAATGTTTTGTTTAGTTCGGATCGATTGTTAAAGGTGCATTTTTTATGTGTTGATAGCGATACCTCAGAAGTAAAAATAGCTGCGGCAGTATCAAAAAAATCAGGCAAGGCTGTTTGGAGAAACAGGGTTAAGAGATTAATTAAAGAGTCTTACAGAATTAATAAGAATCCTTTATTAGAAAAAGTTTTAAATAAAAGCATTCATTTGTTTTTAGTTTTTTCTCCAAACAGACTATCTGAAGCGAGTAATAAGAATATATATTTGAGAGATATTTCTCCAGGTGTTGTTGAACTGATGAATAAAATCATACAACAGATTTAATAGGTTATTTTGAAAAAAAAACTTCAAAAAAAAACTACACTTCATAGCACGCCGGAATTAATTAAGATTTCTTCAACTGTAATTTAATATTAGAGTTTTATAGATGGATAAGCAAACAACAATTGCATTTATTTTAATTGGCGCCATTTTAGTATTGTGGCTTTATATAAGCGCACCCGACCCTAATCAGCAACCAAAAAAAAATAATGAAACCACTCAAAACAAAGACACCGTTAATTTAAGTTCTAATGACAGCGTTGTCGAAGCAAAAACAATTCCCGAAGAAATTAAGACCGAAATCGTAAACATTGGCAATCCAAATATTCCAGAAGAAACGCTTATAATCGAAACACAATTAGCTCGATTTGAGCTATCAAACAAGGGCGCAAACTTTAGAAAAATTTTCCTATCAAAATTTAAAAACTGGTATTCTGCAAATAAAAATGGAGACACAAATTATAACAACTATGTACAGCTTATAGATTATAATAAAGGCGGATCTTACGATTTATCTTTTGTTTCTACTGATGGAAAAGGCATTAATACAAAAGAAATAACCTTTGCATCAGATAAAACTGGCGGCATGTATAAAATAAATAAAGAGGATTCTTTAATTGTTAATTATTCTTTTGAGCTAGAGCCAGGCAAAACCCTTACAAAATCATACACCTTTTTTGGAAGTCTGTATGAAGTAAAAAGTAAAATTTCTTTTGCAGGATTTACTAATGTTATAAGCAATAATTCTTATGATCTAATTTGGAGTAATGGAATACGCTCTGTTGAAAAAAATTCTGTTGATGAGGCTAACTACTCAAATGCAAGCGTGTATTATGGTGATGAACAGGTAATTGTTAATGCTTCTACAGTTGGGGAAAAAGAAGTAAAGGAATTCCGCGGAAGGGTTGATTGGCTTACGGTTAGAAATAAATATTTTGCCGCAATTATAATTCCAGACGATCCTAAAAAAGTTGAAGGTGCTTACATTGAAGGAATACAAGAAAAAAGAGGCGCAGATGGATTACATGAAAAATACGATGCAAGACTAACGCTTCCATTTCAAAACCAATCTTTAGAAACACAATCATTTACTCTTTATATCGGCCCCGTTGATTATAAAGAACTTGAAGCCTATGGAAGAAACTTAGTTAAGATTGTTGATTTTGGTAGTTTTTTTGGGTTAAAATTTATTGTAAGACCGATTGCAGAATATTTATTGCTGCCACTATTTCAGTTTATTAACTCGTTCATCCCAAACTATGGAATTGTTCTAATCATCTTTTCAATAATCATTAAGATAGTTGTTTATCCACTTACAAAATCCAGCTATCAATCAATGAAAAAAATGCAAGCCCTGCAGCCCAAGATTACAGAGTTAAAAGAAAAACTTAAGGATGATCCACAAAAGATGAATAAAGAAACTATGAAGCTTTACTCAACATATGGTATCAATCCAGCGGGCGGTTGTTTGCCGATGTTATTGCAGATGCCGATTTTTGTTGCTCTTTGGGGAATGTTCCAATCAGCGATAGATTTACGTCAGCAGCCTTTTGTTGGGTGGATTACGGACCTTTCACAACCGGATGTAATTTTTCATCTTGGGACCAAGTTGCCGCTTATTGGAATACAGGACATTAGTGGATTAGCCTTATTGATGGGCATTACAACGTTTGTACAACAAAAAATGACAGTTAAAGATCCAAAGCAGCAAGCATTAATTTATATGATGCCAATTATGCTTACGCTTCTGTTTATGAGTTTTCCATCCGGATTAAACTTATATTACTTTATGTTTAACGTTTTGTCTATAGCACAACAATATTATATTAATCATCAGGGTGGAACAGTTGAACTCGTTCCTGTTGCAAATCCAAATAAGAAAAAAGGATTCATGTCTAAACTAATGGAAGCTGCAGAAGAACAAACTAAAGGTCAACAAAAGAAAAAGAAATAGATTTTAACAGGCTCTGTTTTTTTAACCTAAATAATTAAATGAGAGAACAGATAAAAATATTATTTTTAGTACTTGTATTATTTTTCTCAAATAATTTTGGTCAAACAAAATACATACTATCGCTAAATGTTATTGAAAAAAACCTTCCTTTTGGATTAACCGAATTCATACCTGCGCAGAAACCTAAGGTTGCATTTGCTCTTAGCGGTGGAGGCGCAAGAGGGCTTTCTCAAATCGGGGTTTTAAAAGCTTTTGAAGAAGCTGGAATTAAACCCGATTTAATTGTCGGCACAAGCATGGGCAGCATTGTTGGTGGAATGTATGCCGCTGGTTACACAATTGATCAGGTTGATTCTATTGCCCGTGATACAGACTGGAATGATCTGCTTACTTTAAAAACACAATCCAACAGAAGAGATTTATTTGTTGATCAAAAAGTTACTGAAGACAGAGCAATCTTTTCACTAAGGCTTGATGGGCTTAATCCGATATTACCAACTTCGTTTAATGATGGTCAAAAACTATCAAATTATTTAAATGTAATCGCGTTTAATGCGCCACTTCACTCAGAAGCTTCATTTGATTTACTTGCGATAAAATTCCGAGCGGTTTGTACTGATCTTATTACTGGCAAAATGGTTTTGATGGATCGAGGATCATTAAGCAATGCATTACGAGCAAGTTCGAGCGTTACTTTTTTTCTATCTCCAGTAAAAATGGATTCGTTGTTATTGGTTGATGGCGGCCTTGTTGCAAACATTCCTGTTGATGTGGCAAAGAACAACGGTGGTGATTTTGTTATAGCGGTTAACACAACCAGTGACCTTTGGCCGGAAGAAAATCTTTCAACACCATGGATTGTTGCCGATCAAATAGTTAGCATTCCAATGAAACAAAACAATACCGAGCAGATAAGCAAGGCAGATTTTGTAGTTAGTCCAAGACTAAACAATATACTTTTAACAGATTTTAATAGGGTTGATAGCCTAATTTCTCTTGGCTATCAATCAGCAAAACCACTGGTTAATACACTAAAAGAAAAAATAGATTCTGCCAATTACAACTCCCTTATAGAAGGAGAAAAATATTTTTATAAAATAAAGCTAAGTGACAACTTATCTTTAAAGGAGAAGGCGTTCTTTTTTGGATATGAATCAATGGATTCAATATCTAACAAAAAAATCAACTACGATCTGTACAAGCTTTTTGAAACGGGTGACTATAAAAATTTATCAGTACAAATTAGCATTACCGAAGAAGCGTCGATTATTGATCTTATAAAAGAAGAGAGCCCGCTAATTGGCAATATTGATTTAATTGGGATTTCATTAATTCATTCCAATAAAATCAGTGAAATATTCTCTTCATTAAAGGGAAAGCACTTTTCAGGGAGGCAAGTTCTTGCCGCAGTAATTAAGCTCATTCAGTTATATAGAGATGAAGGATACTCACTTGCAGAGATTCAAAGCATTGAATATAACCCGGATGAAAAGCGATTAAAAATCTTTGTTGATGAAGGGCTAATTTCTCGCGTTGATGTAGCAGGAAACAACACCACGAATAAAAATGTTATAACAAGAGAATTTGATTTTAATGCGGGAGATTTTTTTCGTATTCAAGAAGTACAAAGGGGATTGATCAACCTTAGAAGCACCAAACTATTTGATAACATTGACGTTGTTGTGAAAGAAGATAACGGGCAAAACATTCTTATTATAAGCGTAGATGAAAAACCATCAAGCCTGCTAAGAATAAGTTTTAGAAGTGATAATGAATACCGCACCCAATTGGGATTAGATGTACGGGATGAAAATTTATTTGGTACCGGAACAGAGCTTGGATTAATATTATTTGGCGGACTTAATAATCGCGCAATTATACTAGAACAAAAGGCAAATAGAGTTTTTGATACTTATTTTACTTATAAAATTAATGCGTTTTATAGATTTAACGATGTGAAGGTATATTCAGAGGATAAGACCTTAAAAAGCAAAAATTTTTCTCGTGTTGAAACCGGAATGTATCGGCAAATATTTTACGGGATATCGCTTGGCGTCGGAACCCAGGTGGGTCGTTTTGGTAATCTGATTTTTGAAGGCAGATATCAGTTTGATGAAATTAAAAACATAGAAAATAATTCAACCGATCCATTTAAAACAAAAATTGTGAGCTTAAAAATTTCATCAACCATCGATACGCAGGATAAATATCCATTTCCAGAAAAAGGGGTTTATTTTTCTGGGTTTTACGAAACTGCGTTTTCAGTATTGGGCGGAGAAGTTGGCTACAGCAACATTAGTTTTGAGTATAAAAATTATTTTCCTTTATTTAACCGCTCTGTCATCTCTCCAAAAATAAAATTTGGATTTGCAGATAAAACCCTTCCACTAAGCCAACAATATTCACTTGGTGGACAAGAATCCTTTTTTGGTATGCACGATTATGAATTTAGGGGAAGACAAATATTTCTTGCGTCTTTAATGTATCGATACAAATTACCCATTGTAATTTTCTTTGATACATATTTAAATATTAGATATGATTTGGGGCGAGCTTGGCCTGAGCAAGATCAAATTAAATTTAAAGATTTAAGACATGGAATTGGCGGATCTATTGCCTTTGATACACCAATTGGTCCCGCCGAATTTGCTGTTGGACGAAGCTTTTTACTAAGAAAAGATATTCCCCAAAATCCAATTAGCTGGGGAGATGTTTTATTTTATTTTTCGATCGGATATTACTATTAAATACTTAAGATCACACACCAAATTGATTTAGATGGTGATCGAGATGCTTATAAAAAAGATTGTTCCACTCGTCTTTAGTAAGTGCCCCAAATGAATGAGATTCTTTGTTATGAAATTTAGCCGCACCAAGTTCTTGAGTTTTTAAAATATAATTAATTAACCGACCTTTCTCTGTTTCAAAAATTTTATCATCATTAACTTTAAATTCAGGCGCGGTGGGGCTATCTTTTTTATAAGGTTTTTCTCCAACCACAACAGGTTTAACAAATATTTTAAGAATAAAACTCTTTAATGTATTTGGCTTCGGGTGAATCTTATCATAAACTAATTCATATGTTACATTACAGTGTGCAAGCATTTGTGCGGCGTTCATTTTTCCCCACTGTCTTTTTGTGCCCGCATCTAGTTTATTAATTCTACTTATAATTTCTGTTGTTACTGTTGGATCAAAGATATTTTTCATTTTCAAATTTCCTATTAATTAAATCAACAAATTCTACACTAACTTGAAACAGTATTTAACTTAAAAGCTGAGCAACGCTTTCCTTATGTGCCTTAATCGTTTTATCCAAATCTTCTTTTGTATGCGCTGTTGAAACAAATAACGCCTCAAACTGTGCTGGCGCAAGGTAAATTCCACGATTTAACATTTCGTGAAAATATTTTCCATACAATGCAGTATCAGAAGTTAAAGCAGATTTAAAATCATTAACTGGTTTTTCTGTAAAGAACAGACACATCATAGAACCAACACGATTCATTGCATAGTTTTTTCCAACAGAGTTTAAGTTTTCTTTAAATCCGTTTTCCAGATACATCGAAGCTTTTTCTAACTGTACATAAATTTCGGGATGTTCTTTAATATGTGATAGCGCAGCAAATCCTGCACACATTGCAAGCGGATTTCCGCTTAATGTTCCCGCCTGGTAAACCGGACCGCTAGGCGAAAGCATTTCCATAATTTCTCGCTTACCGCCAAATGCACCAACAGGTAAACCGCCGCCTATAATTTTTCCGAATGTAGAAAGATCAGGTTTAATTCCTAAAATTTCCTGTGCTCCTCCGGACGCAACACGAAAACCCGTCATTACTTCATCAAATATTAAAACGATGCCCTCTTCATTACAGATTCCTCTTAACTCAACAAGAAATTCTTCGTTAGCCTGCACAACGCCCATATTGCCGGCAATTGGTTCAATAATTATCGCTGCAATTTGTCCGCGGTATTCTGTTAAAAGTTTTTTGATTGACGCTATATCGTTGTAGTCGGCAAGCAAAGTATCGGCAGCATTCCCCTTTGTAACGCCCGGAGAAGTTGGAACACCAAGAGTCAATGCGCCGCTTCCAGCTTTAATTAGAAAATAATCAGCATGCCCGTGGTAACAGCCTTCAAATTTTATAAACTTATCTTTACCAGTATAACCGCGTGCAGCACGAACAGCACTCATTGTTGCTTCGGTTCCACTGTTAACCATTCTTACCATTTCAACAGATGGAACGAGCTCGGTAATTAGTTGAGCCATCTTGACTTCCATTTCGGTCGGCGCGCCAAAACTTGTTCCGTTTTCAAATGTTCGTTTTAATGCCTCTTTAATAAAAGGCGGATTGTGTCCAAACAAGTGAGGTCCCCAGCTACCTATGTAGTCAATGTATTCATTACTATCAACATCATAAAACTTTGAGCCTTTGCCGCGCTGGATGAATAGCGGATCACCGCCAACTGATTTAAATGCTCTTACCGGTGAATTAACCCCACCAGGAATAAATTTTTTAGCTTCCTCGAATAGTTGTTTGCTTTTAGTTGTGTTCATAATTTCCTCGAAAAAATGGTAGGCGGATTTTCATGATTTATTATGATCATAACTGATCAGTCGTATCATTAAAATCAGCTTACTATTGTGTTTATTTGAATAATAATTGATAATCTTTTTGTTTACCGGATTTCCAGAAATTTTCCGGTTCAACTTTCCAGGTGCCGATAACTTTTGGTTCCACTATTTGTTTGTTTTCAATCCACCTCATTAAAAAGTAGCGTAAATCTTTTTCTGTCGAGTTGAGAACCCTTTTAGATAATTCTTCCTGCGGTATTTTTGCACCACGAGTAAGATGACCGCCGCCGCCGTTACCGCGATAAGAATTTATTGCCACTTTATATTTTTTGTTTAGATCAAATACATTCCCGTTTGAAAACTTAATAATATTGATTCTATTGCCTGCCGGTTTCGTAACATCAACTACATATTCAATTCCCGCTGCGGAATCAAAATTATAAAATCTTTCTTCAAGTTCCGGTGATTTTGATCGTTCGGAATATTTTAAGTTTCCATTTCCATCAAGTTTAAATTTTAGTAAATGATCGTTTTCATCTTTCATTTGGTTCATCCAGTTCCAGTAAGAATACTCGAGATAATCTTTTATTTCCTTCCCGCTTAATTCCATTGTGTATAAAAAGTTTTCGTATCTGTATAGATCAAACATATCACCAGTATAAATTTTTCCTGCATCAATTTTAGCGTTAAATGAAAGTGGCGCAGTAAAGGAAACATCTGCATTTGTTAACTCAAACTGAACAGTGTGAATTAAATCTACAAACTTTGATGGGCCAAACATAGATTCGCGCGAGGAAATCATTTCTGTGAACTCACCGACTGGGCGAGAAATATAGTTTCTCACTTCTGTTAGATTTTTACTAAAGTGATTTACAAAATTCTGATCAACAGCATAGTCTTTCATGTTAACCAGTTCACCAATAATCTCTTTCTTATCATAAATCATACATATTTTATCATACTTCAAAGTGTAGCTTGCAACGGCAACGTTTTGTGCGCTCGATGTTGTTCCAAGAATCAAAACTTCTTTTCCAGACGGATTCTTAGTCTTAATATTCCAACCAGCATGATCATGCCCCACAAATATTAAATCGAAGCCATCAACTTTTTCTGCAACAAGACGAGAAGCGTTTTCATTTTTATATGTGTTTTCATCTTCATCGTTATAGGTGTAATCAATGCCAGAATGAAATAAACCAATCATTAAATCTGGCTGCTCAGTTTCTCGTATTTTCTTAATCCATTTTTGAGCCGTTTCTATCATATCGTCAAAGCGCATTCCGCTCCAAATTTTTTCCGGAAGCCATTGAGGGATTGCCGGTGTAATCAACCCAAGCACAGCAATTTTTACTCCGTTTTTTTCGATTGTAGTATAGGGTTTAAAGTAGGGCTCGTTTGTTGTAGTATTAATTATATTAGCGGCCAACCACGGAAAATTTATTTCTTTGTTAAACTTATCATAAACATCGTGCCCTGTTTCAATATCATGGTTACCAATCGTTGCGGCATCATATTTCATATAATTCATTACATTGGCGTAAAGATTTATTGTATCGGTTTTCTCAAAATTATAATAATATACAGCAGGATTTCCTTGAATTATATCCCCGTTATCTAAAAGAAAAACAATCTGATTTGTATCTGCACGCTGTTGATTAACATAAGTTGAAACACGTGCGAGCGAAGAGTTAATTTCGCTGTTGTCCTTTAAGCTGTAAGGAAAAATTGCACCGTGCACATCACTTGTTTCAATAATCTTTACTGTTACAGATTGCGCAAAAGTTGTAAAACTTAGAAAAAGGGCAAGGACAATAATATTTAAGAATCTATATATCATTTTTATTTTCCAATTGATTTTTGTTTGCAAGATAATAAAATGATTGTTAACAGATTATAAAAAAAAAGCGATCATTTATGATCGCTTTTAGTTTCATTTATCTTTTTTCATATTGAGGTTGCTTTGGGTTTATCGGTGGATTTAGTTTATGCAACCTCATAACTTCATCAATCGCTTTTTCAAGCTGCGTGTCAATCCCCCTTGATAGTTGTGCGGCATCTTCAAGAACTTCAATATCAGGATCTACGCCGTGACCTTCTTTAAACCATTTTCCATCGGGATCGTACATTCTAAAAGTTGGCACAGTAACACTGCCTCCATCAATTAAATTTGGAGCGCCGGTAATCCCAATTAATCCACCCCATGTTCTCGTTCCAATTAGAGGACCAACGCCAGATTTTCTAAAATAATCCGGAAACGCATCTCCACCGGAACCACTCCAGCCGTTTATAAGCATAACCTTAGGACCAATGTTTGCGGCAGACGGCCATTGCCAGTTGTTTCCATCTCTTACCGCAAAGAAATTGAGCGGTTTTCTGTTTAGCAGTTCTACAAAACGATCTGGAATTTGTCCGCCGTCATTAAACCGCTCATCAATTATTAACCCCTCTTTAGAATACTGCGCATAGAATTGTCTTACAAGCTCATCCTGTCCATCAATTCCGGTGCTCGGCACAAAGACGTATCCAATTTTTCCGCCGGTAGCCTCATCAACTCTTTTTCTATTAGATTCAATCCACTCAAGATTTCTTAATCGTGTTTCATCACTCATTGTTTTTATTAAAATATTCCATGCTCCATTAATTGATGGGTTATCATTTACGGTAAGTTCAATTGTTTTATCAGCTAGTCCTTCAAATGCTGACCATGGATCCTTTGTAACATCAATAGAAACACCATTAACAGCAAGAATGTAATTACCTTCATTAACTTTTAAACCTGATTCATCAAGCGGTGAACGGACTTCTGAATCCCATTGCGCTCCACGCACAATTCTTTTAATCATGTACACACCGTTCTTCAACTCCCAATCAATACCAAGATAGCCAACCTGTCTTCTAAGAGGCGTTTCATCATCACCGCCGCCACGATAGGTGTGAGAGGCATTTAGTTCCGCTATAAGTTCTCCAAGAACATGATTAACATCAGATCTTGTTACCGCGTTATCAATCAATGCCCCGTATTGTTTCCTCATTGCACTCCAATCAATACCATGCATGTTTTTATCATAAAAGTAATCTCTTTCCAATCTCCAGACATCTGTAAATATCTGTTTCCATTCATCTCGCGGCACAACTGTCATTTCAAGTTGATTTGTTGGAAGCTTTTTATCCAGCTTCTGATCAGGAGCAACATCAACAACGGAATACACTTTTTGTTTTAACAGCAATATCTTCTTTTCATCTGCAGAAATTTGAAACGCATCAGCATCATCCACAATCGTTTTTTCTTCACGCTTTTCTAAATCAAAATAACAAACAGGTTTTTTCTTGTCATCAGAGCCATTATTAGGCATTCGATGAAAAACGACTTTACCTGTTACGGTTTGTAAGTATACTATGTTTCCTGCTGCAGGCGGCAGTATTACAATGCGTTGTTCAAATCCATCAAAATCTATTTTAACTTCTTTTACATTTGGCACATCCTTTTTTTCTTCTTTCTTCTGATCTTTATTTGCCTCGCTCTTCTTTTCTTCCTCTTTCTTTACGATGCTTGAATCATTTTTTGGTGCCAGAGGAGATGGAATCACTTTTGTTAAAGTAACGGCAGCAATTTGAGTTGAGTTTGGATAAATCCATGTATTATCAAAATCACTGTAAACAGGCTTATAATTTCTGTTGGTTAAGAAGAATAAATATTTACCATCTGGATCAAACACAGGTTTTGCGTCATTATAATATCCAGAAGTAGCCTGATGAATCTTTTCTTCTTTTGTATCGAAGATTGCAATTGCAGTCGTCCTACTATCAAGCTCTTTTTCATAAGCAAGATATCTGCTATCTGATGACCAGCTTACTGAAAAGTTTCGAA
Organism: Ignavibacteriales bacterium; assembly: GCA_016709765.1. Lineage (NCBI taxonomy): Bacteria > Pseudomonadati > Ignavibacteriota > Ignavibacteria > Ignavibacteriales > Ignavibacteriales bacterium. Next base: position 1,072,436 of record JADJMD010000013.1, read on the forward strand.
GCGCTCCCTCATACATCCATTTTTGTTTATCAACTTTTATCGTCTTGTCTCTAGCCATATCGTAAATATAAATTGTCATTGTCTGATCAATAAAAGCTAGAGCATTACTGTTTGGCGACCAGAATAATGAATATCGAAACCCGGCACCTAGAGAAGTTAGCTTTTCTTCTTTTGATGGCTTTTCCAAATCGCGGATAGTTAGCTCATATTCACCAGATTTATCTGAGAAGTATGCGGCGTATTTTCCGTTTGGAGAATAGGCGGGAAATCGTTCTGCAACGCCTGGAGATTGAGTTAGATTAATTACGGGACCGTTTTCAGTCGGAACAGAAAAGACTTCACCTCTTGCTTCAAACAAAGTACGATTACCGTTGTATGATAGAGAAAAACCCTGAATCATTTTTTCAACGTTTTCATTTCGTTCCATTAAAGTAGACTCATCTGTCACAACATTAATATTTACCACTTTATGTTTTTCTGTTGTAAGATCAAGCAGATACAAGAGCCCGCCTGCTTCAAAAACAATTTCACCATTTCCGATTGATGGAAAGTGAATATCAAAATCCTCAAAGCTTGTTAGTTGTTTTATTTGTTTTGAGGTAAGATCATAAGACCAGATATTATTTCTTTTATTCTCACCACGATCGGATAGAAAATAAATTTTGTTTCCGCTCCACATTGGCAGTTCATCATTTGCTATGTTGTTAGTTATGTTTTCCGCAGTTTTTTTCTCAACATCAAAAATAAAAACATCAGTTGCCATTCCTCCCAGATATCTTTTCCATGTTCTAAATACGCGGGACTTTGGAGTGTAAGCAACTTTATTTCCATCGGGTGATATAACGCCAAACTCACCATAAGGCAGTGGAAGTTTTTCCGGCAATCCGCCAGACTTTGATACTTTGTAAAATTGACTGAAACGCTGCTTGCCGCTTTCTCGAGACGAAGCAAATAGCAGAGAGTTTCCATCTGGGTACCAATCCAACAATCTGTCGGCCATTCCGTGGTGAGTAATTCTTAGAGGCAATCCGCCAAGCGAAGGCATAACATAAATATCAACATTGCCACTATAATTTCCGCTAAATGCTATTTGTTTTCCATCGGGTGAAAATCTTGCGAGCAATTCAGTTCCTTTTGCAGAGGTTAGTTTATAAGCGGTTCCGCCTTCTTTAGCAACAATCCAAATATCGCCGCCATAAGTAAATGTAATATGTGTCGCCGACACATCGGGAAACTGCAGCATTCTTGCATTAACCTGTGCAGAAATAGTCCCCACAAGGGAAACAAAGAGGAGTAAAAAATAGAAGGTAAATTTATTCATAATGTCCTCAGAAAATTTTTTAATAATTATAGTAATGAACAACTAGTTGATTTTTGATCGAACAAAATTTTTTAGAGCAAAGCAATGACAAAAGTTACTTAAAATCATGTATAATTATAATAAAGGTATGCTGAGCGGCGGGATATTTTAATAGGCGGTAAGTATTTACAAGAAATTTTTGTCAACCAAGCGTTTTTTTTACTATTGTGATAGCGATAAAACGAAAACACAAAACAGTTATATTTTCACCCAGTTACAAATTAAATCAATAGCTTCAATAATATGCGAGCAATTTGTATTGATAAAATTCTCATCGGGGGTTTTATGCGGTGGAAATGTTTCTATAGCTGCTAATGCCTTTGAGCCATCAAAGTCTACATAAGCAAGACGCGCTGTAAGCTCTTCTTCGGGTCTTCCAAACACACTGCCAGGCAGCAAAGCAACACCTGTTTCTTCTAAAAGTTTTTGGACAAGCTGGTAACTGTTTGTTATTGCACGTTTTTTAAGTTTTGCAGCGTGCTTATTGAAATTGCAGAATAGATAAAAACCTCCTTCTGGCGCTGGCGCTGTTATGCCTGCTCTATCTAATTTTTTATGTATATGAAATCCCAGAGATTTTAAAACTTTTCTGGAATTCCACAAATATCTTTCTATTCCAATTCCGCCTCTAAAAGCGCAAACTGCTGCATATTGGATGGGCGCACTTGTAGAGGTAAATGTTTCACTTGCAACAGAAGCCATCGCATCAAGCAACCAGTTAAGTGAAGGTGGAAAATTAAAAGTTCCCAATCTCCATCCACCAGCTCCGCACCACTTACTTAATCCGCTTGAAATTATAGTTCCTTCGGGATAAAATTTTGCAATAGAAACATGATTGCCTTCAAAGTTTAGCTCGCCATAAATTTCATCGGATAACATTATAAGACGGTATTCCTTTGCAACCTTTGCCAGATCCCTTAATTCGTTTACAGTATAAGTAGCACCCGTTGGATTGGAAGGGTAATTTAAAATTACTAATCTTGGTCTATCAGGATCGTCTTTACAAAGATTTTCTAAATCTTGCGGTGTAATTCTCCATTTGTTTTTTTCAGTTGTGTTAAGCCAGGAAACATTTCTTCCAATAAATTTTGCTTGTGGCGCATAAGAGACCCAACTTGGTGTAGGAATAACCAAATCACCATAATAAACAAACTGCAAAAGAAACATTAATTCCTTTGAGCCGGGCCCGATTAAAACATTGTTTACGTTTCTTCTAATATCATTTCTTCGGGAATGATAATCCGCAACAGCCTGCCTTAATTGTTTTAACCCTCTAACAGGTAAATAATCTTTTTGATGAGCATTAACCTTTAGTTCATCAACAACCATTTGTGGAACAGGAAAAGGCGATTGCCCAAGACCAAGTTTATATACTTTTCTTCCTTCACTTATTAACTTGTTAGAGATTTCATTTATCAACAAAGTTGCTGATAGCGGCGCACCGCGAACATTTAAGTTTAAACTTATATCAAAATTGCCGTTGTTGTTTTTACCGACCTTATTCATAATCAACTTCTATTTCTTGAGGTGAAACAAATGTGTTTAATTCATCTGTAAAGAAAAACTTTTCTTCTCCAAATGCCGGTTTTAAATCCGTATACCAATTTGCTGTATCGTCGTATTCTGCAAAAAACGGTCGAGCAGCCCAATCAGAGTTTCTCCCCTGTATCATTCTAAAGACCATAACTTTTTCATCTTTTATTTCGCTTACACCAATCAACTGCACTTTACCCGGCAGGCAAGACATACTTGGACCGCGCACGGTTCTGCAAATTCCGCTTACATTTTGATATGCTTCTCTAAAAAGTTTCCAAGCATCAACAAGCGGAATTGAAAAATAATGTTGCGCCCCGGTGTTCCGTGCAACAAACATATAATAAGGAACACAGCCAAGCTCAACTTGCTTTTTCCACATTTCCGCCCAAAGATTTGGCGAATCATTTATATGTTTTAGTACAGGCGATTGCGTTCTGATAACCGCACCAGTATCATTAATTTTTTGGATTGCCTGGGCAACAGCTTCGCCGCTTAGTTCAACCGGATGATTGAAGTGCGCCATCAGCGCTAAATGTTTTCCAGCTTTTTTTACATCCGAAAACAATCTTAATAAATCATCTGAATCATTATCAGTTAAGAATCTATATGGCCAATAGCCAAGTGCTTTTGTTCCAATTCTTATATTTCTTAAGTGTTCAATATTTGCGTTAAGCAATGGACGAATATAAGTTTCAAGATGTTTTGTTTTCATAATCAGCGGATCGCCGCCGGTAAATAAAACATCCGTCACTTCTTCATGAGCTTGCACGTATTTTACTAAATGTTCTGATTCTTTAGATGCAAATTTTAAATCATCTATTCCTACAAACTGAGGCCAGCGAAAACAAAAAGTACAATAAGCGTGACATGTTTGTCCCTGACTCGGAAAAAACAAAACGGTTTCACGGTACTTATGCTGCATACCGTAAAGTTTATCGCCTTCTATCGTCGGCACGTTATGCTCTAGCTGTCCAGCAGGGTGCGGATTAAGCTGCAACCTTATTTCATTAGCGACTTCTTTTATTTTTGTTTTATCGGCTCCGCTATTAATTACGCGCTTAATCTGTTCATAATGATGAGGTCGCAGCATATCTTTTTGCGGAAAAGTAAGCTTAAACATTGGATCATTTGGTATGTTGTTCCAATCTATAAGACATTCAACAACATAATTATTTGTTTTAAATGGAAGAACTGAGCCAACAACTTCTATAGCTTCAATAAATTCAGGAGGAATTGAATGTATCTGGGGGATGTTTTTGAAGTTGTGAAGCATAAATGAACCGTACTTCATCTTTCATCTCCTTTCTGATTTGTATTGCTAACCTACGAATTAGACAGGTATAAGAGAATAATTTTGTTGCAAGATAAGATATTTATCTAGAAAAGCAAGATTAAACAAGATTTTCTACAAACCACTTATGAAGAGGATAAGTTTCTTTAAATAGTTTATAAGCAAAACCAATGGGATCTTTTTTTATTAGCTCATCAAAAGAGGAGCTTTCATAAGACACATAAAGACCGCTATGTAAAAGTAGTTCGCTGTATTTGTATTCAGGATCATATCCACGAGGAGTTTTCTTGTAAGTTCTACCACCCAACTTTATTTTCTTTTTCTTTAAAAGAGCAGAAATTATTTCATTTAATAGTTCTCCCTGAGTTGGATCAGAAACAATTTCACGATATTTCTTTAATTGTTCTTTTGTAAACATGTACATTCCCGTTCCAAGAAAAAATAGTTTTGGCTCGATGTGAAAATAGAAACCGGAACATTCCATTTTCTTTCCACGCCCTTCCCAAAAGTACAAACCTAGATTAGTTTTAAACGGGGCTTTGTTTTTACTAAATCTTACATCACGATAAAGCCGAAAAATTGATTTGTCAATTTTTGGGATTGCATTAATGTTTGGAGATATTTCAGAAAGTTTTTCACCCAGATCAATTACAAATTGCATGGCAGGCTGCAAAAATTCAAAATCATAACGTACTCTATTTTTTTCAAACCATTCCTTGTTGTTATTTTTAGAAAGAGCAGTTAAAAATTTTATAGTTGATTGTGGAAAAGTAATTTCATTTTTCATATTTGCCTCATTTTAAGTAAATAATCTTTCGTGTTACTAAGGTTTCCCCGGAAACTAAAACTAAAATATATACACCGCTTGAAAGAGATCGTTTTGCTTGCTCGAAATCAAACGTAAACTCATAAATACCCCAATTAAAATCTCGATCAACCATTGTTAGAATTTCATTCCCAAGCACATCAAACAATTTAATTTGTGCCCGGGCAGGCACATCATAATCTGGCGTAATAGCAGAAACTTGAAAAGTTGTTTTTTCTGAAAAAGGATTGGGGTGATTTTGTAATAGTTCAAAAACAGGCTTATTAACACCAGGTTTTTTAAAAGATATAAACTTTAATAGTGCACCATCTTCTCCGCAAGCAAAACCGGTGTACTTATCCACAAATTGAAGATCGTAAATAGTTGTACTATCTGGAGTAAGTTCTTCAACCCATGTATCACCGCTATTACCTGTATGTAAAAATTTATAGCCAGAAGCAGACCATCCTTCTTTATCATCTTGAAAATCAATCGTAAATGATAATCCTAGAAGTGGAAGTGCTGTTGAGTTCCAACTCAAACCTCCGTTTGTTGTTTTTAATTTGCTTATCTGATAAAACCCCTCTGGATCCCCCGAAAGAGCGAGCGCATTTAAGGAATCAAAAATAAAAACATCAAATATCTGATCGGGGCTTAAGCCGAGATAGGACCAATTGTCTCCACCATCGGTGGTTCTCCAAATAACCCCGGCTACGTCAATCCTCCCCCCGCAAGCGTATCCAAAGGTATTGCTATAGAAAGCAAAATTGTTGATTGGTAGCGTAGAAACACCGCCGGGTTCAATAAAGGACTTTTGCCACGATATTCCTCCGTCAGAGGTTTTTTTTACTCCATTGCCACCAACAACCCCAACGTGCTCATTAAAAAAATAAATTGTGTACATAATTTCATTAAGAAAAAAAGTAGAATCTTTAAACCAAGTTGAACCGCCGCTTGTGGTTTTCAAAACAGTTGTTCCAAATGGAGGTGTTTGAGGGTGAGTTAATGCCCAGCCTAAATTTTCATTTAGAAAAAATAGATCTACAAGCGGAGTTGTTACTGTACTGTTTTGTAAAACCCAGGTGTTGCCGCCATCGCTTGTGTGCACTATTGCGCCGGAAAGACCGATTGCCCAGCCGTTGTTCTGATCAAGAAAAAATATTTTTCTTAAAACATCGTTTGTTGGCGAGGTAAGCTTTTCCCATTCGCTTGTTCTTTGCCCAAAAGAAATAGTTGATAAAACAAAAATCAAAAACACAAAGCAAATATTATTTAAGCGATTCATTAACATTCAGACGAGTGTGATTAGAATAATTTTTAGTTGATGTTAAGTTAAAATCATTCGCTTAGATATTAAAGGACATTAATAGAGTTTTGCCTCAACCTTTCCCGCTAAAACCGCTTTATAAAATAAACCGCAAAGTCTTTTAACTCGCTGGCTATCATCATACAACGCGGATGTTTTTACAGCAAAAACTCCGCGAGCGTCTCCAATCTTACAGAGCGAAAGCGCAGCAAGAATTCTTATCTCTTCGCACTCCGCATTATGCAACAAAGCCATAAGAGGAATAACAGATTTTTTACAGCAAAACTCTCCAATTAAATAGGCACAGGAAGCCGTTAATCCTTTATTGCAGGATTGCAATCCAATCAATAAGTTTTCAGAAATTTGGTTCTCGTTCAATACTCTTGTAAGCATAGGAACAGGTTGTGAAAACAAATCTTTGCTTAAAAATAGAACGGCAAAAAGTATTATTAAAAAAAACAACAATTTTTTCATGATTTTTTCCTTACTATTCGATTATAAAAATAGTTTCAAAAATAACTTGGCTTTTAAATAACAGGCTCACAAGAGATTGGGGATAAGTGGCAAAAACGGATTAAGAGAAATGTTTATAGTGTGATGGAACTAGTACTTGTTTTATGCACTAAACGAAACAAAGAATTAGCTAACAAATAACAATTTTTTCATTAAGAGAAATCTTGCCGGTTTTATGGCAAATCAAATTCATTCCAAACATAATTTTATTGTTTGTCTTTCTGTATGTAGATAAAGTTTTTAAGGGCTCATCATTTCTGATGGCTGTTTGTTGGTCGATGGTGGTGATTACACATCTTGCGCAAGGCTTTACGGCTTTAAATTCAGTATTGCCAATTTTAAAATCTTTCCAATCATCTTCTTCATAAGGGTCCCCACCTGTAAAAACAAAGTTTGTTCTAAAGCGATTCATTGGAATTGGTGTTTGCAATCTGGAATTTAAATCATCTAATGAAGCCTGCCCAATTATTAAAAATGGATATGCGTCTGCAAAACTTACGATGTGCGCTTCATTAATATACTTTTTTTCAACAATTCTTTGTTCAGCATCAGGCATGTAAACCAAAGAACATTTTTTGTTGATTGCACTTGAGAACCAAATATCTAAATCTTTATTTACAACAAAGGCATTACAAATATCATCCCAAATTTTAACTTTAATTGTTTCATTCGATGTTGATCCAAAGGGAATAAATATCTTAGAATTATTTTGACTATTCAAAACATTAAAACCATTATCAGAAAAGGATAGTTTTAAAAATGCCATTTGCGGATAATCGCGCTGAGTAATAAACTCTGCGTTTTCATCTACAAGCAAAAAGCGTCTATCGTATTTTAATCCACGTTCTCCAACTTCAGATGATTTAAGACTTATCCCCCCAAGTGATTTAACAGGATAAACAAATATCTGCGATAATATTAATTCATGTTTCATATTATTGTATAACCAACCGGATGTTCTCATACTTTGTTCTAACAGACAACCATTCTTTTAGTTTTTTAATCTCAGAGGAAGATGGTTTTGTCTTAAAGCGCGCATAGGCAAAAGCAAGAGTATCTGTTTTTTGTTTTACTAAATCAGTAAGGATTGTTTTGTTCATGGTAAACTCAGATAGATTTTTGTTCAGCGTTTTAAGCTCTTTGGAAAGATCTTCAACCGGAAAAGATTCTGATTTTAATCTGCTGAGTTCACTTTCAAGTAAAGTGATTTTTTTGTCTTTGTTTTTAATTAGCTCTTCATTCTTTCTATATAAATCTTCAATTACCCCTGTGCGCAAAGTATTTATATCAACCTTTTCAGAATTTATTCCCTGCCGAATTTTAAATTCTGTATCAACAAGTCCGTAGTTTTTTAATTTAGATTTTACATTCTCAATAAGCTTTGGTTCAAGCGTTTCTCCGAGTAAAAAGACCTCAATCATAGACTTTTCGCCCTTATATGAAATGTTTCTGCTTACAATTTGAGAGTTTTCAAAATTAAGTTCATAAGCAATAAATCTGTTTGCGTTCCTTTCAAAGATGCTTTGATTAACAATATTATAGGCCATTACAAGGCTTGGAATAACTGTGATTATTACTACAATAAGGATGGATCTTCTTACTCTTCTTTCCGCAACACTATCAACAAAAGCACTTTTCTTAAATTTTAAAAACCGAACAATTATAAAAGCCGATAAGCTAATAAACACGCTATTTATAAAAAACAAATAAAATGCACCTATAAAATAATAGAAGTTGCCCGTAGCCAATCCAAAGCCGGCAGTACAAAGAGGAGGCATTAAAGCTGTTGCAATTGCAACGCCAGGAACAACATTGCTGCTGCTTTTTCTTGTTGCTGCAACTATTCCGGCAAGACCACCAAACAAAGCTATAAGCACATCCCAAATGGTTGGTGTGGTTCTCGCTAATAATTCAGATTGGGCATCACTAAGCGGACTTATAAAAAAATATGTAGTTGAGGCGATTACACTTATTATGACAGCAATTCCTAAATTTTTATATGCTTTTTTAATTAGCTGAAAATCATTAATCCCTATACCCAAACCTATTCCCATAATAGGCCCCATTAATGGTGAGATTAACATTGCACCGATAACTACTGCGGTAGAATTAACATTAAGCCCGATAGATGCAATGAAGATGGCAAAGATTAACACCCAAAGATTAGTTCCCCGAAATTCCACCCCCTTCTTTATTAATTCAACTATTTCTTGTTCATTTGCTTTGTCTTCACTCAGATCAAATCTTTCATAAACGAACTCTTTAATTAAAACAAGGATTCTATTATTTTTGTCTATGATCATCTAGTTGCTCTTATTATATAATAAATTTTTGCTAAAGATAATAAAAGGGTTAATCAATTATTACGCAAGTTGATTAAAACAATTTCGGGAGTTGAGTTATATCTAACCGGCGCAAGGGACATTCCCAATCCACCGCAAACAACAGCAAGCATATTGTTAAAGTAAAAATCACCTTTAACATATTTTGTTTCTACGAGTGTAGGAGTAAGTTGAATAAACGGAAACAACAAAGTTATTTGTCCACCGTGCGTGTGTCCGGCAAGAAACAAATCGTATTTGTTTTTTACTGCGTTGTCAATCAAAAATTGCTGCGGTTGATGAGTTAAAAATATTTTAAAATCAGCTTTGTTGGACGAGGCAACATTTTTAAGAGTTGTCTCGGAAATATCAGAAACATAGGTATTGGTAATAAATGTAATTCCCACTCGTGTTGAATCTATTTCAAAATAACGTAACTCATTGTCAATCATTTCAACATTATTATTACTTAAAGCGGTTTCAACTTCACGCAAACTTCTAACATAATCTTTTCTATAGGCCCAATTATCATGATCACCCACACAAGAGTATGTGCCGAATTTAGATTTAATTTTTCCAATGTACTTTGCAGCGGTTTCAATATAATCCGGAGTTGAAGTAATCACATCCCCAGCAATTAAAACTAAATCGGGATTTTGTTGATTTATTTTATCAACATATCGCTGTAATCTTTTGTCATCGGTGTATCTATCGGCTTGCACATCAGAGATAAAAGCAATTTTAAATCCGACCAATTCTTTTGGAAGATTATTCTTCTTAAAATCAACAATGCGCACATCAACGGTGTTATAATCATAAATCATTCTTGCTGGTATATAAAAAATAAAAATCAACACCAACAGTAAGAATATTTTTACTTGCAGTGGGTAAAGTTTTTCTTTGTGTTTTTTATAAAGTGGATAAAAAACTAACTTCAATAAGTCCACAAAAATAAAAATCACACTAACTTGTAGTATTAAAATGATTAAAACCCAGAATGGATAAAGGAGCAAATAATCAGCGAAAATATTTTGAGGAAAAGAAACCGATTGTTTTGTTAGCGCCGCATAAATTGCGTTAAAGATTAGTATAACAGGATAAAGATTTAACAAAACAAGAAACGAGTAAAGAAATATTTTCTTTTTCTTTGTATCGTAGTTGGGAAATAGAGTTTTAAATACACGATTTAATTTTCTGGTAAAATAATATTCCAATAAAAAAAGAATCACAACACCAATTAACACCCTAATAATTATCCACATAGTATTTTTGCTTTAATTTTTATTTTCACTTAAAAAAGTTTTAGCAAGTTTAAAAACCTCATCAACACCGATACTGTTAATGTTGTTGTCCGTTGCTTTAATATATTTTTGATTTTTTCCTTTTGGCGCCCATTCGTTTGGGCGAGTTGGACCAAAAAGAGAAATCATTTTTACGCCAGAATAACCAGCAATATGCATTGTCCCGGTATCATTTGTAATATAAAGATCAATCATTGATAAAACAGCACCAAGTTTTTTAACAGAAGCATTATGCAAAATTTTGTGTTTAATATTTGTAAGATTTAATTCTTTGCTGATTTCGGTTACAATCTTTTCATCTGTCCAGCCAGAGGTTATTAAAATATTAATATCAAAACTAGAAGTAAGTTTTTTGATAAGTTCGATAAAATATTTTTTATCCCAAATATTAATTTCTTTTCCTGCCCCGGGATGAAACGCAATTGCTTTTTTATTTTTATCTGGAAAGTTTGTTGAGATAAAATTGTTAGCAAAATCTAAATCTGAATCATTAAAATCTATTTTTATAGAATTTATTTCCTCCAAAGATAAATCGCTACCCAGTTGTTTTGCTATATCTAAACTTCGCTTTGTTTGATGCGAATCTTTCCATATAAAATCTGATTTAACATTTAAATATTTGTGTGATTTGTTTTCATTTCCATCAATAGATTTTACACCAACCCGAATTTTTGCACCTGAAATTAAATTAATTATATGCGATGTTCTTGAAAGCACAATTGTGGAAGGCACAATTCCGATTTGATATTTTCGGCTTCTTAATTCTTTTATGAATATTAAAATTGTTTTAAGTGAAGATTTGTTAAAAATTATCACTCTGTCGAGATAGGGATTAATATCAAAAAAGGGAATCTCATAATTTGTTTTTGCAGCCACTAAAGTTACTCTTGCGTCAGGATATTTTTTCTTTAGAGCTTTATAAAGCGTAAGCGAGCACAGCATATCTCCGATTTGATTATGCTGACGCACAACAAGAATATCTTTTACTTTTTTGTGCCGTTTGATTTTAATCGTTACTTTCTTGTTTTGTCAATCCACATTGCCAGATCCTTTGCAAAGTAAGTTAGAAACATATCAGCACCAGCGCGCTTAATTGCAAAAGCAGCTTCAACCATTACGCGCTCTTCATCAATCCAGCCATTCGCCCCAGCGGCCTTAATCATTGCATATTCGCCGCTCACCTGATAAGCAGCCGTTGGCATTCCAAATGTATCTTTTACTTTTCTGATTACATCAAGATAAGCTCCCGCCGGCTTTACCATAACAATATCTGCGCCTTCTTTAATATCTTCTTCAACTTCACGCAAGGCTTCGTTTACGTTTCCGATATCCATCTGATGGGATTTTCTATCACCAAAAGCTGGAGTTGAATCTGCCGCATCTCGAAAAGGTCCATAAAATCCTGATGAATATTTTGCCGCATAACTCATGATTGGAATTTTATTAAAACCTTTATAATCCAAGGCTTTTCTAATTGCCGCAACTCTTCCGTCCATCATGTCGGAAGGAGCTATCATATCTGCACCAGCTTCTGCATGTGATACCGCTTCTTTGGCAAGCAGTGATACAGTTTCATCATTTAATATTTCTTCACCATTTAAAACTCCACAATGCCCATGAGATGTATATTCACACATGCAAACATCAGTAATTATAAGCAAATCTTTTATCTCCGCTTTTATAGCGCGAATTGCTTTTTGAATAATTCCATTTGCATCGTAAGCTTCGGAACCAACGTCATCTTTGTGTTCAGGGATTCCAAATAATATCACAGCCGGAATTCCTAAATCGCGGACTTCTTTGCATTCTTTTACAAGTTCATCTATCGATAAATTAAATACACCGGGCATTGATTTTATTTCTTTTCTAATTTTTGTTCCAGGCACAACAAACAAAGGATATATCAAATCATTTTTTGTAAGCGTCGTTTCTCTAACCAAATCACGCACAAGCGGATTGTAACGTAAACGACGATGACGAATTGTTGGGTAAGTCGACATTTAAACTCCTTTTAAATTTTCAAAAATCTTATTTGCAACTAACTCTGCATTTTTAATACAATCCCCAACTGAAATCCCTCCGCGGAAATTACCGCTAATAAATAACCCAGGGTTTCGTTTTTCAAAATCATCAAAATATCTTTCATGTTCAATGTATCCTAAATTGTATTGCGGAATAGCTTTTTCCCAAAACCTTTCTGATGTAAACATTGGTTTGGCGGTTATGCCCATTAATTCTTCAAATTCTTTTCTAACTTTTGTCAGCAAAGACATTCTCTCCTCATTTACAAAGTCAGGATTTCTTGATCCACCCACAAACAAAGTAAAAGCCGCCTTGCTTTCATCTGTTCTATCTGAAAAGATGATTGAACTCCAAAGCGCACCAAGAAAAGATTTGTTTTCTTTTTCTGGAATTAAAAAACCAAACCCATCCAATTCTTGTTTAATATTTTTTCTATCATAAACTAAATAATAAACTAAAACCGGCGGATAATAAATTGCCCCAGCGTGGGATTTAAATTCTTTATCGTACTTTGTAAAAACATTACTTGCAGCATAAACCGGAATTGTTGAAAGCACCGCATCACAATCAATTTTATTCGTTATTCCGTTTTGTTGATATGAAACAGAATAGCCATTTTCATTTTTATCAACAGAAGTTACCTCACTAGAAATCAGAACACTACTACCAAAATATTTTTCAATTGCTTTTGGAAGAACAGCCATTCCGCTTTTAAATGATAACATTTTTGCTGATTGCTTTGCAACCTCTGCTCGTTTTTTTCTTTCTCTGATGCTGCGAATGGTTCCGATAATTAAGCCACCATATTTTTCTTCAAGAGCATAAAGTTTTGGAAAGGCAGATTTTACACTGAGATCTTCAGGTTTTCCTGCATAAACCCCAGCAACAAAAGGATTGATTGCATAATCTAAAAACTCTTGTCCCAATCTTCGCTTAACAAACTCAGCAAGACTTTGGTAATAGCCATCTTTTGATCTTCCAATAAATGGTTCAGCCATTAAACGAAACTTTGCTTTAGTAGAAAAAAGTTTTGTTTTTATAAGTCCGGGCGGAGACATAGGAAGTGCGTGAAGTTTGTTATCGCGTAATATATATCTTTTGTTTGCCTGTTTGCTAGCGTAAAGAAGTTCATGTTCAAGTTTAAGTTCTTTTATAAGTTGTGCAATAACGGGAGTTGTTTCGAGAGCACTATTTGGTCCGCGATCAAAGAGGAAACCATTTTCAGTTACGCTTTCAATCGAGCCACCTACAGAATTATTTTTCTCAATTAACTTAACATCAAATCCTTTTTTAGATAAAAGATATGCGGTGGTTAATCCGGAAATACCTGCACCAATTACTATTATTTTTTTACTCATTTAGCAAATTGTATTTCTTTGAATTATAGTAGTCAAATTTAGTAAAAGGGCAAGGAATTTAATAGGTAGAATGATGTGGAGTCGATAAAAGTAAAGCCCAGATCACAAATGTTCCGGGCTTTTAAAGATCTTGGTTTACAAAGAACTTTTCAAATCATTAACGTAAGTAACTGGTCCGCCTGGCAAATAACCCGTTGTTTTTACCAAATTGCCGGAAGAATTGAATAACAAAACGGTAGGAAAACCTTGCACGCCATATCTTTGTGCAAGCTGGTTGTTGTAGGCTTTTGTTTCAGCGCTTTGCTCTATGCTACGTGGAAAGTCTAATCTTACTAAAATTAAATTCGCATCTGCATATTCTTTAAACTCTGATTTTGAAAAAACCTCATTGCTTAATTTAATGCACCACTGGCACCAATCGCTGCCAGTGAAATTAACAAGCACAGCCTTGTTTTCCGTTTTTGCTTTTTGCAATGCGGATTCAAGGTTTTCTTCCCAGTTTAAATTATCGTTAGCTCCAGTTTTACTGCATCCTATTAATATTGCTGTTAATAAAATCACGGATAAAAATCCTTTTTTCAATTCGTACTCCTTTTTTGTTTTTCCAAAATGTTTGATTCAAATATTGCAAAATAGATTCCGCATTCAGTGCGGAATGACAGAGTAAAATTAAACCACATCTGTTTCGACCTTTTTTGGTTTTGGAGGTCTTTCATAGAGCTGAGTTAAACCAAAATATTTCCAGTGAAGAACATCTGTGATTTGATCCCAGGTAAATCTCCACATCCAATTGCCACCGAGCTTTCCAGGGAAATTCATTCTTGCTTCACCACCAAGATTTAAAATATCCTGCATCGGAACAACAACAATATTTGCCGCTGATCTATAGGCTAATCTTATCAACTCATAAACAATATCATCTCCAAAATAATTTAAGTACTTTTGTGTATGATCATAAATATCAGAATTTTTGTCAAGCTTAGCGTTTTCAAAGTAAGCACGAGTTGTGTCGTTATCATGAGCACCGGTTAGCACAACGCAGTTTTGTACAAAGTTATGCGGAAGAAATTTTGTTTCCATATCAGTTCCAAAAGCAAACTGTAATATTTTCATTCCCGGAAATTCAAAATCATCTCTAAGTTTTTCTACGGCTGGTGTAATTACGCCAAGATCTTCTGCAAGAATCGGAACATCGCCAAGGTGTTTTTTTATTGATTTAAATAATTTGTGTCCTGGTGCTTTTACCCATTTTCCGTTTTCCGCAGTCAATGCATCACCCGGAATTTCCCAAAACGCTTCAAACCCTCTGAAGTGATCTATACGAACGATATCAACCATTTTAAATAATTGTTCGAATCGGTTTCTCATCCACAGAAAATCATCTTTTTCCATTTCTTTCCATTTATAAAGCGGATTGCCCCAAAGCTGTCCGGTTGCAGAAAAATAATCTGGCGGTACACCAGCAACTGTTTCAAGACTTCCATTTTCATCAACCGTAAAAAGCTCTTTGTTTGCCCACAGATCAGCGCTATCGTAAGCAATAAAAATAGGCATATCGCCGATTATCTTTATTCCTTTGCTGTTTGCATATTCTCTAACAGCCGTCCATTGTTTGAAGAAAATAAACTGAACAAATTTTTGATACAGAATATCATCGGATAATTTCTTTTTCCATTCATCCAAAGATTTTTTCTTGCGAAGAACTAAACCGCTATCCCAATCTCTCCAGACAATTCCGCCATGCGCTTCTTTTGCAGCCATAAAAAAAGCAAAATCATCAAGCCAGATTTTATTTTCTTTGCAGAATTTATTGAAATCTATTTCAAACTTTTCTTGATGATTTTTAAAATTAATAAATGCCTTTTTAAGCAGTGATTTTTTATACTCAATTATTTCGCCGTAATCGATAAATGCTGGATCATGTTTGGGGATATTTTGCAAATCATGATCACGAAGCAAACCGTCTTCCATTAATGTATCAGGACTAACAAGATTTGGATTGCCTGCAAATGCAGAAAAACATTGATATGGCGAATCACCGTAACCAGTTGGACCAAGTGGAAAAACCTGCCAGAGTTTTTGTCCGGCTTTTTCTAAAAAATCTATAAACTTAAAAGCATCATCGCCAAGATCACCAATTCCATATTTACCCGGTAGAGAAGTTGGATGCAATAAAATTCCTGCACTACGTTCAAATTTCATTTAAACCTCTAAAAATTATTGCGGAAAAATAAGGAATCAATAAAGAAAGCGGAAACCTAGAACAACAAAATTATTTAGGTTAATTAAGTTTTTGCATATTTGCGAAACAAAAATAGAGATTGACGTTTAATACATTATTCTTAACATCAAAATGATTCATTGATTCATCCATAGAAGAAAGACCAAGACTATACCTAATATCAAAACCCAATTCATATTTTCCCAGATTAAAACCCAACGCGCAGCCAAATTGAACTCCATAATCTCTTGAGGTAACTGATTTTATATCTGCTTCGTCAGATTCCCCATTTGCCTTAGCGATTATTTTAGCTTTTGTTTTGAACGCCATATATGGCCCTGCAAATACAGATGGTTTTATATTTGGGCTGTCATTTAAAGGAAGTGCGAACTTAAATAGTATGGGAACCTCTACATAGTCATAAGCTAATGTAAAACTAACAGGTCCAATTTTTGTAGTTGCGCCTTTCATCGTATAGGATAACTCGGGTTGTAAGATATAGAAGCTTTTAGTTTGATATAATAAAAAGAATCCGCCAGCGAAACCAAATTTAGAATCTAAATCTCCTGCGTCATCGCCATGAATTGATGATATATTTAATCCGGATTTTAAACCAAAACGAACCTGAGCGTTTGTAGAAATAATGAAAAAGGATAAGACAAAAAAGAACAGAGAAAATTTTTTCAAAAAATCTCCCTTAAATCTGAAAAAACATTTAATGTATTTAAAAAAATAGGAAGAGTTTTTTACCAATTCAACTGCACATTAAGCTATTTGTTGGATTGAGGATTCGTTAGAGTCGAGAAATATTTTGTGAGATTTTAAAATAAAAACCAGTACCAAAAATGACACTGCTTTATATTGTAATAAATAATAATATTATAATGCTACCAACACGCCAGCCATAATGCTAATAAAATTAGTTGAACTTCCTTCACAAAAATATCATTAAATTTGGCATTTACATCAAGATCTATTTTAGGACCCAATTGATATAAGAAACCTGCGCCAACACCAATTCCAAAATCTGTGTGAAGAAGCAGAACCACCTCAATTGTCCCGAGCCCTGGAATAACTCAGGAAGGGCTGCTATCAACAAGAAAAATGCAATCCAAGTTCTCCAGAAACCATAAGGATTAAAACTTACCTTTACCAAAAGACATATCTAATACCAGCCATAACAGGAACACTACTAAAATTTATAATCAGCTTCTTTAAACCAAAGCTGCAAAGTTAAATAACCAATTGAACCAGTAACATCAAGCATTGGATTTATGTGATATGCAAAATTACCTTGTCCTCCAAATCCCATTTTATAACCATCAGCCAAAATCGCCAATTGGTATAGCAACACCAGCCTGAACACCAACAGCCATTTTACCTTGGGCATTAATAAAACCAGTGAATAGCACAGCAAGTAATAGAACAGAAAGTAACTGTTTCATAAGTTTTCCTTATATTTATTTTAGATTAGTTAATTAAGACCACTACAAACTTATTAAAAAAAAAACCTCTTTAGCAAATTCATTTTTAAAATGGACTTTATGAATTTAAGGCTGCCTATAGTAGACAGCCTGCTACAAAAAATTAGAAACCGTAACTTGCGGAAAGATAAGCAAAGGTTCTTGTGCCGCCGCCAATAAGATTAAGACCTTGTCTCAAAACATCATCATTAACTGTTGCGTCTAGATTAAATCCGCCAAATCTAAAACCAACGCCAAGTCTTACATCACCATTGTCAAAACCGGTTCTGCTATTCTCATCAACTGTAGTTGAGCTTGCAAATGTTTGGTTGGTGCGAGAATAAGTGCTGGCAACATATCCCAATCTACCGATTAGCCAATCAGTGAAATACCATTCGGCACCTAGATTCCAAGCTGGGAAGGTAAGGGTCGAGTTTTTTAATTCCGGAGAAGCATTTGCTACTGAGGCGGTTGTTGTGCTTTGATATGCAAAAGATGGTCCGCCAGAAATTATCAGGTTTTCAACTTGATAAGCAAGCCCCACGCCAGCACTCAGTGACATCATAGATGGTAAGTCTGTAGATTGTGCGCCAACATCAACTTTACCCGATCCATTGTAAAATCCAACAATTGGAACCAATGTAAATTTGTTAGATAGCTTGAGAAAAGCTCTAACGTTTGCTGCCATAAATGTATTGGAAGCACTTACCTTATCTCCCGTTCCTGGTTCATAAGTAGCTGAAGGCAAAGCTAGAGCAAAATCAACATCGAATTTAAAACTTGGAGATAAATCAGCCATAAAGCCAACATTTACACCTAGCTGGCTAGCGCTGTTTTTATCACCGGTACCAGTTGCTGGAGTAAAATCATTTGTGGTTGAGGCGTATGATAATCCCAAACCAAGAACAAAATTTCCAAAGCGATATGAACTTAATAATTCAAAATTGTTATTTAATGCAACTATATCCGCTCCTGTTGCATTAGTATTTACCAGATTAACCAATCCACCTGGATCCAGCGATCCGATAGAACTTGAGTTAAAATCATTTCTAGCAAGCAAAGCACCCAAAGTAAATTCTTTATTTAGGCTGTAGTTAAATCCGGCAAATTGTCCAATCCCTTCGTCAGCAATTCCATTATTGCTGCCAATATCGCCCCAAAGGAAATTTGAATACATCGAGGAATATGCTGGGTTAGATTTTATGTTATCAGGATCAACAATGAACGGGTTATCGCCCATACTGTATAACCTTGCATACCCGCCATATCGTAGATCTTTTTTTACCACTTCTTGTGCAAAAGAAGGTAAAGAAAAGAGAAAAATAAATGTTAATACAAAAACCTTTATTAAAAGGTTTGATCTATAGAAAGAAGAAAATTCTTTCATAAATACTCCATTAATTGTTGTTAGTTAAGACCTCGTTTTTTCGGACACTCAAAAGTACACAAAAAATCTACAATGTCAACTAGTTTTATAAAATTAACAAGCTTATTATAAACAAGTTAGAGGATGTAGTTTAAGTGATACTGGAAGCCCGAAGTTGCAAGTATAATTTCAGATATTGTGCCATATAATGGTTATCCCTAAATCCTCGATAATGAATAAAAAACGAAGGGAGATGCTTTTTTAAGAAAAAATAACCTTTTGTATTTGATAATTTTTACGGATTGTAAAAAACCCCCGAAAAATTCTTCGGGGGTTTGCGGGGGTCTTAACTAACGAGGAGAGAACTTAGATTTTAAATTTAAGTGCAACACCAAGTTTCATTGTAAAAATACTATTGCTTCTACCAGGTAAATTATATGTATCAGAAAGAGGAATGTTTACCAAAAAATCAGTTCCTAAGCCCATATCTGATGAAAGTTTAAATGTATATCCTGTACCAACGGCAATATCAAACCTAATAGATTTTGTGTCTGGATTATCTGGTTGTATAACAGGTGCCTGACCAGATGCAGATTGTGTTATTTCCCCACTTGAATTAAGTTTAATACCCAATGAAGGCCCGGCAACCATATAAAATCCACTAAACTCTGCCTTAAACATTGGATCGAGCACAAGATATGATAGACTATAAGCAGATTCTACAGTTGTGTTTTGAATAGTTTGTGAATTGGAAAAGTTCCTCATATCAAAAGCTGTCATGTTAACCATAATTCCAATATGTTTTCCAAAGGTTACATCCACTGTTGGTCCAAAGCCTACCCCAATTCCGTTATATGTACCGGTTGAATTTTTTAAATTAAAAATGTTAAAATTGCCAGTTACTCTTGGTCCAATCATTACCGTTGTTTGTGCAAAGATTGAAGAAGAAAGTAAAAATATTATTGAAAATGCAATTAAGTTTTTGAACGATTTCATTATTCTCTCCGAATTAGTTTATAGTTAATTATTGTACTGTATAATTTGCGGTTACGGTATATGCCGCACCTGTCGAACTACCTATCTTGCCAACAAAAACAAACTGCCATTGTTGACCGGCTTGAACTCCTGTATATTCTTCTAATTCATAGGTGTTTTGAGAAGAAACCACAGCATCTGGATTTGGATTTGTTAATAGATCCTCAAATTGTTGAGCCGGAAGTTTTGCCGTTATCGTGGTTATTGTTACATCTACACTTGGTTTTAATGTAAACATTGTACTGCCTTGCTGTGAGCCTTGGGTTTGGCCGATTGTAAAAGTAACCCCGCCTGTTGTACCGCCACCACCAAGCCCACCAGTATTTGGTCCGGTTGCATTATCGCTGCAGCCCAACACAAGTAAAACACCCATTATTAGAAACAGGGAAAAGATTTTTTTCATTTTACGCCTCTTTGTTGTTTGTAGATTATGTTAGTTAAGATCTTTTCAATTTTCACTCAAAAAGTAAAATCTATTTTTGCCTGCCGCACTACGTAAACCTGTAGTTTTTGTTTTGTTAAAAAATACTTTTTGGCTTCTATCTGTACATGCGTAAAAGTGGTTTAAATTGGCTCATTTAAAAAGTCGCAGATAAAGAAAATTTAGAAAATAGTGTGAGATTTAGGTTTTTAGATTCACTTAAAATGCTTTAAGTTTAGTCCTAATTATGAAAATTATTCGAAAACTCTACGATTGGGTCCTTCATTGGGCTGATACCAAATATGGGGCAGTTGCTCTGTTTATTCTTGCTTTTGCGGAATCATCATTTTTTCCAATTCCACCCGATGCGCTTTTAATTGCCCTGGTTCTTGGCTCGCAAAAAAGGCATTTAAGTTTGCAGCCATTTGTTCCATCGCTTCTGTAACCGGAGCGTTATTTGGTTATGCGATTGGACATTTTTTATGGTGGACACCAACAAATGAGTTCACAGGAATTGCAACATTTTTCTTTAATAATATTCCATCTTTTACACCGGAAGCATTTTTTAAAATCCAAAAAATGTACGAGCAATATGATTTTTGGATAATATTTACTGCGGGATTTACACCTATACCCTATAAAATTATTACAATTTCTTCCGGCGCTTTCAATATCAATATTATTATGTTTATTGTAGCTTCAATTATAAGTCGTGGTGCAAGATTTTTTTTAGTAGCCTATTTGATTTGGAAATTTGGTCCGCAAATAAAAACTTTTATTGATAAATATTTTAACTGGCTTGCGATTGCGTTCACTGTTTTACTTATTGGCGGATTTGTAGCGATAAAATATATAGTTTAACAAAATTCTTTGGCTATTTATGAAATACATTTATTTAGTTTTTACTTTTTTGATAACCTCAATTACAATACTTGCTCAAACAGAAAGTACAGCTGAAAAATTTGACCCAACTAGAAATCCATTTGATGATTTAAAAATCACAGTTGAAAATGCACAACAATCAAACAAAAGAATAATTTTGGATGTTGGTGGCGAGTGGTGCATTTGGTGCCATAGAATAGATGCTTTTATGCGCGGTACAGAAGAAATAAAAACTTCGCTTGAAAAGAATTTTATTGTTTTAAAAATCAATTACAGTAAAGAAAATAAAAACGAAGATTTTTTATCACAGTATCCAAAAGTTGAAGGCTATCCGCATTTTTTTGTTTTAGATCAAACCGGAAAACTTCTGCATAGTCAAAACACGGGTGATTTAGAAAAAGATAAAGATTACGATAAAGAAAAATTTATTGCGTTTTTGAATAAGTGGAAGCCATCAAAAGAATAACATTTTTTTTAATTTAGCAAGAGTAGAAATTTAAAACTTACATTGTGGGAACATTTATGAGGCAAATACTAGCATTAACCGTATTCTTTTTATTTCAAATAGTTTATTCTCAACCTAAAAGCGATTTTGTTTTATCCCCCTGTGCCGGCAACAGTATTTTAAATTCAAAATCAGCTGAAAACGATTTGATAAAAATTGTTGGCAAAAAAAATGTTGATAGAGTTGAACGTTGGTATGCTGAGGGAACAGAAAGAATTCTTGGATCTGTTTTTTTTAAAGATACTCCGCAATCATTTTTTATCAAGTGGAAAGACACTGTTAATTTTAAAAATCCGGAATGGATAGAAATTCATGGTGATAATTCTGTTTGGGAAATTGATAATGGAATTAAAATCGGGGTTGAATTAAAAGACTTAGTTAAACTAAACGGAAAACACTTTACTTTTTCGGGCTTTGATTGGGATTACGGCGGTTATGTAAATTTTGAAAAAGGAAATTTAGAATCCGATTGCTACTCCGTTGGTCTTTACTATGATTACAAAGATTTATTTGAAAATGAATGGAATCAGATAGTTGGGGATAAAATTATATCTACAAAAAATCCGGTCTTAAATAAAATTAAGATTTATGTGGATTCTATCACGTTTTATTTTAAATGAAAAGCACGACTGAGAATTTCTCAATCGTGCTTTAATTATTCGCTGTACATTGTTAAGTGTACATTAATCTAAAATCCATCCTCGCTAATATTTTTTTCAACCACAGTTCCATATTTTTTTGCGATCGTCCGTATATCATCAGCTTTGCCGACTAACACAAACTGTAAGTTATCTTTTGGAAAATATTTTTTGATGATTTCGTTTGCTTTGGCAACAGTCATTCCATCGACGGCTATTTCAAAATCGTTAATGTATGAGTCGTCTAATCCATAAATGTATTTTTGTGTTAAAAATCCCGCAAGTGCGCCAGAGGTTTCGTAATCAGGCGGAAACTGTCCTTTAACATAATTTTTTGCAGAGGTTAAAGTTGTTTCATCAATTCCTCTTTCAAAAAGTCTATTGTAGGTCTTTACGGCAAGATCAATTGCTGCTTCCGTATTTTTAGTTGCGGTAAAGGTGCTTATGTAAAACGTTCCTGCCGTTTTATAAGACACAAACCGGCTGCGTGCACCGTAAGTATAGCCGGCGTTTACCCGAAGTTCATCATTTAACCAGCTTGTAAATCTGCCGCCAAGAATTGTATTAATAACATCAATCTGAATTAGATCCTGATTGCTCATTGGCACGCCAAATCCGCCAATCATAAAAGTGGTTTCTGTTGCGTTGTCTTTATTGATTAGATAAACAGATGGCTCTTTCAAATCTTTTTTTGTAAATCTTGAATCATCTATTAATCTTGGTGCCGTTACTCGCCAATTAGAAAAAAGCTCAATTAATTTGGCTTTCATTTTGCCAGAATCAAAATCACCTACAACTGCAATTGCACAATTTTCTGATCTGATGTTCTTTAGATAGAAGCCTTTTATTTCGTCTTGGCTAATTTGTTCAACGCTCTTTTTAGTGCCGTCAACAGGATTTCCGTAAGGAGAATCAGCAAATAAAAACTTATTGTAATAAGCCCCAATTACCTGTCTTGGACTTTCCTTTGCCTGATCAAGTTCCGCAATCCAACGTTGTTTTCTTTTAACAATTTCTTCTTCGGGAAAAGTTGGATTTGTTATTACATCTTTTATAACAGGTAAAAGTTTGTCTAGATCATTTTTCATAAACTGGGCGGATACACCAGAATAATCCAGCCTTGCATAAGTGTTTAAACTGCTTCCGTAAAAATTAAAAACGGAATCTATTTGGGATTTTGTATAACTGACTGTCCCAAATTTCAAAGCTTCTGCAGTAAAAGAGGCCAGACCATTTGAGCTTCCATCTCTTATTGCCCCGGCATCAAACACAGTCGAAAAAGAAAGGACTGGGACATCATGCTTTTCCATTAAATAGATTGTTAAACCATTATCAAGCGTAACAACTTCATACTTTGGAAGTTTGAATTGTGCATTGGTAATCGGAAAAATGATGATACATAAAAGTATTATTGATAAAATCTTTTTCATTGTACTTCCTCCGTATTCAATACACCAACAGTTCTGTTTTGTTTTGTAAAATATTTAGCGGCAACAGTTTTAATCTCTTCTGCAGTAACTCTTTTGTAATCATCCGGAGCGGTAAACATTTTTTTATAATCACCAAAAAATAATTCATAAGTGCCGAGCGTATTAGACATTCCGTTTATAGTTTCTGTGGTTTTATAAAACTGCATTAATTTTTGATTTTTAACTTTTTGTAATTCACCCTCACTTATTCCGTCATTAACAATTTTATCTATTTCATCAAGAATTGCTTTTTCTAATTGTGCTACGGAAACTCCATCGTTAGCAATTCCATAAAAGTAAAATAATGTTGGATCGAAGGCTTCGGGATAATAACTTCCAACCTCAAGTGCAAGCTGCTGATTTTCAACGATTGAATTATAGAGCCTTGATGATTCACCTTCGGACAAAACAGAGTTTAGCAAATCAAGAGCATAATAATCATCACTGCCTGATTGCGGAACATGATATGTAATCATTATATAGGGTGATGGAACTTCGCGTTTTACAAAAAGCCTTCTCTCGCCTGTTTGTTCGGGCTCAACAGTATGTAAGTTTCTTGGTTTTGGACCTGCAGGAATCGGTTCAAAATATTTTTCTGCAAGTTTTTTAACCTCGGCAAGCTTAACATCGCCGCTTATTACAACAACACAATTATTTGGTGCATAATAAGTATGAAAATAATTTTCCAAATCTTCTTTTGTCCAATTCTTTATATCAGATTCCCATCCAATTACCGGCCACTGATAAGAGTGAGCAATAAAGGCGGTTGCTTGAGTTTCTTGCCAAAGCTGTTCAAGTGGGTTGTTTTCTAATCCCGTACTTCTTTCGGATAAAATCACTCCTCTTTCACTTTCAATCATTTTAGGATCAAAGTTTAAGTTTGCAATTCTATCTGCTTCAAGATCAAACATAACTTCTAGTGAACTTGAAGGAAACCAATCTGTGTAAGCAGTAATGTTTTCTGAAGTGTATGCGTTATTTGATCCGCCATTAGCTTCCATAACGCGATCAAATTGTTTGGGTCCGTATTTCTTTGCGCCATTAAACATCATGTGTTCAAAGAAATGAGATATGCCCGTTATTCCAATGTATTCATTGCGGGATCCAACTTTGTAAAAAAAGTACATATTGGCATTTGGAATTGAGCTGTCTTCAAGAACAAAAATTTTCATTCCGTTCTTTAGTGTAAACGATTTTACATCATCTGCTTTTACCTGTGCAAACATCGAGACAGCAGAGATGAGAAAAACTAAAATGTATTTCATGGTTAATCCGAAATATTAATTAAATGTGATAGGCTAAAATACAAATTGTATTATGCATATAAAGGGTATTTTGATAAGCGGTTGAAATTTTGAATCAAGAACTGATGTTGCTCAAAAAAGAAAGTTAAAAGTTGAAAAGAGATGACATCTTTTAGGAAAGATTTTATCTCTCCATTTTAAAGCATAAATACTTTTAAAAACGTTTATAACTTTAATTGATAGTTGATAAAATATAAAATATCTTTAACCACAAATTTTTACAGGAAACATCTTTTTACTAAAGGAGCATTTACAATTAAAGCGAAAGGATAAAAATGCGTTGGCAAGGCAGAAAAGAAAGCTCGAATGTTGAAGACAGACGCGGTATGTCGCCAGGAGGAAAAGGAATAGTTGGCGGTGGTATTGGAACAATTGCGATTGTACTTGTTGTTCTTTTGCTTGGCGGAGATCCTACTTCAATTCTACAAAATATCCAAACAACGGACCAAACAACCAATTCAAACTACGTTGAAAGTGCAACTGATAAAGAGCTTTCACAATTTGTTTCTGTTGTGCTTGCTGAAACCGAAGATGTTTGGCATGCAATCTTTAAAGAAAAGGGTGCAAATTATCGCGAACCCAAATTGGTGTTGTTCAGCGGGCAGGTTCAATCAGCTTGCGGTGTTGCGGGCGCTTCTACGGGTCCGTTTTATTGTCCCAGTGATGAAAAACTGTACATCGATTTAAGTTTTTTTAATGAGCTGCAAAAACGTTTTAAAGCACCGGGTGATTTTGCGATGGCTTATGTAATTGCTCACGAAGTTGGTCATCACATTCAAAACTTAACAGGGGTAATGGATAAGATGAACGAAATGCGCTCGCAAGTAAGCAAAGAAGAGTATAATAAATATTCTGTAAGACTAGAATTACAAGCAGATTTTTATGCAGGCATTTGGGCGCACTATACAGAACAAAAAGATCTTCTTGAAAGCGGTGATCTTGAAGAAGCTTTAACAGCAGCCAGCGCAGTTGGTGATGACAACATTCAAAAACAAGCGCAAGGATATGTTGTTCCGGAATCTTTTACTCACGGAACATCAGAGCAAAGAAAAAGATGGTTTTATAAAGGGTTTACTTCCGGAGATATAAGCCAGGGCGATACATTCAACGCAATAAATTTGTAAGATTAATAATTTGGGATGTGCTAAAGGTTCGAGTAACTATTTCTTTATTCATTATTAAAAGAGGTAAGCATGGAGC
This sequence comes from Ignavibacteriales bacterium, assembly GCA_016709765.1. Classification (NCBI taxonomy): domain Bacteria; kingdom Pseudomonadati; phylum Ignavibacteriota; class Ignavibacteria; order Ignavibacteriales; species Ignavibacteriales bacterium. The sequence continues at coordinate 1,098,753 of JADJMD010000013.1, forward strand.
CGTTAAAAAAATTTTCACCCGGGTTTTATGGAATTATTATTCTTCTGTTTTTTCTTCCCTTTGTAAATCTTTCGTGCAGCGGACAAACAATTATGAGTTTATCAGGTTTCCAGCTTATTACAGGAGCAGATTATAAAGCTAATAGTATGTTTGGTGAAACAACCACAAGCGAAGCTAAAGAAAATGAAAAAGTAGATTCTCAGCCATTGGCTTTGTTTGCATTACTTACTGCTGTTATTGCTCTAGCTATAAGCTTTGTAAAGATGAGGACACTATCTCTTGTAAATATTGTGTTATCGGCGCTTGGAGCAATCTTTTTAATTCTGCTTAAGATTAATATGGATGGTGATGTTAAATTAAGCGGGCAAGCCGTTATTACACTCGATTATCAATTTGCTTACTGGCTTTCTATAATTTTATTTTTGGCGGCGGCATTTGTTCAATGGAAAATATTTTCTGACGATGGTCCAGCAAAAGTAAATGTACTGGAATAAAAATAGCTTATAATATATTTACAAACAGATATTTAAGACTGTTTCAAAAATCGATAAAAAAATTTGTCATTCCCGTGAATGCGGGAATCTTTTTTAAAACTTAAACATTTAGATTCCCGTTTTGAGATAGTGTGATAATTGTTTTCACTTCGACCGCAGGAAGAAGTCTTTAAATCTAAACAAATTTCTCAATCGTAATCCGCCCGGCGGGCTCTGAAATGACTTGCTCCAAATTTTCACACAGATCCTTTCACGGCGAAAGACATATAAATCCCGTCTTTTAAAAGAACTGCTTTTTATTTTATCATAATATCAACACAAAAGAAATTTTTAGTTGTTTGTGATGAAATTAAATTTTACAAACATATCTTTGAAACACAGATCAGCACTTCTTTATAAATACATTTTAGGTTAAAGGAGATTTATGCAAGCTTTAGAAAATATTCTTACACAAATTAGCGATTTACTTTGGGGTTATCCGCTTATCATACTTCTCTTTGGTACACACGTCTTTCTAACATTCCGACTTAAGATAATTCAAAGATTTATCGGCAAAGCAATAAAAATATCCTTGCGAAGAGATAAAGAAGGTAAAGGAGATATTAGCCAGTTTGGTGCCCTAACCACTGCGCTTGCCGCAACAATTGGAACCGGAAATATTGTTGGAGTTTCTACCGCAGTTGCTGCGGGCGGACCAGGTGCTGTTTTGTGGATGTGGCTTACCGGCGTTTTTGGAATTGCAACTAAGTACAGCGAAGCTTTGCTTGCGGTAAAATACAGAGTTAAAATGACTGATGGTTCTATGGCGGGCGGACCAATGTATGTTCTTGAACGCGGATTAAATATGAAATGGCTTGCGGTTTTGTTTGCCGCTTTTACTTCCGTTACTGCATTTGGAATTGGAAATATGGTACAGGCAAATTCCATTTCCACTTTAGTTAACGAAGCTTTTCAAGTTCCAATGTGGATAACAGGATTAATATTAGCAACGCTTACAGCGTTTGTAATTATAGGCGGAATAAAATCTATTGCAAAAGTTTGTGAGCGGCTCGTTCCTTTTATGGCAATTACTTATGTGCTTGGCTGTTTAATAGTTCTTGGAATGAATATTAACGGGATTCCCGATACAGTTATGTTAATACTTAACAGCGCATTTAGCGGGCACGCTGTTGTTGGCGGTTTTCTTGGTGCGGGAATGAAAGAAGCCATTAGATTTGGAATTGCGCGCGGACTTTTTTCCAACGAGTCCGGTTTGGGTAGCGCGCCTATTGTTGCGGCGGCTGCACAAACAAAAAATCCTGTTAGGCAGGCATTGGTTTCTTCAACAGGAACATTTTGGGATACCGTTGTTGTTTGTGCAATTACAGGATTAGTAATTGTAAATTCCGGAGAGTGGGTAAAAGGATTATCAGGCGCGGCATTAACAAAACAGGCATTCAGTGATTTTCATATTATCGGTCCGATTGTGTTAACACTTGGTTTACTAACCTTTGTTTTTTCTACAATACTTGGATGGTCTTACTATGGTGAAAAAGCCGCAGAATATCTTTTCGGTAACAAAGTTATAAAACCATACCGCTACCTTTGGGTAATGTTTGTTATGATTGGCTCTGTTATGTCTTTAAATGTTGTTTGGACTTTTGCGGATATTACAAACGCGCTAATGGCAGTACCGAATCTTGTTTCATTAATTTTGTTAAGCGGAGTAATAGCAAGCGAAACAAAAAAATATCTTTGGGAAGATAAACTTGATGAAGAAGGAGAATAATTAAAAGACTAAAGCAGCACCCTTGTTTTAATAGTTTCCGGAATTGCTTTTAATTCTTTCATTATCTCAGCAGAATTATTTTTTTGATCGATATCAATTATTACATAACCAATATGTGCATCTGTTTGCAAGTATTGTGATGCAATGTTAAGTTTTCTTGAAGTGAATACTTTTGTTATTTTATTTAATACTCCCGGCTGATTTTTATGGATATGAAGATATCTTTGCCTATTTAAGATTGGTGTAAGCGCTACTTCAACAAAATTTGTTGCGCCAATTGTAGTTCCAACATCACAATACTTTACTAATTTTTCAGAAACTTCCAGAGCAATATTTGCTTGTGCCTCAGATGTACTGCCGCCAATATGCGGAGTTAATATTACATTCGGGAATTTTTGTAAAACACTTCTAAAAGAATCTTTATTTGAATTTGGTTCTTCGGGAAAAACATCTATTGCTGCGCCAGCCAAATGTTTTTCTTCCAATACTTTTGCAAGATCTTTAATAACAACCACAGATCCGCGTGAAGCATTAATCAAATATGAACTTTTTTTCATTAAGCTCAATTCTTTTTTGCTAATCATATTTTTTGTAAGATCGGTTTCCGGTACGTGAAGCGTTACGATATCCGAAATAGAAAGAATTTCCTGTAAACTTGAACAAGACTTTGCATTACCGAGATTTAATTTTTTTTCAATATCATAATAGTACACATTCATTCCCAATGATTCAGCAAGAATAGAAACCTGTGAACCGATATGCCCATATCCAACAATTCCTAAGTTTTTTCCTCTAACTTCATAAGAGTTTGAAGCATCTTTAAGCCAAATACCATTGTGTGCAGCAAAGTTTTTTTCCGGAATGCCGCGGATAAGAAAAATACATTCCGCAATTACAAGTTCTGCAACAGAGCGTGTACCTTGCAGCTTAGCTGATAGTAAATCAACCTGGTTAGTGCCGATGCTGTAACACCCGATTGCAATAAGTTTGTTTGCGTGTTTTAAAATATCGCTCGTAATATTTGTTTTGGATCTTATTCCGAGTAGATGAACATCTTTTATTTTTTCAATCAGTTCTTTAGTTTCAAGTGAACTCTTTTGGTATTCAACGGTTTCGTATTGATTATCATTAAAAAGCTGTAAAGCGTTTTTATGTAAGCCTTCAAGCAAAAGAATTTTTATTTTATTCTTTGAAAGCGAAAGAGTTTTTTTTGTATTTGGCATATTTTCCAAATTGTTTTTCTAAAAATAATAAATTCCTGATGAGATGCACTTAGGGACAGTAAAAATTTATATAGTGTCCTCCCAAAAACGGCAAGAATTATATTCTACTAAAAATTTTTATAATTCGCTCAAACATTCCTGGCTTTTTCTGTGTTAAGAAATAGTTTATGATTTTTGAAAACTCAGGTGTTCTCAAGTATCCAAAAGCTTTATGCGGATTTCTAACACCCGAACTCACATATTTATTTTTAACCAGCTGATCCTCAATCTTTATACCCAATGAATTTGTTTCATATAAATCTGATATTTTATGATTAAGTGCAACCTGGTCCTGAATATCAGACAGATTGTACCATTTGTTCACAATATTTTCAGGAACGTTAAATTTATTTATTGAGTTGATCTCATTTTCAGTTTTATATTTACTTATAACATACTTCTGTCCCAATGGGGACCCAATTGTAATATAAGTGTCGATCGGAGCTTCTGAGGGGTATTCTGTAAAGGTATCGTGAACTATCAGTGATCCCATTGAATGAGCGATAAGAAATATTTTTTTCTTTTTGTGTTTGTTTAAGATGTTTATCAAACGATCAATGATTGCTTCTTTTACAGGAATTTGTTTCCCGTCAAAAGGAATCCTTTCCATTGAATAATATGTTTTAAGATCACTTAAATGAAGGTGTATGAAAAATTCTGTTATTGATGGATACTTTAATGATAAAACTTCATTTAAAATAAATTTACTGTAATACTTTTCCATGTACTCAATCGCCTTATTTCTGAAGTTTAAAGGCTTAATAGGTTCCTGATAATCATCAGAGGTGTATTGTTCATTAGCTTTTAAGTTGGATTTGTTATTTGCATCAATCTCGAGAGGGAAAGGATGAAGAATATCCGCCCAATAAACAAGTTCAAAATCAAATTCAGATGTAAGATAATTATTGAACTTTAACCCGTCCAATATCGCTTGTTTCCACCATTTCTCTAAAATATTTTTTGATGGTTTATTTCCAAGTCCATGAATACCGATTATAATTTTAGATTCTTTTTTCATTATAAATTTATTTTTTCTCTAATCCACCCGGCACGATCAGACATAATGCCATCAATCCCAAAATTAATCAATCGTAAAGCTTTCTCTGGTTTGTTAATTGTCCAGACAAATAGTTTTAGTTTATTATTCTTAAATGTTTCAATCAATTTGAAATTTAAAGACTTAGTATAAGATATGTTTAATCCGTCTAAATAATTTAGTTTTAGATTCGTAATAAGATTTTCCCAGTACGATTTACCTAAAAATATTTTTCCTATACTAATTCTTTTATTCAATAAGACCTCAAATTCAGGAAAACTATTTTTAATCAACGTCATTTTTTTAAAACTAAATCCAATAATTTTTATTTGTTCTGTTTTTACTTGATAATGATGCAAAACATTTTTTAAGTATGGAATAATTTCTATTCCACATTTAATTTCAATAAAAAGATATTTGTTTGGTGGAATGGTCAACAGTACTTCGTTTAGAGTCGGTATTTTTCATTATTCGGTTTATTACCCTTGATTCTTCCGACGTTATTTTCCTTTAAATCCTTTAAAGTTTGTGATTTTACTAATTCACTTTTACCTGAAATAGTTTTTATCTTTTTGTTGTGAAAAACAATGATCTCGTTATCGCTCGAAAGATGTACATCAATTTCAATTCCATCCGCACCATTCTGCCACGCTAAATTTATTGCGCGTAACGTATTCTCAGGTGCATCATAGGATTCACCTCGATGAGCAATTATTAATGTTGGATAGGTTATAGTAGAATGTATCATTTAAATATTTATAAAAAATTTTTCGTTAGTAACATATCAATAATTTTAATTTTTACCGCACAAAGGTATATCCGCAATTAACTCCATGTTTTAGAACACTATTTGCTACAAATGATTTCTTCTTGCCCGAAATACACCTGACTGGTCAAGTAGAAAATATTTCCACATTCTGTAAAAATTTTTCATCATAGTTATCAGATTTAATTGTCTCCCAATTTTTATTAAACTTAACAAAATCAACAATAATAGAGGAAAACCTCAACTTACTTAAGCTGGTTTTATCTTATAGATAATGTAAAGGCGATAACGGTTCGGTATAATTGTTAATTCATTCATGTTGATAATGATGCTGACTATATTTAAGTTATTCTCAACTCATTCTAAATGTGTTCACTCACAAACCATCAGGAGGTCTAAAATGAAATTTCTTTTTACACTTTTCCTTTTCTCGTTTGCAGCTCTAATTTATTCGCAGGATGTCCGTGTAGAAAAACCACTTTACCATCAAAACGATGGAGGAGACTGGGGTACGGATAATTTAGTACTGGACTTTGAACCAATCGGACAACTATCAGGAATACAAAGTTCAAGCGGCACAATTTACGTTGCAGTTAATGATACATTATCAACTGCAAATTTAGGGCTCGTTATTTTGGCTTCAACAAACAACGGAGATTCGTGGAGCCAGTTTGGTTCCGGCATTACTTATCGCGGTTATTATGATTATATCAAACTAGTAAAAAGCGGGCTGGATTCAGTTTATTGTTTTTTTCAGGTTGGGCAGGAAATTTATAGTTGGAATTTTCTAAGTGGCAATTTTAACGCATTTCCATTTACTGGGTACAGATCATTTGATGTTGTTACTTCTTCAACAGGCAATCTTTATATGTTTCTTGACTCACTTGCCAATAACAGCATCGTCAGATATAGTTCAGTCGACGGTGGAACAAATTGGGGAGCGAGAGGTCTTGTTACAAGCTCAGGTGCAAATCCAAGAATGTGTATGTCTGGAACAGGTGATACTTTAATTATGAATTACTACGGGCCTATACTTGCTGATACTTCCACATCGGTTATACGTCAGGCAAGATACCGTGAAACCGGCGTTGGTGTGCTTACTTCAACAGGTTTTATAGATGTTGCTACGGATAATACTTCAAAGACAGAATATTTATCCGCAATGAATAATGGCGAGTCATGGTTTGTTTATACATCTGGAACAGCAGGTGCAAGAGATATTTATGGTCGTAAAAGTATAAATAGCGGGTTTTCATACGATCCCCCAGTTTTACTTGCTGGAAATGTGAATACTGATGAATACTGGTTTGATTTGCGCCACTTTACCGATGCAGGAATGGGCGGTGGATTTGATTTACTGTTTTATTCAGATAGCGCACAGTCAGGAGCAGGCACATTACAGTCAGACAAGTTGCTTTACACAAGCCTTCCTTATGGTTCAGCAACATTCTCAAGTTTCGAAATGATTAACGAGTATCCGTTAGTTTATTCTGCCAATATGTATTCACCTAAATTAATTCCGATCAATGTTCCGGCAAGAGATATTTCTGCAATCTACGTTGGTGAAACTGGCGCCAACAAAAAAGTTTATTTTGATAAACTTAGCAGAATTGTGCCGGTTGAATTAATTTCATTTAAAGCTATGGTAAACGGAAAAAGTGTACAACTTAACTGGATGACTGCAACAGAGCAAAATAATAGTGGATTTGAAATCCAGAAAAAAAACAACAATATATGGGAAAAAATTGGGTTTGTAACGGGAAACGGGACAACAACGGAATACAGATCATATTCATTTGTTGATAATGATCTAACGGTAGGAAAATATTTTTACAGGCTAAAGCAAATAGACTATTCCGGAAGTTTTGAATATTCTGAGGTTGTTTCAGCCGACATTAATATTCCATCCGTCTATGCTTTGGAACAAAATTTTCCAAACCCATTCAATCCTTCAACTGTTATAAAATATTCTATTGCAGATGAAAGCTCAGTAAAGCTATTGATATATAATTCGATCGGTGAAAAAGTAAGCGAACTTGTTAATAAAACACAATCCGCCGGGGACTATGAATTAAAGTTTGATGCTAGCAGATTATCGTCCGGAGTATATTTTTATTCGCTCGAAGCGAATTCTTCATCTGGTAAAAATGATTTTAAAAGTATAAAGAAGATGATCCTAATTAAGTAATATTTAATTGGAAGATTTTTATAACGAGCCCCTCTTAACCGAGGGGTTTTTATTTCTTCATTAAAAAAAGTAACTACTTATTTCTTTTTTCAATTTCTACAACCTTATTTTTTCTATGATCCATCACACCAATCATAAGTCCGGCGGTTACAACAACGGCACCCGCAATTTGATATCCGGTAACATCTTTGCCGAACAATAGCATAACAAATGGAAGTAAGGCTAGCCAAACATTTGTATAAGGAACCCAAAAATGTGCCGCAAATTTTGATAGTTTAAAAAATCCAAAACTGTAAATATATCCTGTTAATCCAGCCGCAATAACAAAAAGTATAGGAAGCCAGTTATTAGGAATTATGCTTCCATCGAACAAAGAAAAGAACTGATGATATTCTGTTGCTTTGATAATCTCTTTTATTTTTTCTTCATCATTTTCGGACACATCGGACTTTAAAACATAATTATTATCTGTTTTTGTATAATAGTTAAGCAAATAATTTTTTTTGTTTTCATCTATCTTGTTAAGAACTCTTGTTTCAAACTTAGATGAAGTTACACTATCGGGCATATTTGCATTCATCATATTGCCGATAATTGGAATAATAAAAATTGCTGATGAAATAAAAATCATTTTCCAGATTTCTCTCCACAATACAAGTGCGTTAGGTCCAACACCGGGCAAAGCAGTTTGAACGGTTTTGTTATTTAATACCTGCTGAGAGAGTAAGCATCCGTTAATAATTAAAATCCAGATGATGGCATTCATATCAAGAGCATTGTGACTATCCTGTGCAATTCCTAATAACCATGGAATGTGAGGCGTTGCAAGTCCGGCAACGACAAGGGATATTCCAATCCAATGTTCTTTTCGTATCGGTGCGTTAAACATCACCTTGCCAAAGAATGGAAGAAAGGCAAGGTAAACATTTACATAAGGAGCAAAAATATGCGGTGAATAATTTCTAGGAAGATAGAAGAAACCAATATTTTCTATCACGCCAGTAAAGGCGCAAATAATAATTGTTGATAGAGATACCATGCCGGGCCACAAATATTTTGGCTTCTTACCCCGAAGCAGTTCGATTGTAACGGCAATAACGGCCCAGAGGAGTTTTGAAATTTCCCTCCACCAGGTCATCACTCCGGCAGAAATATCAACCTTGCTTCCGCCCGTATATTTGGGTTGATTAGCCATCCAGTTTAAAACGTATTGCCCACCAAGCCCGCCATTAATTATGGAAAGCCATAGAATCAGTATAATCCATTCCACGGAAGGGTTCTCTCTTTTATGTTATAAATTCTCTGTACTTCAACAAGGCAAAGTTAAATAATTATTTTTTGTAAATCAGTTGTTCTGCTGTAATTTTCCGCTTCAATATTTAACACCAAATTATATAGAAAAATATTTATGGATAAAAAAGTTGCACTCCTATCAATGGATTCGTTGGAAAATTTTCACACCTACGATAAACTGTTAATCGAACCAATGAAAACACTTGGCTGGATGGCTGAAGAAATTTCCTGGCGAAATGAAAATGTAAACTGGGCAGATTATGATGCCGTAATTGTTAGATCTACTTGGGATTATCAAAATAATCCTGAAAAATTTATTAAGGTTTTAGAAAAGATTAACAGTGTTTCTTATCTTGAAAACGATCTTGACTTGATGAAATGGAATATGAATAAAAATTATCTTTTTGCTCTTAAACAAAAAGGAGTAGCAATTGTTGATACTATTTGGGAGAAAGGGTTTAACTCTGTTTTAGCAAAAGGTTATTTTGATAAACATGATACTGATGAAATAATTATCAAACCAAACATAAGCGCAAATGCAGATAACACATTTAGATTAACAAAAGAAAAATTGGTGGAGAATCTTTCTCAGCTGGAAAAAATATTTGCCGGCAGAGAATTTATGGTCCAACCATTTTTGAAAAACATTGTTGAAGAGGGCGAATATTCTTTATTCTTTTTTGATGGAAAGTTCAGCCATTCGGTTTTAAAGAAACCAAAAGAAAAAGATTTTCGTGTTCAGGAAGAACATGGCGGAAATATCAAGCCAAAAGATGTATCATCAGAAATAATCGTGATCGCTGAAAATATTATTAATAAACTTTCAACAATTCCGTTATACGGAAGAGTAGATTTAGTTAGAACGAGTAAGAATGAGTTTGCACTTATGGAATTGGAGCTAATTGAACCATCACTTTATTTAAATAAAGATGAGCAATCACCTTTAAGGTTAGCAAAAGCTTTTGATGAGAGATTTAGAAAAGTTTTCGTGTAAATATTTCCAGGTGTATAATCTTAAGAATAGTATCGCGAACAGTTTGTCGCGATAATCTGCTGTTTGTTGTGTTTTCTAAGATTTCCTAAATTGGTCTTCGGATCCCATCTTGGTACTTTAATTGTGAGTTATGAATAAACATCAAAGGCTTACAATGTTTATATACCTTTTACAAATAATTATTTTTATATCTTTTTTTCCGCATTTACTCTGCCACAATCAACATATTATGTTTCTGTAAATGGTAACAACAATAATAATGGATTAAGTGTCAGTACAGCCTTTGCAACTATTCAGCATGCAGCAAACATTGTTTCTGCAGGAGATTCCATTCTCATTCTTTCTGGTAGTTAACATGGGTTTTGATATCAGAACAAGCGGAACCCAGGCCCAGCCAATAGTTTTTAAAACATTAAGCAATGATGTTACTATTAATATTCACAATCCAATTACAAATGATGGAATTAATATTGAAGGCGCCAATTGGATTGAGATAAAGGGATTTAATGTTATCAATCAACCAAGAGCAGGAATAAGAGTGGTGCTTTCTGATTTTGTGAAAATTATAAACAACATTTGCACAAACAATTATAAGTGGGGAATCTTTACAGGATTTACAAACGATATTTTAATTAAAAATAATTCGTGTTCATACAGCCAGGATGAACATGGGATTTATATCTCCAACAGCAGCGATAGACCAACAATAATTAATAATCATTCATTTAATAATAATGGGTGCGGCGTTCATATGAACGGTGATTTATCTATGGGGGGTGATGGAATAATTAGCAATGCGATTGTTGCTGGAAATATAATTCACGATAATGGATATGGCGGTGGTTCAGCCATTAATATGGACTGTGTTCAGGATTCGAAAATATTTAACAATGTCATATACAATAATCATGCTACCGGAATTGCCATGTATCAGATAGATGGCGCGGAAGGATCAAAGAATAATAAAATTTTCAATAACACAATCGTTCATCCTACAGATGGACGTTGGGCAATATTAATTGTAAATGGCTCAACGGGAAACACGGTTTATAATAATATATTAATTAATAATCATAGCTTTAGAGGCAGTATTTGTATTGATGAAGAGTCTAAAACAGGATTTGTTAGCGATTATAATCTTTTAGAAAATCGGCTAAGTGATGACGATGGAAATTCTAACATCAGTTTTACGTCATGGCAAGCATTAGGTTATGATACACATTCACAAGTTGTTCAAGACGAGACCACCCTTTTTGTTGCTACCGCAAACTCTGATTATCATTTACTTCAATCATCTCAACCAATAAATATAGGAACACCACTAGTAAGTTCCGTTGTAAATGTTGATCTTGATGGAATAGTTAGACCACAAGGAATCGGGTATGATATTGGTGCTTATGAACTTCATTCGGCAACTGGAATTGACGAGGAACAAACCTTAACTGATTTTCTACTATATCAGAACTATCCAAATCCGTTTAATCCAAGAACAAAAATCAGTTGGCAATCGCCAGTTGCCGGTTATCTAACGCTAAAAGTTTTTGATGTACTTGGTAATGAAGTTGTGACATTAATGGATGAATTTAAACCGGCAGGAAATTATGAAGTTGAATTTAATCCGTATCAACTCTCAAGCGGAATATATTTTTATCGCATCGCGATTTATTCGAACATACTTCAAACAGGTTCTATTATAGAATCAAAAAAATGCTGCTAGTTAAATAGCTAGATATTCATTAAACTTTAGAAAAAACACTATCTAATAGCATCATATCTTCTTGCCTATAAATTTAAATAGTTCCCTAGTATTGTTATTTTACAATGAAAAATAAATTTGTTTTGATATAATTATTAGAATCTAAAATTTAAATTATAAAATGGTTACAATTGTAGACTATGGTGATGTTTGCATTGATAAAGTTGCAGAATCACTTAGAAAAATAACTGAAGATTTTAAAGTGTCCAGAAACGAGTTGGATATTTGTGGAGCTGATAAAATAATACTTGCGGGATGTGGAAGCGCTGCCTCGGTAATGAAAAAAATACAGCTTCTAAATTTATATTCAGTTCTACGTGTTGTTAGAAAACCGATGCTTGGAATAGGATTGGGCATGCAGTTAATGTCTGATTACTCAACCGAAGGAAATTTTGCCTGTCTTGGTTTATTCTCCGGAACAGCAATAAAGTTTGAGGACGCGGTTAAAGAATCTTCCTATAAAGGAATGCATAAAGTTGAGATTTGCAGGCAAAGCGCCTTGTTTGATGGAATTGATGAAAATTCCGAATTTCTTTTTAACAATGATTACTATTTACCCAAAAGCGAACTTTCAACCTCTACTTGTAAAAACGCAATAAACTTTTGTTCATCTATTGAAAATGAAAATGCATACGGTGTTCAGTTTCATCCGGAAATGTCCGGCAAGGCAGGGTTAAAACTTCTTAAGAACTTTATTGAAATGTAATCGATGAGCACAGGAACAAATACAAATTCAATTTTTGAAACTGAAATTATTGTTCGCCCTGATGATATTGATATGAACAATCATGTTCACAACTCTAAATATCTTGATTATATACAGACAGCAAGATTTATACAGATGCGGGATAAGTATAAAGTTCCAATGGAAGAATATATTGGCAAAGGATTAAACTGGTTTGCAAGCGAAGTGCATCTTAAATACAAACGGGAGTTGAAATTTGGTGATGTTGCTTTAGTTAAAACACAAGTTGGCGATTGGAGTGGTGCGCAAGTTACTATTAACGTTTGGGTTTATAATAAAGAAACAAATAAAATTGCTGTTGAGGGAGAAATGCTTTACACTCTTGTTTCGCTTACTACCGGACGACCGACAAGAATTCCTGAAGATATTATTGAAAGACATAAGATCTAAATATCCTTGTCTTAATAAATTACACTTATTTTCAATTTTTCATCAAACAAATTTTTAGATATTACAAACTCATAAAATCCTTCTTTAATTGGAATCGCTTTTGGAGGAAGTGAAAAAGAAACGACATATTTTCCAATAAGATTATTGGAAAATAAATTATATACAGATATTTCGTTTTGATTTGCAATGATTAAATATTTTTCAGAATTATATTTTCGACTAGGAAAGTGTTCACTGAAAATTCTACTTCTAAAGTTAGAGATAATGGTTGAAGTGCTAATTAATAAAGTGTCTTTAATTCTAAAAAAAAAATTGGCGTTGTTTTCATAAATCTCAAAATTATTTTGCTGTGTGATAGGCTCGAAATCTGTGCGTCTTGTGTTTTCCACAATCTTTATTGGATTTAAAGTTGATAAAGAATCAACATATAAATTCCATTGATTATCCGGCAAAAGATCCTTGCCTAAAATGTTGGCGAAAAATACTTTTTCTGAACTTCCAGAATATTTTCTATAAAGATTTAAAAAATGATCAATACCAAGTTTCTTTATAAAGAAGTTTGTGTAAAGCCCGGATATTGAATACGAAATAGACGCATCCATTTTTTGAAAATCTGATTTATTAAGCAGCTCAGTATAAGTTGCAAAACCTGATTTAATCAAGAACACACCCATTTCAGAAATAGTGTGTGCTTCAAGTCCGCCGCGGCCACCATAAGCAACTGCAAATCCCTCCTGTAAAAAAGGATGGGTGTAAAGAGGTAACTCCCGAAGCTTAAAATTGATAAGAAAATGCAGCAACTCGTGATAGTGAGCATTGTAAGTTGTAATTATATAATCTTGAGCAATAATATAAATACCGCGTGTTGTAAAACCTGTTACTATTTTGATCTCATCTTCATCCTTACAGAGAAAATAAAAAATTTTCTTTTCTCTAAGACAATTAATTTCTTCATCTGTAAATGAAAGAACCTTAATCATTTTGTTAACAAATTTTTCTAATTGATTTATTGAATATTTATTAAACAAAGTTTCATCGCTTATATAAAAATTAAAGTGTTCGGAAGTGTTAAACTTCCAATTACGCGAATAAAAGAACGGCAAACTTACAAGAAACGAGTCTTTAAGAAAATATTCTCTTTTAATATTTAATGAGGGGATTGTAAGGGTTAGTAAAGAAAAATTATCTTCAAGGTTTTTAAGCTGATAATCGTATTTAATTTTTTCAGTTAATAAATTATTAGAAAGTTCGTTGGGAATTTCATTTGCGATTAAAAATTTATTTTTTATTCCGTCATACTCAATTCCAAAACGATTTGATATTTGTAGTTCCGCCGGATAAATATAATTGGAAATCTCAATTGAGTTTTTGATAAGCAGCTTAATAATAGTTTCAATACGTGAGGTGGATATGGTTTGTGCAAATGAGGTTGAAAAAAATAAAAGCAGCAAAGAAATAATTCTCATCATCAATCCTGTTTTACTGATGATGAAAATTAAATTTGTTTTTAATTAAAAAGGATGCTAAAAAAATCCCATTTGCTCTCTAAAGCTTTCGTAGATTCTATCATATTTAGGCAGCGCACCTTCAAATTGGCAAATCTCGTTGGCAAAATCGTTTGCAAGTTTATTTATGTAAGGAATTTCTAATCCGTGCAAATAACCAACGCAAAGCACAGCGGCAAATGCATCGCCGGCTCCGGTTGTATCAACAACTTTTATATCAACATTTGAATGATCAAATCTTTTCCCATTTTCGAAAATTGATGAGCCGTCTTTTCCACGTGTTACAGCAATCATATTTATATCAAACTTATCCATGAGTTCAAAAGCAACACGTTCTGTTGAATATTCTGATTGCAAAAGTAAATCATTTATTAAATGCATTTCATCATAATTTACTTTAATAAAATCAGCAGCTTCAAGCGATGCTGTTAAAATTTCCCCAGTATAAAAATTTTGGCGAAGATTTAAATCTGTAAAATATTTTAATCCACGTTTAAAAAATGATTGAATTGTTTTACGTGAAAGTTCTGAGCGCTGTGCAAGTGTTCCGAAATAAAGACAGTCAGTATCTGTATTAATTAGATTTTCATTGTCTTCGTTTAATTCAATAGAATCGTAGGCGCTGTCAATATCTATTTTAAATGTTGGAGATCCTGCAGCATCAAGATGCACAATTGCCATTCCTGTTGGATGAAGATTATCGTGCTGGATAAAATCAAACGATAAACCGGAATGTTTAAGATCGTTTATAACTTTGTTGCCAAGTACATCTTTACCAACACGGCTAATAATATTTCCGCTGTCCGTTAATTTTTTTATATGATAGATAAAATTAAGCGGAGCCCCACCAAGTCTTTTGTGGTTCGGATAAATATCATAAAGTATTTCTCCGATAGAAGTAATATTCATAAGTCGGGAATTATTTGTTTCTATAATTTGTTAAATCACTATCAATAATATGAAAAGGTTATGAAACTTTATCAACACAAAACATCACAAAAATTAAATATTTCCAAGAATGATGCCTGGAATTTTTTTTCTAATCCTGCCAATCTTTCAAAAATTACACCGCCGTGGTTAAGTTTTCAGGTAACTTCTTCCTTACCAGATAAAATGTATGCAGGTTTGATTATATCATATCTTGTTCGTCCTCTGTTAAATATTCCACAAATATGGGTTACCGAAATTACTCAAATTAATGAACCAAATTATTTTGTGGATGAGCAAAGATTTGGTCCTTATAAAATGTGGCATCACGAACATATTTTTAAACAAGCAGAAGATGGAAGTGTTTTGATGGAAGATATCATTAGTTATGTTGTTCCTTTTGGATTTCTTGGACGGATAATCAATGCTCTAACAATTTCAAAGAAGATAAACGAAATTTTTAATTATAGAAGAGAAGTACTGGTAAAAATGTTTGGGTAAAATGTAAGATCAGTCAATATAACTGACGCAATTAAAGTAAATTGCGTCAGTATGTTTATTGAATTACAGTACGTTATTCTGTTTTTTGCATTTCCTCTTGTTTTGATTCATCCATTTGCGCCCACGGGTTCGTATCAGTATTCCAAGTTTCAACTTTTATTTTCATCGAACCATCTTTTTGCTCTTCCCAAACGGTGAGATACTTTCCGTAATCTGCCCATTCCGGCGCGTTTGGCCCAGACATTTTCATATTATAATTACCGATTTCAATTGCAAGATTTCCCGCAAGCATTATATCAGTCATATTCATTTCAAAGTGCGTGGTTTTCCATCCGGAATTAGCCTGCAATTCACTAAGCTCCCTAACTTTGGTAAGTCCCTTTACGGTTGGTTGATAACTTGGCATCGATATAATATCATCAGAATACATAGACATCATTTTATCAACATCATTATCAATCATAGCCTGAGTATATGCCTTATTCATCGCTTCAATCTTTACTTTAACTTTTTCAACATCCTGCGCAAAGAGAGATGAAGAAAAGACGAGAAGGGTGATAAGTAGCGAAAATAGTTTGTTCATAGTGCCTCCTAAAAATAAATATTATTAATTGTTTTTGTGTTCGGTTTAATCTAAAAAAGAGGATGCTTGATTAC
Organism: Ignavibacteriales bacterium; assembly: GCA_016709765.1. Lineage (NCBI taxonomy): Bacteria > Pseudomonadati > Ignavibacteriota > Ignavibacteria > Ignavibacteriales > Ignavibacteriales bacterium. The sequence continues at coordinate 1,115,035 of JADJMD010000013.1, forward strand.
AACAAAGCTCAATTAAATTTTTGAATGTGATACTTCAAATTTTTAGTTTAATATTATAATAATTATCAACTTTAATAAAATGCAAAAAACAGATTACTCGCAAATTGCAGCAACTTATAACCACCGTTATAAAACAGATTATTTAGTTGGAGTTGAAAACGAACTTAAAAAGATAGTTTTATCCAATAATTACAGATTAATTTTAGAAGCCGGTTGCGGAACTGGAAGATGGATTAGTCTTCTTGAAAATAATAATAAAAAGATTTTTGGTTTAGATTTTTCTCTTGAGATGATGAAAATCCCCAAAGCAGATAAACCATATCTTAACCTTGTAAATGCTGATGCGGTTAACATTCCGTTTAAAGATAATATTTTTGATTTGATATTTTGTGTAAATGCGATTCATCATTTTCCGGATAAAGAAAAATTTATTGGTGAAAGTATGCGAACGTTAACGAGTAACGGAACGGTTGCTACTTTTGGTGTTGATCCAAGCATAGACAAAAACTGGTATGTCTATAATTATTTTGATTCTATTTATGAAAATGATTTAAAGCGATTTCCCTCTTTAGAGCTTCTTAAAAACAAACTTATTAAAGAAAATTTTACAGACGTTCAAATAAAAGCAGTTGAAGAAGTTAACAACACAAGGATTGGCAATGATGTTTTAAGTGATCCATTTTTACAGAAACAAAGCTGCTCACAACTTGCAAATCTCTCTGACGAAGAATACCAAAAGGGAATTAATAAAATCAAAAATCAATTAGAGAAAAATCCAAAAACAGTTTTTGAAACAAATCTTATCTTTTATCTTGTAAGCGCAAAAAAGAAATAAGGAAAACATAAAATGCCAATAGTTATTAAATCGCCAACCATAATTGAATCAGTGGGAAACAAACCCAAAATAATTGAAGAATATTTTGGAAGAGTAAACTCAAAAACGGAATCATTAAGCATCGCAAAGATGACAAGCCCGCAAGGCTGGGTTGAACCGGGGCAAAGCCCACAATTTGATGAATACACTGTTGTGCTTAAAGGAACTTTGCAGGTTAAAACAGAAAAAGAAACGATTGATGTTAAAGCTGGTTCAGCCATACTAACTAAAAAAGGAGAGTGGATACAATACAGCACTCCGCATGATGGTGGAGCTGAATATGTAGCGGTTTGTTTGCCGGCATTTTCACCAGAAACAGTGAATCGAGATGAATAAGTAATTTTTAGCTTCTCACAATTAAGAACGCTCTTTATTTCCCTTCTTTGATATGAAAAGGATTTTGTTACAACGTTCTACTTTTAGCAATATTTGAGCAAATAACGCAATAAATCCTTCTGGAATATTATTTGACAATATCAATTGACAAAAAAAAGAAGGCATCATCTCTATGTTCGAATTTGGCTTTACCGAAGAACAAATCATGCTCCGGGAAATGGTGCGTGATTTTACAAATAATGAAATCAAACCCATTGCTGCTAAAATTGATGAAGAAGCAAAAATTCCAAAAGAACTAATCCAAAAAATGGCTGAGCTTGGTTTTCTTGGAATTTCATTTCCCGAAGAATACGGCGGCGGCGGATTTGGTGAAGTTGGTTATTGTTTGATGCAGGAAGAAATTTCTCGCGGCTGTATGAGCACAGCAACATTTATTGGTGCACATCAATCGATAGGAACAAACGCAATTTTTAACGGTGCAAGTGAAGAACAGAAAAAGAAATTTATACCGCCTCTTGCCTCCGGAGAAAAAATTGCAGCATTTGGCTTAACAGAAGCTCAAGCCGGTTCAGATTCTTTCCATCTAAAAACAAAAGCAGATATCGTTGGTGATGAATGGGTTATTAACGGTGAAAAACTCTGGATAACAAACGGCGGTATTGCGGATTTTGTTTCTTTGTTTGCACGTACAGAAAAAGGAATTAGTCTTTTTGCTGTTGATACAAATGTTCCTGGCTTTAAAGCTGGTCCACCGGAAAAGAAAATGGGAATAAAGGGAAGCGTAACTAACGCATTAAGTTTTGAAAATGTTCGCATCCCAAAAGATCATTTAATTGGAACAGACGGAAGAGGATTTATTTACGCAATGAAAACTCTTGATGCCGGAAGACTTGGATTGGGTGCAGCATGCCTTGGTGTTTCAAAAGAATTGCTTGAACTTTCTACAAAGTATGCAAAAGAGCGCGTTCAGTTTGATCATCCGATTTCACATTTTCAGGCAATACAATTTATGCTTGCAGAGATGGCGGTTATGATTTATAATATGGAATCAGTTGTTTACCGTACCGCTGTTGATTATGATTTAAAGAAAGATATTTCAAGACAATCGGCAATTGTAAAATATTATTGTTCAGAATCTTTAGATAAGGTTGTTGATTTTGCAGTTCAAATACACGGTGGAATGGGTTATTCGCAAGAGCTTCCAATTGAACGCATTTACCGCGATAGCCGTATTAACAGAATTTTTGAAGGAACAAATGAAATTCAAAAAGGAATTATTGCGCGCGAAGTAATTAAGAAAAACGGAAAAGTTTAATCCAACTAAATAATTGGAGAGAGAAAAAATGCCAGTAAAAAAATCAATTAAAAAACCAGTTGCGGCTAAAGCAAAATCAAAACCGGCAAAGCTTTTTTATTATCGCATCTTTTTTGATGATAATGAAAAAAAGAATTACATGAAAAGCGGATTAACACATAAGCAAGTTGAAAAGTATCTTAAGGTTTATGAAAAAACCCATCAAAAATTCTTAAACTCCGAATTTGTTTCGTACCTTAAAAAGTATGATAAAAAAACTGAGATGATTGAAATAAGCGATATATCGTATTAGTAAAGCTGTTCGCATCGCTTTATATTCCCGGCGGATTGTTTGTTGCCTCCTTCAATCTGACCGGGAATTTTTTATTTGTGGCGATATAAAGTAATGTGCTTGAAATATTCTGCTATTAAGATTAAGTTTCATTACATATTTTTAGAGTTCTTTAACTTTTATCCAACAGGAAGGGGCCATTATGAAACAGTTGGTAATAGTTCTATTCGCAATTTTCACATCAATTAGCATCTTTGCTAATGGAGTCGGAATAGTAAATGCTTCAAATCAATCTTATCTAAAAGTTGAAACCTCAATTATTAATGTTGAAGTTGAAAACCAGATCGCTCTTATAAAAACAACACAGACGTTCAGAAATGTTTTTGGGGTGGATAAAAATTTTAAATATGCTTTTCCGCTACCATTGGGAGCTAGTGCGGTTTCGTTAAAATGGAAAATCAATGGAATGTGGAATACTGCAATGATTACTCCACAACCGCCCGATACTTCATTGCCTGGGGGTAATCCTCATCCAAATCTTGCACAATATCTTGGTGATGTTCCTCTGTATTTTGATATTCTTGATACATTAAAAGCAGATTCAATAGTTACTATTGAATTAACTTATGTTGAATTTTTAAAGTACTCGTTTGGTAGTGTAAATTTTGAATATCCAAATAATTACACGCTAATTCAACAAGCTTCATTAAACTATCAGGAATTTAAATTTTCATTAAATTCTTCAAGAACCATAGAAACAATTCAATTACTTAGTCACACAGCTACGCAGCAAATCAATAATGGTAACAATGCTTTTTTAGAATATACAGCTTCAGAATTATATGCGAATGCAAATTATAAAGTTTTATATTCTTTAAGTTTAAATGAGTTGGGATTATTTAGCTTCAGTACTTTTCTTCCCGATTCATTAGTTCCCGATGAGCAAGAAAACGGATTTTTTGTATTTGTTGCAGAGCCCGATCCTAGTAATAACACTGAAGTAATTGACAAAGTTTTCACACTAATAATTGATCGCTCTGGAAGTATGTCTGGAACAAAGATGGAACAAGCAAAAAACGCAGCGAGTTATATCGTACAAAATTTAAATGATGGTGATAAATTTAATATAATAGACTTTGATGATGTGATTACTAGCTTTAGCCCTACACATGTTGAGTTTAATCAAACCACAATGAATCAAGCATTGAGTTATATTTCAACAATTTATGCAAGAAATTTAACAAATATTTCCGGGGCTTTTGATGTTGCTGTCCCACAATTCTCAACAGCAAATGACTCAACAGCAAATATTATTATCTTCTTAACGGATGGAGAGGCTACGGCCGGAATAACAATTACTGAACAGCTAGTTCAGCATATAAATAATTTAATTCAAACTACAGAAACAAATATTTTATTGTTCAGTTTCGGGATAGGCTCATATGTTAATGAACAATTGTTAACTCAGATTTCTTTGGATAATAATGGATTTGCAACTTTCTTATTGAACAATGAATTAGAAGAGGTCTTGACAACATTCTACCAGCAGATAAGAAATCCGGTATTGCTTAACACATCAATTTCCTTTGACCCACAATATTTAAATCAAATATTTCCCAATCCATTACCAAATTTGTATAAAGGACAACAAATGATTGTTTCGGGAAGGTATTCAAATCCTGGAAATATTAATATCACGCTTTCCGGTGAAGCATTTGGGCAGAATGTACAATACAATTATCCAGTAACGCTGGCAGATTCAAACATTCTTAATTATAGTTTTTTACCAAAAGTTTGGGCAAAGCAAAAAATCGAGTACTTAATAGTTCAATATTATTTACTCGATCCTTATTCTCCGCAAGCCTTGTTATTAAAACAGCAAATCATTGATTTGAGTATTGCTTTTGGTGTGATTTCTCCGTTTACAAGTTTTGGAAACCCAACTGGAGTTGAAGAGGGAATAATTATATGTACAGAACCAATCCAACCCACGGAATTCCGTATTCTTGGTAATTATCCTAATCCTTTTAATCCATCAACAAATATAAGATTTACAATCGGAAAAAATATTCAAACCGATGTTGTTGTGAAGATCTATAATTCGTTGGGTGAACTAGTTAGAGAAATTAAATATTATGTTTCTGATGCAGGAACTTATGAGGTTTTTTGGGATGGGAAATTCTCTAACGGACAAGAAGCTCCATCCGATGTTTATATTTATACAATTGATTTTGGCATTGGTCTAATGGCGGGTAAGATGATCCTTATAAAATAGTGTCTCGAAATATTTTCCGGCGGATTGTTTGTTGCCTCCTTCAATCTGACCGGGAATTTTTTATTTGTGTTCTTCGCTCTCTTTTTATTTATCCCTAATTTTGAATGTTAGTTTTAATTTAATTTGATCAACTTACTTAAAGGATATGATATGAAATTATTTATATCGCTTATCGTAATTTTAGTTTTAATTTCAGCTTCCGTAACTAAACCACAAGAAAAAAACAAAGGCGTTTTTGTAGAACCAAAGGATGGTTTTTATAAAGAAATTCAAAAAGGGATTGATGAATTTAAAAATCCAACAAAAGAAAAAAAGAAAACATTCATGCTTGATTTTTCAGGGATGAATTATCCGCAATCAAAAGAAGAGTTTAAATACTACTGGCATAACGATCCGGTTTCTCAAGGACAAACAGGAACTTGCTGGAGTTTTTCTACCACTTCATTTTTCGAATCAGAAGTTTATCGTTTAACCGGAAAAAAAGTTCAGCTTTCTCCAATCTATACTGCTTACTGGGAATATGTTGAAAAAGTTAAAGAGTTTGTTCATAATCGTGGTAAATCAATTGTTGAAGAAGGTTCTGAAGCAAATGCAGTTACAAGAATTTACAAAACGTATGGTATTGTTCCCTTAGCTGCCTTTACTGGGTTGTTACCCAATCAAAAATTTCATGATCATCGTGAGATGATAAATGAAATTCAGACTTATCTCAAAAATGTAAAAGCTATAAATGCTTGGGATGAAGATGAAGTTGTTAAAGTTACAAAATCAATATTAAATCATTATCTAGGCACACCGCCAACTGAAGTTGTTGTTGACGGAAAGAAATATTCGCCTAAAGAATATCTAACAGATTATCTAAAATTAAATGTTGATGATTACGTTGATGTTGTTTCATATATGCAGCAGCCGTATTGGCAGCAAGTTGAGTATGAAGTTCCGGACAATTGGTGGCATAACAAAGATTATTACAATATTCCGCTTGATGATTTTATGAAAATATTAAAGAATTCAATTAAGAATGGTTATACACTTGCAATCGGCGGCGATGTTAGTGAGCCTGGTTATTATAGCTGGACAAAATGTGCAGTTGTTCCAACTTTTGATATTCCTTCTGAATACATTGATGAAAACTCAAGACAATTTCGTTTCAGTAATGAAACAACAACTGATGATCACGGAATACATTTAGTTGGATATGAAGAATTAGACGGCAAAACATGGTTTTTAATTAAAGATTCAGGGGCTGGATCAAAAAATACTGGAGACAAGGGATACTATTACTATCAGGAAGATTATGTAAAGCTGAAGATAATGGATTTTATGGTTCATAAAGATATGTTTAAGGATTACTTCAGCAAGTTTAGCAAATAAAAGTGTGCTTAGTAGAGACGCATTGCGATGCGTCTCTACAGTTTAAATAATTAATCTCACCCCACCCAATTCTTCTAATCGATACATAAATTTTTCACCCGGCTGGCCAACAAACATAAAGTTAGTTGGGATGTTCCATTTTTCGGATAAAGTTTGAATTAGTTCAGGAGAAAATTCACCAGGCATTTCAATATACTCAATATCAATTTCCGGATAGGCTCTATCTAAAACTTCAATTTCCTGTTTCAAATTTTCAGAAACTATGTTTGCATCATTAACAATTGTTACAATTTTAATGTTCTTTGTGTTTTCATTTCGTCGAACATAAAGCATAACTTCATTTAAGCTAGCTATGTTATCTCCTTTTGTAAAGAATACAAATTGCTGTGAGTTAATCTGTTTAATTTTATCTCTAATCACAGTTGAAGTAGTACGTGTGATTTTTTGAAGACTTTCGGCAATTGATCTAATAATAAAAAGGATTCCTTTTAGAATAGGAATTCTCCAAAGCATTATCGCAACAACAGCAACCGTTGGCACAAAGTATTCCAAAAACACAACTAGATATCCAGGATTCATTATTGCATTTCCAATCAAACCAATTATAACAGCACTTATTGCAATAACTAGAGAAACTGCTGATGCTCTTTCTGGTCGTGGTATTTTACTACGTTTAACTTTTAATAATATATTACCTATTCCAAAAAGTATCATAACAGAAAGGAATGATATTGTATATACCCCAGCTAATGCACCCAACTGTCCACCTGTAATGAAAAGAATTGAAACACAAAGCAAAAAGAAAGCAATAATAATTCTGTGAGTTGTACCTCTTTTATTACTCTTCAATAAAAAATTTGGTAAACATCTATCTAAGGTCATTCTTGTTATCAAGCCGCTAACACCAACATACGAAGTTAAGACAGCGCCACTTAATACAAGCGCGGCATCTATTGATATTAAAACCGACAACCAACTTCCTGCCGCAATGTTTCCCATATGTGCTAACAAAGCTTCTTGATGGCCGGACACTTCGGGAATTGGAATTATAGAGAGTGCTAAAAATGCAGTTGCTGGATTAAATATGCCAACAGCTATCCACATATTTCTAAGTGTTTTAGGAAAAACACCACGCTTCTGTTCTTCAACAAAATTAGCGGAGCTTTCGAATCCTGATATACCAAGCATTGCTGCGGAGAATCCAAAAAATAAAGCAATATATATGCTTCCTTCTTTTACTGGTTGTTGATAGTTTAATTCGAGAACACTAAATCCATTATTAATCAAATACCATATCGATAGAGAAACCAATACAGTGAGGGTTATGATGTGAGTAATAAAAATAAACACAGCAACTTTAGATGATTCACCAATTCCAATTATGGTTATCATCATAAAAACAGCTAATAAAACAACCGTTGCCGCTAAAACAGAAAATCCATTAAACAGATGATGAACATAATGCATTGCTTCCGATGCAGATATAACTGCAGTTGCCATATAGGATAACAAAGTAAGGGTTGCCGCTAAAGATGCTATTGATTTGCTTGTGGTATTTAGTAACGCATTATATGCTCCGCCATTTAATGGCAATGCACCAACAACCTCGCCATATATTTTCCTAAATAAAAACAGTATTCCGGCAACCATTAAAAGCGCTATCCATGCATATTGTCCTGCATATATAATAGATAACGCAGAAACATAGAGACAGGATGAAGTAATATCATTGCCACAAATAGCTGTTGCAGGCAGCTCAGAAAGTTTAGTGATGTTTTTTATTTTGTTCAAAATAAAATATGCTTCCTTTTAAAAAATAACTTCCAAATAATTTTCGATTTTAAACGACTCTTTTAAAGATAATTGATTTAGATGAATACAGGAAGATTTTTTTAATTTTGGATACTTAAATATTAGTTTCTGCTGCATAAAACTTTGTTTATTTTTCATACCAATAATAATAAAAATTTACGGCTCACTTATGTATGATTTTATCTTCAAGCCTTTTAGTGAAATGACAGAAGAAGACTACAAAAAAGTCGGATTCAAATCTGGATTAGAAATCCATCAACAGCTTTTAACCGAAAAAAAACTTTTCTGCAGATGCCCTGCTGGAAAATACAGCAGAGAATTTGATGCTGAAATATTGCGCCATATGCGTCCAACACTTTCTGAAATGGGAGTTTATGACGGCACAGCTTTGATGGAATTTAAAACAAAGAAGAACATTATATATCACATCAAACGGGAAACAGTTTGTACTTACGAGATGGATGATACTCCGCCTTTTCTTATTAACGATGATGCGCTTGATATTGCAATCGGAATTGGAATGTTATACAACTGTAATCTTGTGGATGAACTTCACATAGCGCGAAAGCAATATTTGGATGGAAGTATTCCCACAGGATTTCAACGAACGGCAATTTATGCGCTGGATGGCTGGATACCTTACAAAGATAAAAAAATAAAAATTGTTCAAATGTCTATCGAGGAAGATTCCTGCCGAGAAGTTTCTGATATCGGTCATGAAAGAGTTTATTTGACAGACAGACTAGGAATGCCGCTTATTGAAACTGTAACGGAACCAGCAATGCACACACCACAGGAAGTAGCAGAAGTTGCTTGGCAATGCAGCAAACTTGTAAGAAGCACTCAAAAAGTTAGAAGGGGAATGGGAGCTGCACGCGAAGATGTTAATGTAAGTGTAGAAGGTGGAACACGTGTTGAAATTAAAGGTGTTCCGCAAATAACATTAATCCCACTTTTAACCTATAATGAAGCGATGAGACAATGGAATCTTTTGCGCTTAAAAGAAGAATTAAAAAAACGAGGAATAACACCCGAAACATTTAAAGCTGAATCTTACGATATTACAAAACTATTAAAGAAGGTTTATTACGCACCACTTAAAAATGCCGTGGATTCGGGAATGACACTAAGCGTGGTTGTGTTAAAAGGTTTTAAAGATTTACTTCACTGGCAAACACAAACAGATACTTATTTTTCAAAAGAGATATCTGACCGAGTTAGAGTAATAGCATGCTTAACAAACATTCCTAACCTTATTCATTCTGATAGTAAGAGTGATACAATAACTTCTGCTGATTGGTTAAAAATTAAAAAATTTACTAATACCACTGATAACGATTCAATGATACTTGTTTGGGGAAGCGAAGATGATGTTAAGACTGCAATTAATGAAATCATTATTCGTGCAAAAGAAGCTACAATTGGAATTCCATCTGAAACAAGACAGGCAATGAGTGACGGAACAAACGGATTTGAACGCATTCTTCCTGGTGCTGATAGAATGTACCCTGATACAGATCTTCCGCCAAAAAAAATTACAAAGGATAGATTAGAAAAAATAAAATCTTCTTTGCCTGAACAATTTTGGAAAAGAATAGAATGGTATGTCAAACTTGGAATTCCAAAAGACACAATTGAAGAACTCTCTGTTTCAAAATATGCCGAATTGTTTAAGAAAGCGGTTAATGATTGGAAAATTAACCCAACAACCGTTGCTGTCTTTCTTATCCAATATCCCAAGAGATTAAAAAAGCGTGGCTGTACCACTGAATGGCTGAACAAAAGTATGTTTGAAGAAATTCTAAAATCTTATTCTGAAAACAAAATCCCAAAAGATGCTTTACTAACAAAATTAAGAACTACAGCAGAGCTTGGCGCTTTTACAGAAGAAGTAATTTCAAATCCTGCTGATGAAAAAGAAATTGATGATATAATTAAAAACTTAGGGTCCAGGTTTGAAAAAATTAAAATGTTTAATCCTGAAAATAAAACCGCTTTATTGATGGGTATGATAATGAAAAAACTTCGTGGAAGAGTGCCTGCAAAAGATATTGCAGATAAGATCGGGTTTAAGTAAAAAAGGGTATTAAGAGAGATGAAAAAAAAAAAAAAAAAAAAAAAATTTGAAAAAAAAAAAACCCCCCCCTTGGGAGGAGGGAAAAAAAAAAAAATTTTTTTTCTATTATTGAAATAAAATATCTTCCAAAAAACCCCCCCCCCCCCCGGGGGAAAGGGACCAAAAAAAAAAAAAAAAAAAAAAAGGGGGAGGGGGGCCCCCCAAAAAAAAAAAAAAAAAAAAAAAAAAGGCGGGGGCGGAAAAAAAAAAAAAAAAAAAAAAGAAGAAAAAAAAAAAAAAAAAAAAAAAAAAAAAAAACCCCCCCCCCAAAAAAAAACAAAAAAAAAAAAAAAAAAAAAAAAAAAAAAAAAAAAAAAAAAAAAAAAAAGGAGAAAAAAAAAAAAAAAAAAAAAAGAAAAAAAAAAAAAAAAAAAAAAAAAAAAAAAAAAAAAAAAAAAAAAAAAAAAAAAAAAAAAAAAAAAAAAAAAAAAAAAAAAAAAAAAAAAAAGAGAGAAAAAAAAAAAAAAAAAAAAAAAAAAAAAAAAAAAAAAAAAAAAAAAAAAAACCGGGGAGGCCCAGCCAAAAACAAAAAAAAAAAAAAAAAAAAAAAAAAAAAAAAAAAAAAAAAAAAAAAAAAAAAAAAAAAAAAAACAAAAAAAAAAAACACAAAAAAAAAAAAAAAAAAAAAAAAAAAAAAAAAAAAAAAAAAAAAAAAAAAAAAAAAAAAAAAAAAAAAAAAAAAGAAAAAAAAGGGAGGAAAACCCAAAAAAAAAAAGAAAAAAAAAAAAAAAAAAAAAAAAAAAAAAAAAATGCTAAAAATTATTTAAAAGATAAAAAGAAATTAAAATAATGGCTGATATAAATATAGAAGATTACAAAGGTTATCGTGGAGTTGCATTAACAACACTGCAAAAATTTAAAACACCAATCTGGAGCGACGTTGAAATTCTTACGGATGAAGGAAGTTTTAAAGGATTAATTTTACCCCGGTCAGAAACCGCAGATGAGTTTCATATTGTTCTTAAAATGCTAATTGGTTATAACATTGGAATTGCTGCTGAAAAAATTAAGAACGTAAAAATATTTGGAAGGCGAGAAGCGAAGTACAAAATCCCTGAAAAAGACTTTCCTTACGATCCTAAAAAACCGAGAGTAAAACTTTTGGGAACGGGAGGCACAATTGCATCGCGATTAGATTACAGAACCGGCGCAGTTATTCCTGCTTTTTCTCCCGGAGAACTATACGGCTCAGTGCCGGAGCTTGCAGATTACTGCAATCTTGAAACAGAAAAACTTTATGGCGAGTTCAGTGAAAACATCGGACCGAAGCATTGGACAGGTATTGCAAAAGCCATCGGCAATGAGATTGAGAAAGGTGTTCAAGGTATAGTAATCGGCCATGGTACAGATATAATGCATCACACTGCTGCTGCATTATCGTTTATGGTTCAAAATTCTCCGGTACCAATTGTAATGGTTGGTTCGCAGCGTTCTAGTGATCGGCCATCCTCAGATGCTGCCTTAAATTTAATTCACGCAGTTAAAACAGCTTCCGAAAGTGATATTGCCGAAGTTATGGTTTGTATGTTTGGTCCAACTTCTGATATGTACGGCCTGCTTCATCGCGGAACCAGAGTAAGAAAAATGCACTCAAGTTATCGTTCAACTTTTAGAACGATTGGTGACATTCCGATCGCAATGGTTAGCAATGAAAAAATCACTCCGCTCCGTGAGGATTATAAAAGAAGAAGAGATGATAAAGAGGTTGTAATCAATCCGGTATTTGAAGAAAAAGTTTCTATTGTTTATTACTATCCAAATATGCAGCCGGATATAATTGACTCACTAATTGATAATGGTTATAAAGGAATTGTAATTGCAGGTACCGGACTCGGGCACGTAAACAAACCGATGTATCCTGCTTTAAAACGTGCAAGAGAAAAAAATGTTGCTGTTTATATGACTGTACAGACTCTTTGGGGATATGTGCAAATGTACGTTTATGATACCGGAAGGGATATGATGGAACTTGGTGTAATTCCTGCTGCAAATATGTTACCCGAAGTTGCTTATGTAAAACTAGGCTGGGCACTCGGACAAACAAATGATTTAGAAAAAGTTAAAGAGATAATGCTAACCCCAATTAACGGAGAAATTACTGAACGAGAACCCAGCAACGGCTACTTAATTTATCAAGGCGGTTTGCCGGAAGTTGAAGAGTTTATAAAGCAGTATAGGAAATGAATTAATTCTTTGCGGCTTAGCGTCTCTGCGTGAAAATTTTTCCCTCTGCAAAGATGCTAAGACGCAAAGTATTTATTTAAACTAAATATCTTTAAAAGTTACACCAGCGGGCAGCTCAAACAATTTAGGATCTACTGAAGTATCCTGAATTTTTGTTGCTTCGATAACAAGGTCTTTTCCGTTAAACTGTGTTACCGATTTTACCATTACATTATTCCAAATGCATGTTACCATTGGTGTTCCATTAAACTCCGCGCTCCATTTCTTACATTCTTTACCATCAATTGTTTCTGTACCAAGATCTTTTACTTTGTAGCGCTCAATGGTTTTAGGATCTGCTTTTGCAAAATCGGTTTCACTTGTATACCATCTTGATTTTGTTCCATCTTTTTTTCCATCTTCATATTTGTAAGTGTAGCCATCTTTTCTAATTTCTATAGCTTTGGTTTTTGCTACACCCATATCCATCATTGTTATAAAAACTTCTTTTGCCCCATAATCATCAAAATATAATTCTTGTTTTAAACCCATTGGCGCATCGTATAAAACAACACCGGATTTTATTCCATATCTATGATTAACAACCGGCGCAGGTGCTTCTTGTGTGGTTACGGTTTGTTGTTCCGTGGTCTCAACTTTTTTCTCCTCGGTTTTAGAGCAGGCAATGATGAACGTAAGGGCAAGCAAAAGGACCGATAATTTTTTCATAATGTAACCCGAACCTTTCTTTGATAATAAGTTTATTTTTTTAGGATCGCGAAATCAATTTTTTAATTTCTAGTTAAATGTCGGTACTTAATTCTATGCGGCTGATCTGCCTCTATTCCCAATCTTTCTTTTCGTTTTTCTTCGTACTCGGTGTAGTTCCCATCAAACCAAACAACTTTGCTTTCACCTTCGAATGCTAAAATGTGTGTTGCTATTCTATCTAAAAACCATCTATCGTGACTTATTACCAAAACACATCCTGCAAATTTTTCAATACCTTCTTCAAGCGCGCGCAAAGTGTTCACATCAAGATCGTTGGTTGGTTCATCAAGAAGAATAACATTGGCGCCCTGCTTTAACATCATTGCAAGATGCACGCGGTTTCTTTCTCCGCCAGAAAGCATTCCTACTTTTTTCTGCTGATCTGCACCCGAGAAATTAAACTGAGCCACATAAGCACGCGAGTTTACCTGCCTGTTGCCAAGCATAATGGTGTCTTCTCCGTTTGATATTAACTGCCAAATACTTTTTTCCGAATCAAGCGCATCCCTGGATTGATCAACATAGGACATCTTAACAGTAGAACCGATTTTAAGATTACCTGAATCAGGTTTTTCTGATCCTGTAATCATTCTAAACAAAGTTGTTTTACCAGCACCGTTAGCTCCGATTATTCCCACAATTGCACCGGGTGGAATTGAGAATGTTAAATCATCAATTAAAATATTATCGCCGTAAGCTTTGTTAAGTTTTTCTGTCTCGATTACAATATCACCAAGTCGTTCTGCAACAGGAATATAAAGCTCAAGATCTTTCTGTCCTTTTTCCTTTTCTTCCTTAAGAAGATTTTCATAAGAAGTGATCCTTGATTGAGATTTTGCATGACGAGCTTTGGGACTCATTCGTATCCACTCAAGTTCGCGCTGCAAAGTTTTCTGTCTGTCGGTTTCGCGCTTTTCTTCAACGCGCAATCTTTCCTGTTTCTGTTCCAGCCACGATGAATAATTTCCTTTCCACGGAATTCCTTCGCCGCGGTCAAGCTCAAGTATCCAGCCTGCAACGTTGTCAAGAAAATATCTATCGTGCGTTACTGCTATTACAGTTCCTTCATATTTTTGTAAGTGTTGCTCTAACCATCCAACTGTTTCAGCATCAAGATGGTTAGTCGGCTCATCAAGTAAAAGAATATCCGGTTTTTGAAGTAGCAGTCTGCACAGCGCAACACGTCTTCGCTCTCCGCCGGAAAGTATTTTGCACAAAGCATCTGATGGCGGACATCGTAACGCATCCATAGCCATTTCGAGTCGTGCATCAAGATCCCAACCACCCATTGCCTCTAACTTTTCCTGAACTTCGCCTTGTCTTTCGAGAAGCTTTGTCATTTCATCATCATCCATCGGTTCTGCAAACTTTTCATTTATTTTATCATACTCGCTTAGCAAATCAACAATTGATTGAACACCTTCCTGCACAATTTCTCTTACAGTTTTTGTATCATCAAGATGCGGTTCCTGTTCAAGGTAGCCGATTGTAAAACCGGGAGACACAACTGTTTCTCCGTTTATGTTTTTATCAACCCCTGCAAGAATTTTTAGAAGCGATGATTTACCTGATCCGTTTAAACCGATTACACCAATTTTAGCTCCATAGAAATAGGAAAGGTAAATATCTTTTAAAATTGGTTTGTTGTTATAGAATTTACTTACCCCAACCATTGAGTAAATAATTTTGTTTACTTCTGCGCTCATTTATGCTTTCTTTTGTTTTTGTAATGTGCAAAAATAAGGAAAGGAATAATAACCTCATTATTGTTCTGCGTATTTAGGTGAGTCATTCCCGCGTAGGCGGGAATCTACCAAATAACCAATGGATTCCCCTTTGCAGGGGAATGACAAAATAATTTATATTAATTTTATATGACCCTGCTAACATACTGTTGTCAATCACTCTTTGTAGTTTTACTTAATCGATTTTTTACAAATTAAAAAGGAGCAAATATGTCAATGATCAAAATGTTTTTGAATGAGTTGGAACAGGAAGCAGTATCTACCCGAAAGATGATGGCGATTGTACCGGATGATAAATACGATTGGAGACCTCATCCCAAAAGTATGACGATAAGAGCATTATCAACACATATTGCAGAAATACCCGGATGGATTGGCTTGGGTATGATGCATGATGAACTAGATTTTGCTAAAACCCCCTATAATCCCAAAGTAATTAATAATACAAAAGAATTACTGGCACTGCTTGAGGAATCTGTAACCAATGCTAAATCTGTGCTGGTTGAAAAGAATGAAGATAAATTGAACGACAGATGGGTTATGAGAAACGGCGATGCTGTAATTATGGATCTTTCTAAGGCTGAAGTTATACGACACTCTTTAAGCCAGTTGATACACCATAGAGCACAGCTGGGTGTTTTTTTAAGACTGCTTGATATTCCAATACCTGGTGTTTACGGACCAAGTGCGGATGAGATGGGTAAATAAACTCACTTTAAGAGTTTGCCCAAAACATAAAAAATGCTTTAATATCATTCCCTCGAACCTGCCCGCTGTAGGCAGGAGAGGGAATCTCCATCCTTCAACACCACTCAGGAAGATAAAAATAAAAACTTTTACTAGTCTGATTTAAGTTTTTTTAATATCTCAACAGCATTTTGATTATTGGGATTAAGCTTGATAGATTTTTTATAGTTAAAGATCGCTAATTCATTATTTCCGTTTTTCATATAAGCTTCGCCAAGGCTATCAAACACATTTGCAGATTCGGGATAAAGCTCTGTATTTAAATTAAAAATTAAGATAGCTTTATCAAGGAGGCCCCTGCTTAAATAATCATAACCCAAACTATTAAAACGATTTTCAGACACATTAAGATCAGTTGGGTTTTCCTGTTTTATTTTACGATATAAATTAAGTGCATTTTCAAATTGGCCTTCTTCAAATAATTCAATTGGTGCTTTTTGCCCGGGCTCCATTTTTTGGCAGTTTATCGGTTCATTTAAAAACCGCCCCAGTTCATCAGAAAAATAATAAACAGCAGTAGTTTTATCCTCATTGGGATCAATATTAAACTGCAAGTACCCCAGCCTTAATTTTATTACAAATTTGCCCTGGCCTGTATGAAACAACTGTGTATTATTAAACTTGTTAATAAATAAATTATCCTGGTCTTTGTGTACTTCAAAGTAATCGTCAGATCCCAAGGAATATCGTCCGCAATATTTATCAGCAATTCCATTCTCAATAACTACAATTTTATTTTCACCTGGAAGATATTTTTCCCAGCCATAAACTTTGGCAATACCATTTGTTATTTCTCTGATTAAGTTAGCCCCATTTTGTCCGTTTGTAAAAACAACCGCGCCGTAACCATCAGTTAGATGAGATACAAATCCGGCAAAAAATCCTCTGCTGTCTCCCATATGCCCAAAGTAATTTATCTCTCCGAACATTTCTCTCATAAATACACCAAGTCCATATTGTTTTGAAACGTGCGGCGATAACATTTCTTTAGTCAGTTCAGGTGAGATTATATTATTAGACTTACCCAGATAAGATTTCTGAAGCTCGATAATATATTTAGAATAATCTTCAGTAGTGGTCCATAATCCACCGGCAGCCATATTGGGGAAAAAATATCTTTTAGCCAAAAGTGGTAATCCGCTGCTCTCGTGTCCGGCACAGGCAATTTTAATTAATTCTTCGGGCAGGGGCTGTTCAAAAGTAGTGCTGTACATTTTAAGAGGTTCAAAAATTCTTTCACTTACTATTTCAGGAAAAGGTTTTCCTTCAACATCAACCGCTAATTGTTGTAAAATAGAATATCCGGCATTTGAGTAATGAAATTCAGTTCCCGGTATTTTATCAATAACCACAGCATTTGTTTGAGATGGACTTTCTCCATTAAGTATCTGAAGATTTGTTGGGAAATTGTTTGCCAGATATACAACACCAGGAAGGAACATTGCGCCGCCGCTGTGGTTCATTAAAAGAAATGGGGTAACAGCTTGTTGTGCAGTAAACTCATTTTCAGGCACTTTCCAGGAGATCAATTGTTCGTTAATGTTTTTATTTAAATCAATTTTTCTTCATTAACCAAGTTTAATACTGTAAGTGCGGCTACGCCTTTACTTAAAGAGCCGACATTAAATAATGTTTTATCTGTAACGGGATTTTGAATTCCAGAATCCATAACGCCGTACTGTTTAGTCCATTCAATTTTATAATCTTTAATAACAGCGATACTGACTCCCGGAACTTTATAATATTCCATTCGGTCATGCAAATTGAATGAAGGCTCTCCCTCAATCAGCGTATATGGAAGTAATCCATTTTCTACTTTTGTAATCTGTGAATCGTTTGGTTGACTATAGATGCGAGCAGGTAAAATTATCACAAAGAAAAGAACAACTAATAAAAATTGGTGTGTACTAAGTCTTTTCATTTTTTTCTCCCTTGATAAACATTTAAAAATAAAAAAAATATTAACCAATGGTTATCATAAATAAAATTTAATAGCAGGCAGCCTTTGGTCCGCTATCTGCAAAAATAACGATAGATAATATCAAAGGTGAAACGGAAAATAGAAGTTTGCAGTTCACAGTCTGCGGTTGGCAAAAAGGAGAGTTCAAACAGATTCCCACCTGCGTGGGAATGACATACAAAGTAAATAAAAGAAAAGATTCTCACGTCTGCCTGCCAGGATGACAGGGAAATTAAATGAATAGAGGAAAAGATTTCTCGCTGCGCTCGAAATGACACGTAGTTTAATAGCAATTAAATAAAAAAGGACACGATAATCTCGTGTCCTGATGAAAACAAATAACAATAAAAATTAATCCTGTTCGTAAGCCATTTCACCGTGAAGTGAACTATCCAATCCGGCTTCTTCTTCTTCTTTTGTAACCTTAACGGGAGTGATAAAATTAATTACCCAAAGCATTACATAAGAAAAAACAAAAGCATATACACAAACACCAAGAACCGTTATAACCTGTTTCCAGAAGAAATCAAAACCGCCGCCCATTAGTACGCCGTTTGTTGTAACCACAGGATTAACAGCACTTGTGGCAAACAATCCGAGTAAAATAACTCCAATTGAACCGCCAACACCATGAACACCCCAAACATCAAGAGCGTCATCCCAATGCATTTTGTTTTTTAAGGAAACTGCAAAGTAGCAAACTAGTCCGGCTATAATTCCTATAATAGCGGCACTTTGAACAGTAACAAATCCTGCTGCGGGTGTGATAGTTGCAAGACCTGCAACCGCACCCGTTAATAAACCAACAAACTTTGGTTTCTTCTCAAGTGTCCATGCCAGCAACAGCCAGGTGATTGCAGCAAACGAAGCGGCAACATCTGTATTTAAAAATGCAAGTCCCGTAATTGCATCAACCTGTAATTCACTTCCCGCATTAAATCCATACCATCCGAACCACAACAAACCGGTTCCAAGAGCAACAAGAGGAATGCTGTGCGGTCCGCGTTCTGTAATATTTCTTTTTCCAACATAAAAAACCGAAGCAAGTGCAGCCATACCGGCGCTAGCGTGAACAACTATTCCACCTGCAAAATCCAAGACACCCCATTGAGCTAACATACCGCCGCCCCAGACCATGTGAACGAGCGGGAAATATAGAAAGACAAGCCAAGCTGTTAGAAACATAAGATAGGCGGGGAATCGAACACGATTAGTGAATGCACCAGTGATTAATGCAGGTGTAATTATTGCAAACATCATCTGGTACAAACAGAAAACGTAAAGCGGGATTTGATGATTACCTGTAAAAACAGAATTGAGATCTGTTCCGGCAAGAAAAGCCATATTAAGATTGCCGATTAATCCGCCTTCACCACCGCTAAAGCAAAGTGAAAATCCGAAAGCGAACCAGATAACAGTCGTCCAGCCGAGAGAAACAAAACTTTGAATCATTATTGCAAGAACATTTTTCTGCCAACAAGTCCGCCGTAGAAAAAGCAAGACCAGGAGTCATAAGCATTACAAGACTGGTTGCAATGAGCATAAATCCAGTACTACCGGTATCGAACATAAGTAGCTCCTTTTATTAATAGTTAAATTATTTGAAACATTAAAAAGTCAAACCGAAAACGAGATAAGAAATTTCAGTTCTAGGATTAATTATAAATGAAACCGAAACTGGCAAGCCATATTCATCAGTTATCTTTAACTCTTTTGTTGCTTTTACACCGATGTTGATAACATTAAATGATTCTGTTCCATAGTAACCAGGATTTTCTTTGCTGCCGCCTGAAGCGCCGACAAAAAAGTTAAGAGGAACTTTGGCCACAGTAGCCGGGTAATCAATTTGAAAATATGTATTGCTGCCGGCATCGTTATAAACATTGATAAAACCGGAAAGTGAAATTGGAAAAGAGTCAGGACCCTTTAAAAGCAATCCTGTTTCAATTGTGTGTGCCCCCGATCCTTTTGGATCGTCATAGTTATTAAAGTTTCCCCACTTGATTCCAGCATTAGGATAATAATAATCAGTTACCAGCGCACCAACACTCATTCCGTTTTCAAAAGCAAATGAATAAGAAATCCATGTATCAATTTCCTGATTAAAAGTATTGTCTATAGGATTGTTTGATAAGCTGTATGAACCCCAGAATCCGGCACTAAATCCGCCGACAGCTAAAGATAAGTTTGGCTGGATGTTTACTGCATCATTCACATCAATTCCGCGCCAGATGTATCTGCTGACTAAATCTGCACTAACGGTAAGACTTAAATCCTGTGCAAATGCAACGCTCATCAAACATATAACTAAAGCAAAAAGATATTTTGTGAAAATATTAATCATTAGTAATTCCTTTAATTATTAATAAATAAGATTGGTAAGTACTGAAAAGGTGATGATTAGATTTCTTGTTTTCCATAAAAGAGAAAATTAATTGTCCAATTTTATGTATTTCTGTTTTTGTACTAAATTAAATAATCAACAAGCGCGACATAGCTGTTGTAAACGAGTTAGTTTAGCATTAGAGTTTGTTATTTGCTTTTTATTGTTTCCTTTATTTAGTAAAACTAAATTTGAATTAAACATAAATAATTTTAGAAATTCAGTTAGAAACTGATTGAAAAAAATATTAATAATACATAGCAGCCAGGAACAGGATTTTGAATTTCAAAATGCATTGGAATCTGCGGGATACAGCACTTATGTAACTGCCGGCGAGACTGATGGTTTGAAAATAGCGGATAGATATCTACCTGATGTTATGATATGCGATCTGGATGATTATGAAAAGGAACTGATTGTTATTAAAAATTTAAACAGCAGTCCTTCAACGGAATGTATTCCTTTACTTGTTATCACATCAGCATCACAGAATGGTCACATTAGAGCGGCAATGGAATTGGGTGCAGATGATGTTCTGATAAAGCCTGTAAATCACGAATCACTTTTAAGGTCGATAAGAAAACGGTTAAGAAAAATTGAAGTGATAAAACAGAATTTAACTGATAAAATTATTTCAACTGAAAATGCTTTTTCTGAACATTCAAAAAAAACAGACCATATACTTATTAAAATCGGTACAAAATTAAAACTTGTAGAATTTTCAAAAATAGTCTGCATAACTGCACTTAAAGAATATTCTAAAGTAAAAACGGATGATAACTGTAAAATTATTGTTAGAAAATCGATAAGAAATTGGGTTGAGACTTTACCTGCAAAAGATTTTTTAAGAATTCATCGCGCTACAATTGTTAATATGTTGTTTCTAGACAGGATCGAGAAAGCCGGATTTAGAAACTATAATCTATATCTTAAAAATATTTCAACTCCCTTTCCAATAAGCCAGCGATACGGTAATATTATGAAAAAAACTTTTTCTGTTTAGATATTTGGTTAAGAATTTCTCTTCATTATGATCAAAGATATATCGTCACTAGCAGGATAATCCCCAACGAATTGTTCTAATTGGGAGATTATATATTTGCCAATTTGCTGTGGTGAATCATTTGAAGAGTTTTTAATCAGCTTAAAGAATCTTTGCATGCCAAAAAATTCATCGTGTTCATTTTGTGCTTCAAACACCCCATCTGAATAAGCAATAAAGAGATCATTGTTTTCGAGCACAATTGACTGCTCTTTATAATTAGAATCTGATATAATTCCCAGGGCGGCACCGCCTTTAGAAAATTCTTTTATTTCATTGTTGCTAATAATCAAAGGAGAAAAATGACCCGCATTAATGTATTCCACTTTTCCTGAGTTTGTATCAATTTTAAAAAGTAGCATAGATGCAAACAAACTTGGAGTACTATCCCGATGGAAAATTTTATTGATTTTCTTTCCCAGGTCAGATAAAGAATTAATTTCTGTTGCCAGTGCCCGAATAGTTGCTTGTAATTTTGAAGTAAGAAGTGCGGCTTTTAATCCTTTGCCGGCAACATCTGCAATTGTTATAACATAATTGTTTTCATCTAAGCGCAAGAAGTCTATTAAATCTCCACCGACTTCATTTGCGGGTGAAGTAAATAACCAGAGTTTCCATCCAGCTATTTGTATATCCTGCTCAGGCATTAATTCTTTTTGAACTTTTCGCCCCGCTTCAAGTTCACTTTTCGCCAAAAGCTTATCCTTTAATTCAACAGCCAGCACAAACAGGATTAGTAATCCGCCCAAGAAACTAAAATCAACGATTATAGAATTGCTTCCGAATGAAAATCCACTTCGGTTGATAAGTAAAGAGAAAATACCAACAAGAACCAAAATACGGCGCAAGGGTGTTAAATGAAGAAACATACTTTTTATGAGCCATTTAGTTTTATGAATCCATCTTGGAATAAAAAACATTGATTCAAGTTTGGCTTTATTTTCTGAATTTAGATAAAAGTTACCCAGACTTTTATATTCGGATTGTATTTCTTTTTTAAGATTTATATTTCTTAAATCATCGCGGATTGTCTGATGAAATTTTTTTTCAGTTTTATTTGTAGAGTTTGACTGATTCATTTTATCTGTAATTATTAATTTCTATCAAAACTTAGATAAAACACTCAATAGAGACAAGAGTTAATTGATGAATGGCTTAACGAGGAATTGGATAATTATAAAATTTAAAAATCACAAAAAATATCAATTTCATTTCATATCTTCACCAACAATAATTAATAACTAATCATAATAATATGTTTAAGCAATCACAGGATCCCGGCTTAGGTGAAAAATATTTAAAACACACCAAGAGAATTATAAATAAAGATGGCTCTTTTAATATCAAAAGAATTGGCGGCGGACTATCATCCGTAAATGCATTTCATTATCTCACTAGCATCTCATGGCCAAAGTTTCTTTTAATTGTCTTCGCAGGATTTATATCTGTTAATTTATTATTTGCGATTCTTTATCAGCTGGCAGGAATTGAAAACCTTGTTAATGCTGAAGCCCAAGATAAATTACAATCTTTTTTAAACACTTTTTTCTTTAGCGTTCAAACCTTTGCTACTGTTGGTTATGGCGGAATGCATCCCTCCGGAATTTTTTCGAACATAATTGCTTCAATAGAATCGATGACAGGAATATTGAGCTTTGCTCTTGCCACCGGGTTATTGTATGGCAGATTTTCAAAACCATCAGCAAAAATTATTTTTAGTGATAAGGCCATCATAACAACATTTAAAGATGGAAAAGCTTTAATGTTTCGGGTTGCAAATTCTCGTGCTAATGTTATGATGGAAATGGAGGCAAACGCAATGATGACTTACTTAGATAAAAGCAACAATCAGTTTACAAGAAAATATTTTCCGCTTAAGCTGGATATTAAATTCATTTATTATTTTCCATTACCCTGGACAATTGTGCATCAAATAGATGAAGACAGTCCCTTATTTGGAAAAACCCAAAATGAGCTTAAAGAACTAGAAGCGGAGCTATTAATTATGATCAAAGGATTTGATGACAGTTTTTCTCAGACTGTAATTACACGAAATTCTTATAAGTATAATGAAATGGATTGGGATGTGAAATTTGTTCGTGCTTTTTCAACTGATGAAACCGGAGAAACAATTGTTGATCTTGAAAAATTGAACGCCACAGAAAAATATAATAAAAGGACGGCAATTAAACCGTCCTTTAAAGGCAAAGACTTATTTTAATAAAATCATTTTGATTGATTGACTAAAATTACCAGCCTGTAATTTATAGAAATAAATTCCGCTTGATAAAATTTTTGCATCAAAATTAATTTCATAATTACCAGCGGACTGATTTTCATTAACCAGCGTGGCGACTTCATTGCCAAGAACATCATAAACTTTTAAAGTAACGTTAAGACTTCCAACTTTAGCCGAACTGACAGAAGGGATTGAATATCTAATTTTTGTTGAAGGATTAAACGGATTTGGGTAATTCTGCTCAAGTTTAAATGTCTGCAGCAGACTTAAATCAACTTCTATTGTGTTAGAGTATGAAAAGGTTCCATCAAAATCAATTTGCTTTAAGCGGTAAGAATATTTTTCGCTTGAAATCTTTTCATCGGAAAAAGAATATGTATTAGATTCGGAAGTTGTACCGTTTCCACTAACAAAACCAATTGAGTGCCAGTTAAGATTTCTCACTTCGTTCGAAATGACAGAGCGCTCAATATCAAATCCAGTGTTGTTAAGTTCCGTTGCAGTGATCCAATTTAAACTAACTGTGTTGCTGACAACATTTGCCGAGAAAGAAACCAATTCAACCGGTGTTACAGAATTACCAAGCTGCCCATCGGGGTTTATATCCTGTGCGTAAATTCCTGCTCCATCTAACCTGTCATCACCCCATGCAAGTTTACAGTTTTTAAAAACATCAACGGTTGAAACCATTTGTAATTTATCGCTTGTTGGATTGGAAAGGGTTACAAAATTTCCTGTCCAAAGAAAATCACTGTTAGCATCGCAAGCAAATCCTTCAACTTTATCGTTAAGTCCGGATCCATTGCCTTCTAGATAATATAAATATGCTCGGCTGTTTCCCATTTCAGCAGTTAAGTAACTTATTGAAGTTGTAAATGCAACGCTAAGATCTTTAAATATTTTTGCGTTATCGGTCCATTGTCGTGTTCCGTTTGAAGAAAGTTTTTGTCCGCTTATTCCATTTTGATTTTGATTCGGTTCAGTTTCCACCCAAAAAGCATAGGTTTCATTTGTTAGATTATCAAAAGCAACAACAGGATTAAACTTGTGTCTGTTAGCCATTAAAGAAAGTTCTGCTCCATCAACAGGAAAGTAAAGTGAACCGCTTGATGAAAGCCTTTGTACAAATGCACTTTGTAATGAATTATTATCTCTATCATCATGCCATGCAATCAAACCGCCATTATTATTATCAGAGTAAACTTTAGGGACAGTAAAAGCAGCTATCTTTCCAAGGTCTTGAATGTTAACAGCCCAGCTAATAGATCCTGCAGATGTAATTTTTTTTGCACGAAGTTTAACAGTTTGTGCTGGGAAATTACCTGTTGTGGCTGTATGAAATAAAACAACTCCGCCGCTGTCTGACCTAACAATATCCGGATAACCGTAACCTTCTGTTGCGGATTGAAGAATGATTGGATTTGTTCCCCAAAGTTTTAAACCAGTGGGAGAAATTTTTTGTAATCCAACTTGATATCTTGTTGCGGCGATAATCCATGCAACAACAATATTGCCATCATCAGTTTGTGCAAGTTTTGGATTTGCTTGAAAATCTGAAGTTGGATTTAAATCTATTCCGTTAGCGCCCCAAAGAAAATCACCACTAGGAGAGATAGCGTAAACAAACGGATTTAGGTTGCCACTGTTTCTTGTATCGGTAAATGCAACAATTGCATTGTTGTTTGCATCAACCATTAGGTCCCAATCTACAAGAGAAGTTGATTGTGCGTTGTTACTTACAAGCAAACCATTTGAGGCCCACAATTTACTTCCAGACGCATCTAATCGCTGCAAGTAAACAGCATAACTTCCGCTTCTATTATCAAACCAGGAAATGTAGCAGCCGCCATCTGATGTCGATCCTATTTTTGCAAGTGCTTGCTCACCAGTTGTATCACAAACAGTAAGGTTAACCGCGGGGTTACTTGGCCATTGTGCCAGTGTTGTCGAACCTTCAAGTAAGAAAAAAAAAGAAAAGATTAAGACAACAAGTAAATAGTTTGATTTCATAACACACTCCTTTGTTTATAATTAAACTTAAGAAATACTAATCAGCTAAAAAAGAGATGTTTAATAATTTATTTTATTATGTTTTGGGGTTGTATTGCGGCAATAACCCAGTATTATTTGATTCATGTCAATTATCGCTCCACATCAATCATACTTGCAAGTTAAAGTAAAATGTATTTGTTTGTGATTGTAAACTTTTGGTATTTCTTAATTTATGGCTTAAGATTCTTGTTAATAACGATTCAAGATTTTTTATGCAGCGATTCTTTAATAAAAATCTTTTTTTTCAATTCTGTTTTTTAATTGCAATAAATATTGCAGCTAATCTAAATGCTCAATCAATTCCCTTTAATAGACTTACAACTAATGATGGACTGTCTAACAATTATGTTTACGACTTATTACAGGACCATCTTGGGTTTTTATGGTTTGCAACAGATGATGGTTTAAATCGTTTTGATGGTTATGAGTTTAAAATTTTTAGAAATAATCCGAGTGATAAAAATTCACTTTCAGATAATTCTATTTGGACAATTACTGAAGACCGTGTGGGCAAACTTTGGATGGGAACAAAAAACGGTTTTATAAATTGTTACGATCCTGTTTTTAATAAGTTTACACATTGGCAGATAAAATCAGACATCACAAAAGAAAATCCGATTACAACAATTTATATTGACAGCAAGGATTCAATATGGATTGGCACATACAGAAGCGGCGTTTACAAATTAAATCCCGCAACAGGTAAAACAGCACGCTGGTATCACAATCCCAATGATTCAACAACAATAAGCAACAATTATATTTCATCAATTATTGAAGACGAATCAGGCAATATCTGGATTGGCACTTTTAACGGTCTTAATAAATTAAATCCTAAAACATCATTAACAAAATTCAAGCATTACTTTAAGAGCATTGAGAACAACAATTCTTTATCAGATAATTTGATATGGGCAATTACCCCATCACAATTTGAAAAAAATAAATTATGGATTGGAACCGCAAACGGGTTAACAATATTAAGCCGTGCACCAGAATTATTTACACAGGTCAAAATACCTAATCCGGATAAGTTGCAATTTGGAACAAGCTGTGCTTTTGTATTAGAAGAGCACGTTGATGAGGATAGAATTCTCTGGATAAATTCTTATTCAGGTTTGATAAGATACAACATAACCAAAAATATTTTTAATAGATTTTTATACGATAAAAATGATTCGCATAGTTTAATTAGCAATCAAGTTAATGATGTTATTAAAGACCGCTCTGGTGTTTTGTGGATAGCGACTCACAACGGCTTAAATTACTTCTCTGATAAAAACATTAAATTTAATAACACACAGCCGTTTGCGGATAATTATTTTAATTCTGGCGAACTAAACAAACTGAATATAAAAGCTATTGCACAAACTCAAAATGGTTCGCTGTGGTTTGGAACTGATAATGGATTATTCAAATCAAACGACACAAATAAAAATAGTGCACCAAGTAAAAACAGAAAACTTGCTTCAGAAAATATTTGGGCACTATCTGCAGGGGCTAACAACGATCTTTGGGTTGGAACTTATGGTTTTGGATTGCTTCATTATAGCTATAACACAAATCAACTATCCCAAATAAACGTAATTGATAATATCATACAATCTTCCTCAAGGGATTTTGTAAAATCTCTTTTGGTGGATAACAAAAACAATGTGTGGGTTGGTTATTGGGGAGTTGGTCTGGCAAGATTAAACACAACAACAAACAAAGTAAATCATTGGCATCACTTTACTGATAAACCAAATTCATTAAGCCATATGATGATGTTTGGGTAATTTATCAAGACGGCAAAGATAGAATTTGGATAGGAACAAACGGCGGCGGGTTAAATTTATTTGATGAACAAAACGGCGGTACTTTTTATCGTTTTAATTATGATCAAAAAAATAAAAACGGATTAAGCAGCAATAGTATTTATTCAATTGCAGAATCAAAACAGAGCAATGATGATAACACAACTACGCTTTGGGTTGGAACCAACAATGGATTAAATAAACTTATTATTAATAATTCTGATGATGGGTTTAAGAAATCTTCCGCAGATATTAAAATAGAATGTTATACAAATGAAGATGGGCTTGCCGATAATTCTATAAAAAGTATTGTTGAAGATGAAAATGGAAATTTGTGGTTAGGCACAAGTTCCGGGATATCATTTTTTGATTTACAAAAAAACACGTTTACAAATTATTCCTCTGCAGATGGCGTGATTGGAAATGATTTTAATTTTATTTCTGCATTACGACTAAAAAGCAATTTAATTTTAATGGGCAGTACCGCGGGGCTTAATTATTTTAGCCCGAATAAAATAGTACAATCAACCTATCAACCACCGATTGTGTTTACGGACTTTCAAATTTTTAATAAATCTGTTAATGTTAATACAAACTCTTCGTTTTCAAAAAATATTTTTTACACTGATGGAATTACTCTCTCACACACGGATAATGTTTTTTCATTGGAATTTTCTGCCCTTGATTATAATAGCACTAATTCAATTAAATATGCTTATCAAATGGAGGGATTTGATAAAGATTGGATACAAAGCGGCACACGTAGGTTTGTAACTTATACAAATCTTAATCCGGGCAAATATGTATTTAAAGTAAAATCAACAAACAGCGATGGTGTCTGGAATGATAACACTGCATCAATCCGTGTGATAATTTCACCCCCATGGTGGCAAACAGGGTGGGCAGTCGTTTTATACTTTGCTGTTTTTGTTGTCGGTATTTGGGGAATAATAAAATTTCAGGCAAATCGAGTAAAACTTCAGCACGAATTAAAATACCGCGAACTTGAGTCATATCATTTTCGTGAAATAGAAAAAATGAAATCTCGATTTTTTGCAAATCTCTCTCATGAGTTTCGCACACCATTAATGCTTATCAAAGGTCCGCTTGAAGAATTAATTAGCGGAAGAATTAAAGAGAACAAATCACAATACTATAATCTGCTGTTACGCAACACAGAAAAACTACAGCAGCTTATTGATCAGTTGCTTGAGCTATCCCAACTGGAAGCAGAATCAATTCCATTAAAAACTGAAACGCAGAATTTAGTTAAGCTGATAAAAACCTTTACTGATTCGTTTACCGCTTTGGCGGAGCGTAATAATATTAAATTTAGTTTTAACTCAGCAGTAGATTTTGTATCTGTGCTGATAGACAAAGACAAGTTTGAAAAAATTATTAACAACCTGCTGAGTAATGCGTTTAAGTTTACACCCATTGGCGGAATAATTACTGTTGATTTGTCAATAGAAAAGAAAAGTGATTTGGATATTGCAAAAGTTTCTGTTACCGATACAGGCATTGGAATACCAAAGGAACAACTATCAAAAATATTTGATAGATTCTATCAGGGTGAAGATTCATCAAAACGAGTTGCAGGCGGATCTGGAATAGGTTTGGCGCTTGTAAAAGAATTAGTGCTGCTGCATAAATGGGAAATTACCGTAAATAGTTCTGAAGGTGAAGGAACGGAGTTTGTTATTACTGTTCCAATATTAAAAGATTACGAGTTAGAAAAACTATCCGAAGAGAAAAATAATTTTAATGGTGATGCCATTGTTGCTTTAAATATCGATGATAATGAAAATAGTTTTGAACCGGCTAGTGCAAAATATCAAAACGAAAAACCATTAATTCTTTTTGTAGAAGATACACCCGATGTGCGTAATTATGTTAACGATATTCTAAATACAGATTACAATGTTTTACTTGCAGAAGACGCCGAAGCGGGACTCGATATTGTTCAACACAGTCTGCCGGATTTAATTATCAGCGATGTTATGATGCCCGGAATGGATGGTTTTCAGTTTTGTAAAAAATAAAAACAGATTGGAAAACAAGTCACATTCCTGTGATATTGTTAACTGCCAAAGCTACACAGCAAAGCAAAATTGAAGGATTAGAAACAGGTGCTGATGTATATCTAACAAAACCATTTAACTTTACTGAATTATCGATTTGTATTAAAAATCTCATCACCCAACGAAAACATCTTCGTGAAAAATTTGGTAAAGAAATTCTGATTACGCCGGAATCATTATCTACAAATTCTATGGATAAAGAACTTGTCAAAAAAATAATTGATACCATAGAAAAAAATCTTCCGAACGAAAGCTTTACAAGCGATAACCTTGCACACGAACTTTTTGTTAGCCGCAGCCAGCTGAATAGAAA
The DNA here is from genome assembly GCA_016709765.1 of Ignavibacteriales bacterium. Taxonomy (NCBI): domain Bacteria; kingdom Pseudomonadati; phylum Ignavibacteriota; class Ignavibacteria; order Ignavibacteriales; species Ignavibacteriales bacterium. The sequence continues at coordinate 1,144,700 of JADJMD010000013.1, forward strand.
ATTACAGGCAATTACAAATCTAGGACCAGGGGAATTTATAAGAACCTACAAGTTAAAACGTGCCGCCCAAATGATTGTTGAAAACAAATTAAGCATCACACAAATTGCTTATGAAGTTGGTTTTGGAAGTCCCGCACAATTTACTCGAGCATTTCAAAAACATTTTAGTTGCTTACCATCCGAGTTTAGGCAAAGCAATTAAAACCCTAAAGGTATCTCAAAAGTCAGAAATACAGAGTTGACATTCCCACCCCGATTTACATCAGGATAAACTCCAGTGGGAATCTGTTTTGTATTTTAATTTTTTGGATTCCCGCTATGCGGGAATGACACTAATCACAACTTTTTAGACAGCCACCACAGTGCCGCACAAATAATATTAACATTTAACATTTCGCAACCAATCTTTCTTCATTTTGCATCAAAACAGCAAAACATTGAATCAAAAAAGCAATTTACTACTTCACTAAAAATCTACTTTTGCATAAAAGATTTGCTGTGTTTAATAAAAATCACTTTGTCTTATCAAATATCAAGAATTCTAAAGAAAGGTTTTTGCTGATGAAGCCAGCTGAAAGAAAAGAATTTAGTGTTGATGGGAGATCGGATAATCAAATAAAAAAACGAGAAAAACATCTTGAGATAAGCGTTTACGTTCTGCTAATAATTGTCACGGTGGCATTAATGCTGATATTTTTTAACCTTTTTTTAAAGGAGTGAAAGGGATGAAAACCGTTATAAGATATGATTTAAAAAATTTCAAAAATGATTTTTTCAAAATTGTTTACACAGCTCTTTTGCTTTCTTTGCTATTTGCACTTTAAATAAAAATTAGCTTCTAAATAACTTGTTTAATTATAGGGAAGAGTTAAAATGAAAAAACTTACTTTGTTATTTGCAGCAATTATTCTGGTGGCTTTAGTATCAAACATATTTTCGCAGGGCATACCGGAAACAATTAACTATCAGGGTGTATTAAAAGATGCGGGTGGTGTTTTAGTACCAAACGGTGACTACAATCTTACGTTTAAATTATACAATGTGGAGTCTGGCGGTTCATCAATCTGGTCAGAAACAAAACTAATTAATATTGTAGGTGGTATTGTTAACACGCAGTTGGGAAGCGTAAACCCAATACCACAAGCAACATTTAATGCAGCGGCCTGGTTAGGTATTACAGTAGCCACAGGAACAGAACTTACACCACGCATCGCGTTAACATCAGTTCCTTATAGTATTTACAGTTTAAATGTGCCTGATGGAAGCATTACATCTACAAAAATAGCTGATAGTGAAGTAGTAAAAAGCGTAAATGGATTAAAAGATAATGTTAATCTAGTTGCCGGAAGTAATGTTACAATAACACCAAGCGGAAATGATTTAACAATCTCTTCAACCGGTGGCGGAGGAGGAACCATTGGCGGAACAGGGACGGCAAACTACTTGCCATTATTTACAAACAGCACAACACTTGGAAACTCAATTTTATATCAAAACTCAAATAAGATTGGAATAAATAATAGCTCACCAAGTTATGCGCTTTCAATAAATACCGAGCCTGTAGGTGGGCTTGGGTTACAGTTATCAAGATCTAATGGTGGACTTGGTTTGTCATTTCTCGAAGGGTCAGAACCAGTAGGCCAGAGGGGCTGGTTTTTTGAAGTCTATGGGCAAAAGCTTAGAATAAATGCAGCAGGAGATAATGGTTATTCACCAATAAAGAATTTAATGACATTTGACAGAGAGGGTAATGTTGGGATTGGAACGGAAACTCCGCTATATCCGCTACACGTTGTAACCAATAGAAAATACGCGGGATATTTTACATCAGATACTCTTAGTGGATCTGCAAAAGTTATAGTTGGAGAATATTTAGGAGCAGGGCAATATGACGCTGTTGGAGTTTATGGAAAATCTGTCCCCGCCGATTTTTATGGCGTTGGCGGATATTTTCAAGGTGGATATACTGGCGTAGCTGGAGCGGTATATCCTACGGGCTCATTGTCTTATTGGGGTGTTACGGGATCAGTTAGTGGAGGGAATGGTGCCAACTATGGTGTACATGGTTACGCTGGGGGAGGCACAGGCACTAACGTAGGTATCTATGGAATAGGTATTGGGGGTACAACGGCCTGGGCGGGCTATTTTTCCGGCAATGTTAATGTAACGGGCACTATTAGCAAAGGTGGCGGTTCTTTTAAGATAGATCATCCCTTAGATCCAACAAATAAAAATCTTTATCACTCATTTGTAGAATCACCCGATATGATGAACATATACAATGGTAATGTTATTACTGATGGCTCGGGTTATGCAACTATTACAATGCCCGACTGGTTTGAAGCACTTAACCAGGATTTTCGTTACCAATTAACTGTAATCGGAGATTTTGCACAGGCAATTGTTTCGCAAAAGATTCAGAACAATCAATTTATTATCAGAACAGATAAACCAAACATAGAAGTATCATGGCAGGTAACAGGAATACGACACGATAAGTTTGCAGAGAAGAACAGAATTCCCGTTGAGGAAAACAAAACAGGAAAAGATGTTGGCAGATATCTGCATCCCGATGCTTACGGTGTTAGCGAAACACTGGGTGTAGATTATGAAAACAATAGGGTTGACAAAGAACACAGCAAGTAAAGGTATTTATTAATTAAACGAAAAGTCATAAATGACTTTAGTATAAACAAATAAAATGGAATCAAATTATTCATCAATCTTTCTTAGAAGGGAAATACTATGAAAAAAATTACATTCTTTTTTGTCCTTTTGATATGCCTTTTTACTTTAACAAGCATTTATTCACAGGGCATACCGGAAACAATTAACTATCAAGGTATTCTAAAAGATGCTGCCGGAGTTGTTGTTCCCAATGGGGACTACAATCTTACATTTAAATTATATGATGTTGAATCTGGTGGTGCGGCTATCTGGTCAGAATCCAAATTAATCACAGTTTCAAATGGTATTGTTAACACACAGTTGGGAAGCGTAACACCAATACCACCATCAACATTTAATGCTGCTCTCTGGCTCGGTATTGCTGTAGCAGCAGGCACAGAGCTTGCCCCGCGCATTGCGCTAACATCGGCTCCTTACAGTATTTATAGTTTAAATGTGCCTGATGGAAGTATTACTGCAACAAAGATTGCGGATGATGAAGTTGTAAAAAGTGTTAATGGGTTAAAGAATGATGTAAATCTTGTGGCAGGCGCTAACGTAACAATAACACCAAGCGGAAACGATTTAACAATTTCCTCAACAGGTGGCGGAAGCGGCATTGGCGGAAGCGGAACGGCAAACTATATCCCGAAATTTACTAACAGCACAACTCTTGGCAATTCGGTTTTATTTGATGACGGAAATAAAATTGGAATAGGGACAACAACCCCGGACTATTCATTAACGATTAATTCAAATTCAACCTCAGGCTTAGCTTTAAAACTTTCGCGGGGTGGTGGATTGGGAATGGCCTTTTTAGAAGAGGGTCAGCCAGTAGATGGCAAAGCCTGGTCCTTTAATGTTTATCAACAAAAATTTAAAATAAACACTGCTGCTGATAATGGATATACACAAATTAAAAACATAATGACTTTTGATCGCGCAGGAAATGTAGGCGTTGGAACCGAAACCCCAACTCATCAATTAGAAGTGCTTAGTGACGGACAAGTTGGCATTTATTACAATGGAAATAATGCCGGTTGGGCAAGCATATACGTAAATGCTTTGCAAAGCACAGCAACTTCCGGATATGGCTATGTAAGGAGTGGTATTCTTAAAGCTTATACTGGATTAACAGCTGCTGACAATTGGTATGTTAGCACCGGGGGGTCCTCAAATAAAAGAATAGTAGTGCAGCCAAGTGGTTATGTGGGTATCGGAACAGATGTACCCGTTACCAACCTTCAATTGGTTCACGATCAATATGTGCCTGGTGGAGGCTTTACTCTGCAGCAGACATCTAATTCCAATCGATGGCAATTTTATGTTTCACAGTCTACTAATTTTTTACGTCTTTTTTATAATGACGCATCAATGGGGGATTTGATAATACAAATGGAAACTATACACCAGTTTCAGATATGCGTCTTAAAAAGAATATCCAACCGATTAATAATATGTTGAATGTTATAATGGAATTGCAACCCAAGACATATCAAATGAAAGCGGATAATAGTCCAAATAATATATCATATGGTCTGATCGCACAAGATGTAGAAAAGGTTCTCCCGGAATTAATAACAGTTTATAATGGTGATGATGGCGATGGTATCAAAGATCTGCAAATGCTTTCATACACAGAACTAATTCCAATCCTAATTAAGGCAATGCAAGAACAACAAGCTATAATTGAGAACTTGACAAAACGCGTACAGACACTTGAAAATAAATAAGAGAAATAAAAATTATAATTAAAAGATTTTGGGTGGATAGAATAACAAGCGGCAGCGGTACGGAGGCTTATCGCTGCTGCTAATCCTTAATACTTTGGATAAATGTAAAATGAATAAGGAATATAAAATGAAAAATAAAATAATAGTTGTTGCTTTAATGTCGATGTTTTTTATAAGCACTACATTTTCGCAATATCAAATAAGCAACAGTGTAATTAGTGCGGGTGGTAATAAAACATCTAATGCCAATTACATTTTAAACAGCACTATAGGTGAACCATTTATTGGTAAGTCGGTTAGCGCAGTAAATCAGCACCAAATAGGTTTTTGGTACGTTTATCAACAGCAAACAATTACAGCCGTTGAAGATGATGAAACGATTCCAACTGAATTTAAACTTGAGCAGAATTATCCAAATCCATTTAATCCAACAACAAAAATAAAATTTGCTGTTCCGGAAAGAAGCAATGTGCTTATCAAGATATATGATATTCTTGGCAGCGAAGTTGCAACTCTAATTAACAAGGAAATGGATGCAGGGCGATATGATGTTAATTTTAATGCAAACGGATATTCTTCTGGAATTTACTTATTTAGAATGGAAGCAGGTAGTTATGTGAGCACAAAAAAAATGACCTTGCTAAAATAATTATTGAAAACATAACGCATAAAATATAGAGGAGATGTTTATGAGATTAGTAACAATAATAATTTTCATTTTGTTTTTTGTTCAAATAGTTTATACACAGCAAGATGATTTTAACACAATCGCGCTAAATGAAATAAATTCACGTACGCTGAAAACTCACAAGGTTCTTGATAGCGGGTTTAATATTACCGAAGTTCTTGAGCAAATATGGGAAAATGGAAATTGGAAGAATGTTACGCGAGATTCCTATTTTATTGATTCAAACAATGTCTTTTATTTAATTACAACTGAAACTTGGGATAGTACTGCGTGGGTTAATGAATTACAGACCTGGTTTACTTACGATGAAAATGATAATGCAACAGAGGAAATTACCAAGAATTGGGATGGCGGCGACTGGGTTAATTCGGAAAGACTGCTTAACGAATATGATGGCAACCAAAACACAATTTCAGAAACTTACCAAGCTTGGGATGGTATTGATTGGGAAAATGTAGAAGCCACAAGATACAATTTCAATAATAATTTACTTACCGAAGAATTATATCAAAGTTGGAATGGTTCTGCCTGGGAAAATGTAGAAAGATATCAATATACATTTGTGGGTAATAATCTAACTGAAGAGTTATATCAAACATGGCAAAGCAACTGGGAGAACTCTGCATTAGAGGTGCACACTTATGATGGTAACAATAACGAAATTGTAAGCGAATCAAAAATCTGGGATGGCAACCAGTGGGTAATTGAAGATAGATTTACAAATCAATACAGTAACGGAAACCTTACAGTAGTAACATTACAAGAAGGATGGATCGACACCGTCTGGTCTAATTTAGGTCTATACACCAAACATTATAATAACAATAATCTAATGATAGATTATATATCTCAGTTTTGGCATAGTGTTAATGGATGGACAAATCAGCAGAAATGGATTTTATCTTATAGTACAGACAATCAATTATTAGACTGGACAACTCAGTTCTGGTACACAACACAGTGGGAGAATTATATTAGATTAAGATCTGTGTACGACACTAATGGAAATATGGTGATTTACGCCTGGGAAAATTGGGAAAATTCTGCTTGGCAGAATCACATTCAGCTTTTATTCACATATGTACCAATAACAAATGTGGAAGAGGAGAATATTAAATTGGATCAATTTTCACTTTCACAGAATTATCCCAATCCATTTAACCCAAGCACAAAAATAAGTTGGCAGTCGCCAACAAGCGGTTGGCAAACTTTAAAAATTTACGATGTCCTTGGTAACGAAATAGTAACACTTGTTAATGAATACAAATCTACTGGGAGTTATGAAATTGAGTTTGATGCTTCCGGATTAACTAGCGGAGTTTATTTTTATAAACTGCAAGTGGAGAGTTTTATTGAAACTAAAAAAATGATTTTACTTAGATAAATAATACTTCTAATATAGCCCATCTTTAACAGGTGGGCTATTGTGTTTTAAAAATTGTTGTACTGTATTTCTTGTCCCGTAAAATTTACAGGAGATGAGAAAATGAAAAATATATTTCATCTTTTATCGTTTGTTATTCTTTTCTTAACAAATACATTTCTTCAATCTACTGCCTTAATATACGCACAACAGCAGCCAGGTTGGGTTGAACAAGATTTACCCGCATCAATGACAGGTTCTTATCTTGCCGATAGAGGGGATGATGTTTTAATATTCACAAAATCCAGTTCCGATATAGTTTACTTTTTTGATATCAGAATAAATACCTGGACAGAAGTTAATCTGGGCTCACAGCAAAATTTTCAAAAAGTACTTGGTGCAGGTAATACTGTTTTTGCATATAGCAATCAATATTTAGTTGCTTATAGCTCTATTCTTTCACAATGGGATACTGTAAAATATCAGGGCAATGTAATTGATCCTAACGGTGTTTCAATCCATAAGGGATATGGGTGCGGCGAGAAGCTTGCTTACTTTATTACAGACGCCAATATATTTTATGTCTTCGATGCTGAGCTGGCTGAATGGCAAATATATAATTACGGAATTGTCACCAACGCTGGAACTTATCATAAATTTTGGGCAGCAGATAATTATGCCGGGGCAATATTGGGCAGGAATGGTAATGACTTTGCCAAAAATATTGCATATAGTTCAATTACTCATTCCTTTGCAGAATTAGATCAGGGCGGATGGTATCACTATCCGGATGATCCTATGAATGGCGGATATGTGGCATTCTATAGTAACGGAGTTAATGAACATCAGTATATTGGATATTCGGCAACAACTAATCAATTTACCTCAGTTGCATTTCCCTCTAGTTTTGAAGTTTTAAATTTTGCTTCCTCCATTAGTCCCAGGAGCTTTGACCTTAAAGATATCTATGTTTATACCTGTGGTTATGCAACAGGCGATCAATTAAACAGGGAATACCATGTAAAGAGTTACTCAACAAAAACCGGTAATTGGTATTCGCTCTTTTTCAATTGTGACCCGGTTGATTGCTTATGCCCGGCTGACTGGAGAAGAGGGGGCAGTTTTTCAATAGGACAATATTATTGCGGAACCGACTATACTGTTGGGCTATGGAAATTTTATGGAACAACCGGAATACATATCGGCGAGATACCGGGACTTTTTGCAACCCCCGACCCCAACAACGTTTTCTTTATTTGTGGTGGAACTGTTGCTGTAGGTCCTGGCAATCATAATTTGTGGTTTCATAATTTTGCAACAGAACAATCTAAACACATATATTACCCGCAAAACCCGGATGTTTATTTTGCCGGCGTCACTGCGTCAGAAAACTATTGTCTGATTTTTAGAATTAATACAACTTCTGACACAATGCAGGCATTTTTCTTTAACGGAAATACCAACAACCTGCAGTCAATAGAAACTTATAGCAAAAGCACCGCTCCGATTGCAACTTCAAAAGTTTGTGGAGCCTTTCTCGGGGGTCCAAATAATGAAGTAATTTTTTACTCGGAGGAAAAAGATTCTGTTATTATATATTCTTTTTCCGAACAGTATGGCTCACTCAATGCAAAAAATTATTTAATGCTTCTTAGTTGGTCAACATCAGTTCTTTTTGATGCAAGCACAGCTCAGATCTATGAAAAGAATTTCCTAATTAATTCAAGTGGTATTGGTAACAACATAGTGTTTGCAAAAAGTGGCACGATGGAGCTAACAGCCTATAGCGGGTTAACAAAAAATTGGACGACGCAACAAACTGCTCAGCAGATAAACGGTTATCAGGTTGGAGATGAGATTGCTATTGGCTACAGTGTAGGAGCCACAAATTATTGGGGATACTCAGCATTCGATGATGCTTATTATGAATTGGTTCCTGAGGGTACTTTTGTAAATCCGTCTTCAATGGCAGGGGGAAAAACAGCAATTGTAATCAGGTCAAATAAAATTTATGCATTTACACCGGGTGATGTAACCGAGGTAAACGAAAACCCGACCGTAATAGTAAACACTTTTGAACTATATCAAAACTACCCAAATCCATTTAATCCAAGCACAAAAATAAGTTGGCAGTCGCCAGCAAGTGGTTGGCAAACTTTGAAAGTTTTTGATGTTTTAGGCCGAGATGTTGCTACGCTTGTTGATGAATATAAAACTGCAGGAAATTATGAGATTGAATTCAATGCTATTGAATTGTCAACTGGGATTTATTTCTATCAACTAAAAGCTGGAAGTTTTGCTCAAACAAGAAAGATGATATTATTAAAATGAAAATTTTATTCTGCCGTTTTGTTTGGTACAATTAATTTGATTTAAAGTGAAATTTAATTGCTTGCTAATTATAAACAGTGGACAAGCATAAATCTTTATTTTCTTGCTTTAATAATAAATTAATATTTATTTATAAAAGTGTTTTTCATCTCTTCGAGAGAGTTAGAAGTTTGAGAAAGATTCTGTTAATATTCTGAGATTACATTTAGAAAACACTCTCGTAACAGACTATAATTAATATTACACTAATATTAAATGCCCGGAGGGTGTTATGAAAATATTTTTACTAATTTTTCTCTCGTTTTTCTTTTTCACTTCCTTTCTTTTTTCACAATCAATTTCTTGGCAGCAGTTAAGTGGTCCCCACGGCGGGACAGCGTTATCTTTTGCCTCAACTGCTGACGGTAATATTTTTGCTGGCTCCGATCAAAATCAGTATGGAGTATACCGCTCCACTGACGGAGGGATGTTTTGGCATCAATCAAGCGATGGAATATATTTAACCGACAGACGGATTGAATGTATTCTTGTTAATGACAGCGGGCATATATTTATCGGTACTGATAGTCATATTGGTTCAATAATTTATAAATCAACAAACAGCGGAAGCACATGGGCTTCAGTTGCAAATCTCGGTACGAAATGTTTGGCAGAAATAGATAGCGGACAAATATTTGCTGCCCATACTGGTTATCAACAATATCATAGATCCACCGACGGTGGAGAAACCTGGGTCCCAGGATTCATTCCCCTTGGCGGTGTAAATGATATTACACTAAATGATAGCGGCCATATTTTTCTTGCCTCGAGACCTATATATCGTTCTACAGACAATGGGTATAATTGGACCGCATTAAGTAATGGGTTATCAGACGAGGCTCGATCAATTGCCATAAATGATAGCGGGCATATATTTGCTGGAAGTTGGGGTGAATACCACTCAACCTCTGGGATTTATAGATCAACAAATAATGGAGATAGCTGGTCTTTTGTAAAGCCAGGATTCAGGGTTAATTTCAGTAAAAATATAGTGATAAATAATAATGGAGATATAATTGTCGGCAGCTGGGGCTACGGAATCTGGAAGTCTACCGATAACGGTGACACCTGGAATCAAAATAATTCTGGACTTGGGCACTACTATGTTCGGTCTATGCACATTGCATTAAACGGTGATGTTTATGCAGGATTAGACGGTGGTGGAATTTATCGATCTACAGATGAGGGTGAAAGCTGGACACAGGTTGGATTATATGTTGCTGGTGTAAAAAAATTTGCTATAAATTCTAACGATGATATTTTTGTTAGTGTATGGGGTATTAGCCGCTCAACAGATTTAGGTATTACCTGGAAGCCTATTAACAATGGATTGGGTAATTACGATGTGCTGGCCTTGATTGCGAAAAATAGCAATGGATATCTTTTTGCGGGAACAAATGATAGCCAGAACGGAACTGTATTTCGCTCGACTGATAATGGTGAGAACTGGGTAAGAGTAGATAATTTTCCAAGCGGAATAGCTATCAATGGTTTGGCTGTTGGTCTTAGCGGTGAAATTATTGCCACAGCTACGGGTTATTCTTATATATGTAAAAAATCGACTGATGATGGCATTACCTGGCAGGATATTAGCTACGGACAAAATATTGGTTGGGGAAAAGTAGCATTCAATTCGGCAGGTGATTTATTTATGGCAAGCTGGGGTGGAGGGTTCTGGAAACTACCTGCAGGAGATACTGTTTGGGTTGACCTCACTTCAAACTACGGTTACAACTGGTTAGCAAGTCTTTTCATAGCTAGTAATGATTACATCTATGCCGGAGGTAGTCGTTCAACTGATAATGGAGTTACGTGGACTAATTTAAGTATGAACTCTGGATATACTGCCTTTGCTGAAAACTCGATTGGACATATTTTCTGTGGAACAACTAACTTTGGCAGTGGTGTGTGGCGCTCGACAGACAGTGGCAATACCTGGGAACAAATAAATTCAGGTTTGCCCATAATGGATATTAGATCTGTTGGCGTTGATTCTGAAAATTACGTGTATGCAGGTACAGGTGGTAAATCTATGTTCAAAACTACAACATCTACAGTTACAGATGTAGAAGAAATTAAATTTGAACCAGTTTCTTTTTCTTTATCTCAGAATTACCCAAACCCTTTTAACCCAAGTACAAAAATCAGTTGGCAGTCGCCAATAGGCAGTTGGCAAACTTTAAAAGTTTATGATGTTTTGGGTAATGAAGTTGTTACTTTAGTTAATGAGTATAAACCTGCGGGAAGTTATGAAGTTGAGTTCTCTGCCGTTGAATTGTCAACTGGGATTTATTTCTATCAACTAAAAGCTGGAAGTTTTGCTCATACAAGAAAGATGATATTATTAAAATAATTTATATCTAAAATTTACTAACAGGAGAGCTTAATGAGAATTAAAATTTACTTACCAATTATTGTTTTACTTATTACAATAAGTAATCTTTTTTCTCAGTCCACATCAAAGATATACTACAGCCAGTATAGCTTAACACAAATGAACATTTACCAGGCTAATCTGGATGGATCTAATGAGATTACAATACCACTGCCCATTAGACCACATGCAATTGCTGTTGATTGGAAAAGTGTCCCTCAAAAGTTATACGTAGGGCTAATTGATGTGATAGGTGATAGCAAAATAATTCGTTGTGATATCGATGGAAGCAATCAGGAAGATGTTCTGACCAATCTGATTGGGCTTAATGCGATAGCACTTGACTTGTTAAATCGAAAAATTTATTGGGTGCAGGACACCTATAATGATGACAGAATTTTTAGAGCGAATATGGATAGCTTAAATTCTTCTATTCAACAAATCTATTCTGCTACAGTATCATCAAGAGATTTATGGGGAATTACATTAGATGTTGTTACCAGTCGAGTTTGGTTTACAGAAAGAGGCGGAAACTGTTATTCCAGTTACATTAAAAGAATAAATACGGATGGAAGTGGGTTAACAATAATTCTAAATCCCGTTTGCAATCCACACGATATTGAATATTATAATGGAAAACTTTTCTGGGGTGATATGGACGGATTAGAAAAAGCCAATACAGATGGAAGCGGGATAGAAACAATTGTCAGCTCCGCTAAGATAGATGGATTATCAATTGATGCAACAAACAACAAGGTCTATTGGGTGGATTATTTGGCTGATCTGGTAAAATGTGTTGGTGTTGATGGGTCTAATGAAACAACCATATCAAGTTCACACATCAGCCTATCCAGGATTGACACAGATTTCAATCCAGCAATAACAGATATAGAAAATCCCGAACCTCAATTATTTTTATTTAACTTAGCTCAAAATTACCCCAACCCATTTAATCCAAATACAAAAATTAAATGGCAATTGCCTCAAACAGGATTAGTAACACTAAAAATCTATGATATGTTGGGCAGAGAAATTGCCACACTTATTAATGAAGAATTAGATGCGGGTAACCACGAAATTGTTTTTGAAGCAGCAAGTTTTAGCAGTGGAGTTTATTTCTATCAAATTAAAGTAGGAGATTTTATTCAAACAAAGAAAATGATATTAATTAAATAAAACTTTACATATTGTTTTTCTGAAGTAAGATTAGTCAGTTTGGCTGTAATTGTTTATTGTTTGCCAAACATAAACAGTAAATAAACGTAAAGCTTTATTTTCTTGACATTAACTATTTAAAAGGTTTTATTAAATAAGAAATTATTCCAACTGTTGACCCAGCACCTTTTGGGCAAACTGTTGTAGTATTCTTATATCGTCTACGTTTATCTTCTCTCCCCATTAAGGCGCAGTGATGTATTAATATGCTGTGCAGAAACATATTGTCTTCCCAAATAGAATAATAACTATCAATAATTAAGGAGAGGGTTATGAAAAAGTTATTTGTTACACTTGTCATTTCAATTTTATTTCAACTTAATATTACCGCACAATCCGGTTGGTCTTGGGTAAATCCGCTTCCACAGGGAAATCACTTGAGCGATATTGAAGTAACGGCAAATCTTAGTGTTGCAGTAGGTTATGGTGGTACAATAATGACTAACAACGGCAGCGGTTGGGAGATAAGGGATGGAGGATTTGAAGATGTTTTATTTTCAGTTTGTATATCTGGAAATAATATTTGGGCAAGTGGTGTTGATGGGGCCATTTTGCATTGCAGTGATGGAAGCGGAACATCCTGGGAGTCACAAACAAGCGGAGTGGATAAACAATTGCGTTCCGTTTTTTTCCTGGACGACCAAAAAGGTTGGGCAGTAGGTTTAGAACGTACAATACTCAATACTTCTGATGGTGGACAAAATTGGGGAGTTCAATCTTCTGGTGGAAACACTCATCTGTACTCTGTTTTTATGATTAGCGAATCTGTTGGATACGCCTGTGGTTACGACCTTTCAAGCTCTAAAGGAATAATTCTTAAAACTACAACCGGTGGGACATATTGGCCAGGTCAAATCAATCCAGCGCTAAATAATCGATTAAGATCAATTTACTTTAAAGATATTGATAATGGTGTAGCAGTTGGTGAAAATGGAACAGTCTTGTATACAACAAATGCAGGGCTTAATTGGTATTTAGCTGATAGTAAAACTACAAGTGATCTGATGGATGCAGATTATGATAATCAAGGTAATGGATATGCCGTTGGCGATGATGGCGTGATAATTTATACAAGTGACTTTGGACAGAATTGGAATCTTCAAAACTCGGGCACAGAAAATATTTTATATGGAGTTTCTGGTAATAGAATTGTGGGTGAAACTGGCATAATACTAAGATCAACTAATGGCGGTCAGGCCTGGGAATTTGAATCGACAGGATTCACGGATAATCTATTAAGTCTGGACTTTGTAACTGACAATATTGGATATGCTACAGGAGTAAATGGAAAAATTTATCGCACAACAGACGGAGGGTTAACCTGGCCATTATTACCAACTAGTATAACTGTAGGTTTAGGTAAAGTTCAGTTTATAAATCTAGATACTGGTTGGGTTGCTTCTTCTCATTATATTTATCGTACAACAAACGGGGGTTTGAGTTGGGAACAGCAACTCTATTTGCCTCAACCTAATGAAGTAATTTTTGATGTAGAGTTTGTTAAAGGCCTGCCCGGTGAACCAGTGTTTGGTTTTGCTTGCGGCGGATTGGCTGGTTTCTGGAAAAGTACAAATGGGGGTGAAACTTGGAGTGGAGGATATGCTTGTACTAATGGTAACTTCCTTGGATGTAGTTTTGTAGATAAAAATAACGGATGGCTTGTTGGGGCACCAAGCACTGTTAATACTATTACAATAATGCACACCACAGATGGCGGGGGCACATTTGTAGAGCAGACTAATCCTATAATAGAACCCTATATGCGTGATGTTTGTTTTGTCACAGATCAGAGGGGAATTGCGGTCGGAAATAATGGAAAAACTTTATATACGAGCGATGGTGGTGCAAACTGGGAAGAAAGACCCAATGGTAGTAAAGTTTGGCAGGAAGTTTTTCTTTCTGAAACCGGAAAAGCCTGGACCGTTGGATTTTATGGATCAATAGCCCATTCTGATGATTGGGGCTATACCTGGCAAATGCAAAAAAGTGGTGTATATGAAACTCTGAATGGGATTGATTTTATAAATGATAATGACGGATGGATTGTTGGTAATAACGGTACAATACTTCATACGACAAATGGCGGTGTAACGTTTCTTGAAGAAGAAAAGATTTATGAATTACCAACCACATATTCCTTGAGTAATAATTTTCCCAATCCTTTTAACCCAAGTACAAAAATTCAATACTCAATTCCACAATCAAATAATGTTGTAATTAAAATATTTAATGTACTTGGAAAGGAAGTGGAAACATTAGTTAATGAAGAAAAACCAGTTGGTACTTATGAGATAACGTGGAATACAGAAAATCTTCCAAGCGGAGTTTATTTCTATCAATTAACGGCAGGTAAATTTATTGAAACAAAAAAAATGATTTTAATGAAATAGTTTTAAAAAAAATATTTATTGGAGGATCTATGAAGACTATATTGCAACTCATAGCATTTCTCGTGCTTTTTCTGTTTGTGACAAACCACCCACAAGTTGGTGTTAAATCCAATTCAGATTCAGGGATAGGTCTATCTCCCAACCAAATCATTCCATCCAATGCGAGTGATGAAATAAAAAAAATGAACAAGAAAATGCTTGATGATGGATATTTAATAACCGAGCATATTCGGCAAGATTGGAATGGTTCAGATTGGGTTAATTCCATAATGGAAACATATACTTATGATAACACCGAAAGGCTTATTGAATTATTGAAGCAATTGTGGGAAAACAACTTATGGGAAAATCATTCAAGAACTAACTATTTATATACAGAAAACAATTTGCCTGACACGATCACACATCAGGCCTGGTATGAAAGCAACTGGTTAAATGACTATAGGTACGTATACTCTTATGGCCCAAGCGTGCGTTATTTGGCTATTAATTCAGTTGGCTATGTCTTTGCCGGAACTTATGGAGGAGGCGTATTTCTCTCAACAGACAATGGAGCCAATTGGACAAAAATAAACAATGGATTAACTAATAATCTCATCAATTCCCTTGCAATCAACTCAATGAATTATGTCTTTGCTGGTACTTATGGAGACGGCGTTTTTCTTTCAACAGACGATGGAGCGAACTGGACACAGATTAATAGTGGATTGACGGGTGATATTGTCAATTGTCTTGAAATAAATTCAAACAATAATGTTTTTGCCGGAACCGACATAGGAGTATTCCTTTCCACCGATAATGGAGAAAACTGGGCACTAATAAGTAATATTTATGATTTTAGTAATATTAGTTCTATTGCTATTAATTCAAACGATCATGTTTTTGTTGGGACCAATAATGATGGAGTGTTTTTAACAACAGACAATGGCACAATCTGGACACATCTAAATAATGGATTGACTAATGATAAAGTCCTGTCTCTTGCAATCAATTCAAGTAATGATGTTTTTGCCGGAACTTATGGAGGTGGGGTATTCCTCTTGCCAAATAATGGAACAAATTGGACACAAATAAACAATGGATTTACTAATGATGTTGTCAATTGTATTGCAACCAATTCAAGTGATGATTTATTTGCCGGAACTTCGGGGGGGGGAGTATTTCGTTCAACTAACAATGGGGCAATGTGGTCCCAATTACATAATGGTTTAACTAATCAGTATATCAATTCACTTGCTATCAATTCAAGTGATGATGTTTTTGCCGGAACTTCCGGGGGAGGAATATTTCTTTCAACAGATAATGGGTTTAGCTGGTCACAAATAAATAACGGACTAGCTAATGCTCAGAGTAATTTACCAACTGGAGTATTAAACCAAAGCTGGGACATGTTAGAATATCTCTGGTATAGTACAAACCTTATAAGATATTTCTACGATTCTAATGAGAATCTGATCTTAAGGTTATATGGATTAAGATTTCTTGACACTCGGCATTTACTGAGTTACGATCCTAATAACAATCTTATAGAAGAACTTTATCAACTTATGTCTGCCGGGAATTGGATGAACAGAGACATTTGGACCCATTTATATGATGGTCAAAATAATCGAACCTCAACCCTAAGACAACATTGGGAAAACAATATGTGGGTAGACTGGGCACTTGTTGAGAACACTTACAATTTAAATAACAACTTAATCGAATCAGTTACTAAGGGATGGGATGGCTCATCCTGGGTTAATTCTATGAAATCTACACTAACCTATGATGTAAACAATAATTTAACAGTGGGTCTGATTGAAATATGGCAAGAGGGAAATTGGGTGAATTATTACAAGTATGAATATACGTATGATGGAACCGCATTATGCAAAACGAATAATGTTCAAGCAAACCTGATTGAAGAAATACGCCAACTGTGGAATGGAGCAGAATGGGTAAATTCGCAAAAACAAACTTATGCTTATGTTCCAACGACAATTGAGGGAACCGGATTAACTGTTACAGACTATTCACTCTCTCAAAATCACCCTAATCCCTTTAACCCAAGCACAACTATTAAATGGCAATTGCCAAAGACAGGCTTAGTCACTTTAAAAATTTATGATGTGTTAGGTAGAGAAGTAACGATACTTGTTAATGAAGAACTCAATGCGGGAAATCACGAAACTGTTTTTGATGCATCTCGCTTTAGTAGCGGAGTCTATTTCTATCAGATTAAAGCTGGAGAATATATAAACACAAAGAAGATGATTCTCTTAAAGTAAAAAGGAGAATGAAAAATGAAAATCTTAATTACAGGCGGAACAGGCTTTATAGGAAAGCATACTGTCAAATTATTAAGTAAATCAAATTATCTGATAAAATTACTTATCAGGAAATCCAGCGATACTTCTTCACTGAAATATTCCAACATAACATTTGTTGAAGGTGACTTAAATAATAGAAGCTCGCTGCTTGAGGGAATGGAGGGCTGCGACTCTGTAATAAATTTAGCTGCACACTATACATTCTGGGAATCGGACAATAACATTTATGGCAAAGTAAATATTGAAGGGACTCGGAACTTTATGGAATGTGCTCTCGAATCTGGGATTAAGAAAATAGTTCATATAAGTACTGCCGGAATTTATGGTAAACCTAAAGATGATCCTTTCAACGAGGAAAGCCCTGTTGGTCCAATTCAGTATAGTGAATATTTCCGCACAAAATTTGAAGCTGAAAAAATTGTATGGAATTTATTTGAGGAAAAAGGATTGCCAGTTGTTGTAATATATCCTGTTTGTGTTTTGGGTTCCGGAGATACAAAGGCCAGCGGGAGATACATTCAAGATCTAATTAACCATAAGTTACCTGCAACTATATTTAACAATCATACTTTCACTTTTGTTTATGTAAAAGATGTTGCCCAGGCAATAGTTAATGCTTTGGAAAAAGAAAATAATATTGGCGAAAAATATTTGGTTGGTAATTATCGTTACAAATGGGAAGAAATAAATAAAATGATCAGTGATATTTCAGGCGTGTCATTGCCAATATTCAAGTTGCCGGATGCACTAACTATGATGAATGCTTATTTATTAACAGGCATTGCAAATATTATTAAGAAACCGCCACTATGGGGAATGGCTATAGATCAGATGAAGGTTATGAAAGCTGGTTTTAATGTTGATGGAAGTAAAGTAGAAAGAGAGCTTGGTATAAAATATACGCCAATTCGTGTAGCACTCGAGGAAGCAATTAACTCATTTAGATAATAAATGAGTTAATTGAAAAACTTAACAGCTATTTGGCAGATTGGATAGATGTTCACTTGATAAAAATAGAAGCTTTTGTAGACACTTTACTACTTGCAAAATTTTGGAGTACTCTGCTATTGTTTGGTTGATTGTTGCGATTAGACCAGTAAAAAAATATTTAAATCGGATGAAACCTAACTTGGAAAGTGAAAACAATTAAATCTAAAATTATAGATAGGAGAAGTTTACCAATCAAATAATATTTTGGAGTCATTATGAAAACAATATGGTTTGTATTTGTTGTGATAATAATTTTGCTCTTTACTTCTTACTGCCCCGCACAAGATGTTGTAGGAAGTAAAGATCACCCGATGTTTAACAGACTTTCTGGATTTATAATTACAGATTATTCTGTTGAAGATTTTGGTTCACATCTTTTTTATGATGAAAACGACAATGAGAAAACTGTTGAGGGGGGAAAAGACTTTCATTAAATATGAAAGCGAAAAGAAAGTCGGAGCATTAAAAATCATAAGGAACTTTACGAATGCAATTAAAAAATTGGAGGTAAAGCGCTTGAATCTTCCAGCAACAGAGTTTATTTGAATATCAAACAAGGCAACAAAGAAACCTGGGCGGAAGTTTTTGCAGGCGATTATGATTATGATCTTACAATTATTGAAAAAGGTGAAGTTGAACAGGAAATTACTGCGAATGCTATTCTGCAAGAGTTAAACGAAACAGGAAAAGCAATACTTTACATCAATTTTGATTCTGGTAAATCAACAATTAAAAAAGAATCTCTTCCTATTGTTGATCAGATAATAGAAATGATGAAGCAAGCGAGTGATATAAAAATTAGCGTTGATGGACACACAGACAGTGATGGTACAAACGAATCAAATTTAAAGCTTTCTGAACAAAGAGCGAAAGCTGTTGTTGATGCAATTGTTAAAGGAGGAATTGGCAAATCCAGATTAAGCTCTACAGGGTTTGGCGAGGAGAAACCAATTGCAGATAACAATACCGAGGAAGGAAAAGCAAAAAACAGAAGAGTTGAACTGATAAAACTATAACTTTTTAGGAAAACTATTATGAAAAATAAACATCAAGCATTTATAATATTTTTAACAAGTTTTATGGTACTTGCAAACGCGTATAAAATAATTCCACAAGAAGTATCATTAAAACCTTATGGTATAAAAAGCGGAATTATTGAATACAAGTATTCCGGGTCACAAGTAGGAGTGGGCACCATGTACTTTGATGAATATGGTTACAAAAGTGCGATGAAAATGGACACTAAAACGAATGACAAACCAAACAAAGGCTGGGTAATTTCATTTAAGGAGTATCAATATATGTTCGATCCTGCACAACCTGGTAAAGGATTAAAGATGAAAAATCCAATGATCGAATCTTTACTGAAAATGGAGAAACAAGATTACGATAGAGTAGCAGAAGATTTGTATTCACAAATAGGAATGAAACGAGCTGGAACAGAAAAATTTTTAGACAAAGACTGTATTGTCTTTAAAGGTGATATGGGTAAAGTTCTAACTTGGAACGGAATTCTAATGTTAATGGATATGAATTACAGCGGTGTAAAAACAAAGCAAGAAGTCACTTCCATAAAAACAAATATTCCGGTTGATGAAAAATATTTTGAGATACCAAAGAACATAAAATTTTCTGAGATGCCTGGATTTTAAGTTTCGTAAATAAAAATAAGGAGTATTAATAATGTCTCCATTAAAATATTTTATTAGAATAATCGTATTTGTTATTGTGCTTTTTACTGGATGTTCAAAAGATGAAACCGAAACAGGACCAAAAGAATATTTAGATTATGAATACACGGGAACTTTAAGACTGCATTTTACAAATGATTTTCCCTCAATTGATAAAACAGTTTCTGTCAATGTCCAAATTAATAAGTACGGCGACATGACTTTTGGAACTGGCTCTGTTTCATATGATGCAGATGAGAATAATGGACAAACAAGGATTAGAAGAAATGGAACACTAACACTTAATCCAAATGGCAGTTATTTTTTCGATAATATGAGTGATAAGTTTGATGTTAAAGAAAATACTACAATCAATGAAACAATGACTGTTTGGTATGGAGATGGCGTTAACTGGACTCAAGCGTTTAGTGAAAACATCAACTCAGTTTGGAATGGTGGTTTAGTCTTTTCTTTAGACGAAGCCGTAATGACAGGTTCACATGTTTCTGTAAGTACAGGTTCTGGCTCAGCGGATTGGGAATTAAATTTAGATGTTGTGCCTTAAGTTTCTTTAATCATATAAAGCAGATTGTCTTCCAATTTATAATACATTGGGGCAATCTGCGCTTTTGGATAACGCTGTCTTAATCTTAAAGTTTCACTTAAAATAAAATCAATTTCATTATTGATTTCAAACATCGGTGCATAATTATTAAAATGTTCTTCGGCTTGCTCTTTAGTCCATCCGCCATTTTCTGAAAGCTTTTCTATAAAAAGATCTTTATTTGAAGCAAGATTTACCATCCCGCAATTACTGTGTGCAATAAGTACAATGTGTTTTACACCGCCCACCGAGATAGCAAATGAAACTTTAAATTCACTATAACGCAAATTTGCCCCGCCAGTACGTATTATAAAAGCAAAGTTATCAGGCATATGAAGATGCTTACGATTATCCATACACATTCCAACAAGCAATTGTGCATCTGAATAATTTTCAAACTCACGCTGTAGGTTGTGGTATTCAAGCAGCAAACCAATTGGTGTGTCTTTATACTCAGGCAAGATATCGTTTATTGAAGTGATAGGAATTAATCTGTTCATATTTACTTTTACTTTCTAATAACTAATTCAGCAGCCTCTTTTAGTTTTACTTTTCTATTATTTAAGTAGTAAAAAATTATTGCAGGGACAATAAAGCCGACACAACTTAAAACTAATTTTATTTCATATACAAAAATTGATGAAACATTTTCCGTGGGGACAAATGCAAATGCAATTCCAAAGATTGTCATTCCACCACCGATAAATCCCGCAGCCAAAGTTACAACTTTGTTTTTAAAGTATGCATTTTCATTACCATAAGTTGCACGGACTTTTATTAATGCCGCAAACATATAAACATATGGGATAAGTTGTAGTACAACAGTTGTTTGAAGTAGAAACAAATACATGTCACCAACAGAGGAACCAATTGCTGCAATAACAATTACAAAGCTTGATGCAACTCCTTGCACTATTAAAGCAACATATGAGGTGTATTATACTTGGGATGCACAGTACCCAGTGATGAAGGAAGATATTTATCTATTCCGATCACATATGGTATTCTTGCAGCACCCGAAAGCCAGGCAGAAGTATTCCCTGCGGCATTCATTATCATAAGTATTGCCATTGGAAAAACAATCCAGCCAAAACCAATTGCGCTTGCGGCATGCTCAATGCCTTGCAAAATCCCCTCTATAATTCCAATCTCTTTATAAGGTATTGCAATAAGTAGTGACGATGTAACAACAAGAAACAATAACACTGTAGATGCTCCCGCAATCATCACAGCTCGTGGAATGTTTTTTTCTGGTTTCTTAATTTCATCAGAAATAACAGACCCAAGTTCCAATCCAACATAGTTTAAACATACAATACTGAGTAAAGCAAGAAATTGCCAATTACCTAACGAGGGAATGATTGCAGAGATTGAAATATCATTTGATGCCCCGCGAGTAAAAGCAGTAATAATTCCAATAACCAGTATTGTAATTGCCGTGATAAAAGTGCCGGAAGCACCAAGGTTTTGAATCCATTTTCCAACGCCAAATCCACGAATGTTTAGATATGTTATAACCCACAATAAGGCCAGAGAAACACTCATCATAAAGAATGGGTTTGTTGCAAAAGAGGCAGTTTTACTTCCTCCAATGTAAAGAATAAATCCTATGATATAAAAAAGGAGAGTTGGCACATAAAAAATATTATTAACCCAATAAGCCCATCCGGAAACAAAACCGTGAAAATCCCCCCATGCTTTTTTATTCCATACATAAATTCCACCTTCTTGCGGTGCTCTTTTTGAAAATTCTAGAACAGCAATTGCTTGGGGAATAAAGAAAAGAAAAAATCCTGCAACCCATAACACTAATGCAACCGGACCAGCATTTGCAACAACCGGAACACTATTTAAATTCACTAAAGCTGCGATTAAAAAGAAGGAGAGATCAGATAAACCAAGTATGCGTTTAAGCTGGGGAGTTTGTTTGTTCAATTCCTGTGTTATTCTCCTGAATTTTTTTTGTAAATATTATTTATTCAGTGTTTAATAACAATAGGGAGGAAAAAAATATTTTATTAGAAGTTAAGCTTGAAAAATATATCCGGCGCTTCTAACACTTATAATGTATTTTGGATTTGACGGATCATCCTCAAAATGTTTCCTTAGTCGTGCAATAAAATTATCAACCGTTCTCGTTTCAATTTCCGGGTTCATATTCCAAACATTCTCAAGTAATTCTTTGCGCGTTACAACTTTGTTTTTATTTTCAATTAAGTATTTTATAATCATGGCTTCGTAAGATGTAAGTTGGAATTCTTTTTTATTCTTCAGGCATTTTAAATTTTCAAAATTGATTTCGATGTTAGCAAATTTGTAGAGTGGGTTGTCTATAACAACTTTTTGGTACCATTTCTTTCGTTTTAGCATACCTTTTATTCTAAGCAGCAATTCTTTAAGATGGAACGGTTTCGTAAGATAATCATCGGCTCCAAGTTCTAGTCCCTTTACACGGTCTTCAATCTGAGTACGGGCAGTTAGCATAAGTATTGGCATTTGCGGATGTTTGACTCGAATATGCTTTGCAATTTCAAATCCATTGAAGTAAGGAAGCATTATATCCAACACTATCAAATCAAACTCATTTTCATCAAAGAATTTTATTGCTTCTCTACCGTCCCTTGCTAAAGTAACGGAGTATCCTTCGGCAGTAAGATTATACTCCAATCCAAGCGCAAGATTTTCTTCATCCTCAACTAAAAGAATCTTTAATTTTTCCAATTGTTCTTCACTCATTCTTAAAATCCTTTTTATTTTCTTTCGCCGATTTTTTCTTATCGATATAGATTGGCAAATCTATTTTAAACTTTGAACCTTTACCTTTTCCTTCGCTGAACGCAAAAATTTTTCCTTTGTGATTTTTTATTATTTCTCTAACAACGAAAAGACCAAGACCGGTGCCTTTTACATTAGGTATGTCCTTATCATAAATTCGATGAAACTTCTGAAAGATTTTTTTTATTTCCTCACCCGGAATTCCGATTCCGTTGTCTGAAAATTCTATTTCTGCCCATTTAGTGTTGCGTTTAAATTTTATATTGATCTCTAATGGATTAGTACTATATTTTATAGAATTATCAACAAGATTATCAAACACTGTTTTTATCGAATTTCTATCTAATAAAATGTCGCAACCTGCATCACCACTAAATTTTATTGAACTTTCTTCTAACTGAAATTGTGCTGCTGATTCTAAAATAATTTTTTTAATTATTTCATCAGCTTTATAAACCTCAAAATCCCTATAATTTTTTTTCTTGTCCATTGATGCAATTTCCAAAATGGAGTTAACAAGATTTTTCAATCTTTCAGCATCTCGCATCATCAAACCATAAAACTCTTTTCTTTTTTCTTCGGGAACCTCGCGTGAGTTTAGTGTTTCTAGGTAAAGTTGAATTGATGATAACGGAGATTTAAGTTCATGTGTAACATTTGCTATAAAATTATCATAAAGAGCATTTAATTTTATTTGAATATTTAGATGACGAAAAATTAACACGAGGCTAACAGATAATCCGGTAAGAAGAACAATTCCGCCAACAAATGGAAAAACACTTGGGGCATCATACACAATTTGCGGAGAAATATTCTCGCCAACTTGCTCAAATATTAAGTTGTTCTTTACATACCAGTAAATCCAAAGCAATAACACAGCAAGCCAAACTAGCTGTGCCAGAATAAAGATTACAAGATTATAAGCAAATGAGTGTCTTCTGCGTAACATAAGTTTTAGATAATTAAGTTATTCCGAACTCGTTTCGGAAGCTCTGTTATAAACTGGTTGTGGAAAGCTGAAACAAGTTCAGCTTGACCATTTAAAATGAACTGTTCAAATATCATTTATAATACTGCCAACATCAAATCTAATAAGATATATATACTAATTTTTATAGTTGAAATAATTAATATATTCTTTCGTTTGAGTTAGTATTTTATTTATATCTTTTGATTCTTAATATCTTGATATAGATTTAAACTATCTAAAAATAAACATAAAAAGAATTTTGGATATTTCTCACAAATTAAATCCTCACGACTGGGTAGGAAAATTCAGCGATGAGCTGTTCGGTTATGCTTATATTCGTTGTAACGATGAAGAAACTGCTCGTGATCTAATTCAGGATACATTCCTTTCTGCATTAAAAAATTTAGAATCATTTAAAGGCGAAATTTCTGAAAAGAACTGGCTTTACTTGATTTTAAAAAATAAAATTATAGATCATTACAGAAAAAAATCTAAAACTCCTCTTACAAGAATTGAAGAAGAATCAGAGCTTGATGAATTTTTTAACGATGCAGGTCATTGGAAAAAAGAAGCTTTACCTTCACAATTCAACAGTACAGTTGAAAACAGTAATTATTCCTTTGAATTTTATGAAATATTAGAAAAGTGTAAAAGGAAATTGAACGAAATTCAATTGAACTTATTTGCAATGAAATTTTTAGATGAAATGGAGTCAGATGAGATTTGTAAGGAAATGGAAATAAATTCGTCTAACTATTGGGTGCTTATCCACAGAATTAAGTTAAAGATAAGAAAGTGCATAGAAAAATTATT
This sequence comes from Ignavibacteriales bacterium, assembly GCA_016709765.1. Taxonomy (NCBI): domain Bacteria; kingdom Pseudomonadati; phylum Ignavibacteriota; class Ignavibacteria; order Ignavibacteriales; species Ignavibacteriales bacterium. The sequence continues at coordinate 1,169,634 of JADJMD010000013.1, forward strand.
TTATGGAAAAGAACAGTAACAAAAAATTTATGATAACTTGCAAAGAAGCAACAATGATTTCTGTTAAGAAAGCAGACATTAGTGTTCCTTTAAAGGATAGGTTGCGTTTATTTATGCATTTATTGATTTGCCAATATTGCCGTTTGTTTGAAAAACAAAACAAAATCATAGATAAGCTTCTTAAAAATTGGAAAACAAGCAAAAAACTATCAAAATCTGATAAAAACAAGCTGCAATCAGAAATCGAAAAAGGATTAAATATAATTTAAAATTATTTTTTCTCCCTGTAAGGAATCCAAACTCCCTTCGTCTTTACCACTGAACTAACAAATTAACTTTAACAAATCGAAAGGTTTACTATGACAAACAAAAGCTTAAAAAGCATTCTCTTCACTGGAACAATCGTTGCAGGTTCACTGCTAAGCACAAGCACAGCTTCGGCAAATCCATTCAGTTTTACAGATCTTGGCTCAGGCTCACAACTAAGAACAGCATTGCTGGATAATCTTATATCTCAAAAGTACAATTTGGATTTGTCTTGTGGTGAAAAAACAAAAGACAATTCCAAGAGTGATAGTAAGACAAAAGATGCAAAATGCGGAGAAGGTAAATGCGGCGACTCAAAAACCACAGAACACAAATGCGGTGATGGAAAATGTGGAGATAAAAGTGATACCACAAAAATGCATATGAAAGACATGAAAAAAATGGATAGTAAAACAAAAGATGCAAAATGTGGAGAAGGCAAGTGCGGAGATAGCAAATCAACTGAAAAGAAAACCACAGATAAAAAATAACTAGCTGCTAATGATTAAGCTGTCCTTTTTTGCAAAGGACAGCTATTAATAAAAAGGAATATTAGATGAAACAGTTCGTGGGTATTGGATACCGAAAAGATTTTGGCGAAGAATTTCTTGCCTCTGAAGTTCTGCAGCCATCGTTTATTGAGTTTGCGCCTGAAAACTGGATGAACATTGGCGGTTATTGGAAAAAGATTTTAAAGAAATTAACTAATAAATATCCAATCACAGCGCACGGTCTTTCACTTTCAATCGGAAGTCCGGAAGAATTAGATTGGAATTTTCTAAAAGAAATAAAACAATTTTTGCAAGATTATAATATTAATGTTTACTCAGAACATTTAAGTTATTCAAAATGCAATAATGCACATTTATATGATCTTCTTCCTATCCCATTTAGGCACGACTCGGTTAAACATATTGTTGAAAGAATAAAACAAGTCCAGGATTTTCTGGAAAGAAAAATCACAATGGAAATTGTTTCTTATTATACTCCTGTTGCTGCAGAGATGAGCGAACTTGAATTTATAAACTCAATACTTGCAGAATCTGATTGTAATCTCCTGCTTGATGTTAATAACATTTATGTTAATGCATTCAATCATAAATATGATGCCGTTAATTTTATAGATAATCTTCCACTTGATAAAGTTTCTTACATCCATATGGCGGGACATGAAAAAGTTGCTGAAGACTTGATAATTGATACTCACGGTCAGCCAATTATTGATCCAGTTTATAGCTTATTTGAATACACGGTTAATAAACTTGAAAAACCAGTTCCTGTTTTATTAGAAAGAGATTTTAACATTCCTGAATTTGATGAGCTGGCCTTTGAAATGAATGAGTTAGAAAGAATTTGTAAACAATCCTGGAGCATTGAATATGCAGCTTAGTATTTATACATCAACACAGCAAAATAATTTTGCAAATTTCTGTAAAACTACAGAACTGAAACAAATTGATGGCTTAACAGAAAACCGAATTGATCATTACAGAAGATTAATTTATGGTGTTATTGATGATAGTTTGCGATCAGCCTATCCATTAACAGAAAATCTTTTAGAAGAGGATGAGTGGCAATATCTGGTTGATAATTTTATTGAAAAACATAATTGTCAATCTCCGCAAATCTGGCAAATGCCTTTTGAGTTTTATTCTTTTATAGAAGAAAACAACTTTGATATAAAATTAAAACATCCATTTCTAATGGATTTGCTTTTACTTGAATGGAAAGAAATTGAAATTTATATGATGCAGGATTTAAATGATGATGAAAAAACATTTGAATCAAAATTTAACGATCATAGCCTGATAACCTTAAACAAAGAATTTGGAATATTAAAGCTTGATTTTCCTGTTCATACAAAACCAGCAAATGAAATTATGAAAGAAGATAAGCGCGAATATTTTGTTTTAATATTCCGCGCAAATGATAAAGTACAATTTTATGATTTGTCACCATTTTTTGTTTTTTTAATAAAAAAAATAAACGAAGGAAATAATTTGATTGAAAATATTGTGATGGACTCAATTCAATCATTTAAAACATTTCCGGAAGAATTAGTTAGAGAAAATATTTATCAATTTATAAAATCAATGCAATCAAAAGGATTTATACTTGGATATACAAATGGAGATGAAAAATGTTAGAAAAATATAATTTAGTATTTAAACAGATTACCAAACTTAAAGACTTACATCTTCTTGCAATAAGATTAATTCTTGCTTACGGATTTTATAATCCTGCAATTATGAAGTGGCAAAACATTGGTTCTATAGTTGATTGGTTTAAAGATTTAGGCATACCTTTGCCGGGATTAAATGCCTATTTATCAGCCTCTACTGAAATGGCTGGTGTTATATTGTTAACACTTGGTTTGGCAAATCGTATAATATCAATCCCGTTAATATTTATTATGATTGTTGCAATTGTAACTGTCCATTTAAGCAATGGATTCGAATCCGGCAACAATGGTTTTGAAATTCCGGTTTACTACATTTTACTATTACTTGTAATTTTAATTTATGGCGCAGGAAAATTTAGTGTAGACTATTTACTTCGTAAAAAGATGGATAAAAAACACACCAACTTAGTTGACCACTAACAAGCCATTTAAAACGTAGTTTCCATTTTACATTTGTTTTACAAAAGTGTATTAAAATTCTTTGCAGTTTTAGTATGTAACTTTATAAAGGAAACTACGTTGAAAGTATTATTGATTTATCCTGAAACTCCATCAACGTTCTGGAGTTTTTAAAGAAGCACTAAAATTCGTTTCCAAAAAATCCGCAGAACCTCCTCTTGGTTTAATTACTGTAGCTGCAATGCTTCCAAAAAATTGGAGCAAAAAACTTATCGATCTTAATGTGTCCATACTGAACGATAAAGATATTCTAGCTGCTGATTATGCTTTTATCAGCGCAATGAATGTACATTTAAAATCTTTTAGAGATATTGTTAGAAGATGCAACAAACTTGGAGTAAAAGTTGTTGCCGGCGGTCCGCTCTGCACAACCCAGCATAAAGACTTGCTCGGTGTTGATCATTTTATTTTGAATGAAGCTGAAATTACTTTGCCGCTATTCTTAGAAGATCTAAAAAATGGAAATCCAAAACAAGTTTATCAAACTGATGAATTTCCAGATGTTGCATTAACCCCTATTCCTATGTGGGAATTGCTGGATATGAAAAAATATGCTTCGATGAGTTTGCAGTATTCGCGCGGCTGCCCTTACGATTGCGAATTTTGCAGTATCACGATGCTTAATGGAAGAAAACCACGGGCAAAATGTACCGAACAATTTATAACCGAATTAGATCGCTTGTATGAACTTGGCTGGCGCGGCGGAATTTCTGTTGTCGATGATAATTTTATCGGCAACAAACGCAAACTTAAAGAAGATACATTACCCGCTTTGATTGAATGGTCTAAAGAAAAAAAATATCCATTCTTTTTTATAACAGAAGTTTCAATCAATCTTGCAGATGATGATGAGTTAATGCGACTTATGGTTGAAGCAGGATTTAACAGCATTTTTGTTGGAATAGAAACCCCAAACAGCGATAGCCTTGTTGAGTGCGGCAAGATGCAAAACTTAAAACGTGATCTTGTTGAATCTGTTAATAAATTACAAAGAAGCGGAATGCTTGTTTCCGGTGGATTTATTGTCGGATTTGATAACGATACCGAAAGTGTGTTTGATGAGCAGATTAACTTTATTCAAAAAAGTGGAATACCAAATGCAATGGTTGGATTACTAAATGCACCCACAGGAACTAAGTTATACAATAGAATGAAAGAGGAGGGAAGATTAATTGAAATGTGGTCCGGAAATAATATGGACGCAAGTATAAACTTTGTTCCTAAAATGGAATTTAAAAATTTAATTCGTGGTTACAGCAGATTGCTGAATAAAATTTACTCGCAAGAAGAATATTATAAACGATTGAAAATCTTTTTAAAGGAATATAAAGTACCGGAATGGACGCCAACAATTATTAATTTTGAGCAACTAAAGGCATTTGTAAGATTGCTTTGGCTACTTGGATTTATTGAGCGCGGCAAAAAATACTTTTGGAAACTTTTATTTGTTAGTCTGTGGAAATATCCGCGTAAGTTCCCCACAGCAATGACGCTTGCTGTTTATGGATTTCATTTTAGAAAAGTGATTCGAGCTGTTTAAAATGTAAAGTCTAATATTTATTTAATTTGTCATTCCCACGAAAGTGGGAATCGATTTTATTAATGTAGATTCCCGTTTCCACGGGAATGACAATTTATGAATAATCTTTATTCTCATTCATTTATAAAATCCTTTCCAAGAAAATTCTTAAACCAGAATTGTACATACTCTCGTTGTGCATCTTGCCATTTGGGAAATCCAACACCATGTCTTTCATTTGGATAAAGCATTAACTCAAAATGTTTATCCATACTCGTAAACTTATCCACAAGCTGAAGTGTGTTCTGCATATGACAATTATCATCTAGAGTCCCATGGGTAATGCGTAACAATCCTTTGTACTTATTTGCGTGTGTCATTGCGGACCCAAACTTGTAACCTTCTTTATTTTCAGAAGGTAAATCCATATATCGTTCTGTGTAAACATTATCATAAAGTTGCCAATCTGTAACAGAATATTCTGCAAGGCCGTGAGTAAAATAATCTGCACCAAGAGTTAGCGCCAAACATGTAACATATCCGCCGTAGCTGCTTCCGGTAATTCCTATTTTTGTTGTATCAACAAATGATTTTGTTTTCAACCAGTTAACAGCTTCAGAGTAATCATTTGTTTCCCACTTTCCAAGATTGTGAAATAAATAATCCTTTCCCCTTTTTCCAAAGTATGCCGAGCCGCGATGATCAACAACAAAATAAATTATTCCACTTTGCGAAATAAAATATCTATCTAAATATGCGGAGAAAGAGTTCGTAACATCAGTTCCACCCGGACCGCCGTAAACAGAAAACAAAACAGGATATTTTTTATTCTCATCAAAATCCGGTGGAAGAACCCACAATCCCGGTAGATCAAATCCATCTTCAGTTTTAATTGAAAACAGTTCTGTTTTACCAAGTTTATATTCATCGAACAATTTTGATTTTCTATCACCTAAATTTTTTATGAGCGTTCCCTCGCCATCGTACAAATCTAATTTACCCGGCGAATTTATTTCTGAATAAGAGTCATAATAATATTTTCCATTTGGAGATAGAGTAACCTTATGTGTGCCATTTATTGTTGATAGCTGTTCAACATCATCGCCATAAAAATCAACAACAAATAAATGAGTTTGTAATCTGTCTCCTTTATTTGCCTCAAAGTAAACTCTTTCGTTCTTTTCATCAACCAACTTAATATCTGAAACATTCCACTCACCTTTGGTTAACTGTTTCTTAAGCTCGCCATTCATATCATAAAAATATAAATGTCTCCATCCATCAGCTTCGGAACGAAGAATAAAACCCTTGTTGTTTTTTAAGATGTAAATGTCTTCAAAAAACTCAACCCATGTCTTACTTTTTTCCTCATACACTAATCTGTTTTTTCCTGTCTCAGGGTTTGCAGATAATATTTGGATATAATTTTGATTACGATTTAAAACCTGGTAAAACATTTGTTTGCTATCCGGGGACCAGAACGGCCATGCTGTGTATTGGTCGGCAGTTTCATCTTCATCAACCCAAATAACATTATTTGTATTAATATGTGCAATACCCATTTTAACAATTGGATTTGGATCACCTGGTTTTGGATAATGTTGCCACTCGAGTTCACCATGAATACTGCTATAATTAACTAACGGAAATTTAGGAACAGGTGAATCATCAAATCTCAAAAATGCAATCATCTCACTGTTCGGTGCCCACCAGAAAGCACGATAGTTAAGTGAGCGACCAATTATTTCCTCCATATAAACCCATGATGCATAACCGTTATAGACAACCTCGCTTGCGTCATTAGTTAATCGTGTTTCTTTTGTAGATTCAATATCAACCAAGTACAAATCTCTGTTGCGTGTAAATGCGACTTTCTTTCCATCGGGAGAAAGCATTGGATTTGATTCTTCATCTTTGTTGTTTGTTAATCGCGTTAGTTTGTTCTTGGGAATGGAATAGAAAAACAAATCGCTATCATTATAAAAAAGTAAGCCCGTGTAATCTTTTGTGATTCCAATATTTTCCTCGGCAGTTAATTCTGCTTCATCTAGATTTGGATTGATTGCATTGAAATTCAACACGATTGTTTCTTCACTCGTTTTGACGTTTACCTTTACAATTGCACTTGTTGCTGCATCACGTTTTTGCATTAGATAATGTTCATCATCATACCAGCCTTGCAGACGCGGAACTTGTTTTAAAATTCTTGGCTCACCAAACATGTAAACCTGGTTAAAGGTAAGTTGTTTATTTTGTGCAGTTGTATAAAACTGAAGTGGGATTGAGAAAATCCCAAAAAGAATAATTAAATAGACTTTTTTTGATGAAGTAAACATCGTTTCTCCAAAGTTTATGCGGATATTTTTATAATCTTTATCCAAAAATTGGATGATAAAAAGTTTAATACAAATTTAAAATAGAACCGCTTAAATAAGGCAAAAATTAGATGATATTTTTTTTATCTTTAACAACCTAATTCTTCAATTTAAACGGAAATTCTATGCCCGAAACCAGACTTGATATTGAACAACTTTCTATAAATACAATCCGTACACTTGCTATTGATGGTGTTCAAAAAGCAAATTCAGGTCATCCCGGAATGCCTCTTGGAATGGCACCAATTGCTTATGCGCTTTATTACAAAACAATGAAACACAATCCTGCAAATCCTAATTGGTTAAACAGAGATAGATTTATTCTTTCTGCAGGCCATGGAAGTATGCTGCTTTATTCTATTCTTCATTTAAGCGGTTACAAAGTTTCTTTAGATGATCTTAAAAATTTTAGACAGTGGAATAGCAAAACGCCTGGTCATCCGGAGCTTGGACATACAGCTGGAGTTGAAACTACAACAGGCCCTTTAGGGCAGGGCTTTGCAACCGCAGTTGGAATGGCAATTGCACGTGATTACTTGGCGGCACTTTTTAATAAAGATGATAGTAAAATTATTGATCACGGTATTTGGGGAATTTGTAGCGACGGAGATTTGATGGAAGGCATTTCACACGAGGCTGCGTCGTTAGCAGGGCATTTAAAACTTGGTAAGTTAGTTTTCTTTTATGACGATAATAATATAACGATTGATGGTAAAACGGATATATCATATTCAGATGATGTGGCAAAAAGGTTTGAATCATACGGCTGGCAAGTGCTTACAATCCTGGATGTTAATGATGTTGCGCAAGTAGATCGAGCAATTAAAATGGCTCAATCCATTTGCGAAAGGCCAACTCTTATTATAACTAAAACACACATTGGTTTTGGAAGCCCGAATAAACAGGATAAATCATCCTCACATGGTGCGCCGCTTGGTGAAGAGGAGGTAAAGCTTACAAAAAGAAACCTCGGGATGCCAGAGGATAAAATTTTTTATGTCCCTGATGAGGTTCACTCGCATTTTAAGGGAATTGCGGAATGTGGGCAAGAGGCAGAAGATTTGTGGCCAAAAACCTTAGAAAATTATAAGGCTAAATATCCAAAAGACTTTGCTTTGTATGAATCCGTTCTAAAAGGTGAATTTGATAACAATTGGTTAAATCATTTACCAAAGTTTGAAGACTACACAGAAAAGATTGCAACACGAGTAGCTTCCGGCAAAGTTCTTAATGCTGCTGCTATTGATATTCCCACACTTATTGGTGGCTCAGCGGATTTGAATGAATCAAACATGACTGAAATAAAATCATCAAAATCTTTTTCATCAGAACACAGAGTTGGAAAAAATATTCATTTTGGAATTCGTGAACATGCAATGGGTGCTGTCTTAAACGGAATGGCCATCTACGGCGGAGTAGTTCCATTTGGTGCAACATTTTTAATTTTTTCAGATTATATGCGTCCTGCAATTAGGTTGGCCGCATTGATGAAATTAAAAGTTATATATATTTTTACTCACGATAGCATTGGACTTGGAGAAGATGGCCCAACACATCAACCAATCGAACAAATAGCATCATTAAGAGCTATACCAAATTTAACAGTTATTCGACCTGCAGATGCTAATGAAACTGTTGAGGCCTGGAAGTTTGCAATAAATCATAAAGGCGGCCCAATTGCGCTTATCTTAACAAGACAAAAGCTTGATGTAATTAATCCAAACAAATATGCACCTGCGATAGAATTAGAAAAAGGCGCATACATAATTAAAGATTCTAAACAAACACCAGAAGTTCTTTTAATTGCTAGTGGTTCAGAAGTTTCACTTTCAATAAAGGCTGCTGAAAAGCTTGAAGCAGAAGGAAAGAATGTTCGTGTTATTAGTTTTCCGAGTTGGGAAATTTTTGAACAGCAGAGTGATGAGTACAAAAAATTTATCTTCCCAAAAAATGTTAAAACGAAACTTTCTGTTGAAATGGGTGTTGCTGCTGGCTGGCATAAATATGTTGGAGAAAATGGCGAGTGTTTAAGTATTGAAACTTTTGGTGCTTCTGCTCCTGATTCTATTTTATATGAGAAATATGGGTTTACTGTTGATAATATTATTACAACAGCAAAAAAATTAATTGATCGGAAGTTATGATAGTTTATGAGCAAGGTAAGAAAAAAATTTTCTGATAAAGATTGGAATGATTGCTGTGGAAAATTTTGCAGTGATTGTAAAATAGCTAATACTTATCGAGAAAAGTTTGGACAGAAAGAAGGGGAAAAGAAATTTAACAAAGATAAGAAAAAACAAAAGTAAATATATTTAACAAGCTAAGAGGAATTAAATGAAAAAGTTTATTGCATTTATTGCATTGATTTTAATTGGCATTCAATTTATACCGGTGGAAAGAACTAATCCTCCTGTTCAATCTGATATTGATGCACCCGCTAATGTAAAAGCAATTTTTAAAAAGGCTTGTTACGATTGCCACTCAAACGAAACCAATTGGGCTTGGTACACAAAAGTTGCACCCGCATCCTTTCTTGCCGTTAAAGATGTTGAAGACGGAAGAAGGCATTTAAATTTTTCTGAATGGGGTAACTATACCAGCAAAACGGAAAAAATGAAAGATGAAATTTGGGATGAAGTGCGCGAAGAACAAATGCCGCCATGGCAATACAAAATTTTTCACAGCGATAAAGTGCTCACCCAGGAAGAAAAAGACATAGTAAGAAGTTGGGCAACAAGTAAATAATTGGCAAACAAAAAACCCAAAATAAAATTTTCAGAACTTTGGCGGCAGGTTGATTTTACAAAAACCTCTACACTTTCATTAATATTTTCTAACCTGCTGGTAATATTTTTTGCAATTGTTGATGATATTTCTGCAATTGATGTATTGTGGATTTACTGGTGGCAAAGTGTAATAATTGGAGTTTTTAATTTCATAAAAATGATTACTCTTAAAGATTTTTCAGTGGAAGGATTTAAACAGGGGGGTAAAATAGTGCTCCCTACAAGAGCGGTAGCAATATCAAGTGCGGTATTTTTTCTTTTCCACTACGGATTTTTTCACTTAGTATATGCTGTTTTTCTTGGAGCCTTTTCAACTTTTTCTAATTCCACTTCGACAGGTTCCGGCACCACATTTTTGCTTATCTCCGCCGGAACGTTTTTTATTAGTTATTTGATTGAGTTTATCAATTCTAGAAAAGAAGAAAATGATGAACTTCCAAATATCGGACAAATAATGTTTGCCCCCTATGCTCGAATTTTTCCAATGCACTTAACAATCATTTTAGGAGGATTTATTGGAGTTGCTGGCGGGATATTTTCTGCAAACACAAATCTTGCAATAATAATTTTATTTACTGCAATAAAAACAGTTGTTGATCTTATTACACATTCGGTAGATTATAAAACACTAACAAAACAAACAGCAGCAGTTACTGATTAGTGGTTGGACAATCTTTATGCTAATCATTATTTTAAATATGTGCAAAGTATAATAGAAATATTAGCTATCCTTTTTTTATATTCATTCTTTTCCTTTGCCCAAAACAGCGATGATACAAAGAAAATTATCACAATTGATTCCTTAGAAATAAAAGCTAACCCATTAACCCAACTTCAAATTAAGTTTGATGAGTTCGATTTACGTCGGGAATTCAATTCATTAAAAACAAACTTATCACTAGATGGCGATCCGCAAACCGTTTGGCTTAGAACTTCGATTGCAATTTCAAATACCGATAATTCAAATCAAAAGTTTGCACCTCACTTTTTATCACCACTTCAAAAAAAATATTACGAGGATTCAAAGTTTGATCCGATAAGATCTATTCTTGGAATGGCGCAAGCTGGTGCAGTTGGCTACCTGGCTTATAAGCATATCAAGAAATATGGTTTTTTTAAATAGATTCAGTAATAACCTTTTTCTTCCCTTCATCAGCAAATTATTCCTTTCTTAATTAAAGCTTAAATACAGCGAAACATTTTCACATTTAACTCTGTCTTAACTATCAGAAAGAACAAAATAGAAGAGGTTAAGTATGAAGCGTAATTGTACAAAAACTGTTTTTAGAGCAAATTTCTTTGGGCTATTGTTTTCCTTATTTGTATTTATAGTCTTAGGATCACTATCCGGCTGCTCTTCTGATATTAATCAAAATAACACTGCCAATCAAACAAGCTTTTCCGGTGATAAATCTTTTTCATTCAAGGATGAAGGGTCTAATTGGCGGGTAGATTTTAATGATGATCAAATATCAGCCTTATATAAAGATGGAACAAGAGTGCCGGATAATGAAATTGATCAGCATAAAGAAATGATTTATGAAAAACTTAAAGGGTTAAAATCTAATTATAAAGATTTAAATAGTAATGTTCACAAGTTCTACTTTGATATGGACAAGTTTAGTGATGATATGAAAAAGTTTAAAAATGATTTTGATAATGACAAATTCATGCACTTTAAACTTGAGTTTGATGAAGATGAATTTGAAAAAAATATGGAAAAACTTGATGAAAGTTTAAAACATTTGAAAGATAAAAAGATAGAACTTTACTTTGATTCAGAAGACTTTAAAGAAAAAATGAAAGAGCTGGAAGAAAACTTAAAGAATATGCCTATTCCTCCAAATCCGCCGGATGTTGATATAGATGTTCATATAGACATGGATGCATTTAAAGAGGGTATGCAAAAATTTAAAGAATCTTTTAAGAATTTTGATATTAAAATTGACAGTTCTGAGTTTGATATGAGCGAATTACGCAGCAATATGAAAGAGTTAAAGAAGAACATAAATGGAATTAAAATAGAAATGCACGACCTGAAGGGTGAAATGAAAAAATTTAATTCGTTTTTGGATGAGCTTAAATTAGAACTTGTCAAAGATGGCTACATCAATTCAGTTGATGAAGATTTCGATTTAGAGATGGATAAAAACAATACAAAGGTTAATGACGTTTATGTAACACACGAAAAACACGAACAATACAAAAAACTGTATAAAAGACACTTTGATAAAGAAATTGATGGAACTATAAAAATCAGCGAAGATTGAAGTTTAAATGATAATATTATCTCCACTAAGGCCTGCTGAGAAATTCGCAGGCCTTTTCTACTTAATGTAAACTTAAAAAAAAAAGCAGAACTATTGACAAATATTTGAAAAATAATTATTATTGTTCAGTTAATAAACAACGTTTAGATAAAATTTTATTATGAGCATTAAAGAAAGAAAAGCAAGACAGAAAACTGAGATGCGGGATTTAATTCTTGAGGCAGCTCTTAAATTATTTTCTGATGAAGGTTATGATAATGTATCTATGAGAAAAATTGCCGATGAAATTGAATATAGTGTCGGAACAATATACTTGTACTTTAAGGACAGAGACGAGATATTTTTTGAACTTCATAAAATGGGTTTTGAACAATTTTATAAAAGGCAGTTAGCGATTCAGGATATTAAAGATCCTTTGCAACGCCTAACTGAGCACGGACTTGCATACATACAATTTGCTATTGAAGAGCCATTGTACTATGATTTAATGTTTATCTCACGAATTCCAGCGAAGACTATTAGTGAGCAGCATGAGTGGAAATCAGGAGATAGGACTTACGAAATTTTGAAATTAAATATTAGCCAGGCAAAGGCTGCCGGGTACTTTAAAGACACTGATATTGAAGTTGCGGCTTTTTCTCTATGGTCATTTGTTCATGGAATTTCTTCGTTATTTGTAAGAGACAGAATGATGTTGGTTCCTTTCGAGTCAGTAAAGCCATTGGTTACCGGGGCATTAGAATTTATAGAGCGGGCATATTAAAAAATTTTATTGACCGACTAAACAATGTTCATTATATAATAAATGTTTATTATAAGGAGTAAAAATGAAAATAAAATATTCAAAGATGCTGATTTTAGTGACACTAGTTTCATTTTCAACATTTGCAAATGAAGCTAATAAAGGAATGATTACGGGACAGGTGATAGATAGAGATACAAAACAAGAAATACCCGGAGCAGTTATAGAAGTTATGAATGCTGGCTTACTTACAGCTACCAATGTACACGGAGATTTTACTATTGAAGGACTTGATCCTAAAACTTATAACCTTAAAATCTCTGCACCTTATTATGTGACCACATATAAAACCGATGTGCTTGTAACTGGAAAGCAAAGCACAAAAATTGTTATTGAGCTAAAGCTTGCTTCTTATGAAACTGAAGAAGTGGTTGTATCGGGAGAAAGATTTTTTGATAAACCAAATGATTTAGTAACTAGCACGAACTCCCTTTCTGCAGAGGAAATAAGAAGGGCACCAGGCGCTGTAGAAGATCTCAACAGAATGGTTCAGAGTTTACCAGGTGTAACAACTGCGACGGATAGCAGGAACGATTTAATTGTTCGTGGTGGAAGCCCTATTGAAAATTTTATTTTAGTAGAGGGGGTAGAGGTGTCCAAATATTAATCACTTTGGAACACAAGGTGCATCTGGAGGACCAATTGGAATGATAAACGTAGATTTTCTAAACGATGTAATTTTTAGTGCAGGTGGTTTTCCAGCAAAGTATGGCGATAGACTTTCTTCAATAATGGATGTTGAGTATCGTAATGGTGATAGAAATAATTTTAATGGAAAAGTTGATATTGGAATTGCTGGCGGAGGAATTATTTTAGAAGGCCCAATTCAAGAAGGTAAAAGCTCATACCTTTTTTCCGCAAGAAAAAGTTATCTTGATTTAATTCTGTCCTCAACGGGGCTAACAGCCGTGCCTAATTATACTAATTTTAATTTGAAAACAACCTATGAATTATCTGAAAAACATAAGCTTTCAATTATTGGGTTGGGAGGAATAGATAAAATTAATTTTAAAGGATATGAAAGTGAAGATGACCCTTTTATAAATAGCACCAATTTCTCGGGCTGGCAAGCGGCTCTTGGGGTTGTACACAAGTGGTTAGTTGGAAACCAGACTTACCTTCAGACATCAATTTCAACAAACCAATATCAACGTGAGGTGGCAGAAGATTCTGTCGGAAGACCTGTGTTTAATAACGAATCTTTGGATAAGGAATATATTCTTCGTGCAGATCTTTCACAAAGATTTTCTCCAACAGATTTATTAGAAGTTGGATTTACTTCAAAATATTTAAGTAATGACAATACTATTTTCCGGGCCCAAGCTATTGATATCTACGGCAATGTGTTACCAGAACTGAATTATTCTGCTGTTGCGGATGCATATAAGTTTGGACCCTATGTTCAGTATTCTAAAAATCTTTTTGGAAGATTGGATCTAACAGCAGGATTAAGATATGATTATTTTAATTATCTTAATGATAAAAGTACAATATCACCAAGAGCATCTGCCGGGTTCTATATTCTTGATAACTTAAAACTAAATGCCGCTTACGGAATCTATCATCAAGCTCCACCATTATTATGGTTAGTCTCTTACAATCAAAACAAAGATTTAAAACAAATTAAAGCAGAACAGTTTGTTACAGGAATAGAATATTATCCAGCAAGTGATGTAAAAATAACAGTTGAATATTTTGAAAAACAATACTCAGACTATCCGAACAGCGTGCTGAATCCGCAGGTTACTTATGCAAATGCAGGTGCCGAGTATTTTACTCTCGGACTTGAACCACTTGTTCCTGCAAGTGATGGGTACGCCAGGGGCATTGAGTTTTTTATTCAGAAAAAATTAACGAATGGATTATATGGGATGTTTAACTATTCGTTTTCAAAAATCAGATTCACATCACTTGATGGAATAGAAAGACCAAGCAGCTTTGATTATCAGAACGTGCTTACTGCAATTCTAGGATATAAAATTACCAATAACTTTGAAGTATCAGCAAAGTACAGATTTATGGGCGGACGACCATATACTCCGCTTGATGAAGCAGCATCAGCACAGTACAATCAAACTATTTATGATTATTCGAGGTATAACGGAGTTAGATACAAAGATTATCAAAGACTTGACATTCGAGTAGATTACAGGTTCGAATTGTTCGGTTGGGCACTTACAACTTATCTTGATTTCCAGAACATGCTAAATATTGAAAACGTTGAGCAAATTATCTGGAATCAGAAAGATCAAAAAGTAGATTATATTTATCAATGGAAGTTCTTACCGGCTGGCGGAATAAAGATTGAATTTTAGAATTATTGTAAGATAATTGGTTAATTTTTTGTCAAAAGCCCGCAGAGATATTTGTGGGCTTTTTATTTATCCATCTAGTCTTTTCATAAATATGACTTTCACAAACTTTAATTCTATTATTTATCAGCAAACTCCACTTTTAAATTCTTAATATCATTGATTAAGATTCTATTCATTTTCTCAGGTTCTTCAAATAATGGACTGTGTGCAGATTGATTAAAAGTATAAAAACCTTTTATAGGTGCATTTATTTTATCGAAATATTTTTTTGCCAATTCGTATGAACATGTGTAGTCATAAAATCCCTGAAAAAAATAAACTGGTATCTTAAAATTATTTTTAATATCCATAAGGTTAGTTTGTGTCATTTCCTCCCAGTTTTGACTGATACCAGATTTTGATTTACCATACCATAAATAAAATTTCTCAGACAATGTATATTCACTAAAATACAACGATGGCAGAAATAGACCGGTTACTATATTCCTCATATTTCTCATTGTTCCAATTCCTAGCTCATGCATTGCAACATCTCTCATCTTCGAATATTCCTCAGGGATTTTATTTTGATCATTAAAACTGATACTCTGAAAATAATCCGCCATTTTCTTGTTCTTCGTTTCTTTATAATGATCTAGAATATATTTATAAGCAATCTTTTCTGACAAAAGCTGATCTGACATTTGAGCAATTCCTATATATGCGTCATACAACTCCGGTGCCTTATCAATAATATAGACACCAAGAAAAGTCCCGCCTGAATGAGCCATTAGATATATTTTTTTCCTATTAAATCGTTCTAATATGTATTTTGTTAATACGATGGTATCATCAGCCAATTGTTCCAATGTAGTTGTGTTTTTTGTTGAACCAGAATTGTATGATATTCCGCAATTTCGTTGTTCCCACCAAACCATTGTAAAATTATCCTCAAGGTGAGTGGGATATTTTTCTGTTAAAAAGTAATCAGGCATTCCACCATGTAAATATAAAATAATGGGGTTATCAAGATTTTTACCTTTTATAAACATTCCTTGTTTAGATCCATTTATATCAAGGAATATTTTCTCTGAAATGCTATTATTAAGCTTGATTCTGTTTTTATCTAAAAATTGTTTTGGATTTCCAGGACTCAGAATGATTAATATAATAATTAGGCTGATAATCACTAATCCAAAGAATCCTAATATGTACACCATGGTTTTCTTCATTTTGCTTGTTAGATTTTTCCATTTATTTATCCATCCACTCTTTAAATGATGAAGATCTTTCAACACTTACAAGCGCTTCAATATCTTTCGGTTCAGGTGGATTTAATTCTATTTTAATTCTTGAGCGGGAATACGGGATCATATTTTTTATTGCATCAAATGATACAATCATCTTTCTGTTGATACGAAAAAATTTTTCAGGATCAATAACTTCCTGCAGTTTATCAAGAGTATAATCAATAGGGTAAGTGCTACACGATAATGTTGTAAGAAATACATTCTTTTCCATCGCATAGATATATGCAATTTCTTCTGTTTCAACCTTTTTAATCTTCTGTCCGTACTGAATTAAAAATCTTTTCTTGTAATTGATTTCTTTGCTCTGAATGCTTTTTATATTTTCTTCAAAGTCCATCAAGTAAGTTGTCTTAATGTTTTTATACTTACTCAATGCTTCACGAAGCTCATCTTTTTTAATGGGTTTTAAAAGATAATCAATACTGTTAAGCTTGAATGCTTTAATTGCGTACTGATCGTAAGCCGTTGTAAAAATTATAGGAACATCTATTTCAACTTTATCAAATATTGAAAAACTTAATCCGTCTTCAAGTTGAATATCAAGAAATATTAAGTCGGGTTTATTTTGCTTTAAATATTTTATGGACTGCTCGACTGATGCAAGCTTAGCAGAAATTTCAATTGAAGAATCAATCTCGTGGATTAATTCTTCTAATCTTTCTGCAGCAAGTTTTTCGTCTTCGATTATTATTGTTTTCATAATTGCTCTGGTTTAATCAATGGAATTTTTGCAACATATTCTTTCTCAGTTACAGAAAACTGTGGGAGCTCTTCTCCTAGCAATTCATATCTCTTTTTCAGGTTACTTAAACCAACGCCATTTGAATCAGATCCTTTAATCTTTGGTTGAAGATTATTTGCAATTACTAAAAAATCATCTTCATTATTAATTCTAATTGTCAGTTTTTGTTCAGCAGAAGTTTTATTATGCTTAAAAGCATTCTCGAGAAGTGTTTGCACAGCAAGAGGTGGAACCAGATAATTCAACTTCGACGCATTGACATTTACTTGCATATCAACAGCATTATCAAACCGTATCTTCTGTAAAAACAGATACGATTTTGCAAAAGCCAGTTCTTCTCTTAACTCAACAACTGGTTTTTCAATTACATCTAAAGTATATCTATAAACAGACGAAAACTCATCCACAAAGTTTTGGGCTTTATCAGAATCTTTTTTAATCAAAGATGAAAGAACGTTTAAACTGTTAAAAAGAAAGTGTGGATTGAGCTGATTCTTTAACGTTTCAAATTTTATTTGTGAGTTTTCTCTTAATAAAACTTCCGCAACAAGCAGCGAAGCCTGGCTTCTTTTAAACCAGGAGATTGCTTCAATAACACTAATCATTATAATATTAATTACCGAAGTTATAAGTGAATTTGTGATTACATTTTTCATCAGTCCATCCTGATAAGGCATAACTGATCCGGCAATTACAGAAACAGTTGCTCCAACAAGAAAACCCAAAATTATAGCAAGAATTAATTCGGAAGGAATCCTTGCATGTAATCTTTCCGGCAATCGAAATGTTTTATCAAGTTTGTTGATTATCTGGATGTCTAGGAAAACCAGAAGCAAAGCAAAAACAAAACTGAATGAGGTTCCAATAATTAGTCTTGCAAAAAAGTTTCCGATGCCGGGAATATCTATGTAACCTGTTAAATAATTGTAGCTAATTATGATCAGCTGTATAAAACCGGCAAGCGTAAGGATAGCTAGAATAATATTTTTGGTTAATTTCATTTTCACACTTCAAAATTCGTTAAAAAATAATTAAGATACTCAATATTTATCTCACCATCCTGGATGGAGCGAAGAATCGAATTAGTATTTGTTTAAGATTCTTCACCCCACTTCGTTCCGTTCAGAATGACATGCCCAGATTTAGAATGACCAGCTTAAACCAACTCCTACTGAAACATAATTCAAATCAACAGAAGTGCTGACATTATTAATATCATTGTCTCTTGATAAAGAACGATATCTAACACTTGGCAGCAAAGAAAATTTTTCACTTAAAGGAATCACTACTCCTGCTTCGGCCTGCCAGCCCAAACCGTGTCCGGAATCAATAATTATATCACCGTCATTGTTTTCTATTTCGATGTGGTTGTATGTTCCGCCTAACCTTATAAGATAATTAATATCTAAATCGCCAATAGGATGAATAAATTGGAAACCGAAAGTGTAACCGGTTTCTTCAAAACTTGCATCAGGCCCAGCAAAAGATTGATCTACTCCAAAATAATTCCAGCTCCATCCCGCATAAGCTGCAAGGTGAGGCATAAAACGATAAGCTACTGTTCCTTCAAAACCGAATCCTGTTCCGAGGTCTGCATCGGAAATATCCTTGGCCGCGAAATCAACAGCTGGCCTAAATTCAAGGCTCCATCGATCTTGTGCCTGAGATTCGATTTGATAGAGTGCGAAGAAAGTTAAAAGTGCAACGACTGTTAAAATTGATCTTTTCATTTTTTATTTCCTTCTAAGTTTGTGATAAATAAATTTTAATTTATGATTCAAACTTAAACGATGTATCTAGCGTTTTAAAAAATAAGGCGATGAGCGTGTAGAATTGAGGGATGAACAAGAAATTGAGTGGATGAATTTTTAGAAGTAATTATTCCAAATAATGTTGTCACAAAGGATGGTTCTGTTGATATTGAAAAAGCGGGCTCAATAGTAATCAGCGGATTGGATAGTATCATAAAACAAAAAGAACGACAAGATTAACTTATATTAAGCCTGGAGTTGAAAATATCAGAAATTTAAGCCTAATTGCGGCATTTGATTTATTTAATATTTAGTCAAAACTTTTTTCTACCTTCTCTAACCTTATCATCACATCAGAGCTAAGTTTACTTTTATAATTGATTAACTTTTCTCTTAATTTATTATCAGCTACAGATAGAATTTGAACGGCAAGCAATCCGGCATTTTTAGCATTGTTTAATGCGACGGTTGCAACGGGAACACCGCCGGGCATTTGAAGAATAGATAAAATTGAATCCCAGCCATCTAAAGAGTTGGAAGATTTTACAGGAACTCCGATAACTGGTAATGGTGATATTGCAGCAACCATTCCCGGCAAATGGGCTGCGCCTCCTGCCCCTGCAATAATAACTTGCACTCCTTTTTTATGCGCAGTTTCGGAAAATTCAAATAGTCTTTTCGGGGTTCGGTGTGCAGAGACAATGGTTATCTCAAAAGGAACATTAAATTCCTTTAAAACCTTTCCCGCTTCCTGCATTATGTTTAAATCTGAATCTGAACCCATTATAACACTAACCAAAGGTTTTATCATGACACAACCTTCATTTTTTGTTTTACAAAATCAGCTTTACTTTTTGCTTCATCAATAGTTGGGGCAAGAACCGTTACGTGTCCCATTTTTCTAAATGGCCTAGTAATTTTTTTCCCATATAGATGAATTTTAACGCCTTCCACAGCCATACACTCTGTTAAACCTTCGTATCTAACTTTACCTTCATAACCCGGTTCACCCAAAAGATTAATCATAACCGCAGGCATTTTTAATTTTGTGCTGCCAAGAGGAAGATTGAAAATCGCACGAAGCAATTGTTCAAACTGTGAGGTTATGGCGCTTTCAATTGTATGGTGTCCGCTGTTATGCGGACGCGGAGCAATTTCATTAACCCAGATTTTATTGTTTTTATCAACAAACATTTCCACAGCAAGCAAACCATAAAGATCAAGCTCGGTAATTATTTTTATTGCAATATCTTCAGCATCATTCTCAATCTTAATTGGCAATGTTGAGGGGCAAATTAATTTTTCAACAAGATTAGCTTCCGGATTAAATTCCATTTCTACAGTTGGATGACATCTCACTTCTCCTCTTTCATTACGTGAAACAATTGCAGAGATTTCTTTATCTATATCTACCAAGTCCTCTATTACCGAAGCACCTTCTATCAGATTAACCAAATCATTTTTTGAATGAACTATTAAAACACCTCTTCCATCGTATCCTCCTTTACGGAGCTTTTGCACAAATGGCAAAGGTAACTTACCTGATTCAACCGCCGAAATAATTTCCTGCTTGTTATTAAAAAGTGAAAATGATGATGAAGGAACTTTTATTTTTTCGTAAAATTGCTTCTGTAATCCTTTATCCTGAATGATTTCAAGTTTATCCGGATCTGGATAAATTCTTTTGCCTTCCTGCTTTAGTTTCTTAAGAGCATCTACATTTACATTTTCAAGCTCGAGAGTTAGTACATCTACTAGCTGACCAAATCTATAAACATCATCATAGTTCAGCTGATCCCCCTTAAAGAAGAAAGTGCACGAAGAGGACGCAGGGCAGTGATCATCTTTATCAAGCACGTATGTTTTAACATTCCAGTTACTTGCAGCTAGCACAAGCATTTTTCCTAATTGACCGCCGGCAATAATACCAAGCTTAACTTCTGATGTTACTAATTTCTCCATCAAACAAAAAAGTTAACTAATGTAAAATAAAGTGGAATTCCAATCGTGATGTTCACCGGGAAAGTAACACCCAATGACATTGGAATATAAAGTCCGGGATCTGCTTCGGGAGCAGCGATTCGCATTGCAGCAGGGACGGCTATATACGATGCACTTGCTGAAAGTATTGCAAGAATAAATCTGTTGCCAATATCCGGAGTTACAAATTGACTTAAATAAGCAACTACACAACCATTAATAATTGGAATTACTATTGCAAACAGCGACACAAACCAACCATATTTTATAAATGCTGAAAATCTTTTTGCAGCAACCATTCCCATTTCCAACAGGAATATTGCAAGAAATCCTTTAAATATATCATTAGTAAAAGGCTTAATGCCCTCTGCCTGTTTTGTGTCCGCGATAATTCCAATAACCAGGCTTCCCAAAATCATAACAACACTTCCATTGGTAAATGAATGTTGTATTATTGATTTCCACTTGACTTGTTTACCTGATTCTTTTCCAAATTGCATCATTAAAATTACTCCAATAACAATTGCCGGGGATTCCATCAACGCCATTACCGCGACCATATATCCACCATAAGAAATTTGCTGCATCTCAAGAAAAGAAACTGCGGCAACAAAAGTCACGGCACTCACTGATCCATATGCAGCGGCTATAGCCCCTGAATCACTGGCGCTAAGTTTTCTTTTAA
Source organism: Ignavibacteriales bacterium (assembly GCA_016709765.1). Lineage (NCBI taxonomy): Bacteria > Pseudomonadati > Ignavibacteriota > Ignavibacteria > Ignavibacteriales > Ignavibacteriales bacterium. The sequence goes on from JADJMD010000013.1 coordinate 1,191,095, forward strand.
GGATAAAAAAAGTATATGCGGGAACAACCACGGCCATAAAAACACCAAACAATAGCGTATAGGTTATCTCACTGCTGTATTGACTATGTGCCAATTCCTGTCCGCCCTTAAACCCGATAGCGAAAAGAAGATAAAGTGAAATAAACTTGCTTGATGATTCTGGAATTTGCAGATCACTTTTAATAATTACCGCGAGAATACCAAGAACAAAAAATAGCAGAGTAGGATTTGTGATGTTTGAAATTAAAATTTGAAAATCCATCTTGTATACATCTTTTAATGTTAATTAATAAAGATTTAAATTTTTTCTTTGGTTTGCAATTATAATTAAAGTCTTTTTATTAATCCCAAAATAATTCCCGTATGTGTTCCTTCGTGGAAATGATTAAAAGTAATTGCATCCTCAAATGTATTCAACTCAACCCCAGTTGAAGTTTTATAAGGTCTGAATTCTTTAAACATTCCGTTGTTATAATCTTCAAGTAATTTGTCTGGGAGTTCAGGTAAAAGAGATTTAAGCTCTGTTATGTTGGGAGTTTCTCTCCATACCTCTGGGGATGTGCCTGTTCTAAAAATTGAAGAGATTTCTTTTGGGATCCTCATTTCGAGTCGTGATAAAGTATAATGAAGCACTTGCTGGGTTACAATTATGTGACCCAGATTCCACAAAATATTGTTTTTGCCTCCTTCGGGGATTTTAAGCAGTTGTTCATTAGATAAATTTTCTATCCCCCTTAAAATTAATTGTCGTTCGGTTTTGAGCATCTTAATTGATTTGGAAAGATCCATTGTAACCTTTCATTTTAAAAACAAAAACCTGTTATATAAACCCATTGAATTTTATTAAATATCAAAATTATTAATCATAAGTGGCTAAGCAAAAATAATTCTGTTGGGCGATATACTAATTCTTAATTAGAAACTCTTCACAAATATCCCAGAGTCTTTTTTCTGCCTTTGGATCTGTAAATCCGCATCCCCGTTCTTTCCTATCTTTAAAGAATCCGCCATTGCTTCCATCAATCTTATCATTCGAAGCTAGCCACACTATTGTATCTGCACCCTGCTCAACAGTTCTTCCACCAACAAAGGCGGCGGTTTTTAGAACAGCCTTATTCAAAGTTGTTTGCTCTCTGAAGAGATCAGTGTTGGGCACCCAGCCCGGTGTCATTGAATAAACAGAAATATTATCTTTCTCTAAATGCTTTGCCCATTCACGTGTCATCATTCTGTTTGCCTGCTTTGATTGTTTGTAAGCAGCAGTCAGATCATAACTTCTTACATCAAAATTTATATCTTCCAGATCAAGTCCACCCGCATAATCTGAAGCAACATTAATTACGCGTGATGGGCTTGCTTTCTTTAGGGAATTGGCAAGCAACTTGGTTAAAAGATGGTGTCCGAGAACGTTAACAGCAAAAGTCAACTCAGCACCATTTTCATTTAATTTTTTAGTCAGAGACATAATACCAGCATTGTTAATCAATACATCAAGTTTGGTTTCTTCTTTTTGAAATGATTCGGCAAACTTCTTTATTGATTGAACGGAAGAAAGATCTAATTCTTTTACAAAGATGTTTTTATTTTTTGTTTCAGAGATTAATTCTTCTTTAACTTTATTTGCAGAATCAACTGAACGGCAAGCCATATAAACTTTTGCCCCTAATTTTGCAATTTCTTCAGTTGCTGCTTTACCAATTCCGCGATTAGCTCCTGTTATTATTACTATTTTATCTTTCATTTTATCCTCGTTTTCGTTGATTTTTATACCTAATAAAAACAATAATCATCTTTAATTCGTTCAATTACAAAGACTAGCAATTTTTAAAATCTGACGTCAAATATATTAGGCGGAGGGAAAACAAAACATTTAGCTTTCCGCTTAGAAAAAGTGAAAAGGTTTAAAAGTAAGAATTTGTTAGCAGATTATGTTAAGAGAATTTATTAATAATAAATGCTGCCACAAATGCTTCAAGCAAACTTAGGGGAATAGCATAAACCAAAACACCAAAAGGTAAAACATTCAGATTACCGATCACAACCCACATCAAAACAAAACCAACAAACCAGGAGAATAGAAAAGTTTCTAAGAGCGAAAACTTTTTTGAAATTATAAAAATGGAAATTGCAAATAATAAAGACCATAATCCCCAAACTGCTCCGTTAATTGGTTCGGATGGAAAAACAAGCCCAAGTTTATGATAGTGCTCAATCCAATATGACTTTACTAATAATTCATTTCTTACAAATTCAGAGATACTTATCCATATCGTTGAAAGCAGAATTGGCAAGACTGTTTTTTTAATAGTTATCATTTTTTCGATTATAATTATTTTTATTTATATAAGTTCAAAATTAAAAATGCTCAGATTAAACTTGAATTAACAAAAGCCGCAATATTTCTACTACGTCCTAAGTAAAATATATTCATTTAATAAATTATTTATTGCCGAATAATCCGCCGAGCATATCCATTCCCTTGCTCATTATATTGCCCTCGGGTACTTTTCCATCAGGAGTCAATTTATCAACTGCCTGTGGAAGAAAGTTTGATAACTGTCCAACAAGTGCATTGCTGTCCATTCCAAGTTTTGAAGCAAGATTTTTAACAGTGTCAGCGCCAAGGACACTCTGAAGTTGATCCGCAGAAATAGGAAGGTTGTTTCCGGTTCCAACCCAAGAACCAATTATATCGCCGAGTCCTTTTGAATCAAACTGGCTGATAATATTTTGCAATCCACCTTGTCCTCCAAGCATTCCCATAACAGTAGACATCAGGTCATCTTTTTTATCTCCGCCGCCAAGTGCTGATTGAATTGTGTTTAAAATATCCATTTTTTCCTCGTCCTGTTTATTAAAAAAATAATAAGTATTTGAGTTTTAACATATAGAATTTAAAAATCAAACAAATCACCAAGAAAGGATTTTCTTTTATTCTTATTATATCCTTGTGATCTATACTTATTATCATCATCATCTCTATAATTAGTATTAGTGTTTCTTTCTTTCTGTCTGAAATTATCTTCAACATTTGCTGATTTTTCAACAATCTTATCAAGCTCCCCTCTATCCAGTCATATCCCTCTGCATTTGGGACAGTAATCGATTTCTATCCCCTGTTTTCGCTTAATAATAAATCTACTTTACATACTGGGCATAACATGTTTATACTCCTTTTTGTTTTTTAAATAATGAAATTAAAATTGATGAACCGATAATAGTTACAATTATTATTAGAGACCAGCTAATAGGAAACTTCCCACCAAATGCTTCATTTAACCACGCCATCTTTAATCCAACAAACACAAGCACTATTCCAAGTCCATATTTTAGATAGCGGAATTTATGAATTACCCCGGCAAGCATAAAATACATTGCACGTAAACCAAGAATTGCAAAAACGTTGGAAGTAAAAACAATTAGTGGTTCTTTTGTGATAGCAAAGATTGCAGGAACGGAATCAACTGCAAAAATAATATCTGATACTTCGATGAAAAGCAGCGCAACCATCAATGGAGTAGCATAAAGCACTCCTTCTTTTCGTATAAAGAATTTTTGTCCTTCAAAAGTGGATGTAACGGGAAAGAACTTTTTAAACAATTTTATAACAGGATTCTTTTCCGGATCAATCGGTTTTTCAGGCGCAAAGATTATCTTAAAACCTGTTAGAATAAGAAACGCACCAAAGAAAATAACGATCCATTGATACTGAAGCAGAATGGAACCCATAGCAATAAATATTATACGAAATATTAGTGCTCCGAGAATTCCAAAGAATAAAACTCTGTGCTGATATTTTAACGGTACAGCAAAAAAACTAAATACAACCACAAAAACGAAAATGTTATCTATTGCTAAAGTTTTCTCAACTATATACCCGGTTAAAAATTCCAGTCCGACTTGATTGGCTGCAGCATTGCCATCAAAACCAGGAATTGCAAGTAGCCGTGCATCGTTTTCAAACTTCCAGCCGGCATATTTAAAGAAAAGAAAATTGAAAATGAGCGCGAGAGAAATCCAAATAATACTCCACGTTAATGATTCCTTAAAAGTTACTTCGTGTGCATCCCGGTGAAACACACCTAAATCCAAAGCAAGCATCATTAAAACAAATACAGTAAATCCAACATAAAACAACCAGTAATCTGCAAAAGGAAACAGGATAATATTTTCCATGGGTTAATTCTCTCTTATAACAATTTATTTATTTAAAATACTAATGGTTAATGAGTTTAATAAGCCAATTTTAATAAATACCAAACGATTTCGAATGGTTTGATTCATAAAATTACCTTCATACATTTTTTAATTTAAGAAATAATATCCGGCATTAAGAAAAGTAGCAAAGCTTACCCAGAGCAAATATGGAATGTTCATATAAGCTGCAACCGGTTTAATTTTATAGAACAGATAAATCATTGCAGCAATGCTAATCCATAAAAGAATGATTTCTATAAGCGCAGCACCAATCAAATTGAAATAGAAGAATAGAAAACTCCATGCAAAGTTTAAGAGCATTTGGATTGAAAATAACTTGATAGCCAGGTCTCTCTCTTTCGATGCTTCCTCTTTCCAAATAAGAAAAAATGATATTCCTAAAAGGATATATAGAGAAGTCCATACCGGACCGAAAACCCAATTAGGAGGACTAAAGGAAGGTCTATTTAATGAAGCATACCAAGTAGGTACAGCTTGAGAAGTAAACATTCCTGCTGCAGCGCCAACGGATAATGGTAATAAAATGGATATAATCAGTTTGATAGTGTGAGATATTTTCATAACTGTTTTTGTCTTGATTTAATTTTATCAGAATTAATAAAAATAAAGACTATTGTGTAAAACAATGCATCTGATATTTACCACATTACTTTGTTTTATCAGTAAAATTAGTCTTAGTAATTCTGCCTAATTTTTCTTTAAACTTATTTAACAATGTTCTTGCCCAAACAAATTCTGTTGCAAGAATGCCTAACCCAAGCGGTATCATAATGAATGCTGGTCCAGGCAATAGTATCATGGCCACTCCTAAAAGAAGTACTGTAAAACCTACTACTATTATGATTAACCTTTTGGCTTGCTTTTGAGTTTTAATAATAATGTTCCGCATTAATTAAAATTCTCCTAACTCAATTGTAAGGGTTTAATTTTAAAATACCCGTAAAGATTATTTGTTCTAAATTCATAAATAATTAAAAAGTATATGAAAAAGTAAAAGACAGATAATGGAAAAGAGCAAAATTGTAAACTTCATCATTATCTGCACCTCCTTCTAGAATACGATACCCAGCTTTAATTCCAAGCTGCCTGGATAATTTATATGATGCGGCGAAAAGAAAATCAATTGCTCTTCCCTGTTTAGCCGCGAGAGCATCACCCTCTAAAAGAAAGCCAAGCTTTTCGTATGAATGCCAGAACAATCTGAAATTAATAATTGGGACAAAACCAACATTGGATTTCTCAGCAGATATTCCAGGAGACGAAAGTGCAATTCTTGCATCTCTAATTTTAGCAGTAAATCCTAAACCAAATTCAAGGTTAGGATTTTGCACAAAATCGTAACGGTATGTTAATCTGTACGAATTAAATTTATATGAACCGTTTAAATCTTCATTTTCGGAAAATACACTGCCGGCAAAGTTAACATCTTTATTTATTCGTCCTTCAGATTTAACAGTTAATGGAGCAAATAGTAAAGATAAAGTATGGGCAGTGCTAAAAGTGTAATTGAGTCTTATCCTATAAAAAATACCGGAACTTGGTGTCAGATCATCTTTAAAGGAGATAAGTGTTCCTTGATTACCAGGAATGCGCACATCATTATATCCCGTGCTTACAAGACCAGTTTCAACATCCAAAATTACCTGGGCATTTAATGATGCTGTTAGACAAACGCTTATCAATAAAATTAATGCTACAGCAAGTGAAAATTTATTTTTCATTTTTTATAAATCTGCTTTAGTTATCCATATAATCTTGAATAGAACCATAAAATATTATCTTGAATGTAGTATAAAGTATGGAATTTCAATTTACTCTTTTCGTCAATTTCTCTTCCATTTTAATTATCTGTTCCTTCAGGCTTAAAATATCTTTTCTTAACTCTTCCTTCTCATCTTGAATAATATCCTCTATTTTCTCAATTCCTTCTTTACTGGTTTTTTGCTGCACTTCGCTCATTGTGTTCACAACGATAGCAATAAATATATTTAATGTCGTGTAAGACGCCAGCAGTATAAAAATTATAAAGTAAATATTAGCAAAAGGATATTTAACCATTATTGCTCTGGAAATTTCTGCCCAGCCCTCAAGAGTCATAATCTGGAATAATGAAAACATTGATGCACCAATATTACCAAACCACTCCGGATACCCAGCTCCGAAAAGTTTTGTACCTATGACCGCAAACACGTAAAACACCAGTGCCAGCAGAACAAATATCCAAACAAGACTAGGAAGTGAATGAAATAGGGATTCAACAATGAATCTTAGCTTCGGTACATTTTTGATTAATCTAAGAGAACGAAAAATCCTTAATGACCGTAAAACCGCCAAAACTCCGGAAGCTGGCAGTAAAGCAATCGCTACAATTGAAAAATCAAAAACATTCCAGCCGCTTTTAAAAAATGAAAATCCATAAGCATAAAGCTTTAATAATATTTCAATTACAAAAACTGCAAGAATTATTTTATCGATAAGCAGAAGCGTTCTTCCAAACGAGTTCATTATTACGCTGGAAGTTTCCATTCCAATCGTTATGGAATTAAAAACTATTAAAGCGATTATGAAATTTTGTACCGAACTCTTCTCTACAAATTGTTTTACTTTTTCTCGATTCATTTCTGCAATAATTATTATTTAATATATACTAATTTAATCAGTAAAGTTTTATATAATCAATTTCAGTAATAAAAGTCCCTTCCTGTTTGTCCCCAATAAGCAAAGATATTTCTTTGATATTGTTAAGAGGAATTTTTTTGCTTGAGCCGGTTTCTTTTCCATAATAATAAAGTTTAAACTCATCGAATGGAATTTTTATAACCATCCACTCTTCTTTTTTTGTTTCCAATGATGTTGTATAAAAATAGCCAGTAAAATAAGCAGTCTCTTTCATCGAGATGCTGTAGCGCTTTCCATCACCTTTCATTCTTAGTTCAATACCAGAAAACTTTTCAAAGTTGTAATTTTTAATAGGACTTCTTAGCGAGGCAAACCCACCATTATTTTCTAGAGAAACGTTTCCTTTAAAAACTATTTTATTGTCTTCATTAACATTTACATTTGAAGAGCTCAATCCACCCATTACTCCGTCATTTACAATGCGCCATTTATTTTCTGTTTGCATAAAAGACGAATTTAGCAAAATGTTGTCTTCGTTTAGTAGTAAGGAGTTATTCATAATTATTGCCGCAAGTATAATTGAAAGAAAATTCATTTGTTGCTCTTTCTGAACGTATTAAAGTGATTTTAAAGTTTTAATTGTAATTAGAACAACAAGACTTTGTTTCAGAAGGTTTCAAAAAGCAAATGGTAAGGAAGAATAATAATGATATGTACGATTTAAACGTCAAGCTAAACGAAGTATGGGCGTGTAGCCCATTTTGTCGTTTTAGCTATTGTTGTGCACCGTATTTATTTTATTTTTTTTCTCATTACATAATAATCATCATACTCTTTATTTATCTTGAAATCGTATCTCTTATATAATTCCAACGGTCCTTTGAAATTACTCTCGCTCGATTCTCCTTTTCTTGGATATGCTTCAAGATAATCATAGTCCGCATTCGAGTAATCCTCAATGATTTTTTCAAGAATCATTTGAGCAATCCCTTGTCTTCTATAATCGGGATGTATTAAAAAACAAACAATAGAACAAACTTTATCATCAGGATTATCAATTAAATCATAGTCTCTTAATAATCTTTGATAATTCGATCTGTTATTTGCATTGCACCATCCAATCGGTTTATCATTTTCAAAAACCAAATAACCTCTCAACTCATTCTCGTTGATACGATTTATAATCATGGCACGGCTGGCTTCACGAGTACATGTTTCCACATCTCCAAGGAAGTGATAGTCGTTACAATAACATTTTGACCAATCAGGGTTTTCCTTGTGAATCATATTGTCAAAAAGAAACAAGTAATCGTCTTGTAAATCTTTAGTCAAATGCCTTATTTCAATATCCATTTTATTCGCTTTTTGTTTTTGATATGGTCACAACTTATTATTTACCGCAATAAAAAAAATATTGATTTAATTTTTATTTTACTTCAGGGAAACCACCAAATAGGGAGCTTAAGTTTATGAAATTAAATAAAACTAATTTATTGCGAGAAGTCCTTTCTTTGCGAAATTATTCAGTTAAAACCATTGAAACTTTTATTAAAGCAGTTAATGGTTATATTCAATTTTCAGGATTAGAGAAACCAATACAGGAATCACTTTACAAATTTTCCCTTTATTTAAAAGATAAAAACATTACTATCTCATTTTGTTAATATCTTTCTTAACATCTTTAACAACTCTCTCAAGATATTTTTTTCTTTTGCTTTCAGAGACAAAGGGCACCGACCAGAATTGACGAGTTTTAGTTTTGAACCATCCAAATACAAATGAATAAACGCCCATAACAAGTCTAAGTTTAACAGAATTTACATATAAGGTAAGCACAGGAAAGGCAGGGGCCCCGTGCGTTAAATAGGTTCTTACTTTTTTGTTACCTAAAAACGGTTTAGGAATACCTAATGATTTTGTAATAGGTATGAATTTATATGCAAAACCAGGACTTAATACCTGATCGAAAAATGATTCTAATAATGGTGTGCACCTAAACCACCACACCGGTGAAATAATGTATATTCGATTTGATTTGGTGATTAGTCCTTTGTATAAATTCGTTTTCTCTTCATCTCCGAAAACATTAAATTTTTCTTCATATAAATCTATTACATCAATATTTTCTTTATTGGCAAAGAGTGTTTCGTGAATAGTTTTGAAAATACCATTGTGGCAAAAACTTTTCTTATCAGGATGCGCTATTATTATTAAATTGTTCATGTTTTTATCTTATAATTAATGATATTCTTCGCCATTCCATCAAATACAAAATAATGAAAAGGTAACACTGAGTACCAGTATAATCTTCCCAATACTCCTTTTGGACGGAATGTTGCGGTTTGTTTTAAAAAACACTTTTCATTCTTACTAATAATATCAAACTCTAACCATGCTTCTCCGGGTAATTTCATTTCTGCATAAAGAAGCAATCGTTTATTTTGTTTATCCGCAGCAAGTACGCGCCAAAAATCCAGCGTATCTCCTGTATTTATTTTATGAAGATTAGTTCTTCCTCTTCGCAAGCCAACTCCACCAGCGAGTTTGTCTAAAAATCCTCTTAAGTGCCAGAGCCAATCACCGTAATACCAGCCACGCTCTCCTCCAATAGACCAGATATTATCTAACACCTGTTCAACATCTTGTGTGATTTCTTTTTCTCTTTTATCAATAAAGCATCCATCTTTGGGAACATTAATATGTTCAAGTAATGAATTATCAGTGTAGCTTGAACTAAGAGAATCTTTCCAGCTGGAGATTACATTGTTTTGTTCTATTCTTTGAAAGGCAAGCTGTACAGCTTCTTTATATGTGAAGGGTTTTATGTTCAGCATTTTTTCAAGTTCATTATTCTTTGCAACTACTTCAATCTTCATACTGTTAACAAGATTTATTGCAAGCATGTACGATGTTGATGTAACAAAGTAAAGCCAATATGAGGAAAGACGAGGGGTCATAATAGGGACAGTAAAAATAAATCTCTTTAATCCCCTTATTTCTGCAAATTGTAACAGCATTTCTTTGTAGGATAAAACATCCGGTCCACCTACATCATAAGATTTATTAAATGTTTCAGGTCTAAGCAACACACCGGAAAGATATTGGAGAATATTTCTGATTGCTATTGGCTGATGTCTCGTGTTTAACCATTTGGGAGTAACCATAACAGGAAGTTTTTCAACAAGATCACGAATAATTTCAAATGAGGCACTTCCTGATCCAACAATTATTCCTGCTCTTATAGATGTTAAAGGAACTTTGCTTTTTGATAATATCTCTTCAACTTTTTTTCTTGAGGCAAGATGTTTGGAAAGTTTGTCTTCGTTTGTAATCCCACCGAGATAAATTATTTGCTTAGCCGAAGTTTGTTCAACCAGATTAACAAAACTATTTGCAGATCTTTCTTCTAATGAACCAAAGTCTTTAATATTAGAACTCATAGAATGTATAAGATAGTATGCGGCATCAATGTCTTTAATTAATTCTGAGGAAGGAATCTCTTTCAGAAAATCAACTTCAAAGAGAGAAACATTTGGATGATGATAGACTCCATCAGATGGAAACCTATTTCTATTTCTTACACAACAAACAACAGTGTGACCTTGTTCAATCAAAACCGGAAGAAGTCTTTTACCAATATAGCCGGTGGCACCAGTTAGAAGTATTTTCATAATACCTTAATAATTATACAGTTAAAACATTTATAACTGATAGATAATTCAAAAACAGTAATAAAACTAAATATTTAATACCCTTAAAAAATTTTTTCAAAAAGCGCTTGATTTATTGCTATCAATATGATATCATTACGATAGCAATTTTAAAAAGGAGTAAAAAATGGACAAGATTACCGAAAAAACTGCTAGTAAACTAAATGGTTTTATAGCATTGTTCTTAGTTATCGCAATGTTTGCAATTGATATTTATTTAATCTCAACGGGAATAAGATTAAACAATCCCGATGTTCTCTGGTTTCTGATTCCCTTGATAATAATATCATTCCTGAGTTTTGGTGGATTCATGATTGTTCAGCCAAATGAATCTAAAGTGTTAATATTATTTGGTCGATACACCGGAACCGTCCGGGAATCTGGTTTTTGGTGGGTTAATCCTTTTACAGTAAAAAAACATGTTTCTTTGAGGATAAGAAACTTTAACAGCGATAAAATAAAAGTAAATGATTTACACGGAAATCCAATTGAGATAGCGGCCGTAATTGTATGGCGTGTTGTCGATTCTGCTCGCGCAATATTTGATGTTCAAAATTACGAACAGTTTGTTGCGATACAGGCTGAAACTGCGATTCGTACTCTTGCATCAGAATATCCGTACGACACTAATGAAGGCGAGAAAGAATCATTGAGAAGCAGCCCGACCGAAGTTGCGGAAAATCTTCAGAAAGAACTTCAAAAAAGACTTGAGGTAACGGGAGTAATTATTGTTGAAGCAAGAATCACTCACCTTGCATACGCTCAGGAAATTGCACAGGCAATGTTACGCAGACAGCAGGCTCAGGCAATTGTTGCAGCAAGATTTAAAATTGTTGAAGGTGCTGTTGGAATGGTTCAGCAAGCATTGCAGGATTTAAGCGATAAAAACATTGTTAATCTTGATGAAGAGAGAAAAGCACAAATGGTAAATAATCTTATGGTCGCCTTGGTTGCCGACCATGAAGCTATACCAGTTATAAATACTGGAACAATCTATCAATAAATAAGATGAAACCTCTATCAAAATATATCGGTGAAGAGTTATCCCTTATCCAGCCATCATTCTGGAAACGCGAATATGAGTTTAGATCTTCAAATGAACTGCTGGCAAAAATGTACTTTCCTAAATTTTTTAGTCAAACAGCAATTGTTGATGGGTTTGCTGAAAAGTATGAAATATTTCGACCAAGTTTCTGGAAATTAGATATTGCAATTCGCAAGGAAAGTTACGATTTAACATTTGCAACGCTAAAACACTTAAACTTTTTTAGAACAAAGGGAGAAATTAATTTACAAAACGGGAAAAAAGTATTGTTCAAACTTGGTGCGTTTAAAAAATCCTGCCAGGTTTTATCCGAATCTGAGGAGTTGCTTTTACTATTTCAGAATAAATTCTCGATTAAGGATAGAAATATAATAATAATTGAAGCACCTTCTGTTTTGATTGATGAAAATCCCTGGATAGTTATGATGATTTGGTATTTGATTTTGAAAAACAAAAGACATAACTCTACAGGATAAAATGATAATAATGAAATTGATATTTAAATATGAGTGAAAAGAAAAAATTTTTATTAAGAATAGATGGTAATGTTTATGCCGCCCTGGAAAGATGGGCGGCTGATGATTTACGAAGTATCAATGCACAAATAGAGTTTTTGCTAACTGATGCATTAAAAAAATCAGGAAGAATTAGTTTAAACAAGTCCCTACCAGAGAACGATAATTCGGAACCAGAAAAATCAATTTCTGACAATTAAAATCAATTCAAACAAAATCCTAACTAATTATTAAGTTTTTTGCAGTTTTAGAAACGATTTTTGCTGTTTTGGTCTTTTGTGAAGCAAATTGATTTCTTAAGTTTACACACACGATTTTTACCTTGGAGAAAAAATGAATTACATAAAAATTATTTTAATCTTTCTATCAATAACTTTATTTGCCTCTTGCTCTTCTTTGCTTTTAGAGCCGGCACAATTTAGCTGGCCAATTGAGTCCGTATTAAAAATAGATAAAGACGGGTTTGTAAAGGAAGAAAGACACTCTATTAATTTTAATACTAAGGCGTTGTTTTTTGAGGAGACACAAGATACTCTTTCATATGCGGGAAAAACACTGAGGCTTATTAGAAATAATGAAGGTTTTTATTTTATGACCTCTACTGATTTTAAAAATGTTTATGTTTTTACCGTAGAGAAAAATGCATTTAGCCTGGAAAATAAAATTCCTATAAATGAAACCGGATTAGTAAACCCAGCATTCAATCAACGAAGCCAATTTATTGAGATGCTTGATGATGGAATAATCTACAAACTTACTTCTGAGGGAATTGAGGAAGGTGCAAAATGAAACGATTAATTATTAATAATATTTTACTTGTGTTCTTTCTGTTTACTACAACAACCTTATTTGCCCAATCAGACTATGAAATGGTTCAAAGTTTTAAAGAAAGATATCAGACACTATCAGAGGGAATTAAATCGGCAGCAAGCATAGAAGAGCTTGATAAAATATCATCAGAGATAGATAATCTAAAAAGAGATTTTTCTGCTAAAAAAAATATTTTAGATCAAAGTCTTTATCCTGAAAATTTTGGTTCCGTTTTTGAAAATCTTGAAGCTTCGCTTGATTTAAGAAAAAGTGATTTTACATCAATTACTGTTTTGCAGACAGAAGTTACCACATTAAAATCAGAAGTGGATCTGTTAAATAGAAGAAATAATGAATTGATAAACCAGATTACTGTTTTAGAATCGCAACGTGTGAAAGATGCTGCGGCAATATCAAAATTAGAAAAACTTGTTTCTGATTTACGTGCAACTATTCTCAAAAGAGATCAATTGGTCTTTAGTATTGTGGATAGTTTGACTCCCAAACTTGCCGGTGATATTTCAACAATGACACAGCAGGATAAAGAAGCTGTTTATTCTCAGGTTGAAAAGAACAATATACTTGCCGCTGTAAAAAAATCACTTAGAGATAATAGTAGATTTCTTGAAGTTACTACTTTAAAAGTTGCAGATCTTAGCGATGTAAAAAAACAGCAGCAAAATTTTGTAACTATGTGGCAAAAAGTTGGACCAAAGCTTGTTGATGTTTATGCAGGAAAGGGAGATAAAACTGCTGAGTTGAATGACATTGATAATCTTTTTAATGTGTGGTCAAACAGAATTCAGAGGGAAGCATGGGAATCTATTAATGAAGATTTTTCATTAAACAATATTAACTTACAAAATTTTTCTAACGGAACAGAATTTACAAACGTAGTTACACAGTTTATCTCTGATGAGATAAAAAACTATGGTGTAAAAAGCAAACAAGATTCCGAAGCTGCTTATAACTCTTTTGCAGATGGCGTTTGGTTTAAGACAATTTCAACTGAATGGATGCCGTATTTACTTGATAATAATCTTTTAACAGCACAGCAAAAAGATACTATTGAGAAAAAAATGTCAGAATGGAAATCAATTGTATCTCCCCAGAACAATATGCTTTATTATATTTTAGGTGCAGTTGGTGCTTTAGTTTTGATTGGTCTTCTTGTCTTTCTGTTTAAGAAGAAAGGTAATCCAGAAGATAAAAATCCACCAATTACAACAGAAAGTGGTAACTGATAAAATTTTAAGGGCTGTTTAAATATTGGACAGCCTTTTAAAAAAAAATTTCAAACACTCTGATGATATCCCTTCGCAATTTTCTATCCACCAATAAAAGTTTAAAGCATTAACTATATGTTAAAGGAATTATGCAAAAATACATCGCATTTCTAAAAGCAATTAACGTAGGCGGACATAACGTTAAAATGGATTATCTAAAAACGCTTTTTGAAAAAATGGGATTTGAAAATGTTGCAACATTTATTGCAAGTGGAAATGTTATTTTCGAAACAAATTTAAAAAATGTTGGTTCGATAAAAAACAAAATAGAAACTGAGTTAGAAAAATCTCTCGGTTATAAGGTTTCCACTTTTATCAGAACAACAAAAGAACTTAAAGAAATATCAGAGTTTAAACCTTTTAAAGAATCTGAACTAAATAATGCCAATAATTCGCTTTACATTGCTTTTTTACAAAATCCACCGTCTAAAGAAAATCAAAACAAAGTTAAAGCTTTTCAAAAGGAAGCGAATGAGTTCAATTTTTATAAAAATGAAATGTATTGGCTTTGCAGAAAAAATTTTAGCGATTCCGGAATTACAGGAAAACAATTAGAAAAGAAACTTGATATGGAAATAACTGTGCGCAATTCAACAACGATAAAAAAAATGGTTTCCAAATTTTCTTAGCACGGCATTTAATAATAAATTAACTTATGACAAAAAATAGATTAGAAGCTTTTAGTGATGGTGTAATTGCTATTATAATTACAATAATGGTCCTAGAGCTTCAAGTCCCGCTTGGTACAGAATTATCTACACTCCAGCCATTGATTCCAGTATTTTTAAGTTACATTTTAAGTTTTATATATCTTGGCATTTACTGGAACAACCATCATCATTTATTACAAACAGTTAACAACGTTAAGGGCGGCATTCTTTGGGCAAATTTACATTTACTTTTTTGGTTATCACTAGTGCCTTTTACAACAGGCTGGATGGGTGAAAATCATTTTGCACAGATTCCAACCGCATTATATGGGTTTATTTTGTTAATGGCAGCTATTTCGTACTTTATGCTTCAAACTGTAATTGTAAAATCACAAGGTGAAAACTCTCTGTTAGCAAAAGCAATTGGTCGTGATTTAAAAGGCAAAGCTTCACCTATATTGTATGTGGTCGCTATTATTTCAGTTTTTTATCATCCTAAAATTGCACAAGGAATTTATCTTTTGGTTGCCCTAATTTGGTTAATTCCTGATAAGAGAATTGAAAAAGTTTTTTTTGATAATAATAGCAGCAAATAAGATTTTACCATTTTAGGCAGTGTGCTGGTTTGTATGAATTGATTGTGGGGTTTGTTTTCGCTGTTAAAAGTAAAACATAATTAAATAATGCATTCTAATCACTCTATTGTGGCAATATTATAATAAACTCACTGCCCTTATTTACTTCGCTCTTTACGGTAATCGAACCTCCATTTTTTTCAATAAATTCTTTACACAGAATGAGCCCCAATCCTGTGCCCTTTTCGTTATTGGTTCCTTTAGTTGATATATCCTTGCCTATTTGAAATAAATGATCAATAACCTCAGGAGATATACCCACACCCGTATCGGTGATATGGAGGCTAATGCTATCTTCATTGACGTGTGAATCAATTGTAATATGCCCTCCTTTATGTGTAAATTTTATAGCATTGTTTACTATATTTCTGATAAATGTTAAAGCTGTGTTTTTATCAATTGATATAAACAATTCAGGCTGAACGTTATTGATTACACTAATATTTTTAGCATCGGCATTTAACAAAGCTGTAGCAATACTTGTTTCAACCAATTTTTTCAGATTTAATTCTTCTTTATTTATTGTAATTTCATCCGTTTGAGTTCTAGCCCAAGTTAAAAGGTTTTCTAGTAAGTTATAGGCATTAAGAGAGGACATATTAATCTGCCGAATACACTCTTTCCTTCTCAAATCATCAAATGAATCATATTCCTCATTCAATAAGTTTGAAAAACCAATTATACTATTAAAGGGACTTCTAAGGTCGTGTGAAATAATTTTAAAAAATTTATCCTTGGCAGCATTGGCACTTTCAGCGGCAGCTTTAGATTTTATTAATTCCCTCTCAATATTTTTTTGTTCGGTTATATCTGAAGCAATAGAGGCTATTGCAAAAGGATTATTTTCTTCATCAGTTAACAAGGACAGAGTTATAAGAACAGGGATTTTACTGCCATCCTTTTTCCGTTGTAAACCTTCAACATCACGAACCAATTTACCTTCCACACAAAGTTTAATCAATTCATCGATTTTTTCATGCTTCTCATCGGGCACTAGTAGTTTTATAGATTTGCCAACTAATTCCTCTCTTGAAAAGCCATAAAAATTCACAGCTTCATTGTTCATTTCCAATATGTGGCCATTTAAATCTTCTATGAATGTTGGATTTGTTCCATCCAGAAATACCTTGGAGAGTTTTCGGATTTCATTTTCAGCCAACTTTCTTTCGACTATTTCCTGTTGAAGTTGTAAATTAAGTTGTTCCCTTATTGATATGCCTTCATTCAATTCAATATTAAGCGCTTCGTTTCTAATACCGAATTCAAATGAACTTACACTGGCTGCATGCATCACTTTTCCAGCACGTAGTAAGACCGCAATGAAGAATAAAGTAAGGAGCCCCATTATATAGTAGAGCTCTCCCCCTTCAAAGAAAAACCTTAGGGATATCGGTAATGCAGTGAGGACGAGAAATAAAACATAAGATGGAGTCCAAGTATAGTAAGTTGCAACAGCTGCTGCGCTCAGAGGTAAAATGAATATTGGCCAAACTAGCCGAAATACAGAATGTTCTGTAGTAGGCCATAAGAATATAAATGGGATGGACCACAGCAAGCCAGAAGCCACAACACCGATGACATGGAGGCTTGCCCATTGATCAATATTAGAGTTTAAAGACGCTCTTTTTTGAAAGGCAAATACAACACCTCCTCTAATTAAAGTGAGGAGAACTGTTATAACAGTCCACAAGGAGAGTTTCCATTGAGGAACAACCTGCCAAAAAACTACACAGGCAGTAAGTGCAACAATTAGAACACCAATTAGACCAGTCTTGGTTTGCTTATAAAGTAGTTGAACTTGGGCAATACGTACTTTTTGATCAATATTTGTGATTTCCTTTGTAAAACTTTTGTCTATTAATTTATTTTCCTTCATAATAATGTCACTTTTGTGAATACATGTATTGGTTCAGATTCTTTAATGTTGACTTTATTAGTTAAGTAAAATAATTTAAAATTCACTTATCTATATTTTGTTTGCGTTAAAATGTAATAACAGGGCATCCTAATAAATTGCAGGCTTCGCAGTTTGATAACCTCAAAATCTATTTTTTAACAATATAGAAAAAAAATGATCAGATGATAGAAAGAGTCCCCACAAATAGATTTTTCATAAGAAGCTATTTAGTTCTTGTTATTTTAACCTTGGAGGTAACTCGTTTATATCTGCCACAAAATGGCGCATATACAACAAAAATCTGCTGGCTTTGTGCAATAAATACCTGTATTTATTTCTTGTGCAAACATAAAAAAATATAGTTTTAAATAATCAAATGATGAATAATATTAATAAGACTTTATAAAAACTTCTCAGAAATAATTAAATTACTTTTGATATATTTCAATCTACATAAGTGATTGTTTAAATGGAATTTATATCTGTACCAGTGCATCTCAAAAACTCTAAACGAACAAAGAGCAAATGAAACATTCAAAAGCAACATTAATCTTTACTTTCCTTCTTTCTTCTCTTCTCTTTATTTGTTGTAATTCAGAACAAGACCCAACAACAAAAAATCTTGAGCATTCTATTCTGTCAGACGCTTCAAGCTTTTTCTATGTTAATGTAAAAAACTATCCTGTAAAAAATAAAAAACTGCCAATAGGAATTTTTGATTCCGGTACCGGCGGATTGACTGTGATGGATGCAATCGTAAATTATGATGGCTTTAACAATCAAAACAAAAATCTTAATTCTGATGGTATTCTGGATTTTGAAAAAGAATATTTTATTTATCTCGCTGATCAAGCCAATATGCCTTATGGCAATTATCCTTCTCTAAATAAAACTGATGTTTTAAAGGAACATATTCTTAAGGATCTTCAATTTCTTCTAAGTAATAAATATTATCAATCATCTGGTGATGAAGAATTTAAAATCGATAAATCTCCGGTTAAAGCAATTGTAATTGCATGTAATACTGCAACAGCATACGGAATGGATGACATTGAGGCATTTTTAAAAAAAGCAAAGCTGGATATTCAAGTAATTGGAGTGATTAATGCCGGAGTTAAAGGTGCTTTTGAGAATATTTCTAAGGATGAAGATTGCAGCATCGGAGTAATGGCAACAGAGGGTACGGTTTTATCAAATGGATATCTGAATACAATAAATAAGTATCATTCAGATCTCAATTATAAAGGAGAAATCCAGACATTTCAGCAAGCTGGAATTGGATTAGCCGGAGCTATTGATGGTGTGATAGATTATATTAACACACAGGCAACAGAAATAAGAAAAGAATATAAGGGACCATCATTAACATCAATTGATGCCAAAATTGATTTAAGTATTTTGAATCGATATAATTTTGATTGGTCTAATAATAAAATTTTATACTCGGGCGAAAAAAACAATCCAACTGAAATACAGCTTAATTCAATAGAAAATTATATATACTATAATGTTGTTTCTCTGGTTGAGCAATTAAAAGTGTCTCAAACCACAAAGCCACTTAAAAAAATAATACTTGGTTGCACTCATTATCCATTCTACAAAAACATATTTGCTCAAAAACTCGATGAGTTATATAATTTAAAAGAGAATGAGAAATATGTTTACAGAAACTATATGCATAAAGAAATTAAATTGATTGATCCCGCATTAAATACAGCCAAGGAATTGTATGAATATCTTAGAGAGAATAATCTGTTTGGCGATAATGAATTGAACAATAGTGAATTTTATATTTCAGTTCCGAATGTTCAGAATAAAAATATAAAACTAGACTCGCTTGGTAATTTTACGTACGAATATAAATACGGTCGCACAGCGGGAATTATTCATGAATATGTTAAACAAGTTCCTTTCAACAAATCCAATTTACACCCTGATGTAATTGATATGTTAAAGGAAAAAACTCCATTAATTTTTAAACTGATAACAGACTTTAATCAAACAAATAGTAAAGCTGAGTTTATAAGAAGCAATAACTTGGTAATACTTTAAGGAGCACAAATTGCAAATAGAATTTATCGGCGGCGCAAGAACCGTTACAGGATCACAACATTTACTTCACATCAACGGTAAAAAAATTCTTTTAGAGTGCGGACTTTTTCAAGGCAGGCGAAGTGAAACCTACGAGAAAAATAAAAACTTCAAATTTAATCCTGCCGATATTGATGTGATGATACTTTCACACGCTCATATAGATCACAGTGGAAACATTCCAAACCTTGTTAGCAAAGGTTTTGATGGATTGATTTATGCGACTTCTGCAACAGTAGATTTATGTCAGATTATGCTTCGCGATTCTGCACATCTGCAAGAAAGAGATATTGAGTGGGTTAATAAGAAAAGAAAAAAGAAAAATGAAAGTCCAATTGAACCTCTTTATACATTAGATGATGTAGAAAAAGCAATGAGTCAGTTTGTTGGTGTTCAGTACAACAGAATAATTGAATTATTTCCGGGAATAAAGTTTAGTTTTAGAGATGCCGGACATATTCTCGGTTCCGCAGGCGTGTTATTGGAGATTGAAGAGTCTAACAACAAAAAAATACGTTTAGGTTTTTCAGGTGACATTGGAAGACCAGATGCCCCTGTTATTAATTCTCCCGATATATTGCGCGATCTAGATGTGCTTATAATGGAATCAACATACGGAAACAGGTTTCATTCTCCAGCTGCTGATGTTGAAGAAGAGTTTGCATCAACAATTAACAAAGTTATAAATGATGGTGGCAGAGTAATTATTCCGGCTTTTGCCGTTGGGAGAACTCAAACAATTACATATATGCTGCATAAACTTTTTAATGAAAACAGAATTCCAGAAGTTCCAATATATGTCGATTCGCCAATGGCTGTGGATGCAACTGCAGTATTCCGTTCACATCCGGAATGTTTAGACCGAGAAACTTATAGAATCTTTTTACAAAGCGGAGAAGATCCTTTTGGTTTTAGCAGGTTGAAGTACATAAAAAAAACAGAAGAATCAAAAGAACTTAACGAAAAAACCGGACCAATGATTATTATCTCTGCATCCGGCATGGCGGAAGGCGGAAGAATATTGCATCACTTAGTTCACAACATTTCAAATCCTAAAAATTTAATTTTATTTGTTGGATATGCGGCAGAACACACTTTAGCTCGCCGAATAATGGATGGAAACGAAAAAGTTAACATTTTCGGTGAAGAAGTTGAAGTCAAAGCTAAAATCAAGAAAATGGATTACTTTTCCGGCCATGCAGATCAAAGGGAATTGCTAGATTATCTGCGTCTAAATGATATAAATAAACTTAAAAATATATTTTTAGTTCACGGCGAAGAAGATATGGCGCTTCCATTTAGAGAAATTTTATTAAAAAAAGGCTTTAAAAACGTTCAATTTCCAGCATCTGGAGAAATAATAAATATTTAATCAGGAACCCTTTTTGTCTTACTTTTATCTAATTAAGTGTTATATTTGCCTCCTGCGAATTTGACATTTCGATTCTTCAGTATGAAGAGTCATTTTGGAAAATCAAAAATTTTAATTAACAATTAAGGAGATGTAACGCTTGAAGATCACAAAGCAATTTACCAACCGAGAAAGTAAATCTTTAGACCAGTATTTACAAGAGATCGGTAAAGTTGATCTTCTCACTCCCGATGATGAGATTGAACTCGCCATCAAAATTAAAAAGGGAGATAGATTAGCCCAGGAAAGATTAATAAAAGCAAACCTCCGATTTGTAGTGAGCGTTGCAAAACAATTTCAAAACCAAGGCTTATCTCTCGGCGATCTTATCAACGAAGGAAATATTGGCTTAATTAAAGCCGCTGAAAGGTTTGATGAAACCCGTGGATTCAAATTCATCTCTTACGCTGTGTGGTGGGTTAGACAATCTATTATGCAGGCAATTGCTGATCAATCAAGAGTTGTAAGATTACCACTTAACAGAGTTGGAAATCTTACAAAGATAAGCAAAGCTTACAGAGATCTTGAACAGGAATATGAAAGAAAGCCCACAACTGATGAGCTTGCACAAATTCTTGAAATGACTTCTGAAGAAGTTGCTTATGCTCTTCAAATTGCTGGAAGACAAGTATCAATGGATGCACCTTTAAAAGAAGGTGATGATGGAAAAAACTCATTGGTTGATATTCTTCCGAACGATGAACAACCTTTGCCCGATAATACTTTAATGACCGAATCTTTGAAAAAAGAAGTTGCAAATGTTCTCTCAACTCTTTCTGAAAGAGAAGCAGAAGTAATAAAATTATACTTCGGAATAGATGGAGACCATTCAGCTACTTTAGAAGAGATTGGCGAAAGATTTAATCTTACTCGTGAACGCGTACGACAGATTAAAGAAAAAGCTTTAAGAAATTTAAGGCAATCTAAAAGAAGCGGCAGACTGAAAGCTTATTTGGGATAAAAAATAATTCGTTTCAGGTTTTAGAGCCCCGATTTACCGGGGCTTTTGTTTTTTTAACCAACCATTAATCTTCACTCATAAAACCAATTAACCGCTTATCTAAAAAAAATTTTATTTATTGTTACACGCAGTAACTTTACAAAGTAAAATCTGTCTAATGTATCAAAAGAATACTCTTTATGAAAAAACACGTACTGTTTTTATTGCTAATTATTTTATCATCTATTTTATTTGCTGAAGGAAGCAAAAATCTTAACAAATCGTTAATCTTAGTGAAAGTTGATAAACCAATCTCTATTGATGGAGTAATAGAGGATACCTGGGGCTATGCTGATTCAACAACAAACTTCTTTCAACTTGATCCATATTATAACGAACCAACATCAGTAAAAACAGTTGCAAAAGTTTTAACAACTAATGATGCGCTTTACTGTTTAATGATTTGTTATGACGATAAAACAAATATTCAAGCAAACGCCGGCATGCAAGATGCATACACAGGTGATATTGTTTCTATAATGTTTGATACTTTTTATGATAAACAAACAGCATATAAATTTGCTGTTAATGCTTCAGGTGTAAAATCTGATTCGCGTATGCTTGATGATGCACGTAACCGTGATTATAGCTGGGATGGTATTTGGGATGGAGCATCAAAAATTTATGATTGGGGTTTTGTTGTTGAAATGAAGATTCCGTACAAATCAATCAAGTATGATAAAAATCTTACCGAGTGGGGATTAGATTTTGATCGCTGGAGATCTTACAATAAAGAAGATATTTACTGGTGCGAGTATGAACAAAGCGAAGGACAAAGAATTTCTAAATTTGGTAAACTTATTTTTGAAGACTTTAAACCATCAGTAACCGGATTAAATCTTGAAGTCTATCCTGTTGGTCTTTCTAAAATAAAATATCTTGGCAACAACAAATATGATTTTGATCCAACCGTTGGATTAGATGTTTTTTATAATCCATCAGAGCAATTAACATTTCAACTTACTGCGAATCCGGATTTTGCTCAGATTGAAGCAGACCCTTTTGATTTTAATATCTCGCGTTATGAATCTTATTTTAATGAGAAACGCCCATTTTTTACAGAGGGTAATGAAATTTTTAATCCGGCAGGCAGGGAAAGAAATTCAGGTTTTTACAGACCGCTCGAGCTTTTTTATTCCAGAAGAATTGGGAAACTTTTGCCTGGTGGAAATCAAGCTCCATTAATTTTTGGAACTAAAGCTTTTGGAAGATTAAACGATTGGGAGTATGGTGGCTTTGTTGCAATGACCGGGGAAACAGATTACTTTGATGATGATGTAAACTCGAAAGAACCACAAGCTTATTTTGGTTCGGGCAGAATTAAAAAACAAATCCTTGATAACTCTTCAATCGGGATTTTAATGGTGGGAAAGAAAACAAAAGAAAATACTTATGGAGTGCTGGATATAGATGGCGCATTTCGGGGTTCTGATTGGCAGCTTGCCTATCAGTTTGCAAGATCATTTGAAAATGAAAATGGCGACTATGCAGCTTCAATTGGATTTAGAAACATTAATGATAATTGGGGAAATCTATTTCGCATAAGAGCGATTGGAAAAGATTTTAATGTTGATCAAGTTGGTTATGTACCATGGCAGGGAACTTTAAACTCTGTGGGTTTAACAGGACCGATGTGGTATTTTAATGATGGCGCTATAAGGAATATGTTTTTGTACTTTGGTCCCGCTATAAATTATGAACATGCAGATCTATACACTGATTATTCTGCGGTAATAGGATTTAATATGCAGTTTAGAGACGGCTGGGGTTATGAAATAAATACTGATTTCGGAAAAAGTAAAGATGAAGGAATTATTTATAATTCTTATAGTGTTAATCTAAGCTCTTGGTTTGATGTTTCACAAAAATGGAATGCAAACGCGTGGGGCGGGTATCAGAGAACTTATAATTTTGATAGAGATTATTTAGCATTTTATTCCTGGTTTGGTTTTTCAGCCGATTGGAAAGCATTAGATGTTCTTCAAGTAGGAACTTCTTATGATATGTTTATTGAGGGAAATCCTTCGGGTAATACTGAAGACATTACTTACAATGCTCGCCCATATTTTTCTTTAACACCAATTAACAATCTAAACTTTAGAGTTTATGTGGATAATGTTTTTGTAAGATCATCTGATAGAATGGAAAGAATTATAGCAGGCTTTTTATTCAGCTGGAATTTCTTGCCAAAGAGCTGGATCTACTTTGCTATTAATGAATTCCGGGATAGAAGCGATGAATACGATGTAAATAAAAACCTGCTTCCAAACAGAATGCACACAACTGATCGCGCTGGTGTGTTTAAGATTAAATATTTGTATTACTTCTAAACAAAAAAGGCGATTTAGAAAATCGCCTTTTTAATATTGAGTGTTAAATGCTCAATGTTAAATTTATTTTAATCTGATGTTTTTATTGAGTCTTGAAAATTGAACACTATTTCAAGAGAATCATCTTCTTCGTTTCAACAAAAGAACCCGATTGTATTTTATAAAAATAAATCCCGCTTGAAAGATTAGAAGCATTCCAATTAACCTGATAACGGCCAGCAGGTTTTTCTTCGTTAACTAATGTTGCAACTTCTTTTCCAAGAACATCATAAACTTTTATTATGACTTGACTACTGATAGGTAACTGATATTTTATTACTGTGCTTGGATTAAATGGATTTGGATAATTTTGATGCAAGGAATATTTTTCTGGTAGACTATATTCTGTTTGATTAATGCCTGTTGGTGTCTGTGAATACTTTATAGTGGCAAAATCCACCGAAGTACCAGATCCAGCGCTTGATCCAGTTACATAAACATTCCCCTGGTTATCCAGCACGATTGATTTTGCTTGATCAATTCCATTTCCCGGAGGTCCATTGTATCTTTCTGCCCATTGCTGAACGCCCAACGAGTTGTACTTGACTGTAGCATAGTCAGCTTTTGTTCCACTGAAACTGCCACTAGTTCCAGTTACATATACATTACCTAAGTTGTCAAGTACCAGAGAAGCAGCCCCATCACCG
The DNA here is from genome assembly GCA_016709765.1 of Ignavibacteriales bacterium. Classification (NCBI taxonomy): domain Bacteria; kingdom Pseudomonadati; phylum Ignavibacteriota; class Ignavibacteria; order Ignavibacteriales; species Ignavibacteriales bacterium. The sequence continues at coordinate 1,215,998 of JADJMD010000013.1, forward strand.
CTGTTGTTTTGGATTCCAGTATATCTAGACACCCACTGTTCTACGCCTAATGAATTATACTTGATCGTTGCATAATCGGGTGTTGATCCGTTTACATCAGTACTTTGGCCAGTTACATAAACGTTTCCTGAATCATCGATTGCGATAGACTTACTCTCATCTTGCCCATTTGCAGGCCCATTATATCTTGAAACCCATTGCTGAACACCTGAAGAATTATACATTACTGTGGCATAGTCGTTGTCAGCACCGGAAACAAGAGAATTCTGACTATTTCCAGTAACATAAACATTTCCATTACCGTCAACAGCAATGGAACTAGGGATATCAATTGAATTTGCCGGTCCGTTGTAGTCCGCTACCCACAATTGAAGACCTGCGGAATTATATTTGATAGTTAGGTAGTTATCAGCTGTCGTCGAACTCGAAGTATATCTCCATCCCGAGACATAGACATTGCCGAGGGTGTCTATTACAAGAGAATTTGCAAAATCAGAAGAGCCAACCTCAGGAGTGTTAAATATTTCAACCCACACTGAGTCCCCGGAAGAATCATACTTGATCGTTGTAATATCGTACCCATTTTGACCCGCCTGGCTATATCCGGTTACATACACATTCCCTGAGTTGTCAACTGCAATGGACTTACTTTGATCGGTGGAATTTGTCGGTCCATTATATCTCGAAACCCACTGCTCAATACCAGAAGAGTTATACTTGATTGTTGCATAGTCCATCGCTGTCCCGTCTCCCGCGCTATTTCCTGTAACATACACATTTCCTGATTTGTCTATTGCAATAGATTTGCTCTCATCAGTGCTGTTTTGGGGTCCGTTATATCTAACAGCCCACTGCTCTATACCTAAAGCGTTGTATTTAATAGTTGCATAATCAGAAGAGGTTCCAATTCCCCCACTCAGGCCCGTTATATAAACATTTCCTGAATCATCAACTGCCATAGAAGAAACATCCTCAAAATTATTTCCTGGCCCGTTGTATCTTACAACCCACTCCTGTGTTACTTGTGCGAACAAATCTAAGCTAAGAAAACATAATACAACAATAAGAATAACAATTTTAGAGATTTTCATTTTAACTCCATTTAATATTATACATCGCACTAATTATTTTTTGAATTTATGTTCAACTATTCAATGCGCAATGACTTGATGACTACATCAACCTCAGAAGCATACTTCTCAAAAAGAGCAGGATCGCTTGCCGGTAAAAAGTATTGAATGATAACTCGCAATCCGTTTTTGTAGAGTGCCACATAACGACACTGGACAAAAAGGTTATAGTTACAGTCAAAACCACTCGCATCACCAACAGAGAACTCCTTGTTCATATTCAACACTTTTCCACCGTACATGGTGACAATCGATTCAAAAAGCTTTGCAAACTCTTCAGGGTTTTGATTGGGTTTTTCGTGAGCATAGACGCTGACCAATGGCCGCGGATTATCCGATACACCGGATGAATTAAAAGCAATTCCGTTCCAGTTTTCCGGCTCTTCTTCACTTCCACCAACAGACATTGAGAAGCTTGCTTCACCAGACCTCATACCTTCATCAGGGTCAGGTTGAATTCCTTTCCTGTAAGTCCAGTTTTTTGGAACAGTTATTTCAAATCGATATTCATCATTTCTAATCGTTACTGAATCTTGCTGGTTCTGTTCTTTTGCAATTATCGGAGATGAAGTAGCAAGAAGGACAATGATGAGAGTCGCTGTAATTGTAATGACCAGAGCAAGAGATTTTAATAGAATTAAATTTAGTTTATTCTTTCTAATTGCACCTATCACATCAGCACCTATAAATTTAGTTATGCGTTAATGAATTATTTCTTTACTATTTCTACTCTTCTGTTTAACTCTTTCCCCTCTTCAGTATCGTTGGTTGCAACCGGTGCAAGGGGACCAACTCCGCCTGCCTCAAGATTTGTTGTAGGAATTTTATACTTAGTAATTAATTCGTTTACAACTGCCTCAGCTCTTTTCTGGGAAAGATCCATATTATCCTTAAGCTTGCCTACATTATCGGTATGACCAATTATATAGACCTGCATTGAAGAATTTGCTTTAAGAAGAGTCGCTATCTCTTTAATCGTTTCATCAGATTCCGGTTTGATTACGGATTTGCCGGTATCAAAGTATATTCCGTATACTGCTGCGTGACCATCTTTAAGAATATTAGATTTAAAAACATCAGCCGTAACTTTAACCATTCCGGTTTCCATCGGCTTCTCTTCAACTACTATAATTTTTGACCATGGACCAGCAGAAACAAAGACGCCAATCCATACATTGCCCTCTTTTCTTTTTTGGAAGGCGGTCAGGTAACGCTCAGGCGGATAGAATCCTATAGTTTCAATTCCAATTTGATGTCCACACTCTTCCTTGCCACACATAAACTTAATCTCAAACCCAGCTTTCTTAAAGGCCTGTTCGTAATTACGTATACGCTCAAGAGAAGAGCGGTTGTCAGGATCATTATAATCAATCTTTGTAATCTTTCCTTCGAGTTTTACTGTTTTAACTGAACCATCATCCTGAACTTTTCCGATTACAAGAGTCTGTTCATCAAACTCTTTAACTTCCTGGCCTGAGATAACGGAGCCTTCAAATCCTTTTATCAGCGGATGCCCTACATTTTGCGCTTTGACAGTTGGAGCAACGAATATTACTACTGCAAGTAAGAAGATTGCTGCAATTATTGTCGGGTGGAATAATTTTCGTTTGAGCATTTTTGTTTTCCTATTTAATTAGAATTAACTTTTTAATTTTAACAAAACTTCCAGCCTGCAGTTTGTAGAAATAAATTCCCGAAGACAGTTGTGATGCATTAAAGTTAATTTCATAATTTCCAGCAGGTTTTTCTTCGTTAACCAAAGTTGCTACTTCGATCCCAAGAACATCATAAACTTTTAATTGTACAAATTCTCTACTGCCTATTGCGTACTGAATAATTGTGTTTGGATTAAATGGATTTGGATAGTTTTGACTTAAATAAAATTTAGTTGGAATTAGTTCTTGATTTTCAACACTAACGGGACCAACGTTTCTCCAAGTAACTCCTTCAGTAGATATTATACCATTGTTTGGTGCTGTGGTGTCAATAGCTGTAACATCTATACTGGCTCCGGATTTAGTAATGAAGGAATAAGATATTACTCTTCTATAAAAAGGAGGAGAAGGTGAAGTATATATGTCATCGCTCCTAACTCTTAATGCTTGTAAAACAGCGCCGCCCGGCATTGTCATATTACCCCACGCATCAACCATTACCGACTCTGTATGATTTGCAATCGTATTAAATAATGGAATGCCATTGTAATAGGATGTGTTAGTAATAGTAAAACTGCTGTTCCATTGACTGTTATAAGTAAATGGAAGTGGATAAAATACTTGAGCAGGAGAATAAACAGCTTTATTAAGAAATTCGTCTGTGCCAAGATCAGTTTTTATTACAACTCCATTCATTAAATAGGCCCCAGAATTTTGGGTAGTATATTGCCATCCACTAGCAATGGTGGTATCTATTATTTCATCATAACTAAACACAACATTTGCTGTTGGAAAGTCTGATATATATGGAGATGACGAAGGCACCACACTGGTAAATGTATTAGTAAATTGAGAATTGAGTGCAGAGAAATCCCAGGAGGTGGCTCCAGGTGATCCAATATTAACAGAAGTGGTTAATGAATCAATATGATTGGTAAGCACATTGCCAACAACATTAATTGCGGATGCATCTGCTGAAGTAATTGTTATTTGGGCCAGAGTTACTGTACCAAATAAAATTAATGTAAATAGAGATAAATGGACAGTAAATAATATTTTCATTAGAACTCCATAATTATTGAAGATGATACTATTAGAAGATGTAATTAATTATTTTCTAAATTGATTTGGAACTTTAGCGAACACAGCACTCGATCAGAGAACCGCATTCACACTTAAGGAGAGATGAATGAATCTGAGGATGGGAAAATAAAATCTTTAATATTTATATCCTTCCTCAAGGAGGTGAATTAGTTATATTGTTTAATATCTATTATTATTTGACCAATGGCAAGTAAAATAAACTTGTTAGGCGCAAATAAAGCCTTGGGTTTTACAAGAGAATAAAGACAATCAACAAAACGCCAACGAAAACTTTTACACCTACTGAAGCAAACTTTGGGTATTTCTTTTTTACCCAGCCCCAGATTTTTGCGGCAAGAATCATTATGAATATTAAAATGATGGTTACACCAATTGCTTCAAAAGTAGTTAAAGTCATTCCAATTCGTTCCGCTAAACTTTTACCGGCCCAGAATGCACCAAAAATTGTTACTAAATGGAGCCAATAAACAAGCAACGATTCCCGGCTTGCATCCATAATAAAACTGTTTTTGATTTTTGTTTTTCTATCAACAATCCAGCATAGATAAAACAAAACCAAAATGTAACCTAATCGCTCAAGAAAAAATATTGGGTTTGGCATTATTGAGGTTAGAGTTTTAGAAAACACTCCCGAGTAAAACAGATGACCAAAAAGCAGAGTAACCAATCCAGCTATTGTAATGTATTTTATAAAATTTTCCTCTTCATTTCTTTCGCGTGCATCAACAAAATATTTTGCAAAGATTGCTCCTGCTAATAAAAAGTTTAACCAGGGAAATATTGGAAATAGGGAACCGTGCAATCGATTAAAATAATTTGCCACTATCAGCGGAAGGAAGTTAGAAAACTCTATGTTCCATAATAATGGAGAGATAAAAGTTACAACAATGAGAGAGGCAAGTAGAAAGTTATGATATACCCTGTCAGATTTGATTAATAGTCTCGTTGAAAACAAAAATAACAGCCCAACTCCGATGCATTGCAAAACATCCACAGCAATAAAACTTTCTAATAATTGCGGAGTAGCTTCGTTAATGATTTTAGATAACGGAAAAAACGGAAGGTGAAGTGTGTAACCTATTATTATTATTTGAAAAATTCTGCCTGTCTTTTTCCAAAAAGCTTTACCAAGTTTTCTCATTTCTTCCAGCTTACTGCCGGATGAAACCTGAAATGCAAATCCTGATACAAATAAAAATGATGGCGCAACCAAACCATTTATAAAATTTAAAATGCCAAACCATCCGGATTGTCGCAACTCTGGAATAAGAAAAGCATTAAACACGTGCACTTCAATCATTATTATGATTACAAGACCACGAAGTAAATCTGCTGATATGTATCTAACTTTTTCTTTCATACTTTTCTGAAAAATTGTTAGAACAAAAAAAGTAAAATCTAATCATAGTTAAAAGACTTTTTAAGAAAACTTTTTATTATTTAACTTTATTGAGACAGTTAAAATCAAAAGGTAACTACGTGATTTCAAAAATTTTTATTTATAGCTGGCAGAGACAAATTGTAATTGGTATAGTTGTAGGGCTGACAATTTCTATAATAGATAATTATGCATTTAAAGGTGAGGTAAGCCCGACTGTAATAGTTATTATGTTATTAGCCGCTTCCGGTTTTTCGGGGCTTTTATTTGGTTGGGATGGATGGTTTACTGTTTTTGTTATGTGGCTTTTTATACCAGGCACACATTTAATTAAATATTTTTTTAATTTGCCCGATACACTTCACCCAGACACACTTAACTCAATTATTAAGCTTGGGATATTTTCTTTTGTTGTCTCTGCTGTGGGTTTTGGAACCGGCGTAATGGTTAGACGGTTTATTAACTTTAATTCTCAACAACCCAAACCCTGAATAGTTTAACTTCTGCTTAACAATAGTTTTTATGTAAGCAAGTAAACTGCCTTACTTATTTAGAATACTGGAACCATTCTTTTCATTTTTCTTATCCCGCTTAGCAGCCTTTTTTTCTTTCATTGTTTTTGCAGGCTCTTTCTTTGTGCTCTTCTTACTATCCTGACTTTTACTCATTACTTTCTCCGTTTAATTTAGTTTTAAATTACTTCGGCCGTACTATAGTCATAAATAAACTTGATAAACAGTGCTAAAAAAATAAATAGTTGACAAGAACTGATTGGTGAAAGGTGCTGAAAAGATAATGATTGGGTTTTGTTTGTCCTCATTTCCTTTGTTTTACTGTTTGTTATCATATCAAAGAGAGTTGTTTTTTATTCTTGCTGGCTAACAATCCTTTAAGTAGATTTAATTCCATAACTAATAGATTCCAAAGAATTACTTAAAGTTTTTAACGATCATTTCGATATAAATATTTATTGATGCCTAATAGTCAGTGAATTGCGTTAAATAAAAACAAACCCTAACCTCAAAGGCTAAGTATGAAAAGAAATAAATTTATTGTCTCACTTATGGCTTTAGCGGCAGCACCAACATTTTTGTTTTCACAAATTCAGAAAGGATTATTCAAAATGGGCAAAGGGTTTAAAATAAATGCCGGCGAAGGAAGAATACACGGGCATATAAAATTAAAAGGAGTAAACTCCAACATACTGGATGTTAAGGTATCCGGAAGCGATACAAATGGAGAACTTGCAATATTTGAACAAACTTCGCTCTCTCAAGGAAGAGGAACTCCATTGCACATTCACAATTCGCAGGATGAAGTTTTTTTTGTTATGGAAGGTGCATATTACTTTCAGGTTGGTGAAAAAAAACACAATTTGACAGTTGGTGACAGTATTTTTTTACCACGAAAAGTTGCCCATGCCTGGACGCAAGTTTCTGAAAAAGGTAAAATGACTGTGATTTTACAACCCGCCGGAAAGCTTGAAGACTTTTTTGTTACGATGTCTGGGCTTGATCATGAACCATCACAAAGTGAAATAGCAAAAATGTTTGCAGACAATGATATGCAGATTGTTGGCCCACCGCTTAAATTAGATTAATAATTGATTTTGGAAATATTTAAATAAGAAATAAAAGATTGAAGAAATAACTGTAATATTTCCAAAATCATTTCATATTTTCGCAACAGAAAAATCAAATCGTCAATCCGTTAAGAGAACAAAAATATATCTTTAAATAAAATTCTTATGAATTTTATCATAAAAAAAATATCATACGTAATTAATATATTTCGTTTAGCCCTTGCAGGTAACGATACAAATATTCTGCAGGGCAACATTAACCGCGCAATTATTCTGCTTGCCATTCCAATGACACTTGAAATGATAATGGAATCCATGTTCGCGATCGTGGATATTTTTTTTGTTAGCAAGATTGGTGTAAACGCGATTGCTGTTGTTGGGTTAACCGAATCAATGTTAACAATTACGTATTCGCTTGGCTGGGGCCTAGCAATGGGCACAACCGCAATGATTGCGCGTAGAGTGGGAGAAAACGATAACGATGGAGCATCCGTTGCAGCAGTACAGTCGATTTATCTTGCATTAATAATCTCTATACCAATAATGTTTACAGGCATTTTCTTTTCAGTCGATTTGTTAAGATTGATGGGCGCATCAGCAGATGTAATTGCACAGGGCTCAGCTTACACAAAACTTTCACTCACATTCAATCTTATTGTTATACTTTTATTTCTTATCAATGGTATTTTCCGCGGGGCAGGGGATGCAGCGCTTGCAATGAGATCGTTATGGGTTGCAAATACTTTAAATATAATACTTGACCCGCTTTTTATTTTTGGTATTGCATTCTTTCCGGAACTTGGTGTTAAAGGTGCCGCAGTCGCAACAATCATTGGAAGATCAACCGGAATACTTTACCAGCTTTATCATCTTAAGAAAGGGAAAGGATTAATAAAAGTTCACAAAGACAACTGGCAATTTAAACCAGAAGTTATTTTGAAACTTGTAAAACTCTCTGCGGGCGTTACAGCCCAATTTATCATAGGTTCTGCAAGCTGGATATTTTTAATGCGGATCATCTCCGCTTTTGGCAGTACAGCACTTGCGGGATATACAATTGCAATACGAATTGTGATTTTTACTTTAATGCCTGCCTGGGGGTTTTCAAACGCCGCCGCAACAATGGTTGGACAGAATCTCGGGGCCAATCAGCCAGAGCGTGCTGAAAAAGCTGTTTGGCGCACAGGTTTTTTTAATATGATTTTTATGGGAACTGTAATGATTATCTTTTTTCTTTTTGGTAATAACATTTCTTCTTTTTTTACAAACGAAAAAGAAGTAATAGATAATGCATCAAAATGTCTAAATATTTTTGCAATTGGTTATTTGTTTTACGCATTTGGAATGGTTTTAGTTCAATCGTTTAACGGTGCAGGCGATACAAAAACACCAACAATAATGAATCTATTTATTTATTGGGTGCTCCAGATTCCGCTTGCATATACGCTTGCAATACATCTTGGCTTTGGCGCAGAAGGAGCTTACTACTCAATTGTAATTTCAGAATCTGTTTTTTCTATAGTGGGCTATTTTTTATTTAAAAAAGGGAAGTGGAAAACAATTAAAGTATAAATTGCGGAGGCACAGTTCTATATGCCTCTGCAATACAACAAATTTATTTCATTAAAATCATCTTCTTAGTTTCAACAAAATCATTACTTTCTAATCTATAGATATATGTTCCGCTCGATAGTTCTGAGGCATCAAAAGTGATGTTATAATATCCAGCTTCATACATTTCTTCTGAAATTGTTTTAACTAACTCACCAAGCATATTGTAGATGTTTATTTTTAATTGCGTCTGAACAGGCAATGAAAATCTTATTGTTGTGCTGGGATTAAATGGGTTAGGATAGTTCTGTGACAATTCAAACTGTTGTGGTACAACTTCAACTTCAATAATATCAGAATATTCAAACTGCCCATCATTATCTATTTGTTTTAACCTATAGAGAAACTTGCTTCCGCCGCTAATATTTTTGTCTGTAAATGAGTATTCTTTATCAGAGCTTGAATTACCACTCCCGGAAACAAAACCGATCTTATCCCACTCTTGGCGCTCAGCACTTAGCGCACAGCGTTCAACATCGAATCCAAAATTATTTATTTCAGTTGCTGTCTGCCAGTTAAGAGTTACATTATTGTGTTTGGCCACAACAGTAAAAGAAGTAAGTTCAACTGGTAATGGTTCTTCATCAGGATTTATTGCATTTATAATAACCTGATTTGAGTTCCAGGGTGTTACCGGACCAAGCGCAAATACCTGAGTCGTTACTCCAGTGCCCGTTGTCTTCCACTGCAAATTCATAAAAGCCGAAGAATTATTTATTCCGCTTACTCTGTATCTTCCCATTCTGTGCGTGTTTGATGTATTGTTTATCCTAGCCACAAAATCATCAAATTCGCTTTGATCTCCAAAAGATATCTGGTTAAGATTTATGATGATTTCATTGCCGCTTATTGGTGCGGGACTTGTCGCTAAACGGTAAGTACTTCCTACAGGATTTCCACTTGTTGATGTAAGATTCCAGAATGCAGAACTCTCTCTTACTAATGCGGGATTTGTAAAAGCCGCAGCATTAAAGGTTAGAACAAAATCCGATGTGCCAAGATAAAGATCATTCGTTCCTGTTCTTGTCAGATATATATCAAACAAGAAGTCTGTTCCTACTACCTGCTGGTTTTCAATTGTAAGATCTGCGCTGACTTGTGCAAAAGTTAGACTGCCAAGCAATATTAGAATTAAAAATATCTTATTCATTTTCATATACTCCTGATGTGTTTACTGTTGATAGTTTATCGGTTAAAGTCGGAACCTGAGTAGTTGTGTTCCTGTTGTTCCACACAGCACTTCTATCAGCGGCATTAACGGTACCGCTTAAGTCCACATCCGTTCCATAATAACCTGAAAGATTTCTCTGATTCCAGGCATTACTTCTGTCAGCGGCATTAACTGTCCCGCTTCCGTCTATATCTGCGGTAAAGATTCCGAAGTATCCACCACCTAAATTCTTTAGTGCATTTGTTCCGTATGCTTTGGTTAAATCCGTACGCATATCATACAAAGCAGGACTAAAGTTAATCCCAACTTTATTTGCTGTCATAACCGGCAGATGATTTCTATGTTTTATCACAACAAAGTAATCACCTTCAGGAGTTGATGGAAATTTTATGTTGCTTGTTCCATCCAGATCCACCAGTGTTCCATCATTCTTAAGGAATGCTGCTCTTGTTTCAACTACTGTTGTTTCGCTGCTTCTTAGCTCAACAAGAACCCAATCAACAATGTTTTGAGGCATTGAAGCCACACTTTCTGTTCCAGTGTAGTTCCAGGGGCTTGTGTTATATGGCTGTGTAAGGGGAATCAAATTAGAAGAGTTAAGGAATGTACTCATCTGTCCGCCAACGTAAGCACCTTCAAGAAATATTCTGATGTTTGCAGAAAGTACAACCTCTATACTATCTACACTAAGCGGACTTCCGTTATCGTGAACATCGAATGCCCGAATATAGTAGTAAGCATTACCAGCAAGAGGAGAGCTATCAACAAATGTAGTGTCTGTTGTTGTAGCGATAAGAGTTAAGTCTTCAACCGCGGGTGTGTCGCTCCTGTAAATGTTATAGTTTCTAAAGTCTTGTTCTGTGTTAGCCTTCCAGCCAAGATGAATGTTGCCGCCATTTAAATTTGCGTAGAAATTATTGGGCGCAATCGGTGCAAGGTTGTCTACGCTGTGTCCGTAGATTATGTTTGATCTCCAGTATTGGTTTGGGTTTGATGTTCTTGCGGTAATGCGGAAGTAATAGGTTCCGCTGTTGTTTGTCATAGAATCGTTTGGCGTGTTTGCTATGAATGTGTAATAAACATTTTGCATTGGCTGAACAGAACCAACCTGCGACCAGGAGAAACCATTTACTCCCGGTGGTGTACTCATTTCTACAACATACTCAGTAACAATGTTACTTTCATTTAAAGCATCATAAGCGCTTCTAACAAAATTCAAATAAACTTTTCCACCCTGATCAAAAGGAACATCCTTTACTGACATAGTTCTTGGTTTTACTGGTGGCGGAGAAGATAAATATAAATATGCTCTGCCTGACTGAAAACCTGCGGCACTATTTCCGGGTGCTCCAACAATTATATCAGAATTCCCATCACTATTTATATCGCCCACCGAAGATACAGACCAACCAAAATAATTACTATCCCCAGTACCGGTTAATACTATATCTACAACATTATTCAAAACAACTCCTCCAAAATAAATATATGTTCTCCCCGAATTTGATCCTTCGGCATCATTGTAAGAAGCCCCAACAATTATATCATCATAACCATCACCGTTCACATCACCTGCGTTGGAGACTGAGGCACCAAATTGATCAGTAGCGGCCTCACCGGTTAATATTACATCTGCTAAGTCATCCATTGCCGATCCGCCATAATAAATGTATGCTCTGCCAGCATATGTCCCAAAGGCATCATTATATGGCGCCCCAACAATTACATCTGAATAACCATCTCCGTTCACATCGCCAGCAGTGGATACAGAACTGCCAAAATAATCACCAGCAGCTTCTCCTGTTAATATTACATCTGCGACACTCTTAATAATTAGACCACCGAAATAAAGGTATGCCCTGCCAGCATCTGCTCCTCCTGCATCATTCAGTGAAGCACCAATTATTACATCATCAACTCCATCGCCATTTACATCACCTGCCGCTGAAACTGAATTACCAAAACGATCTTCAGCAGATTCACCGTTCCTAATGACATCTGCAATATTATTCATACTTAGACCTCCGAAATAAATGTATGCTCTGCCGGCATTGGTTCCACCATTATCACTAAAAGGTGAACCAACAATTATATCGCCATACCCATCGCCATTTACATCACCAGCTGCTGAGACTGAATAACCAAAATTATCTCCATCTCCAACGCCTGTTAGTATTACGTCTGCGATATTATCCATTGATGAACCCCCATAAAAAATATATGCTCTTCCCACAGTGGTTAGTGTTAAAAAATCATAACCTGGTGCTCCGACAACCACATCATCATATCCATCGCCATTTACATCTCCAGCTGTGGAGACTGAATAACCAAAACGATCCTCAGTATTTGCACCTAATAATGTTACATCAGCAACGTTATTCACTATTGTTCCACCGAAGTAAATATAAGCGGCCCCGGAATTTGTACCTCCTGCATCGTTGTAAGATGCCCCAATAATAAAATCATCATAACCATCACCATTTACATCACCAACATTTGAAACTGATGAACCAAGTTGATCATTGCTGTTGCCAGTAAAAAATTCATCGGATATATCGCGACCGGTTAAAGTATTAGTGTAAAGGTATGTTCTGCCAGCATTGCTACCATTGGTATCGTTTCTTGGTGCGCCAACAATTATATCAGCATAGCCATCTCCGTTTACATCTCCTGCAGATGAAACAGAAAATCCAAACCAATCACCTGCGGCAGTTCCTGTAAGTATAGCATCTTTAATATTATCCATTTGCTCGCCTCCAAAGTAAACATAAGCCCTTCCTGCATCTGTTCCGCCGGCATCATTTACAAAGGCTCCAATTATAATATCATCATAGCCGTCTCCATTTATATCTCCCGCCCCGGCAACAGCATTTCCAAACGCATCAAAACTTGTTTCCCCGGCAAAAGTTATGTCCGGATTATTATTGGGAACTGCCCCTCCAAAACAAATATGGGCTTCACCATTACCGCCAAATACTACATCAGAATAACCATCACCATTAACATCGCCGGCACCATCAGCATATGCACCAGAATAAATGAGATCATACGCATTGTTCATATTTGTTCCGCCAAGGTAAAGAAAGACAGAACCATCTCCGGGTGCCATAACCAGTACATCCGCAAAACCATCACCATTAACATCACCGGCAAACGATGCAAATTGTCCATATTCACCTGAACCAACATTAGGTGCAGTAGCTAATGTTACATCTGGAGTCGAATTCATTGAAGAGCCGCCGTAAAAAACATAAGCTACGCCAATATCTAAACCATAGACATCATCAAATGGAGTCCCGATTACAACATCCGCATAGCCATCGCCATTCACATCGCCTCCTCCAGCTACACTAAATGCAAAATAATCATCATAATCTGGAGTAGGATTAAAGATGTTTAAAGTTGAATATGTGTTCATTGTAGAATTGCCAAATATTATTGTTGCCCTGCCAGAAGTTCCATCTTCGTGAGGTGCACCAATAATTATATCATCAAAGCCATCACCGTTAACATCGCCGGCTGAGGAAACCGAGAATCCGAATTGTGCGCCATTGCTGGAACCTGAAAACACAGCATCAGGAATGCTGTTTATTACAGAGCCGCCGAAAAACAGATATGCTTTTCCCTGAGATGAAGAATTGAATGGGGCACCAACAATAATATCATCATAACCATCGCCATTAACATCACCGGCACTTGCAACTGAATAGCCGAAGTTATCGCCCGCAGCCTGTCCGGTAAAAAATCTTTCCTGCATTGCATCGGGCAGCGGATCGCCGCCGCTATTGCTTGAAGCAGAGTTTAAGATTTCCTGCAGTTGATTTGTGCTTATACCAAGTTCATTTGCTTTGCTGGTTATGTCAATCCGTTTCTTGGTTTCATCATTAACTGGAGATTTTTGTTCAAGGTATTGTGCGTTAACAGTAATCGTAAATAAGAACAGTAAGCACAAAGTTCTTATCAGTTTATGGTGATGTTTATTCATTATTGTTCCTTTACTTGATTATAAATTTCTTATTAGTGCAAGAACCAGTATTAAAAACGAAAAACCAATTGTTAAGCCTATCGTTTTAATAATACGATTATTAATTTTTTCTGCTTTTTTTATTTCATCAAAAGTTTTCTGCATAGAATGTTCTCTTCTTTTATTTTATAAATGTTTTTGGTCTATGGAAATCATGGTGTAACTCTCACATACCCAAGAAACCATCCGCCAATTACCTGCGAGCCAACTTCTGTATCAAGTAATGTAACTGTGTAGAGCCTGTCCCCCCTAGGTAATAGCACTGAAAGAGGCACAAAAGCACTAACCTGAGTGGCATCGAGTGATGCACCTGTTACTGCAACAGTGGTTGTAAATACTCCATCTGAAAATCGAATAGTATTTGCGAATAAGTTCTCTCCATTTATATAAAAGTCAGTATTAGAAGTGCCGCCTAAAACCTGACCCGGAAGTGTGTTGGAGAATATTTTCAACCTGGGTAGTGATTCGCCTTTCGTTGTTCTGCTGTAGCTTCTGCCGGATCTTGAATATGAAAAAGCATAATCTTTTAGATCCTTGGATTTGCTGCCTAATGAAGCTGGTAATTTCCCTATCATATTCCATGACCCTTCACCAAACGCTATAACATTGTACCAGACGGAATCGATATCAACAGAATTACCATTAATAGTTAGTGTTCCTTCAGTTTTTGTAAGCCCAAATCCTTTACCACTAATTTTAAACTTTTCACCCGGTACGACGTACACACCATTTATACCTAAAGGGTTTATTCCATTATTATTGATAAACGGAACTGCATTGTAATAGACAAAGTAGTCTGGCGAGGTGTAAGTAGGCTTGTCCTTTACTTTAATTACTATGTTTCCCCAACCATTATGTATTCCAACCGGGTACTCATATCCGTCTGTTTTTATTTCTGTATGGTAGGGGATTTTAACTTTAATCTGAGTATTACTTACTTCTAAAACTTCACCCTTGCTTTTTATCGTATCTGTAATGGGAACATAATTACCCGGGAAATAGACTTCCACATTCTGCTTGGAACTTCCAAATCCCTCTCCCACGATAGTTATTACATCTCCCCACATTGGTTTTAGAGGAGTGTAACTATTAATCTTAACTTCAGTTGGAGTTATTGGATCTGGTGGATTATTATCATCAGGATTAGATACGCTGTCTTCTTTTGAACAGGAAGTCAGAAAGAGGAACAAACCTATAATGACAAGAGAAGTAATAATGAATTTTTTATTTTTTGTTTTCATAAAGCCAAACACCTTTTGAATTTTCTGTAATTAATTATTTGTAATAGCTTTTTATTTAATTAGGATCATTTTTTTTGATTGAACATACGTACCTGTTTGAAGTTTATAGAAATAAACTCCGCTTGAAAGTTCACTTGCATCAAATTCTACCTCATAGCTTCCGGCGGATCTGTATTCATCCACTAAAGTTGCAACTTCATTTCCAAGGACATCATAAACTTTTAACACGGACAGGGCAAGCCCTGTCCCTACATTTGGTATACTAAAATTAATTTTTGTGGATGGATTAAATGGGTTTGGATAGTTTTGTGCTAAATAAAAATTGTTTGGTTGATAAGGGTTTTCATCTTCTATTGAAGTAACGCCGCCCAACAATCCATTTGCACCAATGTACTTAGCATATAAGTTTTCACCGGTTCCAGATGGCGGACCAGCATGAGAGAAGATAACTATTGCTCCGCCATTATTTATATCGGGATTTAATGTTACTATTCCAGCATTAACAAATTGATCTGTTAATCTAACAGAGTTACTTTGCCAGGCAAAAGAACTATCCGGATTTATTCGTTGAGCATATATTCCTGGTCCTTGCGGGTTACTGGTTTCAGACCAGGAAACATAAACACCGTTATTATTTGTTGATATACTTGTGTTTGTAAAAGTATAAGGCGTACCGCTTACTTTAATTCCATTAGGTGTCCACTGAGGCTGACCAAGATTGTTAAGTTTCTGTGCATAGATATCGTAAGCAACATTAATTCTCCTTCCGTCTTTCCATATCAAATAATAATCTGAACTGGTTCTGCTTCTAATAATCTTAAAATCAGTATGTCCGCCGGGAACATTATTGATGGCAACATGATTCTCGCCCCATAAACGATTTCCGGTTGTATCCATTGCCTGAGCAAATAAACCTCCACCATTAGCTGCCCATGCAATAACAACTGATTCTCCATTTTCAGTATCTCCCAATGTAACGCTGGTACCTATTTGTGGTCCATCTACGGCTACAAGTTTCCCCGGCGTTGGAAATTTAAGATTACCTGTTGAGTCAACAATCTGGTAATAAATGGAGTAGCTGGCAGTAGTATGTCTGTAAACAACTGAAACTCCCATTGGATTTTTTACCATTCTCGGACTTCGTGTATCAACAGCGCCATCAGTTAAAATGACACCCGTTGAATCCCACATAATATTTCCATTTCTATCAATCCTTTGAGCACGAAGCTGTCCGTAACCATAATAAGATCTTGTCCAGCTTACATAAGCGCCGCCATTATCATCTGGAAGAACACTATATTCGGATAAAGCACCGGGTGTTGGATCGTTGTACTGACTGACCGGCACACCATTTAAATCCCAAAGGGAATTTCCATCAAGATCCATTTTCTGCGCATAAAGATCTGTGGAATTAGTATAATTAGGTCTGTCATCATACCAAAAAACAATTACGCAGCTGTCAGTTGTACCAACTGCAAACGGATATTGCTGGTTCCCATCTGCGATACAAACCGGAATACCATTATCGGCGAAATATGTATTGCCAAGACTATCAAATCTCTGAATATAAATATCATTTCCATTAGCAGAATTTCGTGCATCTGTCCAAGCAACAAAAAATCCTCCTTTTCTATCTAAGGACAGCGAGGGGTAGTTTTGAGCACCAGGGACAGCCGATATGATATTATTTTCCTCTACTGTCGTTCTCCATTGAGCTTTAATAAATGACACGGCGAAAAGAACAAGTAACAAAACTGCGTAAATGATTTTCATAAATTTCCTTTTAATGATTTTGGATTGGTAGTTATTCTATCTCCTATTTGCAGATTGAGGTGAAATATTGAAACTATTTTTGGGTTTTTTCATTTTGTTGATAATATTTCCTTATGGCATTTGAACAGAATGAGAAATTCTTAATAGACCAAATTGTTTTTGGTGATACCGATGCGGAGAATCGACTGTTTTTACATTTTAAAGAAAAGATAGAATTTTTAGTTCGTGCCAGGTTAAGAAATAAAGTTTCTTCCGATGATCAGCAGGATATTATAAGTGAAGCAAAACAAGCAATACTTTTAAGCCTAAGAAAGGGTGGGTTTGATCCTTCAAAAGAGAAGCCGTTGGAAGCATACATTGCAGGTATTGTAAGCAATGTAGTTGCAATGTATTTCAGAAATCTTTCTAAAGAAAAACCAACTGCAGATATTGATTCTTATCATTCAATCGAATCCCCGGACAATCCGTTAAAAGAAATTATTGATGCTGAAAAAAAAGAAAAGTTAAAGTATGCGCTTTCTTGTTTGGATACTAAATATCAAGATGTACTTTTATTAAGAATTTATGATGAACTTTCCATTGAAGAGATTTCAAATAAAATTGGAATTGAAAAGCGTAGAGTGAGCGAAAGAATCAACTATGCACTAAAACTGATTTTGAAGGAATTAAAAAAACAAAATTATTTTCAATAAATACATGCTTTTTGCAAATAGATATTAGAAAGTAAAATTATCAATTATGAAATGCGATTTAATAAATAGAGAAAGTTTAATCAGCAAATACCTGATGAATGAACTTTCTGAGGATGAAAGCTTAAAATTTGAAGAGCATTATTTTAAGTGTGAAGATTGCTTTAAAGAATTGAGAGCCGCAGAAGATGCTTTAATTCTTATTAAGAATGAAGGCTCCGCTCTTTTGCAAAAAAATAATAAGGTTGAGAAAGTAAGTGCTAAAAGTTTTCTAGATAAAATATTTTCGGGATTTGTAAGTCCAGCCCGTGCGGGGATAGCATTTGCTGCTATTGCTCTAATATTTGTTTTGTTTTATGTGTTATACAATCCAAACAGCAGTAACAAAACAGAACCTATTCTTGCTGATGATGGCAAGGATTCTGTTAAACAATTTGTTGAGCAAGAACCATCAGAACCCAAAGATGAAATAAGTCCAAGGCAAAAAGAATCGGAATTATTAGCAAGTCTTTCCGGTCCGGCGTTTGAACAAAATCCCTACTATGAAGAATGGATTAATGAGACTGTACGCTCAGGAAATATTTTAGTTGATAGAGTTATCCTGCCGAAGAATAATGATAAATATATAGACAAAGCTGTTTTATTTAAATGGCTGATGAATGAAAATGTTCCGGTTAATCTGGTAATTATGAATAACGATGATGATATAATATTTACTTCAAAAGTTTCTGCAGATAATTTTCCTGAATATTCATTCTCCGTAAACCAGAGTGACATTGGGAAGTCCGGATTATATTATTGGCGAATAGAAGATGAAATAGAAGTACTTTATCTGGGTAAATTTTATTTTATTAAAAGGGAATAGTGAACGAATTATCGATGTTTTAAAAGTCTAGAAGTAATAGTGTCATTCCCACTAAGGTGGGAATCTACCTTTTTGCAAGTTTTTTGGATTCCCGTTTTCACGGGAATGACACTACAATTTTGACTTTTGTAAGAATCTCCTAATGGCCGCATACATAAAATTAAAATTCCATCGCATTTCCATTTAGTTTGCACCAATTAATAAAAATCCCGCCCACGATCTTGGTCTTGCTGTAACCTGATTTTTAATCAACTTAAGTTTTGCGGCTCTCAATGATACCGAATAGGATTTCCCCGAAGTCATTTGCCTGTAAAACTCAACCATTAATTCGCTAGTATGCTTATCAGAAATTTTCCACAAAGAAAAAATTATATTGGACGTTCCGGAGTACAATAGCCCACGAGTAAGCGCAATCATTCCTTCGCCTTTAAATAATTTTCCCAAGCCGCTTTCGCAGCTACTCAAAACAACAAGATCTGCATTTAAATCTAAATTATATGTTTCGCTTGCGTATAAAATTCCATCATCGGTATAATTTGAATCGATTGGCTGAGCAAATATTACTCCCGAAATATCCGGCCGCTCTTCATTCATAAAACTGTGAGAAGCAATATGAACAATTTTATAATCCTTAACGTTTAATTTGAAAGAATCCTCTTTCGCATCCGAATAGAAGTATGCGGTATTAATCTGTTCCGGCTTCTTAGCAGCAAAAAGATCTATAATAGAACTTATCTCCCACTCACTGTATTTTAATTCATCAAACGTTTTTCCGTCAATCGATAATGATCGAACAACTTCTTCTGAAAGTGCCAAAAGTTCAGTTTGATTACCACTCGAGATTGTATAACCAATTAAATCGTTTTTAGGAAACACCGGGGCAAAGCCGATAAAGTTTTTACTAAACTCATTTTCTGCATGCTTGTTTTTGCTATCATCAAACTTATCGGCATAGAGATTAGCGGAGTAATGATACGACACATCATATTTTTTAATTAAGTATTCCAGTTCACTAAAATTTTTTGTTGAGGTTTTTTGCGGTCTTGTAAACAAAGCTTCAAACGGAAGTTTAAATAAAACATCATGCGGAATAATTATTAATTCTTTCTTATTGATTATCAAGGATTCAATCGGCTTTATGAGTAATTCCGAAAGTTGATTTGAGCTATTTATATAATTAGTGTTATCTGCTTTGATAATAGACGAATAAAAAGTTTTTATCCTGTTATTAAAATCCTCCGGCTTATCAATTGCGGATATTTCAAAGTCATCGTTTCCTATTCGAGCTATATAAATTGACTTATCGCCAACAAAATAATCCAGAATCACAGAATCATCAAACAAAAGTTTTTGAATATCAGACGTTGTTTGAATTCTTGATTGATATTTAAGGTTGTAATAAACGGGGTAACTGTATTCTATTTCGCCAATTAATTTTTCGTGTTGATTTTTAAGTTCAAACACTTTGTTTTGATAGTCATATACTTTTAAGCTGTCCCGCTTACTTTTCTTTTGCAGTTCTAATTGCAGTTGAGAATCATAAAACAACAAATCTTCATTAATCTTTTTTTCTTTTTCTAAAATTTCAGTAGAGATATTTGCAAACTGCTTAGCTTTTGATTCAAGAATCCCTTGCTGCAAAACAGCCGCTTTGCTTTTTTCAATAAAATAAAAAGCTTTTTCTTTATAGATAATATTTCCAGTCAGATTATAAAGCCTTAATGAAGTTTCAACAGCCTGTTCGTAAATAGATGAAGAGTTTTCACCCAGAAAATATTTTGAGTTTTCATTCTTAAAACCCTGAATCATTTTATCGATCAAGCTGTCAGCTAAACTCATCACTGCAAGTGATTTTTTTAATGTTTCCGTTTCTTTTTCCTTGCCTTGATTTTTATACTCCGCTATTGCCAGCAGAATTTTTGATTTTATCTTAAGAGAATTAAGTAATTGAACTTCGGATTGCACAAAATTTAAATGTGGATTAACATCAACATTATCGTCATTAAAATTCAGAACAGACTCAATAATAGATTTTTGAATTGCAATTAATGCGGAATCATATTCCGATTTATTAAAGTAAGTATCAGAAATGTTTTGATAAACTTTTGAAATGTCTGTTCGCTTAGATTCGCCAAGATTCTTCCATACCATTAAAGATTTATGGTATTGTTCAATCGCTTTGTCAAAATCTTTATTGTCGTTATATATTAAACCGATGTTCATATAGCTTTGAGCTATAGAAGGATGATTTTGTTTAAATATTTCCAATCTTAGATCAAGCGCCAAAGTAAAATAGTCCAATGCTTTTTTAAGTTCTTTCTTCTTCCAATAAACCAAACCAAGATTATTATAACTTGTAGCAACAAGATCATGCTTTTCTCCAAGCACACTCTTTCTTATTTCAAGAGATTTTAAATGGTTTTCTTCAGCCCTATCATATTCAGTCATATTCTGATAACAATTACCAATATTGTTATAACTTGAAGCAGTTAGATGATGCTTCTCTCCAAAAACCTTTAATCTTATATTTAAAGATCTTTGATAAAACTCAAGTGCTTTCCCATAATCACCTCTATCAAAGTGATTGATGCCAATATTATTGTAAGAAGCGGCAGTTGAAGAATGTTCATCACCATAAATATTTTTTTTAATCTTGAGTGATTTTAAAAAATACTCCAGTGCTTTTTCTTTGTTGGATCTTTTCGAGTGGATAATGCCTATACTATTATATGTATCCGCAACATCTGAGTGGTTTTCACCAAGAAGATTTATCCTTAACTCTAATGCTTTTTGAAACATCTCCAGGGATTTGTTTAGATCTTCCGTATAGTCGTAATAAATTCCGCTTGATTGATAAATTTGTGCCGCTGTTAAGTTGTTCTCGCCTAATTTATCAACACATAATGTTAGGGCTTCTGATAAATATTTAATTGATTCATCATATTTGCCGAGAAAGCAAAGGTTGTATCCAATATAATTTTTTGCCTGAATATATTTTACCCAAAATTTATGTTCGTCATTTTGTTCTAATATACTTTTATAAATTTCAATCGCTTTTTTTAATAGAATAATTGAACTATCATACTTTGCTTTATATAATAATCCTCTTCCATCAGTATAGTATTCTAATGCTTTTGTTGTGTCAGATAATGTGTAGTTGGATTTAGGATTCATAATATCGTTTTGAGCAATAAGATTGCCCTGAATTATTACAAAGAGTAAAGCTGCAAATAAATTTATCCTATAATTCATAAAATCAAGATATCTTATTTATTAATATTATTGGAAAAATAATTGAGGGAAAATTTTTGAAGCGAAGTTAACTATTAGATAAAGAGTTGTCAACCACTCACAAAATCAATTTGTAAATGGTAACAACTCTTTTTACGATTTATGTAGAAAATTACTTTAGAAGAATCATCTTCTTAGTTTCAATAAGATTGCTTGATTGAAGTTTATAAAAATATATCCCGCTTGAAATATTTTTAGCAATAAAATTAACTTCATAAGTTCCTGCGGGTTTGTATTCATCTGCCAAAGTCACTACTTCATTTCCAAGAACATCATAAATTTTTAATGTTTGATGACCACTTACTGGTGACTGCCAGCCAATTTTCGTGCTTGGATTAAATGGGTTTGGATAATTCTGAAACAGTGCAAACTCTGTTGGTATAGGTGTTTTGTTATCATCTACAATGTTAGTTGACTCTTCAAACAATAATATTTTAAAAGCATCTGCTCTTAAAACCGGTCCAGATGAGCTTTCACCCGAATCGATTACTTTTATAGCAAGTGTGGTTTGCGCAGGCAAAAGATATCTCCCAATGTTCTTCCAGTTTCCGCTTCCTTCGTTTTGATTTAGATACATCGAGTCAATAACAACACCATTTTTGATAATTAGATATAAGGCATTATTGGCAGAATTTATGGTTGTGGGCAGAGTTTCAAAGATATCATAAAATCCATCTTTATTTAACTCAAATGTAAATGTTGCTGTTGGACCATTGGGACTCGATTGAATGTATGCATACCTACTTGAAGTACCATAGCTTTGTGTTACGCTTGTAAACCATGCGCCTGTCTCAGAATAAATACCAAGGTCATCATTATCTACTATTTTAAAATAGTTTTCCACCAAAACAGCAAGCGGTATTTTTTGGATTGGATTTATTGGATCGTTACTATTTATAACAATAGTGTCTTCAAGTGTTCCAATATTATTAGCAATAAATCTTAGTGGAACATTTAGATTCTTCATTCCGGAAATAATAATTGGAAAAGCGGAGAATGATTCAACATTGCCGCCAATGGAATATATATTGGTAACAGCTAAATCATCAATGCCAATGTTACTTAATTCAAGATCAAACAAAACAGTGTCTTCAACACTAACTTCGCCCAGATCTATAAACTGAGTATTAGCGATCAACTGTCTGTCCCGCAGATAGGCTGTAAGTTTTAATGCATCGGCTGCTATCGTCCTAATTATTTGTTGATTGTTTTTTGCTGACATTTCCACAAAATTATTTTCGCCGCTTACAAGATTTACTGTTGCAACATATAACCATATTTTAAATTCATCAGAAATGGAGAGAACGATAGTATCTTCAGCTATTCCGTTTACATATGTTTCAAAATAGACAGTATCAATGTGATTTGATATTTCAGGGAACTGAACAAACACATTATACATGCCTGTCGATTCATTTTCCAGATTCCATTTTACCTTAGCTGAATCTCTACTGTTAAGATTTGCGACTCTTGAATCAAGGTTCCATGCTGTAGATGTAGATGTTGCCCAGTTGCCATAAATTTCACTGTAACCGGTATCTCCATTATCAATAAATTTATCGTCAGATAAATATTTAATGAATGAAGTTGCTAAATTTCCCACTGTGTCCGTAACTGCCACACCAACTTTACCAATTTCGCTAAGAGGAAAAGAGGTACTTGTTCGCCAGATATTTTGTGATACATTTTCACAATTAACTTTAAAGTACCTTTCATATCGGTCTTTAATCGCTACAAACGGCTGCGACTGAAAAATTTCTTCATTTGTGTTTATTAAAAATTTTACTTCCGTTCCAGTTACTTCTTCTGTTAATTGCAAGTTTGGTATCTGTGTATCATTACTCTGCAGCCAAAGCTGGTATGCTTCAATGGCTGTGCAATATTTAAACTGCACTGCAGGATAATTAGTTGCTGATTGATGAGCTATGTTATTTACCTGCTGAATTTCTGTTAAGAAATTTTGATCGGGAAGATGCGACCAAAAACAAACTACTTGATCAGTACCTTGATTTGCTTTTTGAAATATCTGATCCATCATCTGCTGCGTTACAGAACCCATATATTTTGATCTTACATTCCATCCTTTCCCATTTCCACTTAGCTGATAATTATCAGTTGCCGGATGAAAGGGAACAAATTCTGAAGATGACAGAGACCAATTAAAGACATTATCAATCGGTTCGGTGATATCATTGCGCACAGCGGGATAATCGTTATGCAAACTATATGGCAATAAATCATTTAGATAATTTTGCCAATCATTATCCATGTAATGCCATCCGCTTCTAAATGAAACAGGAAAAACATTTTCTTCAAGTAGATATTGAGCAAGAGTAAAATCAAAATCATCTTTTGTTTCTAAAAATGTGTGTGCTTGATTCCACCAGTAATTACCATCAGCGTCATAATCTGTCCACCAGAAAGTATGATAATGTAAAGATAGCTCATCATTCCATGTTTCTATTTTATCACCAAAATATTTTTTCATTAAGTATAATGTCATTGTATTGCTAATGGGAACATTATTATTAGTTGCATATCGGAAAATATTACCCGCCATCATCCACCAGGTCATTTTTAGTTTGTCGCCATAAGAATCCACAATTTGATTCCGAAAAGCATCGCTCATCACAACAGAAGTATTACTGCTTGCCGCAGTAAATAAATCTAAATTGTAATAACAATTATATTTGGCTGTATTCATTCCATCCCAAATCGCGGTATCTGAACCGAGTACAAGATATACTTTGCCTTGTGGTAATATGAACGTGATAATTGAAATAATTATTAAGAAGGAATTTCGCATGAGTATGAGCGATTTCATAGTAACACCAATATTTGGAAAAAATGCTTTACTAATAAAGCAAATCCTGCTTTAAGAGTAAAGCGTTATTGAATTTTTAACGCTGGAGTTATTTTATCAGGATCATCTTCTTCGTTTGAATAAAATCACCGGCCTGTAATCGGTAAAAATAAATTCCGCTTGTAAGTTGAGATGCATCAAAGTTTATTTCATAACTTCCTGCAACTTTTTCTTCACTAACTAATGTTGTTACTTCTCTACCAAGAAAGTCATAAATTTTTAATTGCACAAATTGTGTACTGCTTATTGCATACTGAATCTTTGTCCCCGGGTTGAATGGGTTTGGATAATTCTGATATAAAATAAATTCCATTGGGATTTGTTTTTTTGATTCAACACTAGTTGGAAATCTTGTGAATCCGAGTTTAGATAATGTTGATGAATCTAAAGGCTCAGCATAATACAAATGTGCATTATCTGTCTCGGATTTTAAGAATTCCCATAAATCAGGATTTGATGGATAGATTGTTGAATCCCCAGTGTAAGTTGAATGATCAATTTTTAATGATTGCATCCAATCGCTTGGAATTGGAATTACTTGATGCGGAATAATTACCTTCTTATTTGTTGAATCCCATTTTGTAAGAGTAATAAATCCTGTGTCATTATATTCTTGAATAGCCTGATTAATCTGCCCCATTCCGCGATGGCAATCTGAACAAGATGTTGCATTTTTTTTAATTATGTGGGAATGCGTTGATGAAATTATATAATTAGTTTTACTATTATAACTGTGTGTAACTATAGCACCCAGTTTAACCATTCCATCTTTTTTAATTAGCAAACGATAATCCGTGAATTCATTATTAAATCTTTTCTTTCCTGTTGTTATAAAACTTTCAAAATGACAACCTGCACAACTATAAACCGAAACAGCATGACAAGCTGAACAATCAACCTTATAACGATGACGATTGTGAGAGCCATTATTACTAAGCTGTGTATGACAATTTGTACATTTTGCTTTTACTGCCCCGGAATCTTTTAGGGAAGCATAAAGAATATTTTCATCGCCATGTACTTCTTCTTTGGTATGACAAGATAAGCAAGTCATCCCCTCATTTGTGTGAACATCCATTCCAGAGTAGATTTCTCTTTCCCTTAGTTGCCTTTGATGACAGCTTAGACAAGCATCTTCAGGAACATTAAGCGTGGTTTGAAAATTATGGCAATCAAAGCAGATGGGAGTATAAATTTGCGGGGGTATAGGTTCACCATTTTGATATAAGCCCGTACTTGAGTGACACTTTTTACATGCTAAATCTTCATAAGGGACGTTTGTTATATTTTCCATCCCCCCGTTTTCTGATTTGTAAGCGGTACCAAAACCCGATCTTGTTTTGTGCAAACTATTTGAAAAATGCCATTGAGCAGCAAGCGTTGAATAGAGTGATAGAATAATTATCAGGGTTGATATGATTTTCATGATCCATCCTCATACTTATTATAAAAAGCTATAAGCTATTAAGTAACATTTAAAATAATAAATAGAATTCAATTAATGTTTTTTGATGGGCATTAGTTGGGGAATGAAAAATATTGTTGATTATAACGTAGGGCAGAATCAATCCGCCCCTGATGTTCAAGTAATTTACTTTAGGAGGAGCATCTTTTTAGTCTCAACAAAACTACCAGCTTGTAAACGGTAGAAATAAACTCCGCTTGGATATTTTGTTGCCTTGAATTCTACCTCGTAAGTACCTGCTGTTTTGTATTCATCTACCAATGTTGCAACTTCACTTCCAAGTAGATTATATATTTTTAATGTTTGTTGACTGCCGACTGGTGACTGCCAACTAATTTTTGTGCTTGGATTAAACGGGTTTGGATAATTTTGAAATAACGTAAATTCACTCGGAATTAAATTTTCTTCACCTTCGACTTTCGTGTAGATATCATTTAAATATCCAGGCGTTCCATAAAGTCCTGATGCACTCCAGCTTTCAACGAGAGAATTATCCCTCTGTGGATTTATTAATGCTAATGTTGGTCCATTTCCGTTTGGAAGAGTTGGCCAGATTCCACTGGATGAGTATGATACTTCATCAATTAGATTATCCGAATTATCTTTTAGCATTATATGATCGCCATCACTGCTTAAACCAAAAATTATGTTGCCCAAAATTTTATTTTGGTTTGGATTAAGTTGTTTGAATTTTATTGTATCTCGGCAAAGGACTAAATAATCCTTCGCATAAATTGTTGTTCCGGCAGGAAAAACAAATTGATTCGCCAAGTTATCATCGCCAAACTTCCATCCAGATATATCAACCGCAGCATCATCGGGATTATAAAATTCTATCCAATCTTCTGTATCAAATACAGTAGATGATTTGTAATTAATTTCATTTATCACAATTGAAGTAACCGTTAGTTCGTCTGGCTCAAACAAAGCAGTTAAAGTTGAATTATGCTCAAGTAAAACAGAAATTTCTGGAGTGGTTGCATTTGAAATACCTTCCCAGCCAACAAAACGATAACCCGGCATTGGTAATGCATTAATTGTTAAAGGGATATTATCAAAGAAAACATTTGTTGAAGCATTTTCTTTAACTTCAACCCCTGCTGTAAAAACCTTTCCCCATGAAGGATTATTTCTGCTAATAACGAGGGAAGCCGAGCCCGTAATACCAAACTTAGTATAAAAATGTCCTCTTATATTTACAGGTCTGTCAACAGCAAAGCTGCGCATCATATCTATAAGTTCCTCCCAGGTATCGCCAAAAGAAATTGATTGAGGCCATCTTTCTTTATGTCTTGGAATTTCCGAAGCAATATTTTGCGCCATACTATCGATTACAAAAAGTACATGATTAGGTTCAAAAGTGGTATTAATGTGTGCAGCCATTCTCTGGATAAATTCGTTTTTAAATTCCGGATTATCTAATAGCTTTCTTAACATTAAAGTTGACCAAGGCGGATTTGGCCAATCAGGTCCATTTGTTGCAGTTGCTTGTGCTAATGTATTTGTTGTTGCCAACCCCTGTGAATTGCCGCCAAAAGTAAAATCAAGATCGTAAATCATCCATCGCCATTTTGAACCTTCAGTTCTTTCCCGCCACAACTTCATATTTGATCCGGGCCAATCGCCATTTGCAGAATAAATTTGTGCAATCTGATAATCTATGTACTCATCAATATCTACTATTGATTTTATATAATCATAATTAGGTGGATGCGCCATGTTTTTTGTGGAAAGAAAAGTGATCATATCATTATAAGCAGTTAAATCACCATTGTTTGCGTAAACTCCTTTACTAATCTCAATCAAGTCAATATTATCTTTATTAACCCCATGATGATAAAAAACATAATGTTCGTTCAACTTTTCGCGGATGTTATGAATTCCCCAATATTCACCGTTAATAAATAAAATTGATGGACGATAATCCTGATAATCGACTTTCATTCCTTGCTCAATTAACGTTTGCACCATTCCATCTCTAAACATTGTCCTCCACCAATCTTGAGCAGAACTTCGTAAAATAAAATTATTGTATTCGTAAACTGGGATATCATCAAACAAACGATAGCGGAGTTTATCATTTCCATATTCTCCTCGAAAATAAAATGCAAGAGATTTTTCCGGATACAGGCGGCTACATCCGCCAAAGATTTTAACCCCTGAGTTAACTTTAAATGCAAGTGATTTGTCAAACTCAAAAAACTCTAAGCTAACAGGTCTTTCCCAATCTTGGTTCCAATTTCTTGGTTGTGTACTGCAATTACCAATTATTCCGTTTGTGCCGATAACATAAATTCCTGAAGTATCGCTAAAAAAGTTTGCAGGATCGGTAACAAGAGAGAATACGGGAAGATCAGTTGTTTCATTAATGAAATATGTTCTTGTTTCGGTTGTGCTTGGTGAAAAGCCATCTTTAAATGCACGGAATCTTAAAACAAAGGTTGAATCAATTTGCAAAGGAATAGAATAAACATCACTTGATGCTATTGGAATTGTTCCATCGCTTGTAAAACGAATTGTTACATCTGCTAAGCTATGTGTCGCAGAAACACTAATTGATGAAGAGTAAAATCCACTTTGAATTGATATTATCGGCACGGGAAGAATATTAAAAATGCCAACTTCTAAATTTGCCGATGCTGGTGTTGCAGGAGAAAATTGGAACCAATCGTTTGTTCCATTTGGAAACCTACCGAAAGAAATGTCGGTTTGCTGCAAACCGAAAGTTACTGTATCAACCAATGTTAAAATTGAATTAAACAATCCAATACTTTCACCATCAGCACTTAATTTAAAATTTGCATGATTGCCGGTGTTAGCATCATCGGCCCAGATCAAAACATATCCGCCGGCTTCTACAATAAGGTCATTTTGGAGTTGGAATTTTTGTGGTTGTGATAAATCATCAGTTATGTAATAATCTTTTAAATTAACCGAGGTGGAACCGGAATTATAAATCTCAATCCAATCCGCATAGTTATTAAAATCAGGGTCAGTAATTGTAGTTGAGTTTGAAGCCATAAACTCATTGATAAAAAGTCCTTGTGCATTTAAAGAACAAGAATAAAATAAAAAGAGAATTGCCGTTAGTTTCTTAAGATGTGTAAAAGAAAATATCATTGGTGTATTTGTCCTATTATATAAAGTAAAATTACGTATAATGTGTGTAAGATTTCTAATAATGTTTTCACTTTATGGCTATATCCCTTTTATAAAAACAGGTTAATTATTTAAACATAGCCGGATGTTTTTTATGAAAATCTGTTGCATCCTGATAGAGTTTTGCAAAGGCTATTAATCGACCTTCGTCAAATAGTCTTCCAATAAAAGTAATGCTTGTTGGGGTTCCGTTATCAGAAAAACCGTTTGGTAAGACAACACATGGATGTCCGGTTAAATTTGTAATAATATTACTATCTCCATTATCGGAGGGGGCAATGAATAAATCAATTTTGCTCATTAGTTTTTGCATTTCCTGAATCAGCAACGTTCTTATGCGGCTAGCATTTATATATTCTACTGCAGGAATAAATCTGGAAGCACGAAATGAATTTGGCCATGCATTTTTTATTTGTCTTACTAATAAATCATCTTTGTTGCTGCGTGTTAATTCATCAAACGCTGCACCCGCCTCTGCGGACAGAATAATAGTAAGATCATTTACAGGATAATCGGGAAGTTCAATCGGTATTAACTCAACTCCAAGTTCTTTGAGTTTTGCTAGTGTAATTGAGTCGTTATTGTGAAAATCGTAAAGCTTATCAAAATCTTTTTTAAGGTATCCGACTTTCAATCCTTCAATATCTATAACCGGATTATAAGTAAACGGTACATCATATAATGTCTGATCAACACCATCCACTCCATAAATAGCATTAAAAACAATAGCAAGATCCTCGGCTGATCTGCAAATAGGACCAATCTTATCCATAGACCAGCTAAGAGCCATTGCCCCTGTCCGGCTCACTCTTCCGTAAGTTGGTCTTAGTCCGGTTGTGCCACATACAGTTGAAGGAGACACAATAGACCCATAAGTTTCTGTTCCGATTGCAAATGGAACCAGCCCGGCTGAAACAGAGGCAGCAGAACCTGCGGAAGAACCGCTTGAGCCGCTTGTTGTATCCCAAGGGTTTCTCGTTTTTCCTCCAAACCATACATCTCCCCAGGCAAGCGCACCCATAGAAAGTTTTGCGATAAGTATCGCTCCAGCATTTTCTAATTTTGTTATTACCGTTGCATCTTCATCAATTATCTGATCTTTATAGGGCATTGCACCCCAGGTAGTTTTATAATCTTTAGTAGCAAGCAAATCTTTTACTGCAAACGGAATTCCATGAAGTAAACCCCGATATTTTCCTAAAGCAATTTCTTCGTCCGCTATTTTAGCCTCGCGTAAAGCTCTTTCTTCGGTAAAAGAAACAACACAGTATAAAGTTGGATCAAGCTTTTTTAAGCGCTCAATAAAAAACTTTGTTAATTCAGTTGAGGATATTTGTTTTGTTTTAATTAGTTCAGCAAGTTGTCCGATTGTATAAAAAGCTAGTTCATCTTTATTAAATGGCATTTTTATATTTGAGTAATCACTAAACTTTATTGGATTTTGTTCTTGGGGAAAAATAAATCCAACAGGTATTGGATTAAAAAGTAATGATGGCATTACGCTGTTATCAAGTTCAACGTCTCTTATTCTTTTATAATTACCTTTTTGTTCTTCAAGAGAACTAAGCATTGAATCTCTTTCAGCATCTGTAAAATGGAGATCGATAATTTTTTCAGCATTCTCAATATTTTCTTTAGATACACCTTGAGCATTAAGAGAAAGCTGAGTTATAAAGAAAATGGTTGCAAGAATAAATAAGCAATAATATTTCATAATAAATTCCTTCTAGTTTGGAGAAAATTATTTCTAATAATTGACTAATGCTAATTCTCTTTTAAGAAAAGAAAATTGAGCGGACCAACAAAAGAGTGAAAACTTGATTACTGCATCGTTCAATTTAGATCTCAAAAAATTATTATTAAAAATCACATTGTTTTAATTTGGTTATTTATTGTTAGATGACAATTTTTTATAATTGCTCTGAGCAAACTAATCCTCAATTTAATATATCCTTAAAAAGGAGTAACATATGGTATCTATTAATCCTCACATTAACTTCAACGGAAATGCCGAAGAAGCATTCACATTTTACAAATCAGTATTTGGTGGAGAGTTTGCAAAAATTATTCGCTTAAAGGAGATATCAAGCCCTGAATTTCCAGTAGCAGAAAATGATAAAAATAAAATACTGCATATTGCTTTGCCTATTGGTAAAAACATTTTAATGGGCAATGACGTTCCAGAAAGCATGGGACAAGTAAATGAAAATGAAAACAGATCTAAAATATCAATTAGCACAGAAAGTCGTGAAGAAGCAGACAAATTATTTAACGGACTTTCGGAAGGTGGCAATATTGAAATGCCTATTTCCGACAGTCCTTGGGGTTCATACTTTGGAATGTTTAGAGACAAATTTGGTATTGAATGGATGATAAGTTTTACAAAAGAAAATTATTAAAGAAGGAATTATGCAAAAATTAAGAGTAGAAAGTTTTTCAATTTCAATTGATGGTTTTGGTGCGGGACCAAATCAAAACCTGGAAAATCCATTGGGTGTTGGGGGTGGAAATCTTCACCAATGGTTTTTGCCCACAAAAACTTTTCAACAAAACGTATTAGGAAAGAGTGATGGAACATCAGGAGTTGATAATGATTTTGCCGAAAAAGGTTTTAAAAATATTGGAGCGTGGATTTTAGGGCGTAATATGTATAGTCCATATCGCGGCCTACCAAACCTTAATTGGAAAGGATGGTGGGGTAATAATCCGCCATATCACGTTCCTGTCTTTATCATAACCAATCATAAGCGTGAATCAATTGAAATGGAAGGAGGAACCACATTTCATTTTGTTACCGAAGGTATTCACGCTGCACTTGAACGTGCATTTGATTCTGCCAAAGGAAAAGATGTACGAATTGGTGGAGGAGCAAATGTAATTCGTCAGTATCTAAACGCAAAGCTAATTGATGAAATGCATATTGTTGTTTCACCTATTTTTTTGGGTTCGGGAGAAAATCTTTTTTCTGGAATAAATATGGTTTCCTTAGGATATAAATGCGTAGAACAAGCCGCAACAGAAAATGCGACACATTTAATAATTAAAAAAGTGAATTTCTAAAGGGTCACATTAAAGTTACAAAAAGGAAATAAAATGCAAAAAATAACCCCATTTTTATGGTTTGATAAATCAGTTGAAGAAGCGACAAATTTTTATATAACCGTCTTTGATAATTCTAAAATTCTCAACGTTTCCAGTTACAATGAAGAAAGTGCTAAAGCCTCAGGGCAAAAACCCGGATCAGCAATGACCGTTTCATTTCAACTTGAAGGACAAAACTTTACTGCACTTAACGGCGGGCCACATTTTAAATTAAATCAGTCAACTTCTTTTTTTGTTTACTGCGAATCTGATGCAAAAATTGAAAAAGTTTTTAATAAGCTATCAGATGGTGGTAAAGTTATTTTCCCTTTGGATAAATACGATTGGAGCCCTAAGTATGCGTGGGTAATTGATAAATTTGGTTTGTCCTGGCAGCTTGATGTAGATAAGATCAACAATCCGCAGAAAATACTTCCCGCCCTGCTTTTTGTTAATGAAAAAGTATTAAAAGTGAGAGAAGCAATTTCTTTTTATACATCAGTATTTCCTCAATCAAAATTAGTAATGGAATCACCTTATGATAAATCTTTAGGTTTGCCGGATAGTGCGCTGCTTTTTGCACAATTTAAATTATCCGATTACCTCTTTAACGCGATGAGCGGACAAGGCGAACATAAATTTGATTTTAATGAAGCTTTTTCATTTGTTGTTAATTGTAAAGATCAGGAAGAGGTTGATTACTACTGGAACAAGCTTGCCTCAGATGGCGGAGTTGAAAGCCAATGTGCTTGGCTTAAGGATAAATACGGAGTAAGCTGGCAAATTGTTCCAACAAAATTAATGGAACTATTAAGTCACCCTGATCCGGTAAAAGTGCAAAAAGTAATGATGGCAATGCTGCAAATGAAAAAGATCATCATTACTGATTTAGAAAAAGCAGCAGAATAAAATATGAAACAGAATACAGATAAAATAAAGTCAATTGATGATTATATAAATCAATATCCAGACGAGATAAAATCAAAGCTGAAAACTATTCGTGCAACAATAATGAAAGCCGCACCAAAAGCTACTGAAGTTATCAGCTACGGAATGCCGGCATTTAAACAAAATAAAGTGCTTGTTTACTTTGCTGTTAATAAAAATCATATCGGGTTTTACCCGACTGCAAATCCTATAAAAGTTTTTAGCAAAGAACTTGAGGTGTATAAAACATCAAAAGGTGCGATTCAATTTCAGCTGGATGAAAAGATTCCATTAGCTTTAGTTTCAAAGATCACAAAGTTTAGAGTTAAAGAGGACATCATCTTGCAAATGAATAAAAGTAAAAAAGGGAAAAGTATAAAATGACTGCTAAAGAATTAAAAGAAATCGGTAAAGACTTTTTAACTCTTTGTGCTGCAGGTAAATCGCGACAAGCATTTAAATTATATACAAATAATAATTTCAAACATCATAATCCGTTCTTTAAAGGGGATGCCTATTCATTGATGGTTGCAATGGAAGATAGTAGCAAGGTAAATCCTAACAGAATTTTTGAAATTAAACACTGTATATCAGATGGGGATCTGGTTGCCTATCATTCCTACATAAAGCAGACAAATAATGATGCAGGGTTAGCTGTGGTTCATATACTTAAATTTTCTAATGATAAAATTGTGGAGTTTTGGGATTTGAATCAGCAGATACCCGAAGATATGATTAACGAAAATGGTATGTTTTAAGAAAGAGTGCATATGCAGCAGCAATGCACAAAGTTTTTGCTGATGTTGCACAACAAGCCAACACCATTAAAAAATAAAAGCAAAGGCAAGTAAATGAAAAAATTAAAATTACAGATGCAGACAACTATTAATGGATTTGTTGGCGGACCAAATGGTGAGCTTGATTGGATGATGTGGGATTGGACTGATGACATTAAAGATTATGTTACCAACCTTACTGATTCTGTTGATACTATTCTTCTCGGAAGAAAAATGGCAGATGGCTTTATCACTCATTGGTCTGATATTGTTAAGAACAAACAGGGCACCGAAGAATATCCGTTTGCAAAAAAGATGGTGGACTATCATAAGGTTGTTTTTACTAAAACGCTTGATAAAAGTACCTGGGATAATACTGTGCTTGCTAAGGGCAATGTTGTTGAAGAGGTAAATAAACTAAAACAACAGGATGGAAATGACCTGCCAGCCGGACAGGCAGGTATTATTGTTTACGGCGGAGCTGAATTTGTTTCTGCTTTGGTAAAAGAAAACCTTATTGATGAATATTATTTGTTTGTTAATCCCACTGCTTTAAAAACCGGACTGACAATTTTTAATACATTGCCCGAAATGATGAAATTAAAGCTAACTAACTCTACAACATTTAAGTGCGGAATAAATTTGCTGAAGTATGAAAAGATGTAGAACGCTTTGAGGTATGTTTTTAAAACTTACCAGCCTCCCGAAATAAGTGCAGGACAGACGCTTTAATAAAAGGGGATAGAAAAGCATTAATGTAAAAGAAAGGCAGTTTGTTTTTGGAGTTTTACTTTTTGTTTTTGCGATTTTACATTGTGTTTTTGTGAGGTTACATTCTGTTTTTATGAACTTACAAAGCGTTTTTGTGAGGTTACTTTTCATTTTTGAGAAGTTACATTGCGTTTTTGCGGTGTTACAATGTGTTTTTATGCGAATTTAGCTTGTTTTTGCATAAAGAGACGGTTTTTTAGTTTTTTTATAGTTTGATTTGGAGAGGGTGCGCATTGATTCTGTAACGGAGAGGTCCCTCGATATATCAGGGCAAGCTGTGACAGACTAGTAAATTATTTAACCAATGATTTGAGATGGGATTTAAGAACATCAATATCCATTGCAACCTAGTATCTATGAATCATTGCATGACAATTTGGACAAACCGGGCGCAAATCTTTAATAGGATTTATTTTATACTGTTTACGAATTTTGGAAAGTTTTGTTTCTAAAAATAATTTGCGTCGTAGCAAATAAGTAGTGAAACAAAAAAAATTAGTAAGGCATATGAACTAAAAACATCCTTCCAATTTGTTTAAATCAAAACAACCTTTAATTTTTCATCAGCAATAAAAATATTTTTTATGTATAGTATAAAAATGCAGTACGGCTCATCTTTTATTCAAATCAAAAACCCTCATCAATTATTACAAGGGAGAAATTAACATGTTAAAACATTTCACATTCCTTTTTGTTTTTATATTAAGCATCGGCAGTTCATATGCCCAATATGTGGAATTTACCGATATAACTAAATTGCTTGAGCTTGCTAAAAATAGAGCAGAGGTAGAAGAGTTTCTAAAAATGAAAGGTTTTGAATTTTATAACCTGGATTATTTACTTGAAGAAGATGATGACGAAGATGATACCACGCATTACCAGATAGACTTTGTTAAACATTTAGAGGATGACGAATATTATATACGTGTGATTGGTGATTATGATGAAGAGATTTATTCGGCGGGGGAATATTCAAGCAATCCTGCCAGATGGGATTATTTTGTACTGACTCTAGCTGAAGCCGATATGGAGCCCAAAGATACATGGGATAATGGACGTGGACAGGAAGGATTTGAATTTGAAGCAGGTGATTATAACATAACTTTAAGGAAAGATCGCGATGACGATGGGAGTCTTAGGTACAAGTTTTTTATGATTTCATTAGTAGACTATTAATTACTTAAAAAATTAATATTAAAATGCCACGGTACGCTGTGGCATTTTATATAATAATAACATACAAATTTAATTAAACAGTACTTTAGAATTTCTTTTCTCTGCTCATGTTTATTACTAACCAATTCTAAAACCACCAACCAGTACTCTCTCAGGGAAAAAGAAATATCGGGATACAAAAAGGCTGTAAACTCAATTAACGAATAACAAATAAAACCGGTTTTCAGTCCACAGTTAGTAGTAGGCAATTTATAATATTAAGTCTTCAGGTGGCAATTAGGCCAAGTAAAATTGATGAGCTTAAAAAAGAAATGCTTAAAAACAATTAGGCAGAAAAAGTTTTTTATAATTAAACTAAATTAAAGATTAACAATACCGCCGAGCTGATTATTAAAAAGAAAACTAAAAAGATTAGATAACTTAATACAGAAAGAAGTATAGCTTTTGTTTTTGTTAGCCTATTAAAAAATTGCGTGTAACTCCAGATGAGAAGTATAATATCTAAAAATATGCTTACATCCATAACCACTTTAAGCTGTGCGGTTCCGTTAAAAACAACAAACAGAGGAAATATCAGAAGGTGAAGAAAAATTCTCTGGCTGCCTAAAAATGTATTTAAATATACGTGCTCAATAAAATTGTATTTTTGTTTTCGGAAAACAATAAATGATCCCAAAGCATATATCGGAACAAACAAACACGTTTCTAATGAATAATTATTTGACATCCAATCATTAATAATATTCAGGTTAGTGTTATTAACAGAAGCAGTGCTATTAGAAACATCAACAAATAAATTAATACCAAAAGTATGATAAAGCAGTCCGTACAAAGTTGCCAGAGTTAATAACAAAGCAATCGGTTCAAAATGTTTTACCCGTTTACCCTCAATGTATTCTCTTATTGTGTGTCCCGGTCTTGTAAACAACTGCCCTGCTGAATAAAAGATTCCACCGTGAAAATATTTTAATAAATTCTTACGCAAGTTTTTTATCAGGAAATTAAAATCAAGCCTGTTTGTGTCTGCATTTTGGCCGCAGTTGTTACAGAACCTTCCATCAAAAGTATTATTACAGTTTTTACAGGTTATCATTTTCGATTAAAACTATAAATAATGTCTCCAATCAAAAATCAATCTTAAACCAAGGTGCCAGACTGTTTTTAGATCCGGTGGTATTGTCGTTCCCGAAAGCGATTCAAGGACTTGAACATTATGAGGAAAATCAGCAGCACCGTAAAGCTGAATAAAAAGTGATGATCTTTGATCTGCATCGAATGATCTGAATGGTCTGTATTCTAAAATAGGAAACTCAACCATTGTAGAACGGTAGGAGATAACAAATAGATCCTCAATGCCGTTTTCACCAGTAGAATAAGTAACTAGTGCATCCGGTGTTTTTGTTCTGCCATACAGGTAAACCGCAATTTCTCTCCCAAGAACAAATTGGAAACGACCAAATGAAGTTTCGATTCCTGCCTGCCACGGAATAAGCCCGCCATTAACCGCAGAAACTCCAACACTGGTTAATGCTTCCTGATCAATAAAAAATAATAATGGACCAAGAATTAAAAGATCACCCGGTAATGCATAAAATGGAAGTCTTAATCTGGCACTGAAAGCAGATCTTCCTGGAATTGTTGAATATATATTTCCATATGCTCTTAGCTCTTCAACATCCAGCACTTCTGTGGATGAAGAACCATCCTGTCTCCAGCCCAAATCAAGAAAAGCCAGACCGTCTCCCGATTCATTTAATACACCATCTAATCCTATTCCTAAACGCGCCGCTACCTCCAATCCACCTGAAACACCGATAGTTTCTTGTCCATTTCCAAAACCTCCCGAAAATAACCAGCCGCGCATTGCGGGTGAAAATCCGACAAAAGCACCCAGCTCGGCTCTAAATCTGGGAAACTCCCCCAAGCCTTGTGATAACCCGGGAATAGGGGTTTTCATAAATATTGGCTGCAATGACAAAATAAATTTAGTGCCTGTTTTTATTGCAGGTATAAAATTATTGGTGCACACATTAAAGTCTTCCGGCGTGGTTAGATTGATTTCTTTAAGAATGGGTTGATCATTAAAACTATTGCTTGCCGCTTTAAGAAAAGCTTCAAGACTCATTCGTACTGCAATGGATGCTCTTTCGCTGTCCTCATGTCGCATCCAGGCATCGCCTGTTAATACAAGGCTCTCTCCTTCCCATGTGCTTACTTTAAGACCGTATTCGTTGTAATAGTCATGGGTACCTTTTCTCTGTGAAGCATCACCACGGGTTCCTGCAACATGGCCGGCAGCAAAAACATCCTGAAGAAAGTGCAAAGCAAAAGCTTCATCGGCAAGTGCTGAAAGTATCAGGACAGAGCGTTCTTCGGGAGTTAGATTGTTTGAGTTTATTCTTGAAATTTTTGCTATCGCTCGGGAATGATACCAGGAATAAATACCCAAGGCATTAAGTTCTGTTCCTTCGGCAAGGCAGCGAAAAATGTAAGTATCAAGTTTAATTGAAGGATCGGATAATGGTAGAAGAAAGTGCACATTGTTTGATCCTGCTCTTGTTGCATACTCCGGGTCAGCGGATTGTAATTTAAGGTCGGATTCTCTTAGAGCATTAATTCTTGCAATTCTGTCTTTTGCTTTTGAGATGTCAATCTTTAATTGTGCGGTAATATCAGCAACTTTTAATATCCACTCTGTTTCAAGTACATTGTGCAGCATGTTCTTCGCTGAACAAGAATGATCGCCAGATATTGCTGGCCAGGAGGCATAATCCAGTTGAGCAGGGTTCGTGCTTTGTGTTGCATCAATTACTGCTTCAGTTAATCTGAATTCGTATCCTTTTCTTGCTTCGGCCCAAAGAGCATCAAGTACACTACGATATTCGGGACTAAGGTTTTGAATTGCAATTAGCGCAATGTCTCTATGTTCAGGATAAACCCATGCTTTTGTTGTAGATAATCCACCGACAAGCATAAGAATAATAATGTAAAGGCTAAAAAACTTTTTCATAAATGATGTTTTATATAATTTCGGGAGAAAAGTTGATAAAATATTGTAATAATATTTTAATTATACAATTAATGAAATGACTTAATCTCTAAAAGGATTTAGTCTGTCCTCATTAAAATGCGGTTTGTAATTATTTGCACTTTCCATTTCCTGTATCCAGCCATTGTGTAAACCGTATTTGTCTAACAACTCAAGGGCTTTTTCATATTCAGAATTCCGCAAAGCACGATCAATTAAAATATCTTTATACGCTTTGTTAGTGGGATAGTATTGCGACATTAAAGAAATATGAACTTTAGGACTTAATTCTTCCGCAATAAACTTAAAAACTTTTTCTGTTTCTGATAAATCATTCGGTAGAATAAGATGCCTGATAATTAATCCCCGTACAACAACATCACCGTCATAAACAAGCTCATCACCAACCTGGCGGAACATTTCTTTAATTGCTTCCTTAGATTTTTCAAAATAGTTATCAACAAGCGAATACGTTTTTGCATATTCACTATTGCCATATTTTAAATCCGGCAAATAAATATCAACCACACCATCATAAAGTCTTAGCATATCAACAGAGTCATATCCATTTGTGTTATAGATTATCGGAAGTTTTAATCCTTGTTGAGCAGCTAAATAAATAGATTTTAAAATTGTTGCTGAAAAATGTGTTGGGGAAACGAGTCCGATATTGTGGCAAGATTTATTTTGCAGTTCAATCATTATTTCAGCCAAACGATCGTGCGAAACTTCTTTTTGCTTTTCAATTTTTGGATTCTGACTGATCTCAAAATTCTGGCAGTAGATACATTTAAGATTGCAGTTACCAAAAAAAATATTTCCGGCTCCATTTGTTCCGGATAAAACAGGTTCTTCTCCAAAATGCTTTGTATAAGAAGATACGATTGGTAAATGTCCGCTTGTACAAATTCCCAATTCATTATCAAGTCGGTTTACTTTACAATCGCGCGGACAGCTTGTGCAGGATTCCAGATTAGCATAAGCTTTTTCTGCTCGCTTATAAAGTTCGCCGTTGTGCAAAAGTTCAATATATGATTGAATGAAATTCATTGCGTTTAATTTACAGTGTATATTTAACACTGCACAATGAAGAAAGCAGAGGATGTGCTGATATTAAATATTCAATCTTTTGATTATCAATGAAAGAATGAATTTATAACATAAGGTCGGTTAATCTTTAACTGCAAAATCAACAGCCGCTTTTGCATGAATCTTTAAAGTATTAAAAACAGGCAAATGAGTGTCTGATTGTTTTATTAGCAAAGGAATCTCTGTACAGCCAAGAACTATTCCCTGCGCGCCTTTTTGTTCAAGACCATTTATTATGTCTAAAAAACTTTTCTTTGATTCCTGTTTATAATTTTCTTTAAGCAATTCGTTCATAATTGTGTCGTGAATAAATAATCTTTTGGATTTTTCCGGCACAATAGAATTAATACCGGCATCATTTAATTTCTTTGTATAAAAATCCATCTCCATTGTAAACTTCGTTCCCAGCAATCCGATTGTGGATAATCCCTGCTTCTTTATTTCAACCGCAGTTGCATCAGCAATGTGTACTATTGGTAGTTTAACTTCCTCAACAATTCTATCTGCATATTGATGCAATGTATTTGCACAAAGAACAAGGCAATCCGCTGAAGCACTTTTAAGTTTTCTTGCTGCATCAAGAACAAATTTATAAACGCCTTCTATGATCTCCGCGAAGATTAAATTCGTTTATATCCGCATAATTAAAAGAATAAAGAATACAGCGAGCGGCATTATGCCCACCAAGTTGTTTATTTGTTTCTTCATTAATAAGACGGTAGTATTCAAGTGTAGAAACCCATCCGGTTCCACCGATTAGTCCGATTGTTTTCATATTTATCTTTCGATTGCTAAAGCATTATTGAAAAATAGTTTGGTACAAAATTACATCGTTTTTTGTCGTACGCTTATTTACGATTTTTTATCCACGCCAAAAGCGAAACTCCGCTTGCAAAGCCGCTAGCGTACAAAGTTATTAGATTTGGTAACTTTGCCACGTTGCCAATCATTGAATATGCTGTTAATGCACCGACAGCCATTGTTATTATAATTCCAAGTAATGCTAGTCTTTGTTTTTTATTCATATTTCTTAACCTAATCTCATTCTTGAACATTATAAAAAAATTTAGCGGCTATTTGGGATTAATTAATTTTAAATTCAACAAAAAAAATAGATGCTCTGGGTTGCTTTTTAAAGAGATAAATTAACCGCTCGTAAATTACTATAACCAATATAATATTTTAAGTATTTAACGGTTAATCTAGTTTTTCAAGAACAACCGCGGTTCCATAACATAAAACTTCAGTTACACCG
Organism: Ignavibacteriales bacterium; assembly: GCA_016709765.1. Taxonomy (NCBI): domain Bacteria; kingdom Pseudomonadati; phylum Ignavibacteriota; class Ignavibacteria; order Ignavibacteriales; species Ignavibacteriales bacterium. The sequence goes on from JADJMD010000013.1 coordinate 1,257,102, forward strand.
CTCATTAATTCGGTTGTGTCGTATCTTACTCCAACAAGTGCATTGCCTCCGATTTGTTGTGCATGCTCAACCATCATATCGAAGGCTTCTGAGCGGGATTTTTCACATAATTCAGTAAATAATGAAATATTGCCACCGAAAATAGTTTGTATCCCTGCCCCGATTGTACCAAAGATTGAGCGAGACCGAACAGTAATTCCGCGAACAACACCAAGTTGTTTAATAATTTTATATCCTTCAATTGTAAATGTTGTTGTTGTCATTGGATGTTTCATTAGCTGTTTATAAACGGCAGCCTGCTGTTCATCGGGTGTCATTTTTTTGAAACATTCAATACAAACCGTATCGGTTTTAAAGTAGTAAACAGAGGGGAAGTCCTGACCGCATTTTTCACATTTCATTTTTATGCCTTTCAATATTTTTAATTTTGGGAAAGATCTAATTTAAATTTATAACATATGCATTCTTTATTTCAGCATCCCAATCGCATACTCTAATTGTTTATCTCTTCCTGCAAGAATATCTGCTTCTGTTTGCTCAACACGTATATCCGGAGGAACTCCGAGCCATTCCCACGGAAGACCATCGTAACGTCTGATATCGATAAAACCAATATCAATTGATTTTCCGCTTGGCAGAAAAAACAGACCTTCATCACCGCCGCCAACAGAACCACCACCGGTTGTATCGCCAACCGCAGTTACGTGCGGAAGCTGTTTTAAAATTTCTGTGGTAAACTCTCCGGCACTAAATGTTGAACCATTTATTAATACCACAACCGGATTTGTATACTGAAATGGGCCTGCCGGCTGGAAAGGAGGTAGAACCCATTTTTCACCATAAGTGTAAGCATCGTTTCTTTCAAGTGGCTCTGTTAAAAAACGTGTGATAACTGCTTCGATATTTTGATAACTGCCTCCGCGTTTTTGTCTAATGTCAAGAATTAATCCCCCGGTGTTTTTGAGATATTCCAACACAATTGGAAATTCTTCCATCATATATGTTTTATGAAAATCCGAAAGGAAAGCATAGCCAATGTTGCCGGGTAAGATTTCGTATTCGATACTACTGCTTTCTGTTAATCGTAACTCTCTGTCAAAATATTTTCTTACAACAAATGGACTATAAGCATGTCTGTCCTTAAAATGTCTTTGCGGATAGTAGGGATAAACTTCTCCGCCGCCTTTTGTGCGATAGTAAACGTGTCCGTCTTTAAGTTCAGCCAACAAATCCCGAAGCACAAGATAAAATTCATCTCCATGCGCAGCTTCTGCAAGAGGGCGGTAAATTGTGTAAATCGAATCCCAATTAATTTTCTTGAATTCAAGGTAAGGATAAACATCTTGAATTCTTTTCCATGCTGCTTCAAAATCTTCAACGTTCAGATTTGAGTCAGGTTCAGTTACAACAAGATCTTTGCAGGAGAGAATTAATAGAAGGCATAGAACAGATAAAATTGAAATAGTCCTTTTCATCTTATTCTCCTCCTAAAATCCATAGGTTAATGTAAACACTACATTATCACTGGCAGAAAGAAGCGGTTCCCATGAATCGATTCTTGTTAGATGAAAAAGGTAGGCGGCTTTTATTGATAAGTTATCCAGCAAATAATATCTTGGACCAAGAGTAAATACAACATTGTTTGCTGAAATTAGTGTTAGAATTTTTGCCGGAGACTCGTCATTTTCTTCCATGTCTACCATACGGAAACCAAGAGAAAAGACATTAAAGTCTAAAGCCCCCTCAATATTGAAATCATTCCATAGCTTATAAAACATGTGTGAAGTAATGCCTGCAGAAATAAGAAGTGCAAATGATTGAGAATAATCGAAACCAGAGACTGCAATGTTTTGTTTGTTGTAATAAAAGAGTAATTCCGTAGAAGGACCTAAATACGAGTAGGCATCTTTGTTGAACATCGTAAATTTTGGTAAAGCATAACTAAATCCCTGGTTAAGTGTAAATTGATAAATGTCGGCACTTACGTTGTAATTTTTTATTCCTGATGAATTGCCAAAATCTAACTTTAAATGGTAAACATAATTTGAATGCTGATTTGCCCAGGTTATACTGTAGTACGGAAATGAGCCGGAATATTTTTCTTTTGAGATATATTCATCAGTAACAGCATAGCTACCAATGCCATATTCTATTGTAACGACTTCCGGGAATATTGTTTTATTATCTAAAGAATCTTGTGCTTGCAGATATTGGGTGAGAAAAAATACAAACGTGATTGATACTAAATAGATGAAGATATTGTTCATTTCTGATTCCATATTATTTGACAATTATTTGGCATCACTTGTTTGTTGAGTTATCCAATCAGCTACAAGTATCATTACGTTTTTATTAAATGATTCATCAATTTTAGGATACTCATCTCTAAAACCGGTGTTACATTTTTGAAAAAGATGGTTAATGTTTTTTAAATACTCAATTCTAAAATTCTTATTACCTCCATCAGTAAGCGCTTTTTCTATTTCAGGTAAGTTTATTTCTGCAAGAACCTGACAATCTTTATCACCGTTAAGAGCTAAGACCGGACATCGAATATTTCTGATCAGAATACGGGGATCAAAATTTGCAGCATACTCGAACCAAGGTGTTGCCCATTCATCTGCCATCATTTCAAAGTGTTTTGGGTTTTCAGCCATAAAATTTTCTATGTCATTTTTTGCGAGACCCGTTAAAGATAATTTCCACTCATTTATAATGCTTGATAACCTCCTTTTTTTTACCTGATAATCAGTTTTCTTTTTAATCTCTTTGAACATTCTCTCAAACAGGTCTGTGCCTGCTTGCACAATTTCCTCACTTTTTCCTTGTGATCTAAGTTTTTTTTCATTTGCTGTTATCAAAGCACGATCAAGCGGAATTCCCGGACCAGCAAGCATAACAATGAAAGATATTTCTGAGTAACGGCTTGCAAGAATGTTGCTTATCATCCCTCCTTCGCTATGGCCTATAACACCAACTTTATGAGGATTAATATTTCTATGTGCGCGAAGATATTTAACAGCGGCATAAGCATCACCGGCAAATGTTTCCGTTGTTGCGCCTTCAAGTTTTCCTTTTGATTCACCTGTTCCTCTATCATCATATCGCAATGCAGCAATACCATGTCGGGTCAAAAAATCTGATAAAACTTTAAACGGTTTATGTCCGTATACTGTTTCATCTCGATCTTGAAGCCCGGAACCAGAGACAAGAACGACAGCTGGAAAATTACCCCCACTATCCGGAATTGTTAAGGTACCGGCCAAAATAGCTTCGTCCAAATCATTTTTAAATTTTATTTCTTCAACTATATAAGGAAATGGTGAAACGGGTTCCTGGGGTCTGCGATCCTGGCTGCAAGAAGATAAAATGACTAATAATATAAAACCAATCTTTTCTTTCAATATCATTTCCTCAGGGCGTATTTCGAATTAAAACGTTCAACAAATTATTAATTGTTATTAATTTTTTCCAACATCATTTTTGCTCTTGCATTTTCGGGATTGAGTTCGAGTGATTTTTGGTAATTTTTAATTGCCTCTTCTTTATTCCCGCATTTCATATATGCTTCAGCAAGACTACCATGGGCATTAAATGATTCTGGATATTCTTTAACATTTAGTTTAAATATTTCTAATGCTTCCTCGTTTTTCCCCTCATTCAAGAATTTATAACCAAGCAGATTAAAGCTGCTTTCAGAAATAACTAACTTTGAATCAGAATCTGATTTAATCTCATTGAATTTTTTTAATCCCGCTTCTATCCCTTCTTCCCGGATAGTCCTTTCAATAACGGCAGAGGCAAATTCTTCCCTTGTAAATTTATTTGCTACATCAACTTTAAGAAGGGTTACATTTCCTTCTGCATCTTTATCAAAGTAAATTAAATTTTTATCAAATTCATCAAGCCATCCTCCTTCTTCGTTTGGAGATTGTAACTTTATATCTTCATTTTTTGTAGGATCGTGAATTATAAGTACGCCATCATTATAAAAAACTGTAAACTCCTGATTAATTGCTGAAAATAAATACTTTCCTAAATATGGTCTCATGTTTTCAGGAACATTTGCTTCAATTGTTTCGGGGGAAGATTTCTTTGTCATCTGCGCAATTTCGTGCAAAAACATTTCCTTAATCTTATTCTCTTCATCTCTCGTAAACTCCAGATAAAGAGTGGGACTAAGCTTACAATACCATTTCCCTTTTTCATCTGGTTTGTTAAATGGAAGTACCATTTGTCCAGGAATGTCAACTGAGAGATTACCTTCTTTATCCAAAACCTCAAAGGTTCTCCCGGTTTCCAAATTTGTGTATTTTCCATAAAACTCAGAATAATCTGAGCTTATAGTTTCTTTTTCATTATTGGCCAGCTTGTAATCTATTATTTCAAAATTTTTTCCATTAAAGCTGCTTGAAGTGGATTGATACTCTGAAATACGTATGTGACCCGCATCAACAAAATCAATCTCTAATGCTGTTGCATCAACGGGAATCCAGCCTGCTTCTCCCATATATATCTCGTTCCAGCCATGCTGCCCGAATCCTCCACCATAATTTGGAACATACATTCCGCCCCAAACTACTCTTGCAGGAATTCCAACTGCTCTGCAGAAAGAAGCGAGTAAAAAAGAGTGGGCGCCGCATTCGCCAGCACGAATATCATATGTTTTTCTTGCAGTACCACCTCCAGGAATTGCATAGTGAATATTTTCTGCAACCCATTTACTTAACCTTGTTGCTGCCTCCCAGCTATCCTTAGATCCTTCGGTTATTTCCTTGGCTTTTTTGATTAGCACAGGATCATCACTTTCTACTCTTCCATCCCCTATAAGATATTTTTCCAGAAAGGCATCTTTAAAGTTTGGAGGAAATGGAGGTGCATTTTTACCATCATATTTGGGGTGTGAAATTTCAAACATACCTTCTATAAGATTTTCTTTTATAGTACCAGTAAATTTTTGTCCTGGTACGTTTAAATCTTCAACTGTAAAGTTTTGTCCGATAGGTTCAATAACCGCATCAACTTTCATATATGTTAAGGATTGAACATCAGAAATTGCAACATTGGTTTTTGTTACAATGCTTGCATCCATATTAGCAACTTTTATTTTATCGATAACACTTTGATCGGATAAATATATTTTTCTATTTAACACTTCAAACTTTACAAAGTAACCATAATCCGGTGAAAGCCAGTAAGTTGTTTTTAATCCCGTTTTTGTATTTGTTTGCTCAATAATTATTGTGTTAAACGATTTTCCGGCAAGTGAAACTGTTTCTTCGCCTGTTTTTTTGAATTTTGATTTTTGAATTTCTCCCTCCATTACCTCAAGTATATTGTATTCTGCTTCGGTTTTCCCTTCGAGATACAGATCTTTTTTCAATCTAGTAAATGCTTCATCAGAACCAATAACAGTCTCAGGAGTAATTTCAATCACCTTTTCAGTGGAGTTCAAGGTAGAATTTATTGTAGCCTTATCATCTTTTACTTTGATTGAAATATTGAACTCTGTTGATCCTTGCTTAATATCAGTGATTATATCTACGCCTCTTCTTGTTACGGGATCAACAATAGATTGAGAGCTCATTTCCATATTGAATTCACTGCCAAGGAGAGAGAGCATAATAAAAATATTTATATCCTGCTCAATTAAATCTTGATCATATTTTCTAATAGGGGTTTCTGATGATTCGGTATAACCGCATACAACATCATTAATTTCAATTGCATAGTAAACTTTACTTGCCGCAGAAGTGTCTTTAGGCGAATAATTGTTTTGGCTACATGCATACAACGAAATTGTGGAGATTTGTAGTAGCATGCCAAATATTAGAAGTTGAATTTGTTTTAATGTTTTCATTTATTACTCCTTTATTCTTTTAATAACAATTGCTCTTCATAATTCGTCAATAACCACCATACTAAAATGATTTTGAAATAATTGCTGCTATTCCGAATACAAGTGCTGTATTAATAGCAATTAACCAATGATAAAATAGCGAACCGACTTTTCCAGTTTCTTCTAAGGTTATCTTTTTGTATTTATTTGCATAAAACGGAAGCATAAAATTCAGGACAATGAAGTATACCTTTTCTCCCCTTTTCTGAAGCTCGTTGAATATCAGTATACCTGAAACGATATACCAGCCAACTGCTATAAATGCTATTATCGCTAAGAAAATTGTCATATCGGTTTTATTCCTTATTCTTTTTAATTAAATCTAAAGTGAGATCCATTGCTGTATCTTTTCTACTTAAAAAATCTTTGTAAGTCTGTTCAACGTAGTAATCGGGTTCTACTCCTTTTGTTTTATCCATTCCCTCAACAGCAGCGGAAAATGTTTCTTGAGGGACATAAACTAACATTTTTGTGTTATCAAGTTTTACCTCTTTAGTTTTAGCATTGCACTTGTAAGTTGATCCGCCTTCTTCACCAACAAGTTTTCCTATTTTGTGATATTTGATTAAAGCACAAAAATGTCCATTTGTTGATCCGCAGTGTTTATCAATTAAAGTGTAAAGATTTCCTTCGAAATGGTTTTCTGCCACGGGAATTGGTTTTGCAAATTCAGCGTATCTCCCGTATTCTTCAGCAAAGTATGGAACAGGTTCTTTTTCTAAATATGAAAGCAACGGGACAGCACAGAATGGGTCGCCACCATCATTACCGCGTAAATCTAGTATCAAATTCTTAATACTGCTTTTCTTAATTTCTACAAATGCACTGTCTAAAAATGATTTGAAATAATCCACCTTATCATAAAAGATAAACGATGGGATTTTTAAGATTGCTATGCCATTTTCCTTTTCAAGTTTAAGAGTTAATGGAGGATGATTAAAATTCTTAAAGACAACTGATCTTACCGCTTCTAGTTTTGCTGGGATCATCTTTTTTGTTTCACTCGTCTTTCTTCCTGGTAAAGCATAAGTAACAACGTAATTTTCAGGAAATCCATAATATCTTGCGTAAGCCATTGGAAATCTCTTTTCGATTTGTGCAAATTGAAATTGTTCAATGAATCCATCAGAGGAGTAACTACTTTTTAAATCACTAATTATTTTTTTTATTGGAAGCGAATTGATTTCCAGGATTATACTTCCAAAAGGGACCTGAGAAGTCTCATTGTAATACCCCGCAACAACAGCATAACCCTCAATCAATTTAATTTGAAGTGGAAATAAGTTGTCTTTCCCTGTTTCCCAAAAACTTCCGGGCATCCAAATACTTGAGTGCATGCATCCTATATTATTGTTAATCGGTGCAAGTATCTGAAAGAATTCGTGATATTGCATTGATCGATTTATTAAAGCGTATTGGTGATCAAACAGGCTATCAAATTTTTCCTCGAATGTATATTCGTATAAGGCACAGTGCTCGTTTTCATATAGCGATCTGAGTTGTAAAAAATCTTTCTGAAGTTCTTCTTTACTGAATACTTTATCATTGTCATGATTTTTATCTAAAGTATCTTCCGGATATGGAAGAAAAGATTTGGAATGTTTTATAAGCTGGTAGTCTTTGGTCTGAAATAAAAGAAACATTCCCAGTAATAGAGCAAATGAAATGTACTTTATCATTTTGCTTCTCACTGATGTTAGAAAATTATAACATAATATAATAAAAAAAGATGTGGCTGATTCTTTTTTAGGTTAAATGGGGTGAAAATAATTTGTTCGGCGAATTAATAAGCAAATATTAGCAATCGTTCATTAATTTAAAATATAACTTTATGCTTCTGGGTGTAATTATTATTAAACCTTAATTGTTTTCCATCTTCCTCTTTTAAAAAGAAAATATCCAACAATAGAAAATGTTGATTCGGAAATTACAATTGAGTAGTAGGCCCCTTCTGCACCAAGACCAAGATATATTGCAAGCGTGTATGCAAGCGGAATCTGAAGTACCCAGAACACGAAAAAGTTCATTATCGTTGGAGTTCTTGTATCGCCGGCACCATTAAATGACTGCACAAGCACCATACCAAAAGCGTAAAATAAATATCCCATTGCAAAAATGCTTAAACACTTTGAGGCATTATCAATAACTTCTTTTTCATCTGTAAAGAACGAAGCAATGTTATCTCCAAAAAGAAAAAACAAAACCATAATGGTTCCCATAAATAACATATTAAAGAAACCTGTACGCCATACGGCTTTTTCTGCACGAGTTTTTAGCTCACCGTTTTGTAAAAGTTCTATGTAAGATGGAATAAATTTCATTACACGAATTTACAATGTAGAATGCACAATTAAGGTTGGTAAAATTTAGTTACAAAAAAACATATTAATCGTTTACTATCTCATTGAGTATCATATTGATAATTATGATTCCTCTAATAGTAATCCTTTATTCATAAGTTCGCTAGCTAATTGTAAATAAGCAACTGAGCCGCTCGATCTAACATCAAACAACATTGTTGGCTTACCATAAAATTCGGCTTCAGTAATTGTAATGCTTTTAGGGATTACAGTTTGAAGAATATCATTACCAAAATTTCCAAACAATGCTTTTTTAGTTAAACCCCACGCTTTTGTATTTGGTTCAAACATTGTGAGCAAAATTCCTTCAACAGACAATTTTTTATTAAGATTTTCTTTTACCCAGTTTATATGACTATACATTTTCTTAAGTGCCGAAATTGAAAATTGCCCAGCACGAATTGGGATTAAAACAGAATCCGCCGCAGTAAGAGCAACAGTAGTTAATCCTTTAAGATAAGGTGGGCAGTCAATTATTATATAATCATAGAGGCCAAGGGCATATTGGTTAAGAATGTTTTCAAACAAATAAATGTTCCTTGTTAATCGGCTGATTCGTTCTTCAATTTCTGCCGAATTAATACTGCAGGGAATAAAATCTAAAGTCTGAATATCTGTTGGATGAATGACAGAATCGATGTACTTAATAAAACTTATAACCTGAAAAATATCTCCTTTAAGTTTTTCATTTTCAAAACCAAGAGAAACAGAACAAGCGCCTGAAGGATCAAAGTCGATTAAAAGAGTTTTCTTTTCTGCAATTGCAAATGCAGCCGCAAGGTTTACGGCAGTTGTTGTCTTACCAACTCCGCCCTTTGGAACAGCAATTGCAATTTTCTTGCTCACAGATGCCTTTAGAGTGAAAATAAAATGTTTTATTAAGATACTGTTCTGAATCTATAAATTAGTTTTTGCTTAAGCAACCTTCTAATTACCAATTTGAATGTGATAACAATCATAAATTGAAAGCAGAAAAAGAAAGTGAATTTATATTATAATTTTATTGTTATATGTTTACCAACAGCAAAACGATTGGGCAAATTCGTTTAAAAAATTAATAGTAGTTAAGAAGTATTCAGGAGGCATTATGAAAATTGGAATTTTGGGATCCGGTGTAGTTGGACAAACTTTAGCATCAGGATTTATTAAACATGGTCATCAAGTTAGGATTGGAACAAGTAATCCGGACAAACTTAGTGAATGGCTCAGCAAATCAGGAGCAAATGGATCGCGTGGTTCTTTTGCTGATGCAGCAAAATTTGGTGAAGTTATTGTTCTAGCTGTAAAAGGAACCGCAGCTCTTAACGTTTTAGAAAAAGCAGGGAATGAAAATCTTAAAGATAAAACAATAATGGATGCAACAAATCCAATTGCAGAAGTTCCTCCCGTTAATGGAGTATTACAGTTTTTTACAAATATAAATTCATCTTTAATGGAAGAACTGCAAAACAAATATCCTCAAGCAAATTTTGTTAAAGCATTTAGCTGTGTGGGTAATGCACTTATGGTTAATCCGAATTTTGGTGGACAGAAACCAACGATGTTTATTGCAGGTAATAACAATGATTCTAAAAGTGCGGTTAAAAATATTTTAAATACCTTTGGTTGGGATGTTGAAGATATGGGAAAAGCAGAAGCTGCACGAGCAATTGAACCGCTTTGTATTCTTTGGTGCATTCCGGGATTTTTAGAAAACAGATGGATGCATGCATTTAAATTGTTAAAAAAATAATTGATCACATTTTTAATTGTGTATTAGATGGTAAAGGAAATTGTGAGTTATGATAGGATTGAAAAAAATATTAAGTGTAGTATATACCCTAATATTTATAACAGTATTTTTAATAGGCTGCAAAGAAAGCAAATCAGAAATAAAACAAAAGAATAATAAAATAATGAATGAACAAAATTTAAACTTAGATACTGCAACATTTGGTTCCGGATGTTTCTGGTGTACGGAAGCAATTTTTGAAAGAGTAAAGGGAGTTAGTTCTGTTGTTTCAGGTTACTCGGGTGGAAGTGTTGCGAACCCAACATATAAAGAAGTTTGTAATGGCACTACGGGACATGCAGAATGTACACAAATTACTTTTGATCCCGCTGTTATAACATACGATGAACTTCTTGAAATTTTTTGGAAGATGCATGATCCAACAACATTAAACAGGCAAGGTAATGATGTAGGCACACAATACCGCTCCGTTATTTTTTATCATAATGATGATCAAAAACAAAAAGCGGAATTTTATAAGAAAAAATTAAATGATGAAAAAATTTGGGATAAACCAATTGTTACAGAAATAACAAAGTTTGAAAAGTTTTATCCTGCAGAAGATTATCACCAGGAATATTATGATAACAATCCTAACCAGGGGTACTGTGCTTATGTTATCACACCAAAAGTAGAAAAATTTGAAAAGATTTTTAAGGATAAGTTGAAGAAGTAATAAGTATTATGATCCTAAAATTCACCATTTATAACTCCGTTAACAGTGCAGCTATCACAATTGCCGCAGGGTTTTTCACCGGGAAAACCAAAATAATCTGAAATAAAAACTCTCCGGCATTTTTCCCCTCGAAAATAATTAACAACCGATAAAAGTTTTTTATTGTCATTTAAAAGTTTTTCTTTTAGATGATCTTCATCCTGTAAAATATCCGGAAGTTCATTTACTATTTGCAGGTTTTGTTTTTCAATTTCCCCTTCAGTAACACCATAGCGATCAAGCATTGCGAGCGCAGTTTCAACCCGAAAATCACTTTTATTTTTAAAACTTATTAGTTCTCGGATGTAGTCGACCCCGCTTGAATTTATTAATCCGATCTCACGTTTTAAAATATCATACATCGCAGAATAAAAATTAGCATCTGGGTTAGACCATTTAATAAATTGCATTTGTGTGTAAAGATCTTCTTGATTGTAAAGTAAAACGCAAACAGAATCATTTCCATCTCTCCCTGCTCTGCCAATTTCCTGGTAGTAAGATTCTATTGAGGAAGGCAATTCTGCGTGAATTACAAACCGAATGTCTGCTTTATCTATTCCCATTCCAAAAGCATTTGTTGCAAGTATAAGTTTTTGTTTTCCATTCAGAAAATCTCGCTGCATGCTTTTGCGTTGTCTGTCTTCCAGTTTGCCGTGATAGACCCCGTGTTTAAATCCTTTATCACCAAGAATCTCAGAAAAGTTTTCTAAAGTCTTTATTAGTGCAAAATAAATTATTCCGCATCCATCATATTTCTCTAAGGTTGAAATTATTTCTTTTAACTTTTCTTTATCATCAAAAACATCAACAGCTTCTAATCTAAGATTTGGACGCTCTATTCCCTGGTGGAAAATTTTTATATCATCTTTATTGATATGAAGTTTTTTGATTATGTCTTCTTGAACACTATGTGTTGCGGTTGCAGTAAGAGCAATTGTTAATGGATTTCCCATCAATTCTCTAAATTCACCAATTCGCGAATAGTCTGGTCGAAAATCATGTCCCCATTCGGAAATACAATGTGCTTCATCCACAGCAAGTAAATCTATTTTTACCTTTTTAATCTGTTCAATAAAATCTGGTTTGCGGAATCTTTCCGGTGTTACATAAAGAAGTTTAATTTTTCCGGCTGTAAAATCATTAAGTCTTTTTTCTCTTTCTGGTTTGGATAGCGTTGAATTGATAAATGCTGCGCGAATATTTTTCTTTCGAAGTACATCAACCTGATCTTGCATAAGAGCAATAAGCGGACTGATTACTATTGTACTGTTATCAAATAAAATGGCAGGAATTTGATAACACAAAGATTTTCCACTTCCGGTCGGCATTAAAACAATAGAATGTTTTCTTTCCTCCGTAATTCTTTTAATGATTGATTCCTGTTCTCCTCGAAAAGAATCGTAGCCAAAATTATTTTTTAGAATTGTGTAAATGTTGCTCATTGATCAATTTATGAATTATTTTATTAAATGTACTAAAACATGGATATTTGTTATAAATATATACACATTTAAATCGATAATAATAAAACTCTTTGTTAACAAAAAAATTTATTTCTGTTGTCAAATTAAGTTTTAATGACAATCAACTGGGAAAAAGATTTACTCTCAAATGCAAGGGAGAAAAAATGCAGACGGAATTTAGAAAAACAATTCTTCTTGTTGAAGACCAAGCCATCATAGCAATGTCTGAAGCAAGCTTGCTTAAGAAAAACGGATATGATGTTGTTATATCCAGTACAGGTGAGCAGGCAATAAAGATTATTGAAGAAAATCATTACATCAACTTAATTCTTATGGATATTGACTTAGGAAAGGGGATTGATGGAACAGAAGCCGCACAAACAATTCTTAAAACACACGAGTTACCAGTTGTTTTTCTTTCGAATCACACAGAAAAAGAAGTAGTTGAAAAAACCGAAAAGATAACTTCATACGGATATGTTGTTAAAAACAGCGGAGAAACAGTACTTCTTGCATCAATTAAAATGGCATTTAAACTTTTTGAAGCCCATAGACGAGTACGCGAAAGTGAATTAAAGTTATTAGAAAGTGATAGAAGATTTCATGCACTCGAAAAACAGATTGATGATGTTATCTGGACTATGGATATGAATTTTCGATTCACCTATTTAAGCCCTTCTGTTGAAAAGATGCATGGTTACAGTGTTGATGAAATGATGAAGTTAAATTTGCAAGACTACTTAACATCTCAAGCATCCGAAAAAGCCATATCTGTAATAGCCGAAGAAATTAAATTGTATTTAATAAACAGAGTTGAAAAAAATATTGTGACTCTCGAAATTGATCAAATAAAAAAAAATGGTACGATTTTTCCTACAGAAATAAGAGCAAGATTTCTTTTGGATAATGAGAACAATCCTATTGGGATTATTGGAGTAACTAGAGATATAACACAGCGCCTTTTATCTGAAAAGACATTAAGAGATAGTGAAAAAACATTAAACCTTACTTTAGAAGGAGCGCAAATTGGTTTATGGGATCAGAACTTTAAAACCGGAATTGTTAACAGAAGTGATCACTGGGCAACTATGCTTGGTTATGATCCGGAGGAAATGAAAAACAATCTGGATTTCTGGAAATCAAATATCCATCCAGATGATTTAGAAAAAACATTAATTGAAGCAAAAAAGCATGAACAGGGCTTAACTGAATTCTATAAAGTTCAACATAGATTAAAATGTAAAAACGGAAATTATAAATGGGTGCTAAACTGGGGAAAAATTTCGGAAAGAGATAGTGATGGCAATCCTGTTAGAGCATTAGGAATTCATATTGATGTAGACGATAACATTAAAGCTGAAGAAGCGTTAATAATTAGTGAAAATAAATTAAGCAGTATTTTTAAAGCCGCACCGGTTGGTATTGGAGTTACATCAAGCCGTGTTTTATTAGAAGTAAACGATACAATGTGTAAGATGCTTGGATATAAAGGCGAAGAACTAATCGGCAAAAATGCACGTATACTTTATCCAAGTGATGAAGAATTTGAACTTGTTGGCAGGGAAAAATATAAACAGATTGAGCAGTTTGGTACTGGCACAGTTGAAACAAAATGGGTGTGTAAAGACGGCCGTATTATCGATGTGCTGCTTAGTTCAACCCCACTAAACTTAAAAGAAATATCCAGAGGGGTTACTTTTACTGTTCTTGATATTACAGGAAGAAAGAAGTTCGAAGATGCTCTAAGAAAAAGTCAAGAAAGATATGCTCTTGCTCAAAGATCTGCAAACATTGGCAGCTGGGAATGGAACATTTTAACCGGAGAAGTAAGCTGGTCTGAAACTATTGAACCTATGTTTGGTTTTGGTAAAGGTGAATTTAAGGGAACTTATGAAGCATATTTAAAATGTATACATCCAGAAGATGTTGGGTTTATGGTTGAGCATTTAAATGCTGCCATATATAGAAGTGAAGAATACAGTAATTTAGAAATGCGGATAATCTGGCCTAACGGTACTATAAAATGGATGCTTGCAAATGGAAGTGTCTTTAGAGATATAGATGGTAAACCGAATCGAATGATTGGCATTGTACAAGATATTACGGAACGAAAAATTGCCGAAGAGAAACTTAGGCAAAGCGAAGAAAACTACCGCCGTTTCTTTGAGGAAGATCTTAGCGGGGTTTTTCTATCTACTCCCGAAGGTGGTTTGAAAGCATGTAACAAAGCTTATGTAGATATGATGGAATTTGAAAGTATTGATGAACTTATTCATTCAAATCCCGTTTCGCATTATCAACAATCGCAGGAAAGAATTGACTTTTTAGATCTGCTGCGTAAGGAAAAAAAGTTAACTAATTATGAAGGTAAGGTAGTTACAAAAACAGGAAGGGCACTTGACACTTTAGAGAACATAATAGGTGTGTTTGATGATCAAGATAATCTTGTTGAATTCTGGGGCTATGTTAATGATATAACCGACAGAAAAAATTCAGAGCAAATACTAAAGAATGCTGCGCTAGAAAAAGAAGCGTTGCATCGCGAATTACTGCATAGAGTAAAGAACAGCTTTAATTTGATTAAATCGCTTATGTATCTTGAGCGAGAGAAATTAAAAGATTCTGAAGCAAGAAAAGTTCTTGAAAATTTGGAAATGAGAATAGGTGCTCTTGCCAATATGTACTCATTATTAAATGCAAGCGGCGCATCTCAGCAAATAGATCTTGGGGAATATTTAAGACAAATAACCAATTCAGTTGCAGAATCTTATATTGGAGATGTAGATCGTATTGAAATTAAATTATCTTTTAATAAAATAGAAACGTCCCCAAAAATAGCTTCTTCTGTTGGATTAATAGTAAATGAAATTTTAACTAACTCACTTAAGTATGCATTTCCTGATAACAAAAAGGGAATCATTTTTATTAGCTTAAAAAAAATAAATGGAAATGCAGAAATTGAAATTACAGATAACGGTGTCGGGGTTTCTGATAATTTTAATATTAATGATGCAAAAGGTATGGGATTACAATTGATAAATATGCTTACCCAGCAGTTAAGCGGTACATTAACAGTTGAAGCCAATAATGGCACCAGGTTTAAAATTCTATTTCCTTTGGAGCAATAGTTTAATAGATTGAATATTAATTATTGTAACAGATAAATAACCAGGAGTTTTGATGTTAAAAAGTTTTTTATTCTTTTCTGTTTTGATTATTACTTTTGCCTGTACTCAAAAACCAACTGCAGATCCAAACTATGTTAAAGAAATAAAGGATTGGGATGCAAAGCGAGTTAGTAGATTAAAAGCTGATGACGGTTGGCTTAATCTTGCTGGAAGATTTTGGTTAAGGCCTGGCATTAGCACCTTTGGTTCTGCAAAAGATAATGACCTGATTGTTGAGTCTGCAGCTTTTCCACAGTACGCAGGAACATTTTTATTTGTTGATTCCAACGTAACGTTTAAAGTTGATAAAGATATAGAAGTTTTATTAAACGGCAATCCTGTTAAGGAAATAAAACTGATTGATGATCAGAAAAAAGATATAACGGTTTTACAAATAGGTTCTGTAAAATTTAACCTGATAATTAGAGATACTCTTTATGGAATACGTTTTCGTGATTTAAACTCTGAGCTGGTAAAAAACTTTAAAGGTATAGAAAGATTTCCGATTGATGAAAACTGGAAACTTAATGCAACATTTGAAACATATAATCCCCCAAAAGAAATTGCAGTGCCAAATATATTAGGACAAGTAAATAAGGAAAAATCCTCCGGCGCAGTGGTGTTTAAGAAAAATGGCGGCTATTACAAAATTGACGCTGTTGATGAAGGCGATGAAAACCTGTTTTTAATTTTTGCAGATCACACTAGCGGAGTTGAAACTTACGGCGGTGGAAGATTTATGTATGTAAGCAAACCGGATTCGACCGGAACAATACTTTTAGATTTTAATAAAGCGTTCAATCCACCCTGTGTGTTTACAAAATTTGCAACATGTCCTATGCCGCCGATACAAAATTATCTTAAACTAAGAATTGAAGCAGGTGAAAAAGTTTATGGACATTAGGCTTTGTTATTTGTAATTGAAGCATTGACGGAGATTCTTTTATATGAGTTTTATTATCAAATGATGTTGCCTATAGATTAGTAATAATCAATGCAAGAATTGTAGCGGGTACTTGTGTGGAGAGCTTTATTTTTATACTAGCTAAATATTGATATCGTAAATATTTTAAAAGTATTTCACAATACTTTTCAAAAAGATCTTAATTTTATATATTGTTTTTAGTAGGGATTAGAAATTCGATTAAACTTTAACTACTAAAGGCAAAAAATGAAAACGAGTAGAAAAACATCACGCTTAACGGGTGTACTATATTTAATTATCATTGCCACGGGAATGTTTGCAGAATTTTTTGTTCGAGCAAACCTGATTGTTCCCAGTGATGCTTCCGCAACCACAAACAACATTATTGCATCAGAATCACTTTTCCGGCTAAACATTTTTGCTGATCTTGTTATGATCATCTGCGATGTTGGCTTGGCAATACTTTTTTATCTGCTGCTAAAACCTGTAAGTAAACCACTTGCATTGCTTGCTTCTTTTTTCAGGCTGGCGCAAGCTACATCGCTTGGCGTTAATTTATTAAATATGTTTTTTGTTCTGCAGCTTATTAGCGGCGCAAATTATCTAGCGGTTTTAGAACCTAATCAATTACAGGCATTTATAATGATGTTTCTAGAATCGCATTCAACAGGATATACTCTAGCTCTTGTATTCTTTGGTTTTAATTTGATTATTCTTGGAGTGTTGATGTATAAATCCGGTTACTTTCCTAAAACACTTGGCGTGATGATAATTATTGCGGCATCAGCTTATTTGCTTGATGCTTTCGCAAAGATCCTGTTAATAAATTACAACAGTTACCAGGAAATAATTACAGTGGCGGTATTAGCTCCAGCATTTATCGGCGAGCTAGCTCTTTGTTTGTGGCTGTTGTTTAGAGGTGTAGAAGAAGCGCGACTAAATTCTATTACAACATAGTTAACAAACAGAGGAATTATGAAAGCAATAATTTATGATACTTATGGGCCGCCAGAAGTACTAAAAAATGTTGAATTAAATAAACCTATTCCTGGAGAAAATGAAATACTTATTAGAAACCGCGCAGCATCTGTAAACTATGGGGATATTATAGCTAGAAATTTTAAAGATATAACTCCGCAAAAATTTAATATGCCTTTTCTCTTTTGGATAATGGCAAGAAGTTTTTTTGGAATTAGCAAACCAAAAGTAAAAATTCTCGGTAGTGAATTTTCCGGTGATGTTGAGGCTGTTGGAAAAAACATTACAGGATTTAAAGTTGGTGATAAAGTTTTTGGTTACCGCGGACAAAGTATGGGAACCTATGCAGAATATTTTGTTGTTCCAGAAAAAAGTGTTGTTTCATTAAAACCTGAAAACATTTCGTATGAAGAAGCTGCCGCTGTTCCGGGTGGAAGTATGGTAGCTCTGTTTGCCGTAAAAAAAGTTAATGTTCAAAAAGGAGAAAAGGTGCTGGTTATCGGTGCTTCGGGCGGAAACGGAAATTTTATTGTACAGATTGCAAAAGATTTTGGTGCACAAGTTACGGGCGTTAGCGGCACCAACCGCATAGATTTTGTTAAGGCATTAGGCGCAGATAAAGTAATCGACTATACAAAAGAAGATTTTTCTAAAAGCGGCGAAAAGTATGATGTAATATTTGATATTCTTGGAAGAACTGGATTTGCTAAATGTAAAAACTCATTAACTGAAAATGGAAAGTACGTGCTTATAAGCTTTAAAGTTAAGCAGCTTTTGCAAATGATATGGACATCCATTTTTGGTAAGAAAAAAGTTATATGTGTTTTATCTCCACAAAAGCTTAGTGATCTTATTATTGTAAGTAAGATGATTGAGGAGGGAAAAATAAAATCAATACTAGATAAAACTTTTCCCAAAGGGCAGGCTGTTGAAGCACATAAATATATTGAGAAAGGTAACAAAAAAGGAAATGTTGTAATATCGCTTTAATCTTTAAAAACTTGTTGTTATAATAGAAAATGATGAGCTTAAAAGAAACTTAATTGATCATTCTCTGCGATTGAATCAAAGTTTTTTCCGAGGAGAGAAAGAACTGAATCAGCAATTGGCTTTAGTTGTTTTTCAATGTAATGATCGTAATCAAAATCATTGTGCTTTAGTTCAATAGGTATTGGTCCGCGCTGTGTAATTGCATAATAAATTACATCGCGTGGTTCGTTAAGTAATTTAGCAGCTCGCGCATGCGGTGGAACATTTTTAGTATAGTCTTCAACATCTTTTCTCAATCGCTTTCTGTAAATTAATTTGTCGTCAAATTCGCCCGACTTAAGTTTTTGCACTTCACCGCGAATCCAATCTTCAACTTCAGCACCATCAAAAACTTTTTGGTACAATTGAACTTGAAATTCCTTTGCAAGTTTTGTCCAATCTGAGCGCACGAATTCCATTCCAACAAATTCTATTTTTTCTATTCCGTCTTTTGTAACCAAACCGGCGTATCTTTTCTTAGCTCCAATCTCAGCACCGCGTGCAGGAGTAATAATAAATTTTCTATAATACTTTTCAAACTCTAATTCTAAATAAGATTCAACTTTAAATTCCTTTTTAAGCCGGTTCTTCCAATAGTGGTTAAGTTCTTTAACAATTTTTTTACCCTGCACTTCACCATCATCAAAAGAAATATCTTTTAGCATTACGAATAGAGAATCTGTATCACCATAAACTACTTTTAACCCCTTGTTCTCAAGATAGTCTTTACTCCCGAGTAAAAGTTTGTGTCCACTTCCTGTAATTGCCCGCGGAAGATCCGGATGATAAAATCTACATCCGTAAGAACCCATTACGCCGTAAAAACTGTTCATTAAAATTTTTATTGCCTGAGAAAGCTGTTTGTCCTTTTTCTTTTTTGCAGTATCGCGCAGCTTCATTAGTTCATCAATAAAATCTGGAAGAATATGAAGTGAAGATGAAAATTTATAACCGTTTAATGTGTGTATAGTATCAACATCTTTCATTAAAAGCGAATAAGGATCAATCTTAAAAGTTTGAATGATAGATGGATACAGACTTTTAAAATCCAACACGATCACATTTTCATAAATACCGGGATTAGGTTCAATCACATATCCGCCCGCAGCGTGTTCGGATACGTGGATATCTTTTAAGTTGGGTGCAACAAATTCTGCACGATGTAAGCGTGGTAAATAAAAATGATCAAATGCAGCAGTCATCATTCCAAGTTGATCCATTAACAAACCAGATATTTGAGCTCGACGAACTGAAAGCTCTACCAATCCTGTTTTAGAAAAAATATCTGTAACAAGAACGGCATCCTGTAAATTATATTCTGCAAGTGATGTTTTATCTTCTTTAAATAAGCGTTCAATCTCTTCTATTTTATTTTCATCGGGGGTGATAGTTTTTCCGATTCCTAAAAGTTCTTGCGCAACTGTTTCAAGTTTAAAATCCTCAAAACTGAAAAATGAAGCTCGCAGCATGGATGGACCATCAATTACAACTCTGCCCGTAACTGAAATAAAATGTCCGCTTGGTTTTCTTTGTCTTATAGAAACCCTTCCGTTTGCACGTGCAATATCCAAGCTGATTCCAAGCTCACGGCATTTGTTATCAAGAAAAAGAAGATCAAAACCAACTACGTGCCAACCAATCATTATATCAGGATCAGCATCTTTAAACCATTTGAAGAAATTGTTAAGCAAATCTCGTTCATTATCAAAAAAAGAAATTAGATCAGATGGACGTTTTGGTTTTTCACCAATCATAAAAACTTTTTTGTCATCTCCCTTTTTTCCTGTAATGTGTACAGCAATTGAATAAAGCTGATTTGTTTTTACACCGGTTTCTATATCTATTGAAGCTATCACAAATTCTGGTATAGTGTTGTAAGACTCGATATTTGGGTCAGTAAATCGCACAATAGAATTTCTCTGTTCCGCAACTCCGGTAATTTTCATTTGTGAGTTGATGGATTTTTCCATTAAAAATCTTCTTAATGGATCAACATCAGATTCATAAGTCGTCTGATTTGATTGGTGACATGTTTCTACAAAAGCAGTTAGTGATTTTTGAGTGTTAAAATAAATTGCATCAACAGGCTTGTTGTTAAAATTTCTAAGTTTGGTTTCTTTTCTAAGATAAGTTTTTGTTAACGGGTTTTGCACCACATCTTTTTCAACAAAGAAAACGGGTTTATTATTTGTAATAATAATCTCAACCGCACCAAGCTGATTGCTTGTTCCAATAAACTTTAAAACATTTTTGCCACTGTAATCGCTCCATTCTCCAGTTAATAGAAAAACTTCTGTGGTGATATTGTTTACATTTTTTTTCATTTTTATTTAGATTGTTGAGTGTAAGTTAAGAAACACAATTATTATAATCTTTAGCAAGAAATAATAAATCATGAATATAGAATCAATAACAAATTATTGTCTTACAAAAAAAGGCGCTGTTGAAGATTTTCCTTTTGATGAGGATACACTTGTATTTAAAGTCGGTGGAAAAATGTTTGCGCTTATACCATTAGAAAAAATTCCGTTACAAATAAATTTAAAATGTGATCCAGAAAAAGCGATTGAACTTAGAGAAAACTTTGAAGATGTACAGCAGGGCTGGCACATGAGTAAAAAATATTGGAACACAATTATTCTGGAAGGTAACATTAAATGGAATGATTTAAAGGGATGGATAGATCACTCTTATGATGAAGTTGTAAAGGGATTAAAGAAAAGTGAACGAGATAAAATTGGCAAATAGAATTGTTGACATCTATCACGAACTTAAAAATTTAGATTGTAATTAGAAAACACAGCGCTTAATTTTCAAATAAAAAATATGAAAAGTATTTATACCCTCATCCTATTTCCCCTTGTTGTTTTATCATCAATTTCAATAAATGCACAGACCATACAAAGCAGCAGCTGGTCAATGAACCAAAGTCTTGAGGGCTATTCTCTTGATAAAAATAACGGTGAACGAACAATGACAATTGATGTTAAATTTGAAAAACCGTTTAATAAAAAACCACAAATAATTTTAAGTGTTACACAAATTGATTCTGACAAAGAATCAAATGTAAGATATAACGCTGAGGCGATATCTATTTCGAGAGATGGCTTTACTTTAAGAGTGCGAACATGGGCAAATTCAAAACTATATTCTGTGAGCGGGTATTGGGTCGGATTGTTAGAATAACCAATTCAAAATACTTTTTTTCAAGTATAAAACCAAAATAAAAAGTCTTTGATTAATGACTTCCAATTTTTAATTTGACTCTGTCAATTAATAGTGATAGCGCTTAAAACGGGCCTGCATTATTAACAAAAGGAAAGTCATACTATGCACAAATTTCTTTTACTACTTCTCACAATTTTAATTGTAAGCTGTGAAACCAATCCGCCCACTACACCTGTAAATCCAGTAATCGAATATGGAACAATTAGAGTAACATCTAATGTATCCGGAGCTATGATATTTCTTAATGGTACATCTACGGGAAAAATTACTCCTGATACTTTAACCGCTGGGGTTGGAGGCAATGAAATTAAATTAATTAAAACTGATTTTGATACATTAGTTGTAACTGTTAATGTAGAAAAAAATAAAATAACAGAAACTAACCCCAATCTTTTTGCAACAGACAAAATAGTTTTGATAGAAGATTTTGCAAATGTTAGCTGCGTTCCATGTGTTACAAGTAATAAAATTATTGAACATCTTGTTAATGCTGAATTTGGAACATCAAAGCTTATTGCTATAAAATATCCTACAAATTTTCCTTCTCCCGTTGATCCTTTTTTTCTGGCTAATAGTGCCGATTGCAATGCAAGAATGGGGTATTATAATATACTATTTGCGCCAACCACAATAATTAATGGTAATTTAAGACCAACGTCTACAGATTCAATCGATGTAAAAGATAAAATATATTCTGAGTTTACAAAAGTACCCACATTTATTATTAATGTTTCCGGCAATATAAACGGAAGTGATTATACAATTAGTATTTCTGTTAATGTAAAAGATATTAGTAATATAGATTTTTCCAAGCTTGTGCTTCATACTGTAGTAACCGAAACTAATATAGAGTTTGCAACTCCGCCCGGTTCAAATGGAGAAACAAAATTTTATGATGTAATGAGAAAAATGCTTCCAACTAATCAGGGTGAATCATTATCAGCTATAAACCAGCCTGGAGTGTATAATTTTCAAAGACAGCTAACACTAAATTCGGCCTGGATAACGAGTAACATTCACACAGTAGTATTTATTCAAAACAAAGACACAAGAGAGATTTATCAAGCAGGATCAACATTTTAGATTATTAAAAGGTTCTTAGTTAACACTATTTATTAATTTTCAGGAGGAGATGTTATTTATGAAAAAACTGTTTACTCTTTTTTTATTATTGTTCTTACCTAGCTTGGCTAATGGGCAATCACTTTTAAATGTTGATTTCTCAGGCGGTTATCCACCAGCAGGGTGGTCGATTGATTTACAAGCGGGCAACTGGTCTGCTGTCTCAAGTACAAACGCTGGTGGTGTTGCACCAGAGCTTCGACTTAATTGGTCCCCGCAATTTAACACAACCACACATTTTATTTCTCCCGTTGTTAATCTTACAGGAATTTCCACAGTTACTTTTCAGTTTAAATATAATATAGATCATTATGGCGGTGCCTATACTGTAGGTGTTGCAACAAAATCAGGTGCAGGTACTTGGAACACAGTATGGTCAATCGTTAATCCTTCTGCAAGTACGCAGGAAGAAGTAACAGTGCCCATTACTAACTCTGATTTAGGAGCAGCAGATTTTCAAATTTGTTTTTTCTTTGCTGGCAATTCATATAATATAAATTACTGGTACATTGATGATGTTAAATTATTTGTACCGCTTGCTCACGATGTAATGGTTAAAAATATTGTTATCGATCCAGAGTACATTGCAGGAACACCCTTTACCCCGCAAGCAGAACTAACAAACTTTGGATTAAATTCAGAAACATTTAATGCAACTTGCACAGTAAAACTTAATGGTGCACCTGTTTACACACAAGACTGCTCACCAATTACACTTGGAGCTGGTAATAACCAAACGGTTTCTTTTCCAGATTTTACACCATCAGTAGCAAATGATCTTTATGAAGTTACCGTTACTACAAATTTAGCTGGGGATATGGACTCGACTAATAATAGTAAAACAAAAGGATTTGATACTTACACCACAGAAAGACAAATGGTTATTTTAGAAATTGGAACAGGTACATGGTGTCAATATTGTCCCGGTGCATCTATGGGTGCACATGACTTGTTAACAAATGGAAAAAAAGTTGGCGTTATTAAAAATCATAATGGAGATACATTTACAAATTCCTATTCTAATGCAAGAAACACTTATTACGGAATAACAGGTTATCCAACAGCATTTTTTGATGGTGTTGTATCTGTTGTTGGAGGAAGCAATACAGTAAGTATGTATCCAACATATTTACCTATTTACGATGCTCGAAAAGTTAAAAATTCTGCTTTTTCGATTCAGTTATATGGTCAAAATAACGGGCTAGATTATGCACTAACAGCCCGCGTTACTAAATTGGCTAATATTCCGGCATCATATGCTAATTTAGTATTGCACCTTGCTCTTACTGAATCTGAAATTCCTTTTAGCTGGCAGGGGCAAACAATAGTTAACAACGCGCAGAGATTAATGGCCCCAAATGAACTTGGTACAGCTTTAGATTTTTCATCAAGCAATGTTGTTGATGTAAACTTAAACTTTACTGTAAATGCAGCCTGGATCCTTGCTAATTGTGAATTAGTATCTTTTATTCAGAACCTTGATGGAAAAGAAATTCTACAGGGAACGAAATTAGAATTAGAAAATCTTGCACCGCTACCTGTTGAATTAACTTCTTTTGTTGCAATAGCTGCTGCTGGTAAAGTTAATCTTAACTGGGAAACAGCATCCGAAATAAACAATTCCGGGTTTGAAATCGAGAGATCAATTGACGGCGCCACTTTCTTTACAGTTGGATTTGTAAGAGGAAACGGAACAACTACTGAACCTAAAGCATATTCTTTTTCTGATGAGTTAATTGTAAATGGAACCGAGACAATTTACTACAGATTAAAACAAGTTGATTATAATGGTACATTTGAATACAGCGATATTGTTTCTGTTGTGTTTGATCTTCCAACAGAATATGCGCTCGGACAGAACTATCCGAATCCATTTAACCCATCAACAAAAATAAAGTATTCTGTTCCACAAAGCGGATTAGTTTCAATAGTTGTTTATGATTTAACAGGACAGGAAGTTGCGACTATTGTAAACGAAGTTAAAGAATCAGGTAGTTATGAAGTTAATTTTACTACCTTAGGACTATCATCTGGTACATACTTCTACAAAATGATTTCGAATAATTTTTCTGAAGTTAAAAAGATGAGTATTTTAAAATAGTTGTTTTTAAAGGAAGGAACTTAAACTGTTCCTTCCTTACTATTTATTTTTAATAAGTGAAATAATATAATATCATAGGATAAAAGATGAATAAAACATCAAGTATAATAAGTGCAATAATATTTTTTCTATTGTCATCCAGTTATTCTTATTCTCAGGATATTGAAGTTGTTGTTCACAGAACCTTTATAGACAGTACGCTTGGCTCAGAAATGGTTTTTGATTTTGAGGTAATTAATATTTCACAATTTCAGCAAACAGTTTTTGAAGTTAGAACAATAAATGATCTTCCTGCTAATTGGCAATCTTCTCTATGTTTTGGAGAAACCTGTTTTCCTCCGTTTTTAGATAGTATTGCAACTACACCGGATTTCGGGACAACTCCCCCTTTAAATCCGGGGGATACTCTTACAACATCATTACACATTACGGGGTTACAGAATGATGGAACCGCAAATGTACAGATTCAAGTTGGTACATTTAGAAATCCAACAGTAAGAACTTCTATTGATTTTCTTGCCACTGTAAATCCTGTTTCCGTAGAAGATGAAAAAGTAGTTGTAAAAGATTTTTATCTGCAGCAAAATTATCCAAATCCGTTTAATCCATCCACAAAAATAAATTTTGGATTAAAAAAAGCAGGCAATGTTGAAGTAGTTGTTTATAATATTCTTGGAAATAAAGTAGCAACATTATTAAATGAATATAAACCTGCAGGTAATCACTCAGTTACCTTTGATGCTTCTAAGTTAAGCAGCGGGGTTTATTTATATAGAATAGTTACTAATGAATTTGTCCAAACAAGAAAAATGATACTGGAGAAGTAAATGAAATTTTTGTATTTAATTATTTTTGTGGTTTTTGTCTCTTTACCAATTCTTGCTCAAAACGAAGAAGATTTAACAGGAAGAAAAGCCCCGAATTTTAAGCTTGTAAATCTTAGTGGAAAGTATGTTGAATTAAACAACGAAACCGGCAATGGTCCAATTCTTTTAAGTTTTTGGGCCACATGGTGCAAACCTTGTTTAGAAGAAATGGCAGAGTACAATAAAATATATAAAGAGTATAAAGACAAGGGATTTAATTTACTTGCTATCTCTACTGATACAGAAAAATCTGTTGCAAAAGTAAAACCATACATAAAATCCAAAGGATATGATTTTACTGTTCTTTTAGATACAAACAGTGAAATTGCTAGAAAGTATTACGCTCAGCAAATGCCTTACACAGTTTTGGTAGATAAATATGGCAATATAGTTTACTCGCATCTTGGATATATGAAAGGTGATGAGAAAAAAGTTGAAAAACTAATATCAGAACTCTTGGGAAAATAAGTCTTTTAATCTTTTGCTCGAGGCGCGCAATGATTTTGACATTATGTTGTAATTATTTCAAATCAAAAAGAAAAATGAAAATATCAATTTACCGTACTGCTCTTTTATTTATAATAATATCATCAACACAAATTTTTAGCCAGGCAGATAACCGTTGGTTTTTATTACCCGATGGACTTGGAGTTTCTAATCAACTTGAATACTCTTATAACATTGATAATAACACTGAAATTTTTGAAAACTGGTTAACATTAGATTATAATAAAAATATTTTTAGTGCAGGATTAAGATTTGAGGCGTTTCAACCTAACGATCCGGATCCATCAGTTAGCAGAGGCAAAGTAAGATATGCTGATATCGCCTATAAATATTTTTCTGTAGATATCGGAGATGTTGAAGAAGGGATAAATATTACTGTTGGAAATTTTTATAAACTTTTTGGTCGTGGAATGATTTTAAAAAGTTATGAAGATAGAAACATTAGAATTGATAATAACCTTCTTGGCGTAAAAGTAGAAGCAAACTATAGAGATTTTTCTCTTACTGCGCTCACAGGATCAGCTTCTAACACTGTTAATGAGCGACAGGATATTTTACATGCCATTGATTTACAATATCGCGGATTTGATATTATAAAACTTGGATCATCATTTGCCTCCAACCAGTCGGCAATTGATGGGATTGCTAGAACAACATTAGCATCGTTCAGAGTGCAGCCATCAATCTGGAATTTTGACGGCTATGCTGAATATGGAATAAAAAGTAATAAAGATGATCAGCTAAAATATTTTAATGATGATGAATGGAAAGTTGGCGAAGGTTTTTACGGAAGTTTAAATTTTTATTATGATGCCTTTTCAGTGGTTGGCGAATATAAGTATTACGATAATTTTGCATTTACATCCAATGACAAAACAATTTTTTACAACACTTCGCCATCGTTAAGAAAAGAATACACATATCAGTTGCTTAATCGTCATCCATCACCATTAGATCAATCTAATGAAGAAGGCTACGCAGTAGAAGTAAATTATAATATTTCAGATGAAACATCAGTTGTTGCTAATTATGGTATCACCAACACATTGCCTTTAACTTCCTACTATCAACGAGTAAATAATTTCTCACTTCCCATTTTATCTCAATTAAAAGAAATTTATTTACAAGCAACCCATAGTTGGAATGAATCATTTACATCAATATTAGCTTTTGGTTATAATGAGGAGTTATCCACAAACACAAAAAACATCACACCAATTTTAGAAAACAAATTTTACTTTGATGATATTAACACAATAAAATTAGTATTAGAACATCAGCAGACAGAAAATCTAACAACAGATGAAAAATATTATGATGATGTAATTGCTATTGAATATTTACGCTCACCAAATTTTAATGTTTCGCTTGTAACAGAAATGCAAACGAAAGAACCAGAGGCGGGTAAAACAATTAGAAAAATATGGAGCTTTATTCAATTTGGGTACAAGCTTGGTAATCACAGTGATATAAGTTTGCTATTTGGGTCTAGACAAGCAGGCAATATTTGCATTGGTGGAATTTGCAGATACGAACCTGCTTTTCAAGGAGTTGAGTTAAAAATTCTTACAAGACTTTAAATTATTTTAGATATTACGACAAAAAATTGCCAAAAGTTAATTATTTAAAAATTTAAATATTCTTGCTTTATTTGTTGACTTTAACGCATTTTTTTAGGACGTTGTAATATGAAGTTTAGAAATCTTTTAAAAAAGGAATGTTTATCTGATTGATTGATACATTTTTTACAAACCTTAAATACAATTCTTAGTATCAATCTCATTAAATTAAGATTACTGAAAGTTAATTGCTTTTTTTGTTGATTTGTTCTTTTAAATTTGAAAATTATTTTTGATCGATCGTTTAATTAATTAACCACCATCATCTGTAATCTAATCAAGGAGAGATCTTATGAATAGATGGTTTACTATTCTATGTGCCCTTCTGTTGCTACCAACACTCCTGTTGGCTCAGTCGGGAAAAATAAAAGGAAAAGTTACTGACCTTTCATCTGGAGAGCCACTAATTGGTGCCAACGTTTTAGTTGTTGGATCATCTTTGGGCGCTGCTACAGACGTAAATGGCGAGTATACTATTTTCAATGTACAAGCGGGTGTTTATGAAGTAAAATCCTCATACATCGGCTACCAAACAATAACAGTTACAAACGTACGTGTTAATACTGATCTTACGACCAGTGTAAACTTCCAACTACCCAGCGAAGGAATCTCGGTTGGTGAAGTTGTTGTGGTTTCGGAAAGACCACTTATTAACCCAAGTAACACAAACGCTATTAGAACTACTTCAAGCGATATCATCGAAGATTTGCCTGTAAGAGATTTTAATAATATTTTGGCGCTAACACCCGGTGTTGTGCTGCAAAATCAAAATATTTATATAAGAGGCGGCCGTGTTGACGAAGTAGGATACTATCTTGAAGGCGCTAACATTACTAACCCTGTATTAGGTGGACGTGGTGTTAATATTGTTCAAGAAGCAGTTGAAGAAATTCAGGTTCAGGCTGGTGGATACACAGCTGAATATGGCGGCGCAAATGCAGGTATCGTGCGTACTCAACTTAAGTCCGGTACTTCCGATCTTAAGTTTAGTGTAGCTTACGTAACTGATAATCTATCTTTTAAAAGCAAAGACAACAGATTTGATGGCGAGAAGACATTAGGTGCTTATCAGTATGGTTATAATGAATTTACAGGAACTATAAGCGGACCTCTGTTTTCAGATAAAATTAAATTCTTTGGTTTAATAAATTCCAACTGGAAGCTAGATCAAAACCCATTACCTTTCCCAGGTATTAATCTTGGTGTAATTACGGATCAACAATCCACCACACCAGAAACAAATTCTATAAATTTGGTTTATCCTGCAGGTCCAACTTATGGAAATCAAAACCAAACATATACTGGCACAGGTACACTGACCTTTGATATGAACCCATTAATTTTTAGGCTGACCGGTTCATATACAGACACAAAAGGCGGCAATGGCGGCGGCGGAAATATAAACCGATTATTAGACCTAAACAGAATTTCAATTTTTGAAGGTTCTAATTCTTCTTTTACTGCAAAGATGACACACATCTTAAGTCCAACTACTTATTATGAAATAAGCGGAGGATATACATATAGCTTTACCCAAAATATGGACCCGTTGTTAAGAGACAATTGGGAAGTATATGGCGACAGCGCTGCAAATGCTGAAGTCGGTGCTGTTTGGAACAGAACCACTAGTGATCTTGAAAATGGAAGATTTGGCCCATATCAAAGACCAACTTCTTATGACGTTCTTGGATTTTTCTTTAATGCCCCAGGTGATATTATTGCTAATTATAACAAAAACAAAAGAGAAGCATTTAATATTAATGGAGCATTTTCTACTGAAATAGATAAAATTCATTCAATAAAAATTGGCGGTGAATTATCTATATCCACAATTAGAAGTTTCAATTTTGCTGCAGGTAGAACCGCCGCTCAATACGCAAATGCAGTTTTTACAAATAGCCAACTCCCCGTTCCATTGCCGATCAATGATGTTATGATTGGTTTAACGAATAGTTATGGGTTTGACCATTTTGGTAATGAAACAAGCACTGATTTTAATGCGGGCGCGGGCGTAGATGACATAGGACTTTTAGCTCCTAAAAAGCCGGTGTTTGCAGGTGCTTATATTGAAGATAAAATAACATACAAAGACCTTATCTTAAATTTTGGTTTAAGGTATGATTACTTTGATGTTGATAACCTAACACTCATAGACCCAACCCGGCCTGAAACAGCAATTGATTTTGGTACCAACAAAATAAATCCAGCTGGATTAGGAAAAACTAATACTTTTGATGCCGTAAGTCCTCGTCTTGGTTTTTCATTTCCTGTAACAGAACAAACTGTTTTTCATGCCCAGTATGGTAAATTTGTTCAGCAATCCAGACTTGCTGATATGTATCAGGGAATTTATGGACTTGGTACACAATTAAGAGGCGGATTTTTTATTGCAACTCCTGTTGGTTTAGATGTAAGACCAACAAGAACAACTCAATACGAAATTGGATTTACTCAACAAGTTGGAGAATTTGCTTCATTTGATATTACCGGTTATTATAAAGATATTCAGAATCAGGTTGAATTTGATATTCAAAGCACTGCTTCCGGATCACCATATCAGTCTTATAACGTGCTTAGAAACGGTGACTTTGCAACAACTAAAGGTGTTGAAGTTTCATTTAATTTGAGAAGAGTAGAAAATCTTCAAGCTAACGCTTCTGTTTCCTTCCAGGATGCACAAGGAACAGGATCTAACCCAAATTCAAAAGCGGGTATTGTTGGCGCACCTTTGGATGGTGTTACAATATTTAGACCTAATTACATTTCTCCACTCGATTTCAATAAAGCGATTACAGGAAATGTAAATTTGGATTATAGATTTGCTGCTGATACTGAATCCCCAATTCTTCGCGAATTAGGACTTTCTGCTCTCTTTAGCTTTGATAGCGGGCATCCGTTTACACAAGGACAAGGAAAGGGAAACGCTAATGGATCACTAGAGGGTGATAACAGATTTAGATCACCGATCGAAGCATTGAACTCATCAAGTACTCCTTGGGTTAGCCAGCTTGATTTAAAGATAGATAAATCTTTCATGATCACTGATAAGTTACGTGCAAATGTTTATTTCTTTGTTATTAATGTTCTTGATGCAACAAACATCACTAATGTTTTCCTAAGAACAGGATCAGCATCTGATGATGGTTATCTAACCGATCCAGGATTAGGTGGAACATTAAAGACCTATCAAAGAGAAGAATATGAAGCAATGTATAGAGCAATTAACGTTGATTATTATCAGGGTTACCAAGCTGTTGTACCTGCTGTTGGCGTATTGTATGGTCCTCCACGCCAAATTCGATTTGGATTTCAATTAGAATACTAAAATTGATAGTATAAAAAAATAGGAGTTTCAAAATATGAGTTATAGAACAATAAAATACATACTTGTCTTTGTGATAAGTATTTTCTTCCTCGTACCCGGTTTAAGGGCAGAGGGGGATAAGAAAGATAAAAACAATAATGTTTTAAATAAGACCAACACATACGTTGCGTTAACAAGTTTAAACATTAACAATATATCAACATACTTTTATAACAATGGTATTTCTGATATATCTGCACAAGGTAACTCAGGATTGGTTTACCCAAAAGGCAGCGGCAAAACTGCTGCGTTTACCTCTGGCCTCCTTTGGGGTGCTAGAGTTGCTGGTGATCCAGACCCAAGAGTTGGCGGAACAGCATACAGAACTGGTTTACAACCAGGCAAGGTATTGCCAGATGGAACTGCAGATGACCCTAACTTAGATAAATATAGAGTCTACAGAGTAAGACGAGATGTTTTTCCTGGGGCAGATCCAAACATCGATCTTTCAACAGAAGCTACATTAGATGGATTGTCACAATCCCAAGTGAGAACTCAATACGAAGAAGATTGGACACAGTGGCCAGCAGATATGGGCGCCCCTTTTAATGATGTTGATGGAAACGGTCTTTATGATCCAACTGTTGATATTCCAGGTGTTAAAGATGCCGATCAAACAATCTGGTACATCACAAATGATTTAAATTCAGGGAAAACTACATTTCTTTACGGAGCAAATCCTTTAGGAATAGAGTGTCAAGTAACAATCTGGGCTTATAATCAAGCCGGAGCTCTTGGCAGTATGTACTTTAGAAAATATAAAGTTATTAACATAACGGATAGAACCGCAAATCCAATCTCATTTGATAATATGTATTTTTCAATGTGGTCAGATGTTGACCTTGGTGATGCAGGCGATGACTATGTAGGCGTCGATACGACTTTAAGTCTACAATACTGTTATAATGCAAGTGCAACAGATGCTACTTATAATCCACTTCCTCCTCCTGCTGTTGGTTTTGACTTTTTTCAAGGGCCGATTCTAGATGGAGTTGCCGGAGAAGATTTAAATAAAAATGGTGTTGATGATGCCTCTGATTATGGTATTTTTAATAATCAGCGCGTAGGTCCTGGTAAAATTAATTTGCCAATGACTGCTGCTTATTATTTTGCAAATGGTGATGCCAATATTGGTGACCCACCACAGAACGATATTGACGGTTCACGTCAGTTTTATAATTTTTTCCAGGGAAAATTTGGTATTTCAGGCGCTCCATTTATTGATCTGAAAACCGGATTACCAACAACATATGCTTTAAACGGCGATCCACAAGCACGTACAGGTTGGTTGGATGGCGTTCAATTACCTGCCGGTGATAGACGTCAGGGAAGTGCTTCTGGTCCATTTACTATGGCTCCTGGCGATACACAAGAAGTTGTAGTTGCTGAAATTGTGGCAGGTGCTATACCTGGTGTTGATAGACTTTCGGCATTAGGCCTTTTAAAATTTTATGATGCACAAGCACAAGTAGCTTATAATAACTTTTTTGACCTTCCTACTGCTCCACCAGCACCAGAAGTAACAGTTACTCCGCTGGATAGAGAAATAATATTAGATTGGTCAAAGAATACAGCTAAAGTTGAAGCTACAGAAACATTTAATAAAAAAGGGCATACCTTCCAGGGGTATAATATTTATCAGTTACCAACAGCTTCATCACAAGTAACAGAAGGTATTAGAATTGCTACTTACGATATTACTGATCAAGTAGGAAAGATTTCTGATCTTGTTTTTGATGTTAAAACAGGTTCTGTTATTAAATACCCTGTTCAGTTCGGAAACGATACAGGTATTAAAAGATTTATATCAATTACGAGTGATCAAGTTGACGGTGGTGTACCACTAGTAAATGGTATTAAATATTATTTTGCCGTTACTGCTTATAGTTATAATCCAGATCTTGAAGCGGTCCCAAATAATTTAGAAAATCCAATTGCGATCCTTACTGTAATTCCTCAAACACCAAATCCAGGTATTACATATGGAGATGGATCAGGAGGCTCAGTTACAATAGCTCATCAAGGAACTGCCGATGGCGGTCCAACAGTTAATATTGTTGACCCTGCCGCAACTACTGGACACAATTACGAAGTATTCTTTACTGAGCGTCAGGAAATTAGAGATCCTAATGGTGACTGGGTTGCAGCATCTGTATCTAGATCACTTGGACCAGATACATTGACCGGCACAACAATTGATATTGCTGCAGTTTTTGGTATTTCGGGTGAAGTAGAACTTCATTGTTTGCTAAATCTAGAATCAGTTGACTTTGACTGGGCTGATGGACTATCGATGACATTTCCTGCAGGTGTAACTATACTTGGGGCCCCATCTTTTCAAGCATTGAATGATGGTGCCGCTAATGCTGGTCTGATTGTTCCTGAAATTGTAGGCAATACAATTAATTTTGGAGATGTTACCGGATCACTAACTGGTAATGGTGCTTTTGAAGGAACAGAAGAGTGGATTGTCTCTATTGAACCCACTACGTTACCATTAGCTATTGACTGGGTTGTATATGATGATGGATACGGCGGAGGCCCGGTTGATGCATCTGGTACTACAACAGTTTCAACTGTTGGCAATCTTACCAGAACAGCCAAATATTGGAACTTAAGAGATGTAACCACAAGTGCAGTTTTACTTGAAAACCAAGGCGTACTTGGTGGATTGGATTTATACCCAAAACGTGATGACTTTACTGCTGCACAATTAAACCCAACAACAAGTGCAGATCCTATTGTTGATGGTTTCCAGATTGGTGTAAGCGTAGGTTATGCAGCTCCAATTAATTTTGGTACCGTATCGTTAAGTCCTGATAATAGCCCTACATCATTATCTTCAAATAGTACCACTACAAACCTTGATTTACAAAATTATACAATATTCGGTGGTACAATTACCAGTTATGCTGCAGATAACTTTGGCTTTGGTACTTATAGTATAGATGAACTTCAGCAGGATTATGAGTTAAGATTTACTGGCGTATGGGATACAACAGTAGTCGGTGGACAAACTCTTATCACAGTTAAAGATGGAACTGGCTCACTAGCCACAATATTCTCAACTGTTTCTGGAGCGGCTGGTTTAGCTACACATCCACTTAATCCTAACCCTGGTACCGCAGCTCCTTTCTTGGTAAGAATACCATTTGAAGTATGGAATAAAGACACTCAGCAGCAGGTTAACTTATCATTTAGAGATCGTATTCAAACTCCAACTGCAGAACCATTCTTTTCTTGGAATCCTAAGAACAGAATGTACGCGGTTATAGATAATTCACCTTATGATGCAGCAGCACCTAAGGTTAATCCTGCAACTGCAACTTGGGTACTAGTATTTTACGGAACAAACTATACTCTTGGTGATGTTGTAACAGTTCAATATGATAATCCAATTCAAATTGGTGTAGATACTTATACATTTAGTACAAAAGGATCTTCATTCTCAACAGAACTAGCTAAGACACAAGTAGAAAAGATTAATGTTTTTCCAAATCCTTACTACGGTGTAAATACAGAAGAACTTAACAAATACAATAAATTTGTTATCTTTAGTCATTTACCAACTAAGGCAACAATTAGAATCTTCAACCTTGCCGGAGTTCATGTAAGAACAATTCAAAAGGATGATGTTGATCAATTCCAGAGATGGGATCTGGCAAATGAGTCGGGTCTACCCGTAGCCAGCGGTTTATATATCGCATATATTGACTTGCCAGAACTTGGTGAGACAAAAATCCTTAAACTAGCAATAATTCAGGAACAACAAATTCTTGATAGATTCTAATGAAATCAAGTTTAAAAGTATAGGAGTAAAAATGAAAAATATATTTAGGTCATTAATAATAGTTCTTGCCCTCCTGCTTACACTTGATGTATATGCCGGAGGTGGTAATAGAACAGGTACAGGAGGAGCCGCTCAGCTACTCATTCCTGTTGGTCCGCGAGGCATAGCCATGGGCGAAGCTAATCTTGCAATAGCAAGTGGAATAGAATCAATATTCTGGAACCCTGCTGGTGTAGCAAATATGAAAAATTCAACTAGTGTTATGTTTTCTCATATGTCTTACATAGCAGATATCGGTGTAGAATATGGTGCAGTTGCAACAAATTTTGAAGGATTTGGAGTTGTTTCACTAAGTCTTAAAAGCCTTTCAATAGGTGAGATTTTAGTTACCACAACAGCAGATCCTGATGGATTAGGTGGAGCGAAATTTTCACCTCAAATGCTAACTGCAGGTTTATCATACTCACGTCAATTAACAGAAAGAATATCTGTTGGTTTAACAGCTAATCTTATTACTGAAACTCTTGGAGATGTAAGTTCTTCTGGTTTGGGTTTTAATATTGGCGTTCTTTATAATACTCTTGCTGATATAAACGGATTAAGCATCGGTATTGCAATGAAAAATGTTGGACCACAAATGCAATATGGTGGTTCTGGTATGTTAGTTCTTTCAGAAGTAGCAAATCAGAGTCGTTCTCCACAATACACTACAATTGAAGCAGCAAAATTTGATTTACCTTCATCATTTGAATTGGGCGTTGGCTATAAAGCAAATTTTGATGAAGATAATGCACTTCAATTAGCAGGAGTATTCTTGAATAATAACTTCTCAGAAGATGAATATAAATTAGGTGCTGAGTATGGTTTTAATAATCAATTTTTTGCAAGATTAGGTTATCAATTTTCACCGAACTTAGAGAGTGATCGATATTTATATGGATTAACTGCTGGAGCTGGTGTTAATGTTAATCTTGACGGCGTAATGTTAAAAGTTGATTATGCTTACCGCGATACTCAATATTTTGATGGAAACCATGTATTTGCACTTTCGCTCGGTTTCTAAAAAATAGCTCATTGTTTTATAATCCGTACCGAGAAAATCGGTACGGATTTTTTTATTTTAAAATAAAGTTTTGTCGCTCAATAATTCATTGGCGGTATTTTGTGTCAGAATGCTTCCGTTATCATTTCTAACAACCGTTTATGTATATATAAGTGCATTCTCAAAGCTATTAACGGATTTTAAGGACTAAATTTTATTGTTATATAATTAATATTTTAAACTAATAAGCTTGGAGAGAAAATGAAAAAACTAACTATTATAGGATTGCTTATGCTTTTTGCTGTTCCCATCTTCGCCCAACAAGACGAAGTACCCCTAATACCCATGAAAGATTTCTTTCGCAATGTTGAAAAGAGAAGTTATCAAATTTCACCTGATGGAGATTATCTTTCTTTCATGCAGCCGGTTAATTCGCGAATGAATGTCTTTGTTCAAAAGATTGGTGAGGATAAAACAACACAAATTACTTTTGCAACTGAACGAGATATTGCCGGTTATTTTTGGAAAGGGAACAATCGAATAATTTATATTCAGGACTCTAAGGGTGATGAAAATTTTAGATTGTTTGGTGTTGATCGGGATGGAAAAAATCAAAAAGATCTTACTCCGTTTGATAAGGTTAGAGCTGGAATTGTGGACGATCTTGTCGATAATCCAAATGAAATGCTAATTCAAATGAATAAAGAAAATCCACAAGTGTTTGATGTTTACAGAATTAATGTAAACACTGGCGAGATGATAGTCGTGGGACAAAATCCCGGCAATATTACAGGCTGGCAAACAGATCATGATGGCAAACTAAGAGTTGCAATCACAACGGATGGAGTTAATTCAACGATTCTTTATCGAGATAATGAAGAGCAGGAGTTTAAACCTTTGCTAACTACAACATTTAAAGAAACTTTTGCACCATTGTTTTTTACTTTTGATAATAAAAACTTATTCGTGTCTTCAAACATCGGGAGAGACAAATCTGCAATAGTAGAATATAATATTGCAAGCAAAAATGAAACAAAGGTTCTTTATTCAAACCCTGATTATGACGTAAATGGATTAAGCTATTCAAGAAAAAGAAAAGTAATTGAGTTTGCAAATTACATTGGCTGGAAACAGGAATTTCATTTCTTTGATAGTGAAACAAAAGAAATTTATAATGATTTAACTTCTAAACTACCTGGAAAAGAACTTGCAATTACCGGTATAAATAGAAACGAAGATAAACTTTTAGTTAGAACTTACAGCGATAAATCACTTGGCGCATATTATTTTTATGATGTTAAATTAAAACAATTAAAAAAACTTACTGATGTTAGCCCATGGTTAAATGAAAATGATCTTGCTGATCAAAAACCAATCACTTACAAAACTAGAGATGGTTTAACAATACACGGTTATTTAACCCTTCCAAAAGGTGTTGATCCAATAAATCTTCCTGTCGTTGTTAATCCGCATGGTGGCCCTTGGGCAAGAGATGCTTGGGGATTTAATCCTGAAGTTCAATTTCTTGCAAACAGAGGTTACGCAGTTCTTCAAATGAACTTCCGTGGCTCAACCGGATATGGAAGAGAATTTTGGGAGAAGAGTTTTAAGCAATGGGGAAAAACTATGCAAGATGATATTTCTGATGGTGTTAAATGGCTGATTGCAGAGGGAATTGCTGATCCAAAGCGTGTCGGTATTTACGGCGGATCTTATGGAGGTTATGCAACGTTAGCAGGTTTAGCTTTCTCACCAGAACTTTACGCTTGTGGTGTTGATTATGTAGGAGTATCAAATCTTTTTACATTCCAGAATTCAATTCCGCCATACTGGGCACCATTTAAAGAAATGTTGTACGAAATGGTTGGTCATCCACAAAAAGATTCTTTGTTGTTAAGAGATGCTTCTCCCGTATTCCATGTGGATCAAATAGTTGCCCCTTTATTAATTGCGCAGGGTGCAAATGATCCAAGAGTAAATAAAGATGAATCGGACCAGATGGTTGAGGCTTTAAAGAAAAACGGAATTGAAGTTCCTTATATGGTAAAAGATAATGAAGGACATGGATTTAGGAACGAAGAAAACAGATTTGATTTTTATGGTGCAATGGAACAATTCTTTTTCAAACACCTTGGTGGTAGAGCTGCTGAGTTGAAGGAAGAAAAGAACTAGCTAAAAGTGTCATCACGAGCGAAGCGAAGTGATCTAACGGATGGCTTCACTTCGTTCGCAATGACTTTTACTATCTCGCCAACTGCCTATCCTTTTTATTATAGTACCACTTGTAAACAATCAAAGCAAAAGCTGATACTATACCGATTGTTGCAAAGTAATACCAGATTGTGTGTGCATTACTATAGTAAGCTAATCTCTCAACATCTGTAATACCTACAGGTAAAGTTTTTGGATCAGGACAATATTTTTCTAACAAGAAACCGGACATAACACCACCCGCAATGTAAGAAACAAATGAATGCAAATGACTGAAACCCAGGTAAACTCCTTCTTCACCTTTTGGTGCTTGTAAAGAAAAATATTCTAAAAATCTTGGTGAGATAAAACATTCTGCTAATCCTTGTAAACTAATTCCAACTATCATCATTATCGTAAACGGATGAAACAGTATTCCAAAGATCGGTGTTTCATTACCAACAATGCTTTGCAGCCACGGACCAAGAGACATTGAGAATGCTGAAAGAGGCATTAGGAATAATCCTACTAACATTGAATTAACCGCCGTACGTTTCTTCATCATTTGAGTAACAATTAGAACGAATACCACAACAATAAATGGATTAACATTTGCGATCCATTCGGGATTTGCTTCTTGGCCAACAATTCTGAGAACAAACTTTGGCATTGTTTGATATAACTGAGCCTGAATTAACCAAAATCCGGAAATAATAAGAGTTAAAGTAATTAATCTTGTATTAGTTAAGATTTTAATTAAGCCATTAAAAATATCTTTAAAAGATTTTCGTTCGGTTTTAAGTTCAAGATTTCTAAAAAGAAAAATTGCAATTATTAATGCTAAAAATGATACTCCCGCAGAAAAGAAATTAATGTACTCTAAACCCACTCCTTTTCTTATCCATGGAACAACAGTTTTCCCGCTGAATGCACCTATGTTAACCATCCAGTAAAATATCGAGAAGGCTCTTGCACGATTTAATTCATCAGAAGTTTTTGCGACTGTTCCGGTAATTAATGGTTTAATGAAAGAAGCGCCGATCATTAAAACGATCAGAAAAAAAATTACTGCTATTTTAGAATGTGTTACTCCAAGAAAAAAATATCCAATTGATAATAATCCAAAAGCAAGAATTAAACCGTTTTTAAAACCAATTCTATCACTAATGGCTCCAGAGAATGGAGGAAGAAAGTAAAGAAATCCGGCAAATAGTCCGGCAATAGTATTACCCCAAACGTCATCAAATCCAACTAAATCAGTTAGGTAAACTGTTAAAAGAATAAAAAATCCATAGTAAGCTGCGCGCTCACATAGCTCCATTAAGTTTGCAAGCCAAAAATCTTTTGGAAATTTCCAGCCGAGCTTTTGTGTGGTTGTATTTTCGCCACTTATCTCTTGATTACTCACAAATTACCTCGATATTTTTTGGATATTTTATTTGTAAGATATGAAAAAAATCGATGAAGGTTACTTTTCTTTTTTGATAAATTTCATTGCACCGGAGTTAATACAATATCGCTTCCCGGTGGGAGGTGGTCCATCATCAAAAATGTGCCCAAGATGTCCGCCGCATTTTGCGCACAGAACTTCTGTTCTTATCATACCAAAACTTTTATCATCTTTGTAAATAATTCTATTATCATCAATTGCTTCAAAATAACTTGGCCAGCCACAACCGGATTCAAACTTTGCATTTGATTCAAAAAGCTCAGTGAGGCAAGCGGCACAAATGTAAGTCCCTATTTCGTGATTGTCCCAATATTTCCCGGTGAAAGCTCTTTCAGTGCCTTTTTCACGAAGAATTCTATATTCTTCAGGTGTAAGTTCTTTTTTCCATTCTTCATCTGTTTTGATGATTTTTCCACTCATTTGCGTTCCTTGTTTTTTTATTGAATCTGATACAAAAATATTCTGGGAGTTATTAACAGTTTTTTTAGTACTAAAAGAAATATTCCAAACTAAAAACCCTGCAATAAAAATAACAGCAAGCAAAATAATTTTAATCATTTTGTTCTCCATTTCAATTATTCAAATCTTTGCAACTATAATGGGTAATTAATCTTTTCTTTTCAATGCACGAATAGATGGAGGTGTTAAGTAGGTGACGGCCGCCATTCTTCCAATAACAAAAGCTATTGTTGCTGCAACTGCACCAACCAATGAAAAGAATTTTATACAAACAGCAACCACAATAATAATTCCTATAAATTCAATCGCGGTTCCATAAGTAATTTGCTTTGTTTCATTTGCTTTTACCAAAACCGCTCTCTGAAAACTTATTAGAACTGTAAACGCAGGAAAGAAGGACATTATCATCAGCGGAAGTCTTGCAAAATCAGTTAATGAATTTGACAAACCAGAAATATCTCTAAACCAGATTTCAGCAAGCGGAGTAAATGCTATTAATATCAAAGCGCCGGCGACAAACATA
This sequence comes from Ignavibacteriales bacterium, assembly GCA_016709765.1. NCBI lineage: Bacteria > Pseudomonadati > Ignavibacteriota > Ignavibacteria > Ignavibacteriales > Ignavibacteriales bacterium. The sequence goes on from JADJMD010000013.1 coordinate 1,297,670, forward strand.
GCAAGTTTAACTGCAAACTTTTTCAACTGATTAAATCCGCTCATATCATCTCCGATTAAAGCAACAACAACTTCTTGAAATGATAAGCCCAATCCTCTAAAAACAAAAACAAATGAAGTTACAACAGGCATTACTGCAAATGATTCTAAGGGCATTCTGCTTTGCCCAATAAAAAAAGTAACAAATGGTTGTATACCAAGTGTAAGTAAGGATGTAAGTGCGAGCGGATAATAAAATTTTATAATTTCTTTTATTGTTAGTTTGCTTTGTGACTCATTCTCTTGTGATTTTAAAATTATGAGAAATTTTCTAACCATAAGTTTACTCGCAATAGCTTCGCAAATTACTGCTGTAGATAAAGCACTTGCGCCAACTACAACTCCCGGAACATCTGTAAATTTGTATAAGATGAATGCAGTTATTGACATTGAAACTAATCTAATAACTGTTCCGTAGGCAACTAATCGTGTTAAATTGTTACGAATTAAAATTCCCTGATAAAATCTTCTGTATCCAATCGCACCAGGCCAAGGAACTAAAATCATAACGGCAAGATGTGTTAGATATGAAACATTACGCGGCAGACCAATTAAACCTTCAGTAATGAAATAAAAAATTGGGGGTAAAATAAAAACAATCATTGCTGCAGTAAGCGATAGGCTTAATATGTAATTAAATTTCCTTAATTGCTTAAATGATTGATAATCTTTTACAAGTGCTGTTGATGCACTCATCATCATAATTACAGGTGCTTCAATAATTAGTGCGAGTGAAAAAGCAATTCCGTATGCGGCAAGATTGAATTTTGGTTCGGATAACCTTGCAATTAATGCTGAAAGATAAGGCCCTTCAAGAGACATCATTAACCATGTTGCGGCTAATGGAATCCAGAATGCAAAGATTGATTTTTGTGTAAGTGGATGTTTTGTGTTCAAATCATTCAATTAAATATTGTGCTCAAACTTAAATATTATTTAGCTAACGTTAGATATTTATTGTTAAATTAATATTGGGAATTGATATTTTTATTTACAGGAGAGTATTATGAAAAAGATCATTTCACTATCAGTTTTACTTTTCATTTTTTGCATAAGTTGTGCAGAAAAGCCCAAGTCACAACTTACCGAAAATATAAAATCAGGTTTAAGACAAGACGCAAAAGAGTTTATGGGATCTCTAAAAGAAATTCTTGTTAAAGAGATGCAAACTAACGGAGCAGTCGCTGCAGTTTCTGTTTGCTCGGATACAGCACAAATCTTAACTAATAAATACGGTGTAAATAAAGGAATTTATATTAAACGTGTATCTTTTAAGAACAGAAACATAAACAATGTACCAAATAAAATTGAAGCTGAAGCTTTGAAAATATTTGAGGAGCTTAAATTAAAAGGTGAACTGAAAGAATCAACTGAATACTTTAGTACAATTGAAAATGATGGAGTAACAGACGTTATATATTTAAAACCAATATTAGTACAGGCACCTTGTTTAAGTTGCCACGGTGCTGATGATCAAATAGGTACAGAGGTTAAAGGAGTTCTACACAAAAAATATCCCAATGATAAAGCTACGGGTTACCAGTTGGATGACCTTCGCGGTGCTGTCTCGATCCAGAAAACTTTATAAAAGAGAGAATACAATGGTTAAAGAATATCCTCGTTATGTTGTTCCAACTATAACTTCAATTCAAGATATGCTTTTAAGGTCTGCAAAAGTTTATGGAGATAAACTGGCTCTTGAGGATCTTACAAACAATCCTATTTCCAACGTTACATATAAGCAACTTTACGGCTACGTAATTCGATTTGGCAAATCATTGCTTGATATTGGAATTAAAGAAAGAGATCACGTAGCCGTAATAAGCGATAACCGTGTACAATGGTCTCTTACATATTTTACAACAATGTGTTTTAATTTGGTTATTGTCCCCATTGATAAGAATTTAAATCAGAATGAAGTACTAAATATCATACATGAATCAGAGGCTATAGCAATAGTTTTTTCTGATAATTTTGAACCGTTGATAAAAGAGAAAAGAGATTCGCTTTTAAATCTCAAGTATTATATCAATATGGATTCAAAAGAACATATTGATGGAATTCTTTCAATGACCAAAATGATTGAAAAACATTCTGCATCAATTGATCGACTACCATCCATAAATCCCGACGTAATGGCAGAAATTATTTTTACATCCGGTTCACTTGGAAGAGCAAAAGGAGTTATGCTTACTCAAAAGAATATTGCATCAAATCTGATGGCGATGACAAGTATGATAAAAATTACACCCGATGACAGATTTCTTTCCGTACTTCCAATTCATCATAAATATGAATGTACTTGCGGGTTGCTTTGTCCTTTATATGCTGGCGGGTCAGCTCATTATGCTCGATCATTAAAAACGGTTGTTGATGATCTCCAAAAAGTCAAAGCAACAATGCTGCTTGGAGTTCCTCTTCTCTATGATAAAATGTTTAAGAAAATCTATAAAGGGATTCAGGAAGACAAATTAAAATCTAAAATTGTTCCACCGCTGATTTCTCTTACAAATATTTTTCAGACTGTTGGATGGAAAAACTCAAAGAAATTAATATTTAAAGAATTACATCGTAAGTTTGGTGGACATATTAGGCTATTTATTGCGGGCGGTGCTGCACCTGATCCAAAAGTAGCAAAAGGTTTGCGCGAACTAGGTTTCAATTTTGTTCAAGGGTACGGATTAACTGAAACATCACCAATCGTTGCACTAAATCGATTATACAGTTTTAAGGATAACGCTGCGGGCCTGCCATTGCCAGGTTTAGAAATTAAAATTAATGATCCAAATGAAAATGGGATTGGAGAAATCTACATAAAGGGTGAAAGTGTAATGCTTGGCTATTACAAAAATCCAAAACTTACCGATGAAGCTTTTGATGACGGCTGGTTTAAGACCGGAGATATTGGTTACTTTGATTCAGATGGATTCTTGCACATAAACGGAAGACAGAAAAATGTAATTATTTCTAAAAGTGGAGAAAATGTTTTTCCTGAAGAGATCGAAGATATTTTAAACAGAAATCCATTTGTTCAGGAGTGTATGGTTTACGGCGAAGAAGATGAAAAGCATACGGAAATTATTGCAGTGCAAATTGTAACCGATGCTGAGGCGTTTATCGAATACTCAGAAAAAAATAAAGTTAAAATCACTCCGGAATTGGTAAATGAAATAATATCAGAAGCAGTAAAAGAAACCAATAAGAAATTGCCAGTAGTTAAGCAGATAAGAAAATTTTATCTGAGAGATAGTGAATTTGAAAAAACCACAACACAAAAAATTAAAAGGCACCTTGTAAAACAACATTAATAAATATTTATCACATTTTGGGAGGGCAGAATGAAAAGGCTATTAGCATTTTTCAGTTGTATCTTTTTAATCAACATTTCCTTTAACTACGGACAAAATCAAAACTTACCGCAGGATAAAAATGTAATTATTGGAAAGCTTGAAAATGGTATGAAGTATTATATCAAGCAAAACAAAAAACCTGAGAAACGTGCTGAGCTATATCTTTTAGTTAACGCTGGATCTGTTCTGGAAAATGACAATCAATTAGGGTTAGCACATTTTGTTGAACATATGGCTTTTAATGGAACAAAAAATTTCAAGAAGAATGAATTAGTAAACTATCTTGAATCAATTGGGATTAAGTTTGGTCCGGAATTGAATGCTTACACTAGTTTTGATCAAACTGTTTATATGTTAACTGTTCCAACTGATAGCAGTGAAATATTATCGAAAGGGTTTTTGGTTTTAGAAGACTGGGCCCACAATTTAAGTTTTGATCCTACTGAAATTGATAAAGAACGTGGGGTAATAGTTGAAGAGTGGAGATTAGGGCGTGGCGCACAAATGCGCATGCTAGATAAACAACTACCAATTTTATTCAAGGATTCTAGATATGCCGAAAGACTGCCTATTGGTAAAAAAGAAATTATTGAATCTTTTAATCACCAAACATTAATTGACTTTTATAAAGACTGGTATCGACCTGATCTAATGGCAATTGCTGCTGTTGGTGATTTTGATGTTAAAGAAATTGAAGGATACATTAAATCGCATTTTGAAAATATAACTTACCTAGAAAAAATTAGAGAAAGAGAAATCTTTCCTGTTCCCCAACACAATAAAACTTACTTTGCAATAGCTTCAGATAAAGAAGCTATTTATTCAATAATCAACATTTATTTTAAACACAAAGCACAACAAATTAAAACTATTGAAGAATATAGAAATGCAATCACAAACCAATTATTTTATATGATGTTAAATGACAGATTATCCGAACTAACAAACTTGGCTGATCCTCCATTCAATTTTAGTAATTCCGGTGAAAACAGGTTTGTTAAAGGAGTTGATATAAGCGCACTTGCTGCAATGGTAAATGAAGGCGGTATTCTGAGGGGATTTGAAGCTTTATTAACTGAGACTGAAAGAGTAAGGCAGCATGGTTTTACAGCTACAGAATTTGAAAGAACCAAAGCAAATAGATTGAGAATGCTTGAGAAAAGATTGGATGAAAAAGACAAAACTGAATCAAGAGCTATAATGCAGGATTTTGTACAGAATTTTATATATGATAACCCAGTACTTGGGATTGAAAATGTTTACGACCTTAATAAAAAACTGATTCCTCAAATATCTTTAGAGGATGTTAATAAAGTTGCATCAGATCTTATAAAAGAAGAGAATAGAGTTGTAATGGTTACTTTACCTGAAAAAGAAGGAACTATTATTCCAACCGAAGCAGAGTTAAATCAAATAATAGATAATGTATCTAAAAAGAAAATCGAATCTTATGTTGATGCAGTTAAAACGCAACCATTGATTGAAAGCTTACCAAAATTTTCTCCAATTGTAGAAACGAAACTAATTGAAAAATTAGGAGTTACGCAGTGGAGGCTAGCCAATGGTGTAAAAGTTGTTATTAAACCTACAGACTTTAAAAATGATGAGATTCTCTTCACAGCGTTTAGCCCAGGTGGGTCATCTTTAGTTGAAGATGCAGATTTTATGTCAGCTAATTATTCTGCCTCAATTGTTAGTGAATCTGGGTTGGGAAATTTTTCTAAATCGGAGATGGATAAATATCTTAAAGGTAAAATCGTTTCTGTTTATCCATATGTTGGATTTTATGATGAGGGCTTAAATGGTGCCACAAGCCCAAAAGATATTGAGACTTTTTTCCAGCTTATTTATGGATATTTTGTAGAACCTAAAATTGATTCAACAGCTTTTCTTTCATATAAGTCAAAGATAATGGCACAATTAACAAATATGAGTAATGAGCCCGCTGTTGCTTTCAGAGATACCTTAGAAGTTACTCTCACAAATTATCATTTTAGAAATCGCCCTCTTAAAGTTAAAATGCTTGATGAAATTGATTTGCAAAAATCTTTTTCAATTTATAAAAACCGGTTTGCAGATGCAGGTGATTTTACTTTTGTCTTTGTAGGGAATATAGATTTAGCGTCCTTTAAACCGCTTGTTGAAACTTACCTGGGCGGTCTGCCTTCCTTGAATAGGACTGAAAAGCAAATTGATTTAAAGTACACAAATATTAAAGGTGAAATAAAGAAGGAAGTACACAAAGGAATTGAACAAAAAAGTTCTGTGGCAATAGCATACGTTGGTGATGTAAAGTGGAGCAGGAAGAATGAACACACGCTGGAATCACTAATGGATGTTCTTAATATAAAATTAAGAGAAGCAGTTAGAGAAGATAAAGGTGGAACTTATGGAATAGGGATTTATCATCGTATTTATAGAATTCCTGAAAGTCATTATAGTATAAATATTAATTTTGGCTGTTCTCCAGAAAGAGTTGATGAACTTGTTGCAACAGTATATCAAGTACTAGATTCTATAAAAACTTTTGGACCAGATGATGCGGTTATGATCAAAATTAAGGAAATTCAAAAAAGACAAAGAGAATTAAGTCTGAAAAAAAATAGTTTCTGGAAGGGAATAATTTCTAACTATATTCAATACAACGAAAATCCGGTGGAATTACTTAATTATAACAATTGGGTTGATGAAATCACTTCTGAAGATATTAAACAAGCAGCAAGGCAATATTTGAATAAAGATGTAGCTCAAGTTGTACTATATCCTGAAAAAAAAGAGTAATTGGATATTGAGAAATATTTGTAACAATCGGGATTTATAGAATAATGTACACAACAGTCTGTCCTAATTGCGGAGAAAAATCCGCGCACGATTTAAAAGATTGCCCAAGTTGCGGTTTTGCTAAGGCTGAGATCGTAAACAGGGTTGGGATTATGCAAAGTCTAAATGCAACTCTGGTTGATAAACTTAGTTTTTTAGATTATCCGCAGTTATACATTATAATTGTTACAAGGGCTTTTATAATTTTGTTTACGATATTTGTCATTCCCGATTTTATAAATAAAAGCGAATTTTTTTGGATGGCGATTGGAATATTTTCTGTTTATGGCTTGATAAAAGAAGTTGCGCAAACATATTCCCAGTTTATAGTTGTATATAAAGTTGCAAAAATTTTATTGTTCGCATACTTTGGATCAGGGATTGGAAATGTTATCTCACATGCAGGTAGAATGGTTTACTATAGGTTTAGTTACTACTTTAATGTTCAGTTTTTATATGATCAATTGTCGATTGGAAATACTATGATTTTATTGGGAGCCGTTGCTGGCGTTGGCTTTCTGATCATTACAAACAAGTTTACAGATGAGTTTAAGGTTAAAGATATTAATAATGAAGAAAAAATATAATCGACAAATATCCTTTAAATTTCTTGAAGCAGCTTAGTAAAATAATTTTTAATTGAGATGACCGATCTTGCCAGAGTATTTTCCTTGCTTAGAAATATCGCATACTTTGAGCCTTTGGGAAAATATTTCCAATGAATTCTGGAATACATATTTGCACATTTTTTTGTATGATTAATCATGCACTCAATTGGATCCGGCTCGCTATTATTGATTAAATATAATTCGATTTCCCAAATAACCTCAGTAAATATTTCTTTTTGTTTTTCAGACTCATCATTTACATTTATCAAAAACTCAACAATAAAATTTTTGCTTTCACTAATACCAATTCTCGCAACGGGTGAAGGATTATTTCCATACTTTAGTTCAAAGTACCGATTACCCAAATCAACTTTTCCGGTAAACCATTGCCAGGAATCTGTGTTCATACTAGATCTTCGGATTTATGAATGGATGCGCTTCTGTGATAAATATATTTATATGTAAATTTATAATATCTGCAGAAGCAAAGATTAAGTAAAGACACATCAAATTCAACAGTCTCTACTTTAATTGATTGCTGCAAATATTATTCATTAATTGATGAATATTGAGGTTGAGAATACCAGAATTATTTTCATTGACTTGAGTTCTAAGTTTTATGATTCCTTTACTCATTGAGGTAGAAATTCAAAGCGATTAAAAATCTTGTATTCTAAAGTTGAAGAAGAATAAGATTATTTAAAATCGAAAATCTATTTGCGCAAAAGGAAGAAACATACTTGTATTTTCGAGATCATCAGCTGACATCATGTGAAAGTATCTGACTCCAATTAATAGATTGTGATTTTCTCCAAGCGCAATATTAACCCCCGGAGTTAATGAGAGAATACTTATCGTACTTTTTAAAGTAATCTCATCGTCTACTATAAATAGATGTGCTTTACTACCAACCTCAATATTAAAAAGGTCTTGAGACACATAGCCTATTTGAAAGACAGGATTAACAAACCAATCTTTATGTGTGGAATTATAAGTAAGGGAAAAGAAAGGATTAAAGTAGCCATCTTCCTTATCAACAAGAGCGATGTAATTAAAATCGAGGTTAAATGGCAGAAACTCGGCTTCAGCATAATAATATCCCCTTATATGCATGGTTTGATATTTTAAACCTGCATCAAATCGAATGGCATTTAGAGAATCGCCACCGACAAATCCCAACCCAACATTACCCCCAATAAGAACATCTTTAAACCTTTCTGAAAAATCAAACCCACCAAAGAGAGCAAAATTTTTTCCAAGCTTAAAATCTGCATCAACATTAAAATCGAATTTTGAAACATCCCAGCCTAAATTTTTTCCAGCATATAAACTATCAGTGTAAATGTTCTTATTTCTTCTGCTAACACTACCATTTATATGCTGCTGAGTTGTTCCAGAGACACGAATGGAAATGCTTGCTTTATCATTATCTAAAGATTTGGTGGTATGAATTGGTATTTGAGATGCAGGTCCATCTATATCAGCCCGAAGGAGATAAGCTTCTTTAATTGAACAGCCGTTAGATAAAATGAATAAACAAACGGCATAAACAGACAAGATTATATTTTTCATCTCACGTCTCCTTAAATTTCAATTACACCCTACAACTCCTATAGAAAAATGATCAAACATATTTCATAAAGATATTTTTAACAAACCCGATTTCTAAAAAAATCGGGTTTGTTAAATGGTCATTACTTTAAAAATAACATTTTCTTTGTCTGAACAAAATTGTTTGTCCTTAAAGTGTAAATATAAATTCCACTTGCAAATGAAGATGCATCAAAGTTAGCTGAGTAATTACCCGGAGCCATCTCCTGGTTGACTAAATTTGCAACCTCATTCCCAAGTATATCATAAACCTTTAACTCTACATTTCCTGCTTTAGGAATAGAGTAATTAATTGTTGTTGTTGGATTAAATGGATTGGGATAATTCTGTTCAAGTGCAAATTCAACAGGAGTAGTTAATATTTCTTCGTCTCCTTCTTTAGAAAGTAGACATCGGTTATACATTACAATAGCACCATGAATACTTTGCGGATTGAGATTATCATAAACAATATTGTCTTCATTATCCTTATCATAGATTACAATTCTCAATTTATCAGGCGAGTTTTTTGCGATTAGTAAAAATCCAAAGTTACCTTGATTATTTATTTTACCGGTACCTGTTAGAGTTGCAGTATCATTATTAATTAAAAGCCAGTTACACTCATTGCTTTTGAATGTTAAATTTCCTTTTGGATATCGTATTGTTACTTTACCAACAGGGTCAAACATTAAACCGCGATCCAGCATATGAAATTCAAAAAATAACTTATCACAGAAGAATTTATTTGCAGCGTACGAACCCGCATTTGAGTTCATCCATCCTGCGCCAATTACCGTACTTCTTGCCAACTGGTTGCCAACATTTAAAATCCTTCCAAGTGTTTTAGGCTGGATGAAATTATCATGAGTCATTACATATTGATAAAGTGCCTGAAACTCAGTAATGCCATCGAGTATTGTGATATTGGAAGGTGTGATTCCAATGTAATCTAGAATACCTAAAACCATTTCATTGGTTGTTACAGAATAAGTTGCTTCCGGATCAATCGGTATTCCGTTTATTTTAACTGATACCAATCTTTCTTCAGCAGATTTTGTTCCATCGTAAGTATATTCCATACCGGAAACTTGTATTAAGAATTCATCATTTAACTCAATTTCAGAAAGTCCGAATGCAAGTCCTGTTAGAATATCCATTCCTGTTAAATCAAAAGTTGCTAGCTGGAATCCTAATGTATTAACAAGATTAAAACCATAACCATTTGCTCTGAAAAGATCACCTGGTGTAAACGTATCTTCCCATAAAGGAAGAGCGATTGATCCGCCTGCCTGCAGTGCAATATTAGTGGATGTGTAGGAACGAAAAGCATCTGCAACCAAATTACCCATAGGCGTATCGTGTGCACCAAGTGCTAAAAGATTTTTTGCTTCCTCTTCAAAGAATGAACTTGCATAACCAACTGGTTGAGTGAAGAAAGGTGTTCCATAGAATGTTTCTATATCAGTTATCATACCGTCGACGATAGCCTGTACCGTTGGTTCCTGGGGAATATTTGTGTCAATCGGAATTAGTTGATAATCTAATAGCTGAACATTTGCTCCATCATAAACTAATTTCATCTTACCTGCATCCAAATAATTTGAGCGTGCCTGAACAATCCAGGTTGTTCCTCCCATTGGATCAGTCATTGTTATCGGCTGTTCATATTTGTAATGATCATGTCCGCCAACTATTACATCAATTCCTGGGACGTAACTAACAATTAACTGATCAAGATCAACACCAAGATGGGAAAGGAAAATTACAACATCACAATTTTCTACACTGCGTAAAGTGCCAACCATTGTTGCAGCAATAGTAACAATATCATCACTGACAACTGCCGGTGCAGGATTGGAAAATACAGCCGTTGTAGGAGTTGTTAATCCGAAAATACCAACTTTCAAATCTCCGAATTCTTTTACTGTATAAGGACCAACATAATCCTGCAACCCGGAAATTGTTGGATCAGAAAAATCAATATTAGCAGTTAAGATTGGAAAAGCATCCATTACAACAGGGAAAACATATTGCAATGAACCTAACAATACTTCTGGTCCCAGATCAAATTCATGATTACCAAGTGTCATTGCATCAAGCCCAAGCGCACTTAGAATCTGCAGCTCCGGTACCTGAAAGAATTTATTAAAAAAAACATCCCCAATTGAAATATCACCAGCGTGAAGAAATAGAACGTTTGGTTCTATCATTTTAGTCATTCCAACTAAAGTGGCAACTCTGGAGACTCCACCTAAAGTACCTTTAAGATTTGCATCTCTTGGTCCTATTGCTTCAAGAGTTGAATGTGAATCGTTGACGTGAAGGATCGTCAAAGTATCTGGTTGTGAAAAAATTATTGAAGCAAAAAGTAGGAAAGCAGTAAAAGTATAAAGTAGGGTTTTCATTTTAGAACTCCTTTTATTTGTTAAGCTTAAATAATTACGATAGTAATTTGGTCTTAACTCTAAAAAGAGTTGTCATGAAATTGTCAAAATTAATATCTGGTGAATTCTAAACTGAGTTTCCTCGACTGCCACAGTATGCTGTGATAAATTGGGGGACCACTTCGTGGATTATCGTGCGTTCCTAATCTGTTAGTCTTTGGCTGAGTGCATTTAGCAGCAAACTTTTTCTTAACACTGCACTAAATAAACCAATCCCAAAAACTTAAAAGCTAATTTTTTTATTCCATATTGCTTTTATTGAATATTCATCATTTACAATTGAACATTATTCCAAACTTGCTTGATAACCCCGATTCCAGCATTCAACCTTATAATTTCAATTTATAATTCATTGTCGTTATTACTTCGTAGCTTCTAATGAAAACCTGATAGGATACCAAGTACTAATGCTGTTCCAAGGTATCCAAGTAGCATTACTCCACCGATAGTATGGATTATACTAAAATCTTCCATTTGAAATGATTCGACTTGGTCGACAGCAATACTTCCTTCAAATTCTTTATCAGGGACCCCCTCATAATTACTAATTATGGCTCCTTTTCCGACTATAGAATCAGTTCGTACAATATAGCTATTTATCAGAAATAAGATCTTTTCCCCTGAATTTGTTTTTATTTGCACATTCTCATTTCCTGCTCTTTCAAAAAACTCATCTTTTTGTAATTCCTGCATTGAATAACAGCCTGTAAATTGTAATAATAAACAGGTGATTAATATTTTTACAGTATATTTTTTCATAACCGCTCCCGTTTTTTATTCGAACTTAATTTATCATTGCTCCAAAGTTGTCATGAACTTGTCAAAAGATAGGCGGGGATTAGTTCCTGATTAAAAAATATGTCCAAAGTTGAAATATATTCCCGTCGTTTCCTCTCCAAATCCAACATCAAAACGTACAATAAAATTATCCATATAAAAACGCAAACCAATTACAGGATTAATAACCCAGTCTGGTGTGGACTCGCTGTTGCCAATATCAACACCGGCAATTCCTCCGAATCGACGCCAAATTGGAAAACGAAATTCAGAATTGATTAAAACCGTTGAGTTTGATAAATATCTATCCTGCGGTAAACCTCTTACTGTATTGTTGCCGCCAAGAGGAAGTTGAAGTTGATAGTTTACATCTGAAATGGTTTGAAGAATAATTCTGTTAGCCCAAGCATAATTTGGTTTAAACAGAGTTAAATAAAATTGCGATAAAATACCGACTTTATAAAAAGTGTTTCCTTGTTTTAATAAATTAGGAGCATATTCATTATCTATTTCAAGAACAAATCCATTGAGCGGATTGATAAAATTTGTTCTTGTATCCCATCTGAAATTAAAAATAAAAGAAACATATTTAACATCAGTTGGAAATCTGTACTGAAGCGAACCAGTTGAATCAAAGTTATAACAACTAATACTTTTAAATCTCGCACCAAATTCTGCTACAAAATCCTTTGCAAAGCCACGGCTTAACAATGCGGTCAGTTCAATAGGTTCGCGGATATAGTTTTCGCTTCCATTTGTTTGAGTCCCCGTTTGATAATTGTAATAAGCCGAATAGAATTTATAGCTAATCCATTTGTCGTAATCAAAAGTCAAATCAAAAGCGATTGGATATTTTGTTCCCTGCCGTCTTTGTATATCCGGAGATGAAAATACAAATCTATACCATCTTTCTCCTTTAGTGCTGTTATAAAGAGTTAAATCAAAACTCTCTTTACCGCCTAAAAGATTATAAAGAAATCCTTTCCCGCCATAGCCAAACCCGGCATCGGAATCATAATTGATTATAGGAAAAACTTCCCACTCACTTGCCCTTTGAGATAAAGAATCGGTTTGTGCATTTGCATGCACATCCCAAAATAGAGAGGTAAGAGAAACAAAAATTAAAACATTATTCTTTAGTAACATTTTATTGTCTTTTAATAATTCTTGTTATTCCTGTTTGGTTATACTTTTTAAGAAGATTGGATAACACTTCTTGATTCATTCCTTCAGGATAACGGGAATACTTTTTAAGATTATCAATTTCTGAAATTGGCAGTTCCTTAGTCCATTGAGGGGTTTCACCTTCATAAGTAGCAAACAGGATCGCTGTTATTGCAGCTGGAATAGCGCAAACTAAACCTACTGCCAAAGCGCCGGATCCTCCTTCAGAATAAGAAGCTGCTGCTCCAAACATTAACGCAGCAGGAATCACTTGAAAAAGTAATACCGAACTTCCCCAGCCACTTCCATCATAGCCTTGAATAGTAATTGATTTAATTTCTTGTATAGGTTCAAAAAATAGATTCGGAAAGTCTAATGGATTAACAGGCATTGTAGCAAAAATAATTGCTGTGTCCTGTATGCAAACAATTTCACTAACAAATTTATATCCGTCTTTAAGGGTGACTTCTGTTTTATCACCATTGGCAGATACAACATACTTTCCAGATGAACAACCAATAAATATTAGTAGTTGAGAAAAACAACATAGTATTAAGATTATCTTTTTCATTTTTCCTCCTTGAGAGAAAATTTACTGTGGAAAAACTCTCTCTCTAATAGTTCACTGTTTTCTATCCAGCTATCAGCAAGAAAGCGGAGTGTTCCTTTAACATCGTAAAGATTAAATGTGTAGAGATCGTTTTTATTGTTTATCCAACTGCCGCGTATCCATTCATTGTAATATCCTTTTGAATAGATGAGAAATGTTTGTTCGCAATTATTATTTTTTGGAATGTTATAATTAAGATAGTAGCAATCACCCGGGTCAGTTTTAAGATAATATTGATCATCATTGTTTATATAACTTAATAATGAATCAGAATCATTTCCATTGCCATCGGTTACTTCAACTGGATAAATAAGCTCAGTTGCTATCTTGATATTTGCAGATGTTGTAGTATCGAAAGCAATATAATCAATCATAAAATTATCAGGTATAAATTCTAACCGGATTAAAAGTGTATCAGAATTACTTTCAGGTAATTCTGCTGCAATATATTTCCAATTAAGGGGTCCGGCGTCTTTAAACTTTCCAAATTCTTTCCAAAAACCTTTATCAAATAATTTTATTTTAATTCCTGAAAACGCATCATATATCATTTTAAACTGAGAAGCATAAACAGAATCATTATTCATCTTATTTGTCCACTCCAATCCTGCCACTCCTTGTGAGCCAATTACAACATCGTAAAGAAGAGTTGTGCTCAACAATGTGTTCCGGTATTTCACAAGCATTTTCGTTGGTAAATTTTTATTTGATGGAACTTTAATATCGATCCAATCAAACACAGGCCCGTTTCTTAATTCATTTACTTTATCTACACCGCTCCTAAAAAAAATATTATCATCCTTTGTTAAAACATCAGTTAGATTAATTCCGTTTTTACTAACAGCAAGTGTTATTGGTGTTGGCCTTGATAAGAGTAATAATTTATTTGCTATAGATGGAAATAATTCTGTACCTATTGGATGTTCTGCAACCACAACTTCAAATTTATTTATAAAATGAGTTTCGAGAGCTTCATTGGTAATTTTCAACTTTAAAGTGTTATCCCTAATTTTTTGTTTTAGTAAATCAATATCGTTATCCTCAATCTGTCGGGAGATACATTCAGAAAATAATTCAACTTCAAGATTGTACTCTTCACCATCATAAGCATAGACTGTCGGACAGGATCCAAAACAGCACTTTGGACAGGCAATGCAATAAATGCCTAAAAAGGTTAAAGGAGCAGCTGTAAAGCTTAATAGGAAAGAAGCAAAATATCTTCCTCCACTTGTAGTTTCTTCGTAAGTAATAATTGCTGTGATGCTATCAAGCGGAAGCTTAATCTTTTTTGATTTTTGTTTTAATGAATAATTTACTTCGATAATTCCATCCCCTGAAATATGTTTATCGTAAACATTAAAACCATCCGGAAAAAGGAATATAGAATTGTCAGATTTAAATACTTTTGCCTGAATATCTACATAGTTACCCTCTTGCAGTGAACCCGGATCTATTTTTGTTGCTTGGTAAGTTGGATAACATTGATTAATTATTAACGGTAAAAGTAAAAGCGGAATAAATATTTTAGTGTATTTAGATTTCATAAAAACTCCTTTTAACGATTCTGTTATTAACATAATATTTTGATTGAAGGGAGTTGTCATGAAATTGTAAAAAGAAAGCCAGAGAACTTTTTTACGCTAAAAAATAAGTTAGTTTAACTATTTTTGAAATTTGTAACCAACTGTATAAGCCGTAATAAGATGTTTTGGATTTGCAGGATCATCTTCAATTTTCTTTCGGAGTGAAAGGATATAATTATCAACAGTACGAGTTGTTGGATATGAATCATATCCCCAGACTTCATCAAGAAATTTGTCTCTTGAAATTACTTCTGCTTCGTGATCAATAAAGTAATGAAGAATTCTATATTCAGTTGCAGAAAGTTTTACCTGATTGTTTCCCTTCGACATTTCCTGTTTTATAAAGTTTATTTTAATATCTGCAAATTCCACTTCCTCAATTTTTCCAGGCTCATAAGTAGTTCTTCGTATAAGCGATTTTATACGCGCAAGTAGTTCGCGAATGCTAAATGGCTTTGTTACATAATCATCTGCGCCTATTTCAAGCCCCATTATTTTATCAATCTCCTCTTTTCTACTGGTAACCATGATAATTGGAGTTTTTATACCATCACTTCTTAAATCTTTGCAAATCTCAATTCCATCTTTGCCGGGCAAAATTAGATCTAAAATTATTAAATCAAATTTTTTGTTGTGAGCAAGCTCAAAACCAATTATGCCTGTATCAGCTTCAGATGTAGAATAACCTTCATTCGTAAGGCTTTCGTTAATTCCAGTTCTTATAGCTGGGTCATCTTCAATAATTAGAATTTTCTTCATCATCTGCTCCGTCATTATTTGATAAAGTCGGAAAACAAAGAGTAATAACGCTTCCAATGCCTATTGAGCTATCTATTAATGTTTTACCTTTGTGTTCGTCCATAATATGTTTTACAATAGGAAGTCCCAATCCCGTGCCGCCTATTTTTTTTGTTTTTGCATTATCAGACCTAAAGAAAGGATCAAATATCTTTTCAAAATCTGAATGATTGATTCCTATCCCAATATCTTTAACACTAACGCAAACAAAATTGTTTTCAGGATAAGTTGAGATAGTAATTTCCTTTTTGTCTGTTGAAAACCGGATAGCATTTGAAATTATATTCTCAATAGCTTCAGTTATTGCGTCAGCATCTCCGTAAATCAGATCATTAAAATTTTCAATCTTTGTTTCAAGATTAAATCCTTTCATCTTTAACGTGTAATGCATTATTTCAATTACATCTTTAACAATTTTATTTAAGCCAATCTCGTGGAAAGAATAATTCTGCACACCTTTTTCTATCTTTGAAAAATCGAGTACATTATTTATTAAACGTTTTAATCGATCAGTTTCACCTTCAATTATTTCAAGATGACCTTTTGATTTATTTGAAAGACCACTTTCATTTCCAAGCAGCATTTCAGCGAAGATCTT
Organism: Ignavibacteriales bacterium; assembly: GCA_016709765.1. NCBI lineage: Bacteria > Pseudomonadati > Ignavibacteriota > Ignavibacteria > Ignavibacteriales > Ignavibacteriales bacterium. Next base: position 1,314,053 of record JADJMD010000013.1, read on the forward strand.
GATAGAGGTTAGCGGGGTTTTTAATTCGTGTGATATATTAGATACAAACAAAGATTTATGTTGATTCAGTTCTTCAAGCTTTTCAATTTCAACCTTTCCGCGGATTAGCTGCTCCTGGAGTTTTATTCTTTCAATAGTTGAACCTGCATTTATTCCAATGTCTTTTAATAGGTCAACATCCTCAGTAGAAAACCTGGTCCCAGATTTTTTATTCCCCAATAATATAAACCCATATAGTTCTTCATTAACAGATTTTATCGGAACAACAAGATTTATTTCCCATCGGATAAGAGTGTTTTGGAAAATAGTTGAGATGTCTGCATCGTTCTCAACTTTATTTTTGATAGCTGCCGCCTGAAATCGCTTTCTTTCTAAATTTTCAGGCTTCATTCTCAAGCTTTTATTGGCTAACCGATCAAATTTCTTTTGGGATCTTATGAATAGCCGACCTGTTTGGTTATCGAGTTCGCTAAAACCAATTTTTTCAATTGGAATAAGATTATCAATTTCTCTGATTAAATATTCACCAAGTGAACTAACATCATTATAATTTTTAATCTGTGCAGTAAACCGATTTAACTCTTCTCTAAAGTTATATTGAATTCTAAAAAATTTCTTATCAACAAATTTCTGGACTTTAGTTTTAATTGGTTGAAATAGAACCGCAAGCAGTATTGCTGCTATGGCAGAAATAGTAGATTGATTTGAAGTGTGCAACGTAGCAACAAAAATTCCAACTGCAGCAGAATACAAAACGAGTAAAATCGAAATAACAATTATATATACAATACTTCTATTAATTACTTCGTCAATATCCAGTATATGATACTTGACAATTGCAATAGCGAAAGTTAAAGGTACAGCTAACTGTAAAAGAATAATTATCTTTTCCGGCAAAAGTCCTGCCCCTGTAAACTCTTGTGGCAGCACCCAAAAAGCAATAAAACTTAATGGGCCAATAATAAATCCCAGGAGCAGCCACTTTAATTTTTTTCTTTCTACTTCACCATTCTCCCTAAAATATGTTATAAAAAAAATAATAATGGCGGCAATCACAGCAATAGCAATATAAATTCTAGTTACAGTAAATACCTGCAGATAATTCTGCATCGACTGAGTATCATTAATGACTGAAGAATAAATAAAAGTGATAGTGCTTAATATTGAAAGCAAGCAGGCAATAACATAATTAAAGTAAATAAATATACGCCATCTCAGCTCATTGTTTCTAGGAAAAGAGAAGGCAAAGTGAATAAATAGTGCTGGTGTAAAAACATATGAAAAGTGAAATATACCTTGCAGAATATAGCTTAAAATAGGGGGATGTGTATTTTGATTTGCCCAAGTCGTGCACATTATTAATGCGATCCCAACACTTGCCCAATGAAATATATTTGCTGCTTTGCTTTTACTTCTTTTAATCAAGACAAAAAGTGCGATAATAAAAAAAAGTAGTGCAGTAAGTGATGTGCTAATGATGTAAAAATCATCATAAAATTTGGTAAGCCTAATGTTTAATTTACGCTCACCAGAGATGCCAATTACTTTGATTGAAACTATATCGCCAATATTTTTTCTATCTGTAATATATTCAACATTTTCATTGTTACTAATTATAAAACCCTCAATTGAATGCAGTTTATCATTTGAGGAAAGTTTATATGGATTGTCTTTGGTTATGATTATGGAATTAAGCGGGTATTGCCCGGAAATCTGGAAAGGAAGCTTAGCCTTTTGATTTATACTTACAATTCCTGCGGAACATAAAATTAATAATAATGTGTCAACAAGAAGTATGTATTTTAATTTGGCACTCGCCTCAATCATTAATGCCTCTATGAATTAAGGATGAGATACAAGATTTTAGTTAAACACTATTTAAATGTAATTCTTTTTGTGTCTTAATGAAATGATGGGTTGATAATTATTACTAATAAAGGAATTATAATAAAAGGGGACTCATAAGAGAGTCCCATAATCAATTAAGAATTCTTAAGCATTTTTAGTTGGGCTTACAAATTTATTGTAAAGCAAAAGTCCGATGATTGTAGCGACACCTATCAGACTAAAAATAATCCAGAGGGTACTTGGCTGATTTAATTTATCAACAAAGTGAACATACAAATTAGCACCGAGTAGACTGCCTATAAAACTTCCCAACACTCCATATAAAAATGAGTAACCCAAGTATAGGGCTTTTTTATCTTCAGGTGCGATCAACCCAACATAACTTATAAACTTTGGATGCGCGGTCATTTCTCCAATTGAGAATATTATAATGCCAAGCATAAATACCCAGATGTTGGTATTGATAGCCAAAATAGCCATTCCAACCGTTCCCATTGCAATTCCCGCAATCATAGTCGGCAAAGCTTTTGTATGTTTTACGATGTTTGATACAATTATTTGAAGCAGAATAATTGTTCCTGCATTTATTACCGTAACGTGTTCAACATCAAATTTCCAATTAATGTCAATTCCAATTCCACCGAGAACGCCATTAACAAAATTATTTAGTGAAGTTGCATCAACATATTTTTGAACATACCAAAGGACTGAATCAAACATCTGGAAATACAAAATCCAAAAACCCGAATAGATAACTATCAATCCAATAAACTTAAAATCAGTTAAAACCATTACAGCACCTTTTAAAACTTCTGCAAGTGTTTTGGTGCTTTCGGGTCTTTTAGGCTCTTTATAAATTAAAAATGTGGGAATTAACATAGCTGCAGTTGCAATTGCGGAAGCCATCATAACATATTCCCAGCCAAAAGTATTTTTAATATAGGGAACAAGAATAAGTGGAAATAAAAATGCACCAAGATTTATTGACCAATAAAAAATTCCAAATCCAAGTGTGCTGTTGCTTTCATTAGTTGATCTTGCAATTGTTCCAGAAATCATAGGTTTAAATGCGCCGGCTCCAACTGCCATTATTATCAAACTTCCAAACACCATTGCATATTCTGTTGTTTGGCTGGTAAGAAAATATCCTAATCCTAAAAAGATAAATGCAAATGTTAAAACTCTTTTATAACCAAATCGATCCCCAATTGCGCCGGATAGAATTGGTAATATGTAAAGCATTGGTTGGATAACGCTTTTAATTAAACCAACGCTTTCTTTTGTGTAACTGAGCTGGTCAGTCATGTAAACAGAAAGAATGCTCATCATTCCATAATAGGAGCCTCTTTCAAAAAACTCCATCATTATTACAACCCAATAATTTAAGGGAAAAGATTTAATCCCTGATTTTGATGTTTCTTGTTCGCTCATCTGTTGTCCTTTTTAGTTGCCAGATTTTGAGATTATTGATTCTAAAAGTAATGAAAATGTAAGATAAGATATAATAAAAAAGGCACGATTTCTCGTGCCTGAATTAACAAAAATTGTCACACCGAGCGGAGTCGAAGTGTGAGGAGTAGAATTTATTTCATTAACATCATTTTTCGTGTTTGAACAAAGCTACCTGCTTTAATTGTATAAAGATAAACTCCGCTTGAAAGAAATGAAGCATCAAAATGGACATCGTAATTTCCAGGAGCTTTTTCTTCGCTGATTAGTGTGGCAATTTCACTTCCGAGTAAATCAAAAATCTTTAATTCAACATTACTTTTTTCTTTAATTGAATAACTAATTGTTGTGGATGGATTAAAAGGATTTGGGTAATTCTGTTCCAAAGCATAATCTGAAACTGCACCAAACAAAACTTCAACTAAATTTGAATACTCGAATGTGCCGTCAAAGTCAACTTGTTTTAATCTATAATATGATTTTCCAACGATTGGGTTTTGATCGATAAAAGAATAAGAATGAACTTCAGTTGAAGTTCCGTTACCACTAACAAATCCTACTTTATTCCAGTTTATGTTATCAGCAGATTTTTCAATATCAAATCCCGAGTTATTTAATTCAGTAGCGGTAATCCAGTTTAAGCCTATAGTATTATTTATAACTGAAGATGTAAAGGAAACAAGTTCAACAGGAATAATACTGTTGTATACAGAAACCTTAATATTGTCTACGTACCAACCATCAAGAACTTGTGAACCATCTGTGCGGAAATAGAAACGTAAAGTAATTTGTTGTTCAGCATAAGCCGAAATATCAATAGTTTCATGTACCCAGGTTGATTGTGTTCCGTCATAAAGTGGTTCACCAGTTGGTTGAAAACTTCCTGTTCCCGGATTTGTATATTGTCCGGTTAACGAAATCCAGGTTGTTCCGTTATTTGTGGAAAGTTGTATTTGGCCATAATCCCAATCAGTTTCAATAGCCCATTGAGTATCAAATTCTAATACTGCTCCAAGTACGTTGGTTAATCCCACTTGATTGGTATATCTTAAAGAAGATGTAACATTATTAATATAATTGCCACCAGGTGAATCTGTAAATGAAGATGGTGCAGAAACATATTTGGTTGTTGTAATATTCCATCCGGCTGTTGATGTCCAATTTGTAATATCATTTGCCTCATCAGACATCGCAATTGTTAAAGGTGCAACAAAGAATTGATAAAATGTTGCAGGTGGTATGCTGCCCGGAGGATTAAACCCACTGCCGCCAATAGGTAATGTTTTTACAATTGATGAGTTTGCATCTTGTGCAGCAATGTAATATTGGCATACTGTACCAAGGGGTAAAGCAGGGATGCTAAAGGTATAATTTGAGCTTTCAGTTACTGTGCCTGTTACCTCAATAAAACTACTAAAAGTACCGCCGCTTGATTTTGTTCGATAATATAATCTCGGGGCTAAAGCACCAATGCCAATTTCTAGACCTGAAGATACAAATGCGGTTGTAGTAATTGGTTGTGATGTTGTCATCGAAGCAATTGGTGTATGAGTAATATCAAGATTAAGATTTAATGCAAATGAGGCTAATGTTGCAAATGCAAGTTTAGAGTTTTTTACAAAATAAGGTTGATTGTAATAAGTTAAATTATCATTTATAGTGTGATACTGCGGATGAAAGTCATTGTCATCTTCAATCAATAATATTGCTCCATAACCATGATCTAAAAATGATTGATGATCGCTGTAAGGTTGTGCAGGAACAACATCCAGATCAAGATTAATTCCGTATACTAAATTTACCTCGAGCATTTTATCTTTTAAAGTACTGGTGTTTGCAATTGAACTCGTATGAACATCAGCATTACCGTCATTATTTCCATCGTAAGCAATCATATCCATATTAATAACACCAAGAATTGAATCTCCTGCATTTGCGGCCTGTGAAGCGTAATATTCACTTCCAACCAAACCTTGTTCCTCTTCATCCCACAATGCGTATACTATTGTATATGGAAAAGAGAGCTGGGAAAAAATTCTTGCCGCTTCTAAAACAGCAGCTGTTCCGCTTCCATTATCATCTGCACCAGGGGCAGTTGTACCAGTTGGCATGTCATCAAAATGGGCGCAGATAATATATTTTTGGTTAGGGAACTCTGTTCCGAGTTGAACAGCGTAAACATTTTTTCCGGTTGTACTGAAAGACTGAATTGTAGTTGTTAACCCATATGATTGTAATTTTTGTTTGATATATGTTTCTGCAAGCGCATTACCGGGCTGATATTTATTACGAGAAACAATTGTTTGTAAGGTTCCATTAATTGTTGTCGGAACATTTCCTGATAATTCACGAACAAAATAAATTAATGAATCCTGATTAACAGAATTTACTATTTGTTGAACAACAGGTGATTGGGAAAAAATACTTGTCTGCAAAATGAAAATTGAGACAATAAAAAACTGTAAAATTTTTTTCATAGAAGGGTCCTAAATTGTTAAAAGATTAGTTAGATAAATAAATTCTTATTATGTGAGTCTTAGCAACAATTAACCGCAGTTAAATTATTGCAATTAATTGCTCAAAAATTATGCTAAACAGGTAAAATCTATTTAAGATAAAGATTGCCTATTTAGAACTATTTGCGAGTCGTTAGGGTTAAATTATTTCTCAAATGAGGTAATAATTGTGGATTAGTTTTTCTTAATTGCTAAACAATAAAACCATCTTATTTTGCAAGTTCCGCAATTTCTTTTTCAATTTCTTTCCCTCTATTTCTTCCGTACCAAAGATGAAGTTCTTTATGTATTTCAGAAACCACAATTCCATCAGCTTTTAACTTAGAAAATAATTTCTGCACTTCTGCTGGTCGAGGGCCCCACTGAAATAATTCATTATCATCTTTATCAAATGCGATAAGTTTTGGAATGCTTCTACCGCCGTTTGTTAGATACAGATCCATAAACTCTAAGTTTGAATCACGCAAAACGATTTTTAAATCTATCAAGTTATTTAATTCAGCAAGCTTTGCAATTACGGGCAGATTCTGAGCAGAATCACCACACCAACTTTCTGTAATTACAAACCAGGTTTGCTTGTTGCTAATTTGGGTAAATGCATTTTTTGTTTCGGTTGTTGGTTCAAAAGTTTTCCCAAGTCGCGATGATCTTTGAAAATTAAGTTTACGGTAATCAAAATATTTCTTATCATATTCGTTTAACGATTCTATATCCGTTTCGTTAACCTGTTTATTAAATTCCTCAACAAACCTTTTGTAAGTCAAAAAATTGTTAATATTCATTTTGTTTAGAGTAGGCATATATTTCCTATAGTTTGATGTTAATTAGATTTGATTTATGTATAAAGGATTCAATAATTACGACAAAAACATCGAATAGTATTTTGGCAAATTTAAAATTTTATAAAGTTTTTTTAACAGATTTAAATTGTATTTTTGCGTCGAATGAATTTTTTAGGAAAAAGATGACTACTGAAACAAAATATTTTACCCCTGCGGATGCACGCAAAACATTGCCGTTAGTTAAAAATATTGTAAGAGATATTTTACAAACTACACGCGAGATGCGTCTTATTGCCGAAGAAGTTAATAATGGAATTGAAGATGATATCCAAATAAAAAAACTTGCCAGCGAAGTAAATGGTTTTCTTTCAGAACTTGAGGAAATTGGATGCTATTATAAAGACACTAAATTTCAAATTGGTTTAGTTGATTTCCCCTCAATGATTAATGGTGAAGAAGTATATTTGTGCTGGCGCAGCGATGAATCAGATATATTATATTATCACGAAGCTAATGAAGGATATTCGGGCAGAAAATTAATTCCGCCCCGATACTTTGAAGAAAACTAAAATACTATTCCCGGGTTAAATCAAAATTAACTTTTGATTCCAACTTGTTATCTGAATTTTTATCTTCAATCTTGTAAATGAGAGTATATGTTCCAGCCATGTAAGTCGAATCAAGAGTAAACTGACTTTCCAATGCGATGTCACTTATCGGCTCATTCTTTTGAGCATTCTGAACATATTTAAAAACTGATTTTATTTCAGTGCTATCCGGCTTCAACAAATTAACTTCATAAGCAACCGCTGCGCTATAATTGTCATCTTTTTCTGTTTGTGTAAACCCTTTTACTCTTACTGTAGCATTAACCTCAGCTATGCCATCACCGATATCATAAGCAAAAGCTTCTGCACTGAACGCTTCAAATTTCACTTCATTTTTACTGCAAGAAATTGTTATCAGCAATGTTACTAGGGCAAGAAATATTTTTATCATTTTTTCCTTTGCGTCATTGTGAAGAACAAGGTGAAGAAGCAAGCTGTTAAATTTAAATTGCTTCGTTTCACTCTCAATGACATATATTATTTAGCTGTTTCTTTTTTGAAAATCATTCATAAACTCAACAAGTGCTTCAACGCCTTTGGTCGGGAAAGCATTGTAGATTGATGCACGTAATCCACCAACAGAACGATGACCTTTTAATCCGCTGAAGCCGGCTTTTGAAGCTTCATCAATCAACTTTTTTTCTAATTCAGGAGTAGCAAGATTAAATGTAATGTTCATCAATGAACGTGAATCTTTTTCTGCATGTCCTTTGTAAAATCCGTTACTATTATCAATTGCATCGTAAAGAAGTTTTGCTTTTGCTTTGTTGATCTCATACATCTTATCCAGTCCGCCAAGATTTAAAAGATATTTTGTTACAAGTTTGATGATGTAAATACCAAATGTATTTGGAGTATTATACATCGAATCATTTTCAACTTGTACTTTATAGTTTAACATTGTGTGAAGTGAATCCTGACATCTTTCAAGCATATCTTTTCTGATTATAACAAGCACAACACCGGAGGGACCAATATTTTTCTGTGCACCAGCGTATATCAAAGCGTATTTGCTAACATCAATTTTTTTGTGAAGAATATCTGAAGACGCATCGCAAATGAGCGGTACATTTCCAACTTCCGGTTCTGTGTGATATTGAGTTCCGTAAATTGTATTGTTTGATGTGAAGTGAACGTAAGCAGCATCGGGATCAAGCTTTAGTTCACTTTGTTTTGGAATGCGTTTAAAAAATTTATTATCACCTTCGCCTTCTTCAGTTGTTGCCGCAACGTTAACAGTTCCAACTCTTTTGGCTTCTTTAATTGCTTTTTTAGACCAGCTTCCGGTTGAAATATAATCTGCTTTATTTTTAGGAGGCATTAAGTTTAGCGGAACCATTGAGAACTGCAGACTTGCGCCGCCCTGTAAAAATAATATTTCATAATTATCAGGAACATCTAATAAGTTTTTTATTCCTGCTTTTGCTTCAGCAAGAATTGCATCAAAAGTTTTTGAGCGGTGAGAAATTTCCAGGATTGACATTCCAACTCCAGGTAAAGCAAACAATTCTTTTTGTGCTTCTAATAAAACTTCTTCTGGTAATATTGCTGGACCAGCACTGAAGTTATAAATTCTTTTTTCCATAATGATATTCCTTTAATAATTTTTATCTATTAAATTAAATGTGTTAACAACCCATCTCTTAATTTTGGTTCAAACCAGGTTGATTTTGGGGGCATAATTTCTCCTGCATCAGAGATGTTCATCAGATCGTCCAGCCCAACGGGATAAAGTGAAAATGCAACCGCAGCTTTACCTGAATCAACAAGTTTTTCAAGTTCTTTTGTTCCACGTATTCCGCCAATAAAATCTATTCTAGTATTTGTACGAGGATCATCAATTCCAAGAACAGGATTTAGTAAAAAATTTTGTAAAATACTTACATCAAGTTTTTCTCCAACTGATTTTTCTAAAGATAAACTTGCGAAAACAGAATCTCTTGGTTTAAGAACAAACCATTCTTTATCAATGTACATACAAAAAGTGTTTTTAGTTTTAGGTTCTTTTTCTGTTGTTGGAGTAATGGTAAACTTATCAGCAACAGAATTCATAAAATCAGCTTTACTCAATCCGTTCAAATCAAAGACTACACGATTGTAAGAAAGTATTTTTAGTTGATCTTCCGGAAAAATTACTGCGATGAAATAATTGTACTCCTCACTTCCGCTATGATGTGGATTGGTCTTCGTCTTTTCTTCTTTTGCGCGGCTTGCACTTTTTGCACGATGATGTCCATCGGCGATGTAAAGTTTATTAATCTTTGCAAATTCTTCTTCAATCATTTTATTGAATTCATCATGCATAATCCAAACAGTATGCTGGATGCCATCTGGAGCTGTAAAATCATATTCAGGGTTTACATTTTTAATTGTTTTATCCACAAGATCATTAACAGTTTTAACTCCGCGATAAGTTAAAAATACAACACCTGTTTGTGCTTCTGTTGTAACAATGTGATTTGTCCTGTCATCTTCTTTTACTTTACGAGTTTTTTCGTGTTTAAGAATTACATCGTTGTCATAATCATCCACAGAAAAAGTTGCACAAATTCCAGTTTGTGCTCTGCCATCCATAATTAATCTATATAGATAGAAATGAGGTTTCTCATCAATATTTAAAGGAGCAGTTTCAATTATCTTATTAAGATTTTCTTTTGCTTTAATATAAATTTCTTTTGAGTAAACGTCTTTTACTTCCGGCAAATCAATTTCGGAACGTGTGATATGCAAATAACTAAGTGGATTTCCTTCCGCAACTTGTTTTGCTTCTTCTCTATTTACTACATCATAAGGAACACTAGCAACAAGTTGGGATTTTTCTTTTGTAGGTCTTAGGGCTTTAAAAGGTCTAATAACAGCCATAAAAACAATCTCCGTTTTTAGAAAAGATTATTAAAATTTTATTACTCAAAAATCCACAAAATAAACGTAAGAAGCCACCCTAAAAACCGAAACTTGTACAATATCAGAGCCTTTTTACTTAAAAGACAGATATTTTTTTATCTTTAAAGCTCTTTAATAAATATTTTGGAAAATGGCAGAAGAAAACAAAAAAACTCGCAGAAAACCCGGACAAGAAAAAGATGAAATTGTTGGTAAAGTAGAATATTTAAAAGATTTTTATTCGGATTTGCTTAACAACAAAAGAGATATTGTTATTTGGTTACCGATAGGATATAATCCACAAAAAAATCCCGATAAACGATATCCCGTTTTATACATGCACGATGGCCAAAATATTCTTGATCCCAAAACTGCTTTTATAGGTAAAGATTGGCGTGTAGATGAAACAGTGATGAAGCTAATCAAGCAAAAAAAAATTAAAGAAATTATTGTCGTGGGAATTTATAATTCACCTGATAGACTGGATGAATACAGCTGGAGTGAAAAAGGGCAAAAATATTTAAAATTTTTAGTATCGGAAATAAAACCAATAATTGATGCTAGCTATAAGACCATGCCCGAAAAAGAAAATACCGCAATCATGGGCTCATCAATGGGTGGACTTATTTCTTTTTATGCAGCGTGGAATTATCCCGAAGTTTTTTCAATGGCTGGATGTTTATCAAGTTCTTTTTATTATAATAATGATAAAAGCATTAAAACAGTTGAAGAATACAAGGGACAAAAAAAGTCGATTAAATTTTATATTGATCATGGTGAAGATGGTTCCTTGCGTGGGCAAAGAATGTTTGTTGAACTTTCTAAAAAGGGTTATGTTATTGGACAAGACATTGATTACTTCTACTCACCCGGTGCAGAGCATAACGAAAGAGAGTGGGCTGCGAGATTAGAAAGACCGTTAGTGTATTTTTTTAATTATAAAAAATAATAACATATTGAATATGAATTGTAGCAAAGCACTTATTCTAATATTTGGTTTAATATTATTTAGCTGTACATCAAATCAAATTGTAAATCTTAGAATCGCAAAAGATATTGTAAAAGAATATTATGAGTCCGGCAAGTATGATGAAGAAATGAATGCAGTTATTAACGACGCAAAGGAAAAATTTGATAAAGTGAAACCAAAGAGCAGCTCGGTTGTGATCTTTGATGTTGATGAAACCGCACTTAATAATTACGGCTTAGCTAAGCTTATGGATTTTGGATATGTGTATGATTTAAATAAAAAATGGAACGATGAATTAAAAGCCCCAGCCATTGAACAAACAAAAGAGTTATACCTCTATCTTCTTTATAAAGGATTTAAAATAATTTTTCTTACAGGAAGAAATTTTAATGAATATAATTCAACATATAAAAATCTTATACAAGCAGGATATACAAAATTTGATACTTTACTGACACAAAGAGAAGACGAACAAAAATTAAAATCGCAAGAATTCAAAATTAAGAAACGAACAGAACTTACCGAGCAAGGTTATGAAATTGTTGGAACTGTTGGGGATCAATTGACTGATTTGAATGGACCATATTCTGGAATACAAATTAAATTGCCAAATTATCTTTATGAGATTAAGTAAACGATTGCCAACTAGCAGATTATTCTGAGACTATTATTATTAATCCACTAAGCCCTCTTGATATAATCTTACAGTTTATTTTTATTTATTTTAACTTTCAATAAAAATAAATTTTACACAATCCGCACCAATCATCATTTTGGTTATTTTAGAATGGTTATAGGATTTATCAGCGATATACATGAAGACATAACAAGTCTTCAAAAAGCTTTAAGATTGCTTGAACATGAAAAAGTAGATTTTGTAGTTTGTCTTGGGGATATTGTTGGATTTGCACTTCCATTCTATAAAAACATCATAACTAAAGATGCCGATAGGTGTGTAAAGCTTGTAAAAGAAAATTGTTCTAACTGTGTTATAGGCAATCACGACCTTTTCGCGATTAAAAAGACCCCAACATTCAATTCAGGCTTCAACTATCTGGAAAATTGGTATTCGTTGGATTATGAAAAGAGAGCAAAGCTTGCACGTAAAAAAATATGGCTCTATGAAGATTCTGAAATTCCTTCTTTACTTAGTGATGAATCAAAAGAGTATCTAAATGGATTGGATGAATATAAAGCCCTTTTAATCAACAACAATAATATTTTTATTTCCCACTTTTGTTACCCCGATTTTTCCGGCTCAGCAATTTTTTTTCCGGAAGAACCATTTCATTTAAAGAAGCATTTCGAGTTTATCCAAAATCACGATTGTTCAATTAGTTTTTCCGGACATGGGCATCCAGAAGGATGTGTTTATACAGATGATGAGAAAATATCTATTCTAAAATTTGGTAAACACTCATTAGCTGATAACAAGCGCTGGATAGTTACACCCTGTGTTGCTAAAACATCAAGAAAAAATGGAGTGTTGATTTTTGATTCAATAGACAATTCAATAAATATTTTGGAATTAAATAGTAATTAGTTTTTTGGATTTATTATGGAAAAAATATCAAAGCAAAAAAAGTTTAGCTTTTTTATAAGAATTTTACTACCAACTTTTTTAACAATCGGACTTTTCATCGCATCACTTTTTATCGTTTTTATTCCGCAGTTTGAAAAAGCCGTTATGGATCGAAAACGTGAAATGATAAAAGAATTAACGAACTCTGCTTGTAGTATTTTAGACAAATGGTATGAAGCAGAATCACAGGGAAAAGTTGGGCGAAATGATGCTCAGGAAATTGCAAAAAACGAAATTATAAGTCTTAGGTATGGCGAAGGATTAAAAGACTATTTCTGGGTAACTGATTACCATCCCAATATGATAGTTCATCCATACAGATTGGATTTAATCAATAAAGATCTCACTCAGACTAAAGATTCCCGCGGAAAATTACTTTTTGTCGAAATGGCTCAAACTGCTAAAGCAGAGGGCTCCGGATTCGTTTACTATATGTGGCAGTGGAAAGATGATTCAACACGAATTGTTCCCAAGCTTTCTTATGTTAAAAAATTTGAACCATGGCAATGGGTAATTGGTACAGGTATTTATATTGAAGATGTAAGTATAGAAATTGCAGCGCTTGAAAAGCAGATGATAAACATTTCGATTGGAATTATATTTTTAATTACACTTCTGTTGTCATTCATTTCATATCAAAACATTAAAACAGAAAAGCATCGATTGCAGGCAGAATCTGATTTACATGAATCACGTGAAAAATTTAAATCAATTGTAGAAGCATCATCAGAGGGGTTGGTGATGATTCTTGAAAACAAGCAAATCTACTTTAACAAAACTATCTGCCAGATGCTGGGTTATTTAGAAGATGAAATAAAAACACTCAGATTTGCTGATATTTTTGTTAAACAGCCGGCGCTTTCTATTTACAATTTTGATAATGGTGAGTTAAAAGTAAACTCTGACTTTCAAAGTGAGCAGATGGAATCAGTATTAAAGAAAAAAGATAGCTCCAAATTAAATGCACTTCTAATTGCTTCCCCAATTTCTTTTCTAAATAATAATGGAGTTGTATTTAGCTTTAAAGATATCACTGCGGCTAAAAATTTATCAGATGAAATTTCCAAAACTGAACACAAGCACATTGCATTGGCAAACAAACTTTCAACAGGACTTTTTACGCCAAAAGTGATGAAAGAATATCACTGTTGGATATTAATAACGCAACGAAAGATTTATTAGGTATTAAAGAAGATGATGATAAAGATATTTACTTATCGGATTTTTTCGAAAAGCAATCTGAGTGTCGACAGTTTTATAGGGATTTGTTTCAATCCGGATTTGTAAAAAATAGAGTGGTAAGTTTTATAAAAAAGGATGGTAAGAAAATATTTGTTTCAGTTTCATCTGTTCTTACAGATGATCAGAAAAATAATGTTAAGTTTATAGATGGAACGCTTGAGGATTATACCGAACAAATAAGTATCCAAAAAGAAAGAGATTTATTAATTAGTGATTTACAAAATTCGGTTTCGTTATTAAATAGACCCATAAATGAATTTATTAAAGCAGTGCCTCGATGTGATTTTAATCTTTCTGCTTTAGAGGCAATTAAGATTATGGCAAGAGAAAAATCTGAAACTATACTGCTTACAAAGGATTCCGAAAAAGAAATTGGCATTGTTACTCTTACTGATCTTAAAAACCGATTATTGTCTAATGAAGCTGATTTAAATTTACCTGTGCTCAATTATATGTCTTCTCCATTAATATCAATAAATCATTTATCATCAATTTATAATGCTTTGGTTTGCTTATCAGAAAAAAACGTTCATCATTTGCTTGTTAAGAATGAAGAATCACATATTGTAGGTATAATTAATTCAGGGGAACTTCAAAAAGCTTTCCATCTTACTTATTTGTTTTTCATTCGCAAAATTCAGGATGCTGAAAGCATTAGTGAAATAAATTCAGCACTTGCACAGGCAATGCATATTGTTTATGGATTGATAAAGGAATGCAGAAGTGCATCCGAGATAACCCGGATGACTACCGTTATTGCAGATGCAGTATTAAAAAGTTTGATTCAACTTATTATAAAAGATATAGGAGAACCACCGGTTTCATTTGCATTTATTACTTTGGGGAGTGAAGGTAGGGAAGAGCAAACATTATCCACGGATCAGGACAATGCTATTGTTTTTGATGAATGCGAAGTTGAAATTCTTAATTCAGTTCAAAATTATTTTTTAAAGTTTGGGCAAAAAGTTTCTGAAGGTTTAGATACAATTGGTTTTAGGTATTGTAGAGGAAATGTAATGGCAAAAAACCCTCAATGGTGTCAGCCGTTATCAGTTTGGAAAAACTACTTTACTGAATGGATTACAAAAGCAGAACCCAAAGACTTACTTGATATAAAAATCTTTTTTGATCTTAGATTTGTTTATGGAAACAATACTCTAATTGAAGATCTTCAAAAACATATCAATCATATTACTTCAAGCAGTAGTTCGTTTTTTATTTATATGGCAGATAGTATTCTTCAAACACACATCCCCGAAGGCGCAAATAAATTAAAAACAGTATTTGATATTAAATCACTAATGTTGCCTATTGTAGATTTAGCTCGGTTGTATTCACTAAAACATCAAATAAAAATTTCTAACACATTAAAAAGATTAGAACTCATCCACAAGAAAAACATTATATCACATTCCGGCTACACAAATATTTTACAAGCATACAATTTTTTATTGCAGTTGCGTTTTAAACATCAAGCATTGCAGATTTCTGAGCATAAGATTCCGGATAACAACATTGATCCGCAAAAGCAATCCGATATTGATTTAATCATTATCAAAAAAACGGTTTCTATTATTGAAGATTTTCAAAATAAAGTTAAGTTAGATTTTAAAGGAACACTTGCAGGATAGTTAGCAATAGGCAATAATTAGCCTCATTTAATCTTAGTAAATATTGATCAATCTTTGATCTTCATGGTGTTTGTAATAATTTTGTTTACACAACAAAACTATTTTGTGCATGAAAATATTCCTACATCGTTTACTTCATTTATTATTCACATCTAAAGGAAAAACCTATGAGCATTCAATCAGAGAAAGTACAAGAAATTGTTAACTCGGAAAAATTTAAGGAGCTTGTTAGAAAGCGGCTCAGAGTTTCCCTTTCGCTTACCGCCATAATGCTTATCGTTTATTTTGGATTTATGCTCACCATCGCTTTTAATAAAGAACTGTTGTCGATTAAAATCGCAGAGCATATTACCATCGGTCTTCCAATCGGTATCGGTATTATAATTTTTGCATGGCTCATCACCGGCGTTTACACTCTTTGGGCAAATAAATCTTATGATAAAAGCGTAAGAGAGCTTCGTAACCAGGTTCTTCAAAAATAAATAAAAATTTAATAACGATATTAAAATAAGGAGATATAACTTGGATACTTTTCAAACAACTCTCGGACAAGTTAACATCGCATCAATATTAATCTTTTTTGTATTTGTTACAATAACATTGTTCATAACGTATTGGGCGGCAAAAAGAACAAAAACAACTTCTGAATTTTATGCAGCCGATAGAAGCATATCTGGATTTCAAAACGGATTGGCTCTTGCAGGTGATTATATGAGCGCAGCATCATTTCTGGGAATTGCAGGCATGGTTGCTCTTAAAGGCTATGATGGTTTAATTTATTCAATTGGATTTTTGGTTGGTTGGCCGCTTGTGATGTTTCTAATTGCTGAACCTCTTAGAAACTTAGGCAAATTTACTTTTGCCGATGTGGTTGCCTTTCGCTTAAAACAAAGACCGGTTAGAATAGCATCATCAGTCGGTTCACTTAGTACAATTATTTTTTATCTTATTGCTCAGATGGTTGGAGCAGGATCACTTATAACCATATTGTTTGGTCTGCCATATGAGTTTGCAATTATTATTGTTGGTGTGGTTATGATATCCTACGTTCTATTTGGGGGAATGCTTGCAACAACCTGGGTTCAAATTATTAAAGCTGTTTTGCTTTTATGTGGCGCTACCTTTTTAGTAATTATGACGTTAGCAAACTTCGGAATGAATCCCATCGCATTGTTTGAACAAGCAGCAACAAAATATTCCGGTTCAGTTTTAGAGCCGGGTGGATTTGTTAAGAATCCGTGGGATGCTATTTCACTTGGACTTGCTCTTATCTTTGGAACCGCTGGATTGCCTCATATTTTAATGCGCTTCTTTACTGTTCCGGACGCTAAACAAGCTAGAAAATCTGTTTTCATCGCCACTGGCTTTATTGGATATTTTTATATTCTAACTTTTATTATTGGATTTGGAGCAATGGTTCTTGTGGGTCAGGATGTTATTGCCGGTATTGATAAAGGGGGGAATATGGCTGCTCTTCTTCTTGCCGAATCTGTTGGCGGTCAGTTCTTTCTTGGTTTTATTGCAGCCGTAGCTTTTGCAACTATACTTGCCGTTGTTGCAGGATTAACACTATCAGGGGCTTCCACTCTTTCTCATGATCTTTATGTTAGTGTGATTAAGAAAGGGAAAGCAGATGAAGTTGGAGAGGTAAAAGTTGCGCGAATGGCTACATTACTAATTGGAGTTATGGCCATTATTCTTGGTTTTATTTTCAAAGGACAAAATGTTGCATTTATGGTTGGATTAGCATTCTCAATTGCTGCAAGTGCTAATTTTCCATCTTTGCTTTTATCCATTCTTTGGAAGAAATTTACAACTAAGGGTGCCGTAGCAAGCATGATTACAGGCTCAGGTTTAGCCGTAGTACTAATACTTCTTAGCCCAACTGTTTGGGTAGATCTCTTTGGTAACGAAACAGCAATCTTTCCACTAAAAAACCCTGCACTCGTTTCAATGTCAGCGGCTTTTATTATGGGAATTTTAGTTTCCTTATTTACTAAAGAAGATGAGGCAGCTTTAAAATTTGAGGATGAAAAATTAAGGACTTATTTAGGTGTAGGTTCAGAGTAATTAATTTATTTTGTAGGGAATAACCAAATGAAAAAATATTTTTTATTATTTTTTGTATTGTGCATATTTACAAGTGTTTATGCACAGGATAACAAATCCGGATTTGGAATATCGTTTTCCGGGTTTGTAAAAACGGATATCCTTTTTGATTCTCGTCAAACTGTTTCCGCTAGGGAAGGACACTTTTTGCTGTATCCTTCTCCAGAATCATTTGATGTAAATAGGGTTGATATAAATGATAGCCCAGGGTTTAATATTTTATCAATTCAATCTCGTTTAACAGGTAAAATTACCGGTCCGGATGCATTTGGTGCCAAAACTTCTGGACAACTGGAAGGGGAATTTTTTGGAACGGCTGATGGTGATATAAATGGTTTTAGACTGCGCCACGCTTTTGTAAAAATGGATTGGGAAAATACATCTTTACTTGTTGGGCAAACCTGGAACCCGATGTTTATTACTGAACTAGTTCCGGGAACGGTTTCCTTCAACACTGGAGCGCCGTTTAATCCATTTGCACGTAATCCACAAATTCGTTTTTCTGTTTCAGTGGATAAATTTAAATTTATTGCTACAGCACTAGCACAGCGTGATTTTCAAAGTAACGGACCAAACGGATTCAGTTCTTCTTATTTAAGAAACTCGGTTATTCCAAATCTTCATGGTCAAATTCAATTTGCCAGCGATGGTCATCTTGCAGGAATAGCTTTTGATTACAAAAAACTTACGCCTCGTTTAGTAACAACAAAAAATGTTTCAACAGATGAATCCATAAGCAGTTTAGCAGCTTCTGCATTCTTCAAACTTAATTTGCAGCCTGTTACAATTAAGGCACAAGGCGTTTATGGAGGCAATCTGGCTGATTTGATGATGCTTGGCGGTTATGCAATAAAATCCATTGATACTACAAACGGAATTGAGCAATACACGGATTTAAAATGTTTATCCGGATGGATAGATATATCAACTGGAAAAGAAATTGAATTTGGATTGTTTGCCGGATACTCAAAGTCACTAGGTGCTTCAGATAATATTGCAGGAACATATTATGGAAGAGGAACTAATATCGATAAACTGTTAAGAGTTTCTCCTCGTATTCAGTTCAATAGTGAAAAAACACGCATCTCTACTGAGTTAGAATATACTTCTGCTGCATACGGCACAAACGATAATTTAGACAAAGGAAAAATTAAGGATCTAAAATCGGTTGCCAATATTAGGTTATTGGTAGCTTTTTTCTACTTCTTTTAATTTCTATTCATAAAAGAAAAGGACTAATTGGATTTCTCATTAGTCCTTTTTTTCTAATTTCTTCATAAATACTGCGATTCTACTTTTAACTTAAAACATTTGATATAATTAATGCACTAACCACCAACATCACAAAAATCATTATATTTGCACTCGATTTTTAATAAAGAGATATAAATGTCCGCAAAAAGTTTTTCAGATATTCCTAAAGCTTACAATCCTTCAGAAGTTGAAGATAAGTGGTACAAGTACTGGATTGATAATAATATTTTCAATTCAGATGTAGACGAAACAAAGAAACCTTATACCATTGCTATCCCGCCGCCAAACATAACGGGCATGTTAACGATGGGGCACATTCTTAATAATTCACTTCAGGATATTTTTATCCGTACAAAACGTATGCAGGGTTTCAACGCCTGCTGGGTTCCCGGAACAGATCACGCATCTATCGCAACAGAAACAAAAGTAACACAGTTTTTAGCTGATAAGCAGATTGATAAATATCAAATTGGTCGCGAAGCATTTTTAGAACATTGCCAGGAATGGAAAAAAGAATATGGTGGAATAATTATTCAGCAATTAAAAAAACTTGGCGTTAGCTGCGATTGGCGGCGCGAACGTTTTACAATGGATGGTGAATATTACCAAGAAGTTATAAAAGCATTTGTTGAACTTTACAAAGAAGGAAAAATTTATCGCGGTTACAGAATGGTTAATTGGGATCCTGCAAACAAATCTGCAATCTCTGATGAAGAAGTTAATTTTAAAACTGTAAACGGAAAATTGTGGTACTTTAAATATCCCGTAATGGATTCTGAAGAGTTTGTTATTGTTGCAACAACTCGTCCCGAAACGATGCTTGGGGATACTGGCGTTGCAGTTAATCCAAATGATAAACGCTACAAGCACCTTATTGGCAAAAAAGTTTTATTGCCGATTGCTGAACGTGAGATTCCAATATTTGCGGATGATTATGTTGATATGAAATTTGGAACCGGCGTGGTTAAAGTTACTCCTGCGCACGATGTTAATGATTATGATATGGGACAGCGACACAAGCTAGAGTTAATTAACATCTTTAATGATAATGCATCAACAAACAACAATGTTCCTGAAGAGTTTCGTAATCTTGATCGCTACGAAGTTAGAAAAAAGTTGTTGCACGAATGGATGAACTTGAATTACTTCATATGATTGAAGATTATCAAAATAAAGTTGGATACTCTGAGCGCGGCAATGTTCCTATCGAACCATACTTAAGCGAACAATGGTTTATGAATATGGATGAACTTGCAAAACCAGCTGTTGAAGTTGTCCAGCAAGGCAAAGTTAAGTTCTATCCAAAACACTGGGAAAAAACATATTTCCATTGGATGGAAGGGATTCGTGATTGGTGTATTTCTCGCCAACTCTGGTGGGGACATCGAATTCCTGTTTGGTATTGCGTTGGTGATGATCATTGCAATATAGAATGCAAGCAGCCAATAGCATCTATAACTATTCCAGAGAAATGTCCGCATTGTGGCTCAACAAATTTAAGACAGGATGAAGATGTACTTGATACTTGGGCATCAAGCTGGTTGTGGGCACACGCAATATTTAAAACTGAGAAAGAACGAAAATACTATTATCCAACTAACACTCTTGTTACTGGTCCGGATATAATTTTCTTTTGGGTAGCAAGAATGATTATGGCGGGAATGCATTTTCAAAAAGATATTCCTTTCAGCGATGTTTATTTTACAAGCATCATTCGCGATGTGGAGGGCAGAAAAATGAGTAAGTCTCTTGGCAATTCACCCGATCCGCTAGAGGTAATTAAAGATTACGGCGCCGATGCTTTAAGGTATACCTTAATTTATCTTACCCCAATGGGGCAGGATTTACTTTTCAACACTGATAAATGTGAGCTTGGAAGAAACTTTGCAAATAAGATTTGGAATGCTGGAAGATTTTTATTGATGAATGCTGAAAGCATTCCACTTAAAAAAGAATTAAAAAATTCTCATTTAGATTTTGCAGATGAATGGATTTATTCACGCTTAAATAAAACATTGCAGCAGCTTAATAAGGCAATGGATGAGTTTGAAGTAAACAATGCAATAAAACTTATTTATAGTTTTATATGGAATGACTTCTGTGATTGGTACGTTGAAATGATAAAGAACAGACTCTATGCTGATGTTGAGATAGTTAAATCAGGCGTTCTAACACGTGCAATTTCAATCTTTGAAGACGCTCTTAAAATGCTTCATCCGTTTATGCCTTTTATTACTGAGGAACTATGGCAGTTGATGGATGATAGGAAAGATGGAGAAAGCATTTCAACATCCTCATATCCTGTAGTAGATGGGAAACTGATTAAAGACTATGTTGATGAAGAAATGGATTTTGTAAAAGATATAATTACTGCAATAAGAAATATCCGTGGTGAAATGAACATTGCTCCATCTAAAAAAGTTAATGCAATGATTAAATCATCTTCTGTAAAAGAACATCAGATCGAGTACATAAAAAAACTTGCAAAAGTAGAAGACCTTATTGTTGATGCGAATATTCAAAAACCAAAAGCAAGCGCTTCAGCAGTTTTAAGAGGGGTAGAAATATTTATTCCGCTTGAAGGGCTGATCGATCTTGAAGTTGAACGACAGAAAATCCAAAAAGAAATAACACGACTTGAAGGATCGCTTGCAGGAATTGATAAAAAATTGTCAAATGAAAAGTTTGTTGCAAGTGCAGCTCCAGAAGTTGTTGAAAAAGAAAGAGCAAAACAAAAAAATTGGTTAGATAATATTGGTAAGCTGAAAGAGATTTTAGCGAACTTAAAGTAATGTTGCTGTCGTCCCGAACTCGTTTCGGGATCTAAATAACAAGAAATAAGATGCTGAAACAAGTTCAGCTTGACTCAAATAGGATTTATTATGTACCGCAAACTAGAAGATTTCATCAACGATTGGACTTACGAGTCCGAATCAACATTAAAAGTATTTAATAATCTTACAGATGAATCGTTGATCAAAAAAATTGATGAAAACGTAAGAACAGCAGGCAGACTTGCCTGGCACATAACAACATCAATTGGAGAAATGGCTCATCGCACAGGATTAACATTTAAAACTGTAGATAGCAATTCTTCAATTCCAACAACAGCAAAAGAAATTGTGGATGCTTACAAAGAAGCTTCATCAAATTTACTTGCAGCAATAAAATCAAACTGGAATGATGAATCTTTAATAGTTGAAGATGATATGTATGGTGAAATGTGGAAAAGAGGAACAACGCTTGGAGTTATAATATCTCATCAAATTCATCATCGTGCACAACTAACTGTAGTTATGAGATTAAACGGACTTAAAGTTCCCGGTGTTTTTGGTCCATCTAAAGAAGAATGGACAAACTATGGAATGCAATCTCAGGATTAAACCTGAGGTAATACAGTTTTCTTATACAGACAATTTATTATCTATTTAATACAAATACATTTTAATCTTTCCCAATTTAGCAGTCTATTCATAATATTTGATGTTAAACAACAGATCATCATTTCATATTTAATCAATGATGATTTAATTGAAGAAGTAAAATGTTTTATGTATAATACAACAAGTTTAATATTTATTTACTAGTTCAATTTTATAATGTTTAGCAATATTGCTGTGTCTTAACTTCCATCGTAAAGAAAGACATCGAAATGAAAAAATTTGATACCGAGGTTCATCTTAGCCGAGAGATGGGCTTAATGGATGCTACACTTATTGGTGTTGGTGCGATGATCGGTGCAGGAATATTTGTTCTAACCGGTATTGCTGCCGGAGTAGCGGGTCCCGGATTAATAATTGTATTCTCTCTTAATGGTCTTGTTGCTCTCCTTACTGCATTCTCTTATGCTGAGCTTGGATCCTGTTATCATGATGCGGGTGGCGGCTATCTTTGGGTTAAAGAAGGTCTGCCAAAATGGAATGGGTTTATATCCGGCTGGATGAGCTGGTTTGCGCATGCTGTTGCATGCAGTCTTTATGCATTAGGGTTCGGGGCATATTTTGATTTGGTCTTACGTGAGTTCAATATCATCATGCCGCAATGGGGATTTTTATCACCGCAAAAAATTCTTGCTGCTATTACTGCAATCTTATTTGCATATATTAATTTTCGTGGCGCATCTGAAACAGGTAAAATTGGGAACATAATCACAATTGCCAAAATTATTATACTCTTTATATTCATAGGCTTTGGTTTAAATTTAGTTTTCCATCGACCTGATTGGCAGGATGCTTTTACACCCTTTCTTCCCAATGGCTGGGGAGGAGTTTTTAAAGCGATGGGATTAACATTTATTGCCTTCCAGGGATTTGAAGTTATATCTCAATGTTCTGAAGAAATAAAAAACCCTAAGAAGAACATTCCTAAAGCCGTATTCCTTTCACTTTTAATCGTAGTGCCAATTTATCTTCTAATTTCTGTTACTGCTTTGGGAGCGGTAAAACCAGAAGGTGGTATAACGCCCTGGGATTATTTGGCTTCACACAAAGAAACAGCGCTTGTTGAAGTTGCAAAGACATTTTTTGTCGGTGGTGGAATTATGCTTCTTGTCGGTGGTATCATTTCTACGATGTCTGCCCTAAATGCAACAATTTATTCTTCTTCGCGTGTTGCATATGCTATGGGTAAAGATAGAAACTTTCCTACATTTTTTGGAAAAGTTCATAAGAAGAATTTTACTCCTCATCTTTCAATTGTTTTTTCTTTATTCATTGTAGTTATAATGGCAATTTCTTTGCCGATTGAAGATGTTGCAAGTGCTGCTGATCTTATGTTCCTTTTATTATTCCTTCAGGTTAACATTACTCTAATTCGATTAAGGAAGAAAAGACCGGATTTAGATCGCGGATTTGTTACGCCGTTATTTCCTTACTTATCTATTGTAGGAATTCTATTGTTATTATTTCTTGCCATATATATGTTTAATTACAGCCCTACGGCTTGGATAGTTACAATAGTTTGGGTTAGTGTAGGATTAATTACTTATAAATTTTATGCTGCGGATAGAGAAATCGAGCATGTAAGAAAAGTTAAATCTTTAGAAAGACTTGAACGAAAAGAATATAGAGTCCTGGTTCCCCTTGCAAATAAAAAAACAGTTGCAAGCTTGGCTCATGTTGCAAATGCAATTGCAAAAAAATCAAACGCTGAAATACTTTTCTTGCATATTGACGAAGTTAAGGAGGGAAATCCTTTAGTAACTCAATTAAGTGATAGTGGTAGAGCAAAACCACTTTTTAATACTGCCAATGAAATAGCTGAGGAAGCGGGTATTCCAGCCAGGTCGATTTTAAATGTATCTCACAGAATTTCGCAGGGAATAGTAAATACAGCAGAAGAAGAAGAATGTAATTTTATTGTGGTTGGACGACAAAAAAATCCTGATTTTCTTGAAAGATTCTTCTCATCAGTGATAGATAGTGTTATTCATAAGTTTCCCGGAGAGGTTGCCGTTCTTCATGGTAAATTTGAAAAGGAAAACATAAAAACTATTTTAATACCTTTTACGATTGATATCCATGCAATGTTGGCAACCGAAATCGCACCAGCGTTAATCAATTACTTTAATTGTAAACTTAAAATCCTGCTTGTCTACGATCCGGAAACATCAAAGCAGGAAAGAGAAGAAAGAGAATTAAAAGTAAAAGAACTAATTAAGCAAAATTCACTCGATGCAGAAATTATTATTATTAAAGATGCTGATATCGTTAAAGCAATTGTAGAGCAATCAAGTAAAGTTGACCTTATGTTAATGGGAGGCAAGACCGGAGATTTTCTAGAATTATTACTCGGACGATCCCTTGCCCAGGAAATAACAGAACAATCTTCTTGCCCGGTTCTTTGGGTAAAAGAATACGAGGAGAGAGAACCTCTATGGAAGCTTTTATTAAAATCACCTAAGCAAATAGGAGTTGATAATGGATAAGAATTTAGAAAGTCCGTTTCTGGATTTTGGCACTCAAATAATCAATTATTTGCCAAGCCTGTTAGCAGGATTTATTTTGTTATTAATTGGATGGTTTGTTGGTTGGCTTGCTAAAAGAATAACTATTCAATTGCTGGTTGTTCTTAGATTTGAAAAACTATTTATGAGAATGCAGTGGAGAAGAGCGCTTTCTAAAGCTGATATTAGATATGCTGTTTTTAACATGATCGGTAATATTGTTTTCTTTATTGTTTTCTTAATTTTCTTAAACTCTGCTTTAGATGCAATGAAGCTTACCGTACTTTCAGTATTAATTCAACAGGGCGTTATTTTTATTCCAAAACTAATTATCGCTCTTTTAATTATGGGATTGGGTTGGATTGTTGCCGCGCGGGTATCAAACAGTGTTTATAATGCTTTGCTTAAAGAAAGTTTAC
The DNA here is from genome assembly GCA_016709765.1 of Ignavibacteriales bacterium. Taxonomy (NCBI): domain Bacteria; kingdom Pseudomonadati; phylum Ignavibacteriota; class Ignavibacteria; order Ignavibacteriales; species Ignavibacteriales bacterium. Next base: position 1,339,290 of record JADJMD010000013.1, read on the forward strand.
CTCACTACTCTATTATTTCCCGCTTTGTAAAATTTGTTGCAGTACTTTTTTTCTCCTCAATGGCTCTTGTTGAGATAGATATTGCGCCCCAGATTGTAATTATTGGGTTTACAACTATTATGATAACACTAGGAATAATACTGATTGCTATCACAGTGTTTAGCGGTAAATCTTCAGTCAATAATTTTTTAAATGTTGTTGAAAAGAAGTAAAAGAGAGTTAAGACTTAATTTAAGTCCCTAAGAAATCCCTTGGGACAATTTTGAGAATATTATTGAAGACATATTCTGAAACAATTTGTCAGGGTAAACAGATTGACAATAAATGTTCCCACCAAATTTTCTGAATAAAGTGTTTTAATAAATTCTGCTTATTCTAATTCATATCTTCCGGTTTTATTATTCCCTTTTTTATTAATTCACGCATAACAATCTCTGTCATATCGCTTTTAAAGTTAAACTCAGAACGAATATCCATCACATAAGCTTTTAGCCTCATTTTCAAGTAAGATCGGTCCTCTTTAACTTCATTAAAAAAAAGTATAACAATTGGTTTATTTAAATAAACATATCTCGAAACCTGTGCAGCTTCTAAAGCAATTTGTCTTACTTTTTCAGTATCGATATTTATAGGCAGATAAAGTTCAGCCACAACCTGACAGTTTGGTTCTCCTGAATTTGAATTTGACACTGGTTTACTCATTAAGTCACCGTTTGGTATGGTAACCATAGAATCGTCCGGTGTTACGATACGAGTTGAGCGCAAACCAATTTTTATAACCTCGCCGTAATAGTCTTCAATTTCGATCTTATCTCCAACCTGAAAAGGACGATCAAATATTATCATTATTCCGCCGAAAATATTCTTGAATATATCCTGAGAAGCAAAACCAAGTGCAATTCCAAGTGAAGCGAGAATAGCAATTAATGTTTCCGCAGGCGGGCTAAAAATGCCGTTAATAATTATATAAAAAACAAAAGCCCAGCCAAAGATTCGGATAACCGGTATAAAACCCTTGATTGTAATTCGGTAATTAGTACTTTTTTCAGCAAACAAGTCAAGAATCTTGGCTATAAATTTTATTATAAATGCACCAACAATAAAGAACACAATTGCCCAGAAAACTTTTCCAACTGAAATGATATCCTCAATAGAAGGCGGTGTTAAATTGATTTTGTTATCTGCTTTTGTTTTTTCTGTCTTTGTGACCTGCACATTCAAAGTTGTTTGAGATACAGTATCTTTTAGAAGAGTTTTATTTAGTGAATCAGTTTGCGGCTGAATGTTTTTACTAAAAAGTAAAAAAGAACAAACAAGTAAAATCGTTATTGTTTTTAAGTTTCGCATAATTTTAATGTATTATATTTTTTGATTTCAATAGACTGACTATTTGCCTGAATAAAAGAGGATTTACTATATATAAATCATTCTGTTTAACTATGATTCCGTCATCATGCAACAATAAAAAAAGCAATCTGGATTTGTTTAATGGTACATTAAATATCTCTGAATGATCCTCTTCGTGTAAACCATCATGAAGCAATAAAGCACTTAGAGAAAAAATTTTATCACTCGAAAGGTTGGCTAAAAATGAATAATCCAGATCAGGCGGTGAACCAATCTTAATTTCATCATCAACAATTTCTCTTGCAGAACGCAGCCAGAAAATTAATGCAAGGCTAATATTACCTTGAGCAAAATTATTTAACTCTACAAAATATTTCTTCATAAGATATGGTTGTTTTTCTTCCTCAGTGAGTTTCTTAAAAGATTTTGATTTTAATGTACTTTGATCTGCCTCATATTCAATATTATAACCACTAACCCGATGTCGTTTTGAAACAAGGTTTGTAATTTGATCTTCGTCAAGCTTTGTAAGGTTCACAACATAACCGAAATAATCAAATGCATGAATAGTTTTATCAAGATAAACCCAGCCATAAATTGTACAGGTGGAAATCCAGAAGATATTATTATTGGTTTTCGATATAATCTCAAAAAATGTTTTCAGTACCTGAAACCCATTTACTTTGCGAAGGAACAACCGCTGAAGATTTTCTAAAATAATAACTTTTTTAGCGGGCAGCTTGTTCAGATATTCAATTATTTCTTCTATTGAGTTGAACTTTGGTACTTTTAATATTCCGGACAATAGCTTAAAAAACGAATCCTGGTCTGAGACAGGTTCTAATACGGAAGATCTGATTATATCATATTGATCTGCGTTATTTGCAAGAAAATAATTAATCAGTGAGGTTGAACCACTTCCTTTTTCGCCCACGATTATTGTCGATGCAAATTTTTCTTTTTGCCAATTTGTTAACGCCATATTCAGTTTGCTTAACTCAGTTTCTCTGCCAAAAAAGAACCTTTCGTCATTTAGCGGTTTTACTTCAAATAGTCTTTGGTAGACAAACGGTAGCCTGTGAATTGCTAATTGAGTTTCGGCAAGATAGTCAGAAACTTCGCTGGCAATTACTTTTGCGGCAGGAGCGAGACCAATTAATTCCCAAATTTTTTGATAAAATTCTGTAGACTTTACTAACCCTTTTTGTGTTAATGATAAAATCTGCGGCAGAGCATTTTTAATATTTTGTAAAACTTTTTTTCTAACCTTCTTAGATCTTTCTATAGCTTTGGCCTTAGCGAGGTTTAGCTTTATATTAAAAATCTTTTCGGTTTCAGTTAAACTTTTTAAATCAGAATTAAATTCAGATGTTACGGAACTCAGTTCACTATCAAAAATAATTGATAGGTTGTCAAATTTACTTTTAATTTCAACTATTTTTTTAACAGCACGATCCAAACCTTCGACAGCAATAGTTTTAGATTTTTCAACGTCATTTTCGGACTCCAGTAAATTTAAAGCCGATTCAACATTAAAATCAGAAATATGGTCAATCTCAGCTAATTCGTTCTGAATTTGTTGAAGCTGAGAGTTAATAAAGGTTTTTAATTTCGAGGTTGCACTAAAAAATTTGGGGGCTGTAGAATACTCAAGAATCTCTCGTGGAGAAAATATATTTATTTCTGAATCTTTTATTTCTTTATCATATTCGTCAGTCTTAACCAATACTCTCTTTTGTTTGACATTATTAATCTCCTCGCGTATTAGGTTGTCAAACTCGGCCACTATACCGGTTAGATTCTGATCTAAAATAACGGCAGTGATTTCCGGAATAAGTTTGTTTGTTAATTCTTGATTTATTTGATTTTTAGTTTCTCTATATGAATTTAAAAGATCATTTTTATTTTTGGATAAATCTAATTCCGTATTTAATTTCTTTATGAAAGAAGCTAATTCATTTGATCGAGGGATTAGATTTTTTTCAATACCAGATTTGAAAACAGAACTATATTTATCAAGCTGAATTAAAGTATTGTATCTTATTTGATAAAGCTCATTATTCATCTCCCAATCATCACCGAGGGATGCAAAATTATTTTTCCAGCCATTGAAAACTCTTGAAGCGCTCTCTGAAATTTGTCTGTTTTTTCTCTTTAGAACACCTTTCCTTAATTTCCATCCCGGATTTTCAATAGTTCCGGCAATTAAATAATCGGCTTCATATGATGCAAAAACAGGTTCAGATAAGTTGTGAATCTCATTGATCAAAGATTCTTCAAACTGATTTAGCTGTATAAGTAATTCATTAATCTTTGGTTGAATATTTAATTCATTATTCTTATCTAAAGAATTATTATCACCTGAAGGATATAGCTTGTGACTAATACTATCATCAATCGATTCATATAGGATCCACAATTCTTTAGCTGTACTGCTTCTCAGCTTAAAAAATTTACGGGTGATTTCAATGAGTTTTAAAGATAAAATATTATATAGATAGTATTGTCTTAAGTTTTTTAATAAAACAAATCGCTTCCAGACTTTTTTTTCTTTAATAGGTTTGCGAAATAATTTTCTAAACAAATTGCTGATTGAGATTGGGATATTTGAGATGTTGTAAAAGAATTTCTTAACCGGTTTACAAATTTTTATGTGAAGTTTATCATTTATTTTGTTTACAAATCTTTCAGGACCCTGAAATTCTATTACTTTTTCATCAGATTCCAAAATAAATTTTTCTAAAGCAACATAAAAATCCGGAAATAACTCTTGTAAATTTGTCCTATTACCATGTTCAAAATATGGAGTAATCAGCTTTTCAATTTTTTTATTTACACTCAGAACATTTTCAAAGTATGTCGTTCTATCTGAACTTAAATCAGTTTCCGAAGCCTGTTGTAGTTGTATTAATAAATTTCTGCACTTATCAATAAATTCGCGTTGTAGTTTAATTTGACTTTTTAAAACTGGTAAGAATTTTAGTTTAGCTAATGAATCAACAACTTGTTTTACTTCTATAAAATTTTCTTTCATAAAAAGTTATTTCCTAATACATTATTATTTATCTGCTTGTATATCTTTTTTACCTTCAGTAGAATTATTATAAAACCTTTGTGTTGGATAAGCGAAATCAATATCCTTATGCTTTGCAAAATCTTTTAAAACATCTTCCCATATTTTCTCTTCAGTCGTTCTTCTTTCACGTGGACTGCACATATATCGCATTGTTAGCATTATACCGCTTTCCTTTACTGAAGTGTAAACGATAGGTGTAAGTTTACTGTAAAATATTAAAAATTTTTTTGCTGCTTCAATTAATTGTCTTTCAGCCTCATTGCTCAGCATAATCCCATGATGATTAATAATATCTGTTAGAATCTGTTTCGCTTTTTTCCAGTCACTTTCAAAAGTGATAAGCACGGGAATTTCGTTCCAAATGTATTGAAATTCAGCTGTGTAGTTTGCCTGAGGCTCAGTAAAAACTACACCATTTGGAATATGAATTATCCTGCCGGTGCTTTGTTCTGCGTCAACCCAGTTACCGATTTCAATTATTGAGAACTGGAAAAGTCTGATATCAATTACATCTCCAGATACCTTTCCGATTTGTATTCTGTCTCCCACTTTAAATGGCTGCCGGATTAAGATGAATCCCCATGCAACCATATTTACTAAAGGATCTTTTAATGCTATTGCAATTCCTGCTGATAGCAGACCCAAAAAAGTTCCCATCGAACCGAAAAGTTCCAGCCAAATATTAGATAGAAAAATGATTATAAGAAAAACTGCCAGATATAATGATATCTTCTGCCATTGGTAGCGTACTTTTAAATCCACAATCCGATGAATAAGTAACTTTTTAAGAAGTCGTTGAATTATCAAGATTACAATAATGATGATAATTGATAACATGATCTTGTATTGAAGATCCGGAGAAAGACCTAAATTATTTTCTAAGAATTCTTGCATTAATTATTAATTTGGTATTGTTATAAATTTATACCTGATTAAGCATACTTTAATTTAATTCATTTCTTCAAGACCACTTCGTACAAATCTTGTCTTCTATCAAACCAGTTTAAAGTGCTACCTTGCGAGCGATGTCTTTTTAATAGCTCTAAATCAATATCGTGGATTACCACTGTTTCTACGTTTGGGGTGCATTCAGCAGCTATTGCATCACGAGAGAACATAAAATCGGATGGGGTAAAAATGCCTGACTGAGCATATTGAATATCCATGTTTTCAACAAAAGGAAGGTTTCCAACATTACCCGCCATAACACCATATACTCCGTTTTCTATACATCTTGCCTGTAAACATTGTCTAACTCTTAAATACCCATAACGTTCATCGGTACAGAATGGGACGAAAATAATTTCTGCACCTTTTGAAACAGCAATTCTGCTTAACTCAGGAAATTCAACATCATAACAAATTTGAATGTTTATTTTTCCTCTGTCTGTTTCAAAAACTTCTATTTTATTTCCTGGCTTTATTCCCCACCATCTTCTTTCATTCGGAGTTATATGAATTTTATACTGCTTCTCCATTGTACCGTCTCTTCTGAATAAGTATGCGATGTTGAATAAATCATCATCTTCTTTTGTAAAGTGTGAGCCACCAATAATATTAATATTGTATTTGATGGATAACTTATTAAACAGTTCCAAGTACTGTGGAGTATATTCTGCAAGATGCCTTACAGCAACACCGGGTCTTTCATTTGGAAGAAATGATAATAATTGAAGCGTAAAGATTTCAGGGAAAACAACAAAATCACTTTTATATCCCGAAGCCACATCAGTAAAGTATTCACATTGTGTAGCAAAATCATCAAAACTTTTGATTGGTCGAAGCATGTACTGGACCGCACATATTCTGGCTTTTTTTGAAGTTACATTTTTTTTCCCAATTGGAGGTACGTAATCAATGTTAGACCATTCCAGTAAAGTAGCAAAACCAGCGGACTCCTGATCGCCTGTCATATATGCTGGAATTATTCTTTTTAATACAAATCCATTGGCTAATTGAGCGGTAAGTACAGGATCAACAATTTCCTTGTTGATAACTTTTTCAACATACTCCCTTGCAGTCATTTTCTTCTGGTATTTTAAATAATTTGGAATGCGTCCACCAATAACAATATTCTTTAAATTATATTTTTTTACGATCTCTTTTCTTGCTTCATATAGCCTTCGTGCAAGTTTCATAGAGCGAAATTCAGGATGCACCATTATTTCAATTCCATATAGTGTTTCTGCATCGGGATCGTGATTTGTTATATAACCAGAATCACTAAGAGTCTGCCAATTATCGGCTTCATCATATAGATCAATATCCATAATTAAACTGCTGGATGATGCAACTAACTTCTTATTTAATACAATGCAAATTTGACCTTCGGGAAATATTTTTAACTGGCTTTCAATCTGCTCCTTCTTCCAGGTATGCATACCGGGAAAACATAGTTTTTGTAATTCGATAAGTGCATCAAAATCAGTTGTTTCTAATTGTCTGATTTTTATTTTTTTCTCAAGAGTCTTTAGATCGATTTTTTTCATAATTTATCTGATTAATAGATATAGAAGGAATGTTTACAAAGATTATATCAAAATAAATCCACTAAATCAAACTTAGTTGTAAATAATTCACAGATAATAAATTAATTACTTACATCAATATGAATAATTGACAAACTTTTTTAACGGGTTTTAAGGGGGAAGTTGTAAAAATCCTTATTTAATAGTGAATTTTTTACAGAGCAGAAAAAGTAAATTTAGTGCTTCCTAACCATTCTTAGCATTTTAATATTGATAACAAGAAATCTAAAAAACTGCCAAATTAAGTTAGTTCTCATTCCTTTTGTAAATCCTGTTGGCACAGGCGGATAATAATTTTGTTCGTAAGGTTTTCTTTCATTCATAATAAATCCTAAAAATTTATTTTCAACTATTTTTTATTCAGGGACAACTTGCCAAAATGGGTTTGCCTTTGCTTTATAGATAAACGCATGATGCAAAAAATGCTTAATCCAATGTCCAGCAAGTCCAATTTCACCAGAAGTATACTTTAGCTCTCTTCCGGTATCTGGATATTTCTTAAAGTCAGGAATAATCGGAAACATAGTCATTGATACAGCGGTTCCATTAAAAAATCCCGCGCCAGCAGATGCAATGCAGGCTGCACCCATATTTGCAAGCGATGCTTTTCTTTCCGGTTGATTTGATTTTCCATTAATCATGTCAACAATATTTAAAGCAACCTGCCTTGCCATAACGCCTGATGGCATTCCAGTTCTTGGCGGAGTTGGAAAAATAGGTGTTCCGTTCGGGCTTGTCATCGGCTTTGAAATTGAATGAGGGGGAGCGAAAGCAATTCCAACTGCAAAAATATTTTTGAACTTTGGCGTTTGATAAGTTGAAGGCCAATCTGCAGGGCTCCAATCATCATAAGACTTTTTTGAATAATCTCCATCAACAATCATAAATCCATTTGGCGCAAACAAATCTGAAGTAATTTCTTCGCCTGACTTATTAAATGCTTTCATTCCAACACCAGAAAATGGAGGAAGTAACATTGCAAAATCAAAATCAAGAGTTTTTTCTTCACCTGCAAGATTTTCATAAATTAATTTATTTTTCTCAACTTCTTTTACATGCGCACGAGTTATCCAATTAATTCCTCTTTCTGTGTAAAGAGATTCTGTAAAAACTCTTGAGTGCGTAACATAACCACCACGAGAAATATGCATTCCGCCAATACCAAAATCACCTAGCTCTTGTTCATTTGATATCCAAACTATGTTTGCTTTATCTCTCACATTTCTTCTTCTAAGTTCATATTCAACATTAAACAGATATTCAAATGCAGCCCCCTGACAAGTGCAGTTCCCATGTCCTGTTCCAATTACAATTGTTTTCTTTGCCCCTTTTTTCATTTGTTCTGTAAGTTCGTCCAGAGCTTTTGATGTTTGAGCGGCATGATCAAATGTGCAAACAGAATAACTATTAAGATGTGGACCTAATCCTTTAGTGGCTTCAAATTTTAATTTTGGTCCTGTTGCATTGATAAGATAATCGTAAGTAATTTTTTCTTTCTTACCAACTTTTTCTGGATTAGTATATTCGATAGTTACGTAATGATTTGATGAACTGGCATCACCCTCGGGATGAATACTTAAAGCTTTTGCTTGATGAAACGTTATTCCAGTTTTTTTATAAACAGGTGCTAATGGAAAAGTAACCTGTTCCGGTTTCATCTTTCCAACTCCAACCCAAATGTTAGAAGGAATCCAATTCCATTTACTGTTAGGTGAGACAACAACAACTTCGTGTTTGCTGCCAAGTTTGTTTTTTGCATGAAGGGCTGCGGTTTGTCCTGCAATGCCAGCACCAAGTATAAGTAAGCGAGCCATTGTTCCTCCTAAGATTAGTTTTTTTAGGAACTAAAAACAATTATGGTATTAACTTAATTAATAGTTGGATAAAAAGTTGAGGATCAGAAAATTTATTTTTTATTCTTGAATCTATTTGATGAGTAAAGAACCTAAGTGCGCCCACTATTTCCAAACGTATTTATTATCAAAGCTTAAATTTATAACATCTTTAATGGCTAATTTATCGCCGACTGATAATTCATCGTACGTTAATTCGGGAATGTGGTTTGGTGAAATGTATGGATACATTAAATCTTTTTCGCGATCACTATGCCCAAGTCCAAGAGCGTGCCCAAACTCGTGAACGATAGTAGCTTTAATTTCTCCAGCGGAAATTTTTTCATTGCCGTTTTTTATTAAACTGATTTGAATTTTAGAAAACTCTATTTGTTTGTTTTTATTAGAGTCGTAATCAGTTAACCCAAGGTAATTTTCTTCGTACTTGTCACCAAGGTTTTCTACAAATATTACGGCGATATCTGCATCATCAATTGATTTAACAAACTTGTATTGAATTCGATCATCGGCTTTGCGCCAAACATCCATTGCGTATTTTACATAATCTTTATAATCAGATTTATAGTAGAGCGATGAAGATTCCTTTACAAAAATCTTTAATGGAAAACTAGACTCATCCCAATGTTTCCCATCCCACAAACTGTTCTTTGATTTCTCAATTCTGAAATAATTTTCTGAAAAATTATTTTCATTTACGCGGGTTGTTTTTTCTCTGCGAGTGTATCCATTAAAATCTTTTTTAATATTTTTTTCATCATTACCAGAATTATATTTATAGTTTTGATTGCTAAAATCAACACCATTTGCCGAGCTTTTTAAGGATGAACTTTTTTGATAAGTGATATATTTTGTTTGATTAGATTTTTTTGCGCTGTTGGATTTTGCTTGGGCAGATGCAACATTAATTTGCGATGAACTGAGGATAGCAATGACAAAAACAGTAGAAAAAATCTTAAAAAATCTATTCATAAATAACTCTGTTCTAGAATAACTCTATATTTAATATTTATTAAATGATAAGAAATATCAATTACTATTCCAACTGGCTAATGCTGAAAAGCCATCAAAATCAAAGCTTTTTATGTTAAATATGTCTTTAAATAAATCAACAATTGGCTAAAAATCTATAATGATATACCATATTAGTGATATTGGTTTGTGCTTCCGCCAATAAACTCACGCAAAACACTATCTCCGGGAACAGAAGATTCATCTGCAACGGGGGTGATTGTTTTTAAAACATTATAAACTCGTTCAGATCTTTCAAATGCATCAGCTTTAAGAGGATCGTCATTGTATTTTTCTTTCCATTCTTCAAAAAGCTTAAGCATTCTGTTTGCATAGATTGGAACTTCGTACGGCATCCCGCTGCTGATTACAAAATCTGCCGTGTTTGAATATGGGATTATATTTCTTAGTTCGCTACCACGCACATAATGCCAATGCTCTAAAGTCTGCTGTGGTTTGTAAGCACGAAAAACTGAATCACGTAACATTCTGCGAATAAGTCTTAAGTCTGTCCAGCGAATATATCTTCCATCTTTACCTTTCATTTGTAAAAGCGGCTCAAGATATAGTTTAAACTTTACATCAATTGAGATGTCCTTACTGAAAGCTGGATAAAGTCCGTGTAAACTATCAATTAAAAGTAATTCATCATTTGCAAGTTTCATTGGGGTTGCATTTAATTTACGTGTTCCTGTTTTAAAATCATAAAACGGAACCATCACTTCTTCGCCGTTGCTTAATTTAACAAGATGTTCGTTTATTAATTCTAAATCTAATGCTTGCGGAGTTTCAAAATCATAATCACCAAATTCATCTTTTGGATGAAACTCTAAATCGAAAAAGTAGTGATCAACATTTAACGCTTTAAACTTGAATCCTTTTTTAATTAATTTTTGCTCAAGCTTAATTGTTGTTGTCGTTTTACCTGAAGAAGATGGTCCGCTGATCATAACCATTCTAAGGTTGTCAAGTCGTTCAATAATTAGATTTGCTGCTACTTCAACATCATCTTCATAAAGTGCTTCAGATTCGTGTACGATGTGTGGAAAATCTCCCTTTGAAATTCGCTCATTCAAATGATCAACCGTATGAAGATTGTGAGAAACTGCCCAATCTAAATTACGCCATATTTTTTGCCATGGAACATTTTCATTTATCTTTGATGCATATCGACCTTCGGCATCTCTTCTATTAGCGGCTTCTTCCCGGTAGATAATATATTCTTTTGCAACTTTTGCGTGTCCATTTTCAATTAAAACTTTTTCAACAACATCCTGTACATCTTCAATATGGGGCGTAGTTCCTTCGGGAAAATTTTTATTTAATATTTCAACAACTTGTTCAGACAATTTTTGAGCAGTGGATTTATCTCTCCCACCAACGGCAACTGCTGCGCGGTAAATAGCATTTGCAATACGTTCTTGGTTGAATGGAACAACAGCTCCGGTTCTTTTAATTACATTTTTAATATGGGTTTTCATTATTGCTCCTTTTAGAAAGAATTTTTATACGCCGCTATTAATTTATAAAATAAGATTGATTGGAACACTTAATGCGGAAAGAATTATCAAATGAAAAGTATTAAAAATAAAAAACCCAATTAACAACTAATCGGGTTTTTTACTATTCTAATATTTAGAAAAACTTATTTCAGATAAACCATTTTAATCTTTTGAGAGTTTACTTCTCCTGTAGTGATTGAAGTAGTATTTAATAGAGCAAAATAAATTCCTGAAGATAAATTAGATGCATTAAATAATTTTGTATGATTTCCTTCTGACTGAACTTCATTAAAAAGCTCAGCAACAACTTCACCAAGAATATTTACAACACTTAACCGCACGGTGCTTTGTTCCGGAATATTATACTTTATTATTGTTGAGGGGTTGAAAGGATTAGGATAATTTTGTTCGAGTACAAAATCATTTACAACCGCACCAACATTTACAGTTATATTACCTGCAATTGTTCTTGTTCCATCAAAATCAATTTGCTCTAATCTGTAATTATATTTTCCGGCAGATAAATTTTGATCTGTAATTGAGTAAACCTGTTTTTCTGTTGTTGTACCATTGCCATCAACAAACGCAATCTTTTTCCAATTATCATCATCAAAATTTGAGCGAAGAATTTCAAAACCCAGGTTGTTCAATTCGGTAGCAGTAATCCAATTTAATGTTACATTATTATCAGATACTGATGACGTGAAAGATTCAAGTTCTACCGGAACGGTTGTGGGATCAACATAAATGCCTGTATGCTGCGGATTGAACTGGTACATAGCATTTACAATTTTTGTTGGATTGTAAGGCAGTCCGGTATTCCAAACGTATAGAAATACTTGCTTATTGTTTATATCGAAATTAAAACTTCCGCCAACCATATCAAGTGTGCCATCATTATTTAAATCTCCTAAAAGCGGCTGTTGAAAACTTGTGTTCTGCATTAATTCAAGTGGCCAGCCCGTTACTTGAGTCCCATCCATATTTAATGCACGATATCTACCCAATCCACTTTCTGTAACATTTTCATCAAATATTATTTCAAGCTCATTGTCGTTATCAATATCTGCAACAGTAATTTGATTTGCTGATCCATGATATGGTCCCATTGGAAAATTACTAACTAAACTTCCATCAACATTATAAGCAAATACGGAAAAAGAGGGTGTTGGTGATGATCCGTATTCTCCGATAACTACTTCAAGTTGAGAATCTCCATCAATATCTGCAACAATAGGAGCACCGTAAATCCAGTTGGGAACAAACTTTGGCCAGCCGGGCAAACTTGTGCCATCATATTTAACCGCATAAGTAATTCCTCCGGAATCAGTTGCGGAAGAGTGTGAGCAAAAAAGAATTTCTTTTTTACCATCTCCTGTTAGATCGGCAAGTACAGGTGCAGAATAAGAGTTTGATCCAACAAGTGAGTCTACAATCGCATATGGAAATCCAGGTAGTATTTGCCCATCTTTGTTCCAAACGTATAAAAGATTTCGTGATTCCATTACAACATCCATAACTCCGTCATTATTTACATCACCGGCAGATGCAGATGAGCCAACATATCTATCCATTGGTATGGGCCAACCGGGATAAACAGTTCCATCGCCTTTGTAGACATAAGCCCACCCGGTTCTTGTTCCCAGTATTATCTCCATCGAACCATTACCATCTAAATCCGAAAGCGTAGCGCTCATTGGATATTTACCAACATTAACAGGAAATCCGGTAACAACTGAACCGTCTTTTTCAAATGCTTGAATATGACCACCAAGCGGTCCGCCGATTCCTGCAACAATTTCCCCTTGCCCGTCATTATCAATATCTCCAAAAGAGACCGTCCATACAGCTTCATAATATTGGGTGAAAGTTTTTGGCCAGCCGGTAACAGCGCTGCCATCTAAATTAACTGCATACAAAGTTTCTCCTGCGCCAAAAAGAATTTCCATTTCAGGATCGCTATCAAGATTACAATAAATAGACCCTGTTTTTGGTGCGATAACAGAGTATAGCCCCTGCTGTGGAAAACCTGTATAAACTGTAAACCCGGGATCATACATTTTGCTGTAAGTGTTTGATTCAACCATTATATCTGAAGTTAACGCAAGATCATCAAGATCTGCGACAAAACTTGATCTTGTTTGTGCTGAGTTTGAAATGTTTAATAGAGAGATTAAAACTGAAAGGGTAGTAACAAGTAAGTAAATTCGTTTCATAATTTCACCTTTTGTTAAATGAGTGTTTAGTGATGAAGCATCTTTTATCTTTAAGTTTCGTGTTATTATTTCAATTTGCAAATAAAAATAGTTAATTAATTATTATATATGAATTATATTTATCAACTCTTGATTGTTTTAAATAAATTTGAATTAACAAATATAAATTAAAATTGTTCAGACAATTAATAATGATTAATTTCTGTTACCATTTATTTACAAAAAACCGGAGCTTACGATGAAACATTTTTTTATACTTTTTGCAATGCTTTCTTTTCAAATTTTTGCTCAATACACAACCCCTAATACAGGTGTAAACTGGAATCTTGATGATCTTGTTACAAACTCCGGTGGAGTTGTGGCGGGCACCTTTCCCAATTATGCTATTAATAATAAAATCACTGTTGCTGTAAATGATCGAGTTTATATTAATCCTGGAACAACCGTTTTATTTTCAGGTTCAACTAGTGGGTTTGATGTTAATGGAAAGTTCTTAGCAGTTGGAACACCTACAGATCCAATCATCTTTTCTTCGTTAAATCAAGATTCAACAGGTGCAGCTTACAATGGTTTTTATTTTCTTGATTCTTCCGTTGATACGGCTTGCATAATCAGTTATGCCAGAATTGAATATGCTTATTACGGCTTAAGATGTTCGGGTGCAAGCCCTACACTATCAAATTCATATTTATGGAAGTGTAGAAGAAGTGTTTATCTTCAGAGCGGCTCAAACCCTGTAGTATCTCATAACAAAGTAGAAAGGACTTATGAGTATGGAATTTATGTAACCACAGGAAGCTCTCCATTAATTGAATGGAATGAATTGGTTAATAACAATACGCAAAACACAAGTCCAAAAAATCAAATTTCGATTGGAACTCAAGGAGACAATTCACCAACAATTTTGCACAACACAATTCATGGTGGTATGTTTAATAAAACAGGTGGAATTAGTATTTCAACATTACTTGGTGGGTCCGCTTCTTCATCAGTAATTGCCTATAATGAAATTTATAATAACAGCTATGGAATAGCGATGACAGGCAGCTATCCAATAACATGTTATGTACATGATAATTTGATTTACAACAACAATATTAATCCAGATATAATGGTAGCCGGAAGTGGAATAAATACATATGGTACTGCTGTAGTTGCTCCGATTATAGCCCGAAATACTATTTATGGAAACTGGTGGGGAATAACAATTCAAGTTGGAATTTCCGGACAGCCTGGTGCAAATCCAAATCTTGGGAATATTGAAAATGCAGATACAACTGATGATGGGTTAAACATTATATATGGAAATATTCAAGGCGCAAATGTTTATGATCTTTATAATAACACACTTGATCCGATTTATGCACAGAACAATGATTGGCGAGTTTACGACTCAACATTAATTGAGGAACATATTTATCATGGTGTTGATAGCTCAGCACTAGGAATTGTTAAATTTGTACCGTTCTCTGCACAAATTCCAGTTGAGTTAACTTCTTTTGTGGCTAATGTTGTTTATGGAAATGTCACTCTAAATTGGACTACTGCAACTGAGTTAAATAATTCTGGATTTGAAATTGAAAGGATGGCAAACGTTAATAGTCAAATGCCAAATGCTTGGGAAAAGATTGGATTTATTACAGGCAACGGAACTTCAACTGAAGTACATACTTATTCTTTCTTTGATAAAAATCCTGTTGAAGGAAAATCTAATTACAGATTAAAACAAATTGATTTTGATGGTTCGTTTGAATACTCAAACATTATCGAGGTTGATTTTACTTTACCAATAGTATTTTCACTTGAGCAGAATTATCCAAATCCATTTAATCCAACTACCAGTATCCGATATGCGATAAGCAGTATGAAAAATGTGCAATTAATAGTTTATAATGTTTTAGGAAAAGAAGTTGCAATGCTTGTTAATGAAGTAAAACCAGCGGGTATTTATGAGATTGACTTTAATGCAGCTTCACTTGCCAGCGGAGTATATTTTTATAAACTGCAGGCTGGCAATTTTGTTGAAACAAAAAAAATGATTTTATTAAGATAGTTAAATCGTATGGGCGAGTCACGAACTCGCCCTTTATTTTTTTTACAAACCGAAACTTAAACCAGCAAGTAATCTAAATTCATACTTTGGGGCATTGATTGATTTTGCCGCATCCTGATAAGTAAACCCTTCTCTTCCGCTAACATCAGTTCCATCAGGATTATAGAAGGAATCGTGTCCGCCAACTTGAGCATCAAAGTAATAATCAAATCCACCTGCAAAAACAAAACTAAGAGTTGGACTGATACCAAAATATGTTTCTAAGCCGGCGCCCAAACCAAATTGAGATGTTGAAATATCAAAAAATTCATTACCGCCGATAAAATCAAAAGTAGAAGTGTGCATTGAGTATCGAGGTCCAACAGTCAAGTATGATTTTCGTATAGAAAAAAGATTTACTGGAAAAGCAAAATCTAATCTTAAATCTATCGAATGACCTGATTTATCAGGATCACCATTAGTGTTATCATTAATGAAAACTTTTCTTGCATCTAATGGATTGCCTGCATCACGAACATTATATCCGGCACTAAATTTTATTGCCATCGGAATATCGTAAGAAAATTCTGAAATCATTCCTGAAAGATTTGCTCCAAAATTATCTGTATAGCCAACCATAACCCCAAATGAAAATTTTGGATTTGCTGCTAATGGCGGAGTTTTTTGAGCAGCTAATTCTGCGGTTATAAAAATAAACGCTACAAGAATTAAAAATATTTTTCGAAGCATTTTGCCTCCTATGTTAGTTGATATTGTTTATGATTTTTTGCTATCTAGTTAGAGCCATAATTACAGCAATTTTTATACAATTATTTTGATTTTGAAAAATGATTTTTTGAGTTGTTTTGTAAAATGAGTAGTAAAGAATTACCTGCAGGAGGAATTTTTGGAATAAAATAATTTTACTCTATTAACTTTTAACGACTAATTTGACGGGAAAATAATAGCTCGCCTTCTTCTGCTCCGCAACCTATCGCTATATCTCAGACCCTCAGCGCTAAGATATTGATAAAAGGTTTATTCAGTAACTCAACTAGATTTACCCGATGAGAAATTTCAAACTCAATTTAGTATATCATTGGGCAAATAACTTAATGGAATATTAAGCCCATTCTCTTTAACTTAATAAAAATGATTTTACATTATTTAAAAGTGTATTATGAATAAAGAAAAACAACAAACAGTTACAGTGATCGGATTTCCCATTGATCTTGGTTCTGGAAGACGCGGTGTTGATATGGGCCCTTCCGCACTTAGAATCGCAGGGCTGGAAAGCAAACTTGAGCAGCTTGGATATAATGTAGAGGATATCGGTGATATCAATATCGAAATAATGGAACGACAGAAAGTATCAAACCCAAAACTAAAATATTTAGATGAGATTCTTAAAACTTCTAAAATGCTTGCAGCACGAGTTGAAAAAGTTTTGGAACAAAAAAAATTCCCGCTTTGCATTGGCGGCGATCATTCAATGGCTCTTGGTACAATTGCCGGAATTTCATCTTACTGTAAAAAAAACAAATTAACACTTGGTGTAATTTGGATTGATGCTCATACCGATATGAATACAGATGAAACAACTCCAACCGGAAACATCCACGGAATGCCACTAGCTGCTTCGATGGGATTGGGTTATAATGAGCTTGTTAACTTATATGGATTTTCACCAAAATTAAAACCAGAGAATTGTGCTGTTATTGCTGCAAGAAGTATTGATCCGCAAGAAAGATTAAACATTAAAAAGTTAGGGCTAAACGTATACACAATGAGCGATGTTGATAAGCTAGGCGTTCATAGAATTATAAGTCGTGTTTTAAAACAGTTTAAAGAAAAAGTAGATCACATTCATGTAAGTTTTGATGTTGACAGTGTGGATCCAAATTTTGCGCCCGGCGTTGGGACTCCGGTACCAGGTGGATTAAATTACAGAGAAGCACATTCTATCATGGAATCAATCGCAGAATGTGGATGTATGAATTCACTTGAGGTTGCTGAAGTAAACCCCATATTAGATATACGTAACAGTAGCGCTGTTTTTGCTGCCGATCTAATTGCATCAAGCATGGGGCAAAGAATTCTGTGATAAGTTTTCGCGTGGTTAATCTTTCTATATTAATAATATTTATCGTTGTTACATTTTTAAGTTTGTTAGGAGTTGTTTCAATTAATGTGATAAATATTGGTGCTAATGTATTTATGTTGTTTGGAATAAGTTTTTTCTACTCATCCTATGTTAAACATTATAGAGTGGGCGTATTTTTTGGTTCTGTGCTGTTTCTTATCGGTACAATTCTTTTTGTATTTTCAAAATTTGAGATATGGAATTTTGGAACTGTCTTTGTCCCATCAGTGTTAATTGTAGTGGGATTGAGTTTATTAATCTCAACCGTATTAATTAAACTGAGCGGTCTTTCGATTCTATTTTCTGCTTTATGTTTATTTGCGGGTGTTTGGTTATTGATTTTGCGGGGGACAGCAACTGTGGATTTATATTTATCCGCAGTGTATAATATATTTAAAGATTACTGGGTAATTTTTTTATTTTTAGGTGGGATAATTATTTTAACAACAAGAAATTTCAAGAATAAAAGGTATGAATGAAACTAGTTTTGTGTTCATCATACAACGAGGAAGAAGTTTTTTGCTTTTAAATTTTTTATATCATTATTAAGTCCATTGATATCAGAACTAAACTTAAAAAATGAAAAAACAAGTGTTGCAAGCAGAATCGCAATTACTATATATGCAATTAAAAGTCCGCGCATAATCTTTCTTTCACTCACCTCATATTGAAATTTTAATGAGTCAAAGTCTTGCTCAATTGCCTTGAACATTTTTTCGGCAACGCTTCTTTTGTTAAAATCAATTTGTTTACTTGCATCTTCTGAATCTTCAACAATTTTAGTTACTGTAGATTCTTCATTTAAAGATATTTCATTAACAATAGTTTCAGGTGTTCCTTTTGTTGGTAAATCATAGTTAGCAGCTGCTTCGTCCGCTATCGGGTATTCAATTTGGCTTTCGTCGACTAAAGTTTCAAAAGGTGATTCAATGATTTCATCTTCTTGTAAAATATGTTCTGATATTTCACTTTCAGCAAAGCTAGGCAAAACAACTTCATCAACTTTTGGATATTCAATTTGACTTTCATCAATTAAAGTCTCAAAGGGTGATTCTATCTCTGCATTTTCATTTAAATTATTTTCTGAGACTTCACTCTCATCAAAACCATGTAATTTAACTTCATCCAGATTAAATGTTATTTCATCTGGAGCTAATTCTGTTAATAAATTATCTTTAACTATGGTTGTTTCTTCAGTCTCAATCTCAATTGGTGGTTCAACAAAAGGTTCATCTATATTTGTATAATCATTTACCAGTTCTTCAACATCTTCTTCTATCTCAAATTTGTCTTCTTCTATTATTTTACTTGTTCGCAGCTGTTCGCTTAGTTTTATCAGTTTTAAAGCAACGCGATCTTTGAGTTCAGAATCTGGCAACTCTAATTCCAATGCAAGGGGCAAAAGTGAGGCAATGTTTTGAAACTTGCCTAATTCATCCCAAGGGAAAAGATGCCCGGCATCTATAAACTCCTGTAATTCTTTATTCTCGTTCTCATCTATACAACCAAGAGCTTTTGTCTGAAGCATTCCAATAATTTTTTGCTCATCAATCATTGGATTCCCTCTTTTGCAAGAATTTCTTTTACGCTGTTAAGTGCCACTCTTATTTTTGATTTTACAGTTAACAGTGGGATATTCAATTTAGTTGCTATATCTGATTCTGATAAACCATCATAGTATGCTAAGGAAAGAACGTACTGTTGTGCTTCTGTAAGGTTATGGACTGCAGCAAAAATATTTTCCCGATTATTAAAAGTCTTATCTAAGTCATTAGCGGGAATAATCAAAGAGAGATTAGGGATGATAACATCGTTTTCATAATCATCATTATATTCATCAGTAATCAAGAATTTTTTACGTTTGACGAAATCCAACGCTTTATTTCTAGTAAGCGTTATCAGCCAGGTAAACAAATTACCAGAATTAATATCAAACATTGAACTCTTTTGCCAAATAATCACAAAAATATCAGCAAGGATTTCCTCAGCAATTTCCTTTTGAACAACAATACGCTTAACTAAAGTGTATAAAACGGGGCTATAACGGTCATACAAAGTTTCTAATGCTTTGGAATCCCGATTAGTGATTCGTTGAAATAATTGAATGTCCGTAAATTCTGTATCCACTTTTTCAGATATAATAGTTGTTAATCATTTTACCATTCTAAAACTATATTTCTAAATCCAAAAAAGCAATTATTAACTCAGATGAACCCAACAATTTTATTCTTTTTATTCTTAATTAATTTCCATTCAAAGTTGAAGCATTAATAATTACTTGGTAAATTTGAACATCAAACACAAAGGAGTGATACATTGAAAAAACTATTACTATTCTTTTTCTTGACACTTACGGTCTCCCTTACCTTTTCACAGGTGGAGGTAAGTTCAAGATTGCAGCAAGCCTTAACTAAGGCAAACCAGAATGATTATATTAAGATTCTGGTTCTCCTTAGATCCCAGGTTGATTTAGCCTCACTAGATCAACAATTATACAGCCAAAAATCTACTTTGCAGCAAAGAGCATATAAAGTAATTACGGCTCTTAAACAAAACGCTGAAAATACCCAGGGTGGATTAAAATCATATTTTGATGCAAATTCTGAATCAGCAGACGTTTATACTTACCAGGCTTTCTGGATTTCTAATATGTTTGTGGTTGAAGCAAAGCCTAAAATAATTAACGAATTGATGACAAGATTAGATGTTGCTGAGCTGGATCTAGATGCTTTTTTGGAATTAGACAGACCTGAAAAAGTTGAAGATTATGTTGAGGGTACCGAATCTGTAGAACCGGGTTTAAAATTATTAACGCACATTTGTTATGGGCGCAGGGAATTACCGGACAGGGAAGATTAGTAATGGATATTGATACCGGTGTTCATCCAAACCATCCAGCATTAAATTTTAAATGGAGAGGAAATCACGTTCCAAGTAATCAGGCATGGTTCGATCCTGTCAGCGGAACTACAGTTCCAAGTGATTGCGATGGACACGGCAGCCACACAATGGGAACAATGGTTGGATATTCACCCACAACAGGCGATACAGTAGGTGTTGCGCCCGATGCTGAATGGATTGCTGCAAAAACAATTTGCTCAAGTCCACACACATCTAACTCTGTTGCAGCGTTTCAATGGGCAATTGATCCGGATGGAAATCCTTTAACAATTACAGATATGCCCGATGTAATAAGCAATAGCTGGTACGATCCTGATGTAACTACCGAATGTTCCGGAATTTATAAAACAACTTTAGATGCAGTTGAAGCTGCAGGTATTGCCGTGGTTTTCTCTGCAGGCAACAGCGGACCAGGAACATCAACAATAACAAAACCCAAAAACATTAATACGAACAATGTTAACGTAATGTGTACAGCCGCTATCGATGGTGCTTCATATCTTGGTGGTAACACAAATCCAATTGCTAGTTTTTCAAGCCGGGGCCCATCAACTTGCGGCGGTACGGGTTCTTTGTTAATAAAACCGGAAGTTTCAGCACCCGGAGTTAACGTACGTTCGTCCGGTTCCGCAACAGGGTATACCGTGTTAAGTGGAACATCAATGGCCTCGCCACACGTTGCAGGTGCAGTTGCATTACTAAAACAATTTGCTCCAACACTAACAGGCAAACAAATTTTAGAAGCTTTGTACAACACAGCTGTTGATTTAGGCGCCCCTGGTGAAGATAATAATTACGGAATGGGATTGATTGATGTTTATGCAGCATTCTTAAGTTTAGGAACCGCTGATTCAACGGCTCCTGATCCAATTGTAGATTTATCTGCCAGCAATCCTACTTCGAATAGTTTAACACTACAATGGACAGTTCCTTATGACTCATCAATGAATGGTGTTACCGGATTTGATATTCGTTATTCTACATCAGTCATTAATGATTCAACAACATTTTATAATGCAATGCAGCTACCTTTTACAACTATTCCTGATACAGCGGGCGGATCAGAATCATATCTTGTTGAAGGATTGAATTTTGCTACACCGTATTACTTCTCAATAAAATCAAAAGATGTGTGGGGCAATTGGTCGCCATTATCAAACAGTGCAACAGGAACAACCTTGGCAGCACCTCAAGTATCAGTCGCGCCATTAAGTTTGCACCATATTCTCAATTCAATGGAAGTTGTTGTTGACACAGTAACTGTTTCAAATATTTCTGTAAATCCATCCACATTGGATTTTTCTGTTGCTCTTGAGAACAATACTTTCCCAGAGGGAATGATAGGTGCTAGGGTAATCCCTAATCAGAATACTTCTGATGGACAAAATGAACTATCTACAAAAGAAAACCCTATTGATGTCCGCGGATTAAGTATCGATGGACAGGGTGGACCAGATTTATTTGGTTATAAATGGATTGATAGCAATGAACCAAATGGTCCTCAGTATGTTTGGGATGATATTTCTACCACCGGAACATTAGCCACAACTTGGGTCGCTACAGGGACTTTTGATCCTAAAGATGAAGGATATGCCGGACCATTTCCTTTAGGATTTAACTTTAAATATTACGGGGTTAATAAAACAGAAGTTTATGTTAGTTCAAATGGTTTGTTGACCTTTGGAACAATAAGCACAAATATTTTTACTAATGCTGGTATTCCAAATTCTGCTGTTCCTAACGAATACATAGCCCCTTTCTGGGATGATCTTGATGGAGTTTCATCAGGAACTGTGCATTACAAACAGGATGGTAACAAATTTATCGTTCAGTTTACCGGATGGCATAAATATTCCAATACTGGTTCGTTAACATTCCAGATTGTGCTTTACGCTAACGGAAGAATAATGTTCTATTATAATAATATGAATGCAACATTAAATTCTGCAACGGTTGGAATTGAAAATGCAGCAGGCAATGATGGTCTACAGGTAGCTTACAATGCAAATTATGTTGCAAATAATCTTGCAGTACTATTTGCTTCAGAGCCGGATTGGTTATCAAACAATGTTAACAGCGGTACATTATTTAACGGCAGCTCAGTAGCTGTTGAATTAACATTCCGTGCTGAAGATTATCCAGCTGGTAACTATGGAATGGATTTAGTGGTTACAAGTAACGATCCTGTTAACGCTACTGTTACTGTTCCTGTTACTATGGAAATTTCAGTAATACCTGTTGAGCTAACATCTTTTGTTGCAAAGAACGACAGAAACAATGTTACACTTAACTGGGCAACCGCTACAGAAACTAATAACAGTGGGTTCCAGATTGAAAGAAAACTTAATGGAACTAATGAGTGGACTAGTGTTTCATTTGTTTCAGGCAAAGGAACATCAACCGAAAGAAATAATTATTCATTTATGGATAAAGGTTTAAAGGTTGGTAAATACTCATACAGATTAAAACAAGTTGATCTTGATGGAACATTTGATTACTCGCCGATAATTGAAGTTGATGTAAATGCTCCTAATGATTATACGCTTTACCAGAACTATCCAAATCCGTTCAATCCAAGTACAACGATTGAATATTCTCTTCCGGAAAAAGCAGAGGTTACAATTTCTATATACACAGCTATTGGTGAATTAGTAACAACGCTAGTTAAAGGAACGGTTGAAGCTGGATATCAAAAAGCAAACTTTAACGCCGTTAATCTTACATCCGGTACTTACATTTACCAGATAAGAGCCGTTGGCAACGGAAGAACTTTTGTTGATACTAAGAAGATGGTACTTATAAAATAATGTAGAATTTATAATGTAGAATGTAAAATTAAGGCACGGGCAATCGTGCCTTTTTATTTTTGTGCAAATAAAATTAAATCATTTGAGATTTTTGCATCAAAAACTTTTTTATCCAAACCACCAAATAGTTCTATATTCTTAAATCCGGCTTCTTTAAAAACTTGTTTTAATCCTTTTGTTGTATAGGGGAAGATTTTTGTTGATATTAGTTCTTTCTGCGTAGTTTGATCAGCTTTAAATTTTAAAATGTTAAACGTTAAATCTTTATTGCAAAAATCATAAAAGCGAATGAAGTATTCATCATCCTTTTTTGTGATGTTAACTATACGCTCTTTTTCTTTAAGAATCTTTTCGTAATTAAGAATTTGAATAAGAACTTTTCCATCTTTCTTTAATAGCTTAAATAACTTTGCAACTGATTTTTCAATCAGACCAAAAGGAATGTTGGCTAGAGTATTTCCAAGTGAAACAACTATATCAAACTTATTATAAAATGTTTTTGGAATTTCATTCGCACCAAAGATATGGAAATCAATTTTACAATTATGTTTTTCAGAATTGGTTCGTGCAGTGTTAATCATTTCTGATGATGGATCGAAAGCTGTAACATTTAATCCTAGCTGAGAAAGTGAAATGGAATCAACTCCAGTTCCGCATCCAACATCTGCAACTGATTTTATTTTATCATCAATAAAATTTGATAAGAGTATTTTGCGTTTCTGTAATGCAGAATCAAAGTCAATCATCTTATCGTAATAAACTGAAGCTGAATTGTAAAAGTTGTTATTTGATTTCATATTTTTTATTGCTCCTTTTTATAATATCAAAATAGCTATTTAAAAATAATTTCTAATCAGCTAAAGTTTTTAATTCTTAATTATTCGCTTTTAACTCTCTTCCCATTTATCATCTTTTCGCAATTAGCAAAAGCTAATAAACAGCATATCTTATTTGAGAAGTGAAACTTCTTATGATTAAGAAAAATCAAACAAAAAAATGTTTAACCCTCGCACTAATTGAATTAAAATAATTATTCGGTGTAAAGTAATATGGCACTTAACATGTTAATTGATGAATACTTGAAAACTCTTAATTAACTAAATATTCCATAAATTTATCTTTAGGGGATAAACAATGGCCAAAATAGCAATAATAGACGACGATCCGGATATTGTTGATGCCAGCAGTTTGGTATTAACTTCAAAAGGTTACGACGTTATCACCGCTTCCAATCCAGATGATGGATATAAAATCGTTATGGATCAAAATCCAGATTTAATCATTCTTGATGTAATGATGAATGAACCCGATGATGGATTTTTTCTCGCTCAAAAGTTCCGCAAAATGAATGTGGACACACCAATTATAATGTACACATCAGTTTCAAAATCTTTAGGAATGGAATTTGGCGCAAGCGAAATGGTTCCTGTTGATGAGTTTGTTGAAAAGCCAATTTCACCCGAAACTCTTGTGGACAAAGTAACTATTGAAAGGGAGCTAGGAATTAAGTTTGGCGAAACAACAAAAGATAACCGCATAACTTTAGAATTTACTAACTGCGTTGGAATGTGTGATCAAGGACCAGCAATGATAGTTAACGATCGTGTTTACACAAAACTCGATCCTGAAAATGCAGTTAACATTCTTAACGAAATAAAGTAGGGATGATAAATGAAAATTGAAACAAAAATAAATAATATAAAAACGGAACGTACAGGTCCGGTTCTTTTTTCTCCTTATAAAAGAGGAGAAGGAATAAAAAAAGCTTTAAAACAGAAAAGAGAAGACATTCTTTTTGAGTTAAAAGATTCTGGTTTAAAAGGTAGAGGCGGCGCTGGATTTCCTACATCTACAAAATGGATGTTAACGGCTGCAGCAAAAGCTGACAAAAATTTATTGTTTGCAACGCTGATGAAGGCGAGCCTGGAACATTTAAAGATAGAGTTCTTTTAATGGAATATCCTGAACTTGTTTTTGAAGGTATGGTAATCGGCGGTTACACTGTCGGGGCAAAAGTTGGTATCGTTTATTTACGTGCAGAGTATGAATACATGCTTGAGCAGTTGGAAAATTATTTATCCAATATGAGAGAAGATAATCTGCTCGGTGAAGGAATTCTTGGAACAGATTTTTCATATGATATTTCAATACGATTAGGTTCAGGTGCTTATGTATGCGGTGAAGAAACTGCATTAATAGAATCACTTGAAGGCTACAGAGGCGAACCGCGTAATCGTCCACCATTCCCTGTTAACACAGGTTATATGGGTTATCCAACTTCCGTAAATAATGTTGAAACACTTGCTGCAGTTCCTCACATCATTACAAAAGGCGGGGCTTGGTTTAAAAAATATGGTACAGATAAATCAACCGGTTCAAAATTGTTTTCTGTTTCTGGTGATTGTGAAAACCCAGGTGTTTATGAACTACCATGGGGAATTGCCGTAAATGAATTACTTGAATTGGTTGGTGCAAGAAATGCCAAAGCTGTTCAAATTGGCGGCGCATCCGGAATCTGTATTCAAAAATCGCAATTCGATCGCAAGTTTGGTTATGAAGATATTTCAACCGGCGGCTCGGTAATAATTTTTAATGAATCAAGAGACATGCTTCATGTATTAAGAAACTTTATGGAGTTTTTTGTTGAAGAATCCTGCGGGCAATGCACACCATGCAGAATCGGTAATGTAAAATTACTTGAAGGAATTGAAATGATTGAAAGTGGAAAGTTTACTTTCAAATATATTAATACACTTAAAGAACTTGGCAAATCAATGCAAGTTGCATCAAAATGCGGATTGGGTCAATCAAGTCCTAACGCATTTATTTCCATTTTGGAAAATTTCAAAGATGAAATCTTTCACACAAAAGGGAATAATAGATTTAACGGAAAGGCAGGTAAGTGATGAAAGAAAAATCAAGAACACCAATGGCTCAACAAGCTTTAACTGTTGAAAAACCAACCATTGAAGATGGAATTGGAAGTAAGGTAACTATTGAGATAAATGAAAAGAAAGTGCAAGTATTTTTTGGACAAACAATTCTTGAAGCATGTAAAGAGAATCAAATTCACGTTCCGACACTTTGTCATCATCCTGATCTTTGCATCGCAGGTACTTGTCGTGTTTGTGTTGTTGAAGTTGAAGGAATGAGAACACTTCAGACAGCTTGTTCATTTCCAATTACAGCTTCAATAAAAATTAAAACATCAAGTACAATGGTGCGCAAAGCAAGAAGACATATAATTGATTTACTGCTAAGTGAACATTATGGTGAATGTTATTCTTGTGTAAGAAATAATAATTGCGAACTTCAAACACTTGCAAAAGAATACGGTGTTGATTCTTACACTTTTGGACATGTTACAGAACCCTTATTTGAAGTTGATCTTTCATCATACTCAGTCATACGCGATATGAATAAATGTATAAACTGCAGAAGATGTGTTAGAACTTGTATCGATCTTCAGGAAGTCGGAGTTCTAGAAGCAATTGGTCGTGGCGATAAAACTCATATAGGAACATTTTTAGAAAAACCTTTAGCTGATGTTGTTTGCATTAATTGCGGACAATGTATTAATCGCTGCCCAACCGGCGCATTAAAAGCTAATGATCCTTCTGATGTAATCTGGAATGCAATTGATGACCCTACAAAACATGTTGTAATTCAAACCGCACCATCACCACGCGCGGCAATTGGCGAAGTGTTTGGATTAGAACCGGGTAAATCATTTACCGGTGAAATGAATACAGCATTACGTAGAATCGGTTTTGATGTTGTATTCGATACAAACTTTACAGCAGATCTTACCATTATAGAAGAAGGAACAGAATTAATTTTAAGACTTTATAAAGCTTTGGTTAAGAAAGAACAAGTTGCAGTTCCGCAGTTTACTTCTTGTTCACCAGGCTGGGTAAAATATCTTGAGCATTTTTATCCTGAGTATATTGATAATTTAAGTTCAGCAAAATCACCGCAGCAAATGTTTGGTGCGCTCATTAAAACTTTTTATGCTCAAAAAAAAGGCATAGATCCAAAAGATATAGTATCAGTTGCAGTTATGCCATGTTCAGCTAAAAAGTTTGAATGCAACAGACCTGAAATGGATGATTCGGGTTATAAGGATGTGGATTTCGGATTAACAACCCGTGAACTTGGTCAGATGATAAAAGAGGCTGGAATCTACTTACCAGAAATGCCAAAGTCGCATTTTGATGATCCGTTTGGTGATGCTTCCGGTGCTGGATTAATTTTTGGTGCAACCGGCGGAGTTATGGAAGCAGCTTTAAGAACAGTAATTGAGTTAGTAACGGGAAAGAAAGTCGAAGATGTTTTTGCAAACGCAGATATAATTCCATTACGCGGATTTGAAGGAATAAAATATGCTGAACTTCCGATAACAGAAGTTGGTCCAGTTCCAAAATTGTTAGCACATCTTGTACCCGATTGGAAGTGGTTAAAAGGTGCCACTCTAAAAGTTGCTGTTGCACACGGAACTGCAAACGCCAAAAAAATTATGGATGATATAAAAGCCGGCGGTAAATTCAGCGAATGTCATTTCATAGAGTTTATGGCTTGTCCAGGCGGTTGTCTTGGCGGAGGCGGTCAGCCAATTCCAACAAATGAAGAAATAAGAAAGATGCGAGCAAAAGCTATTTATGATGAAGATAATTCTTTACCATTAAGAAAATCTTATGAAAACAAACATGTAACTGATATTTATAATGAGTTTTTAACTGACGGACCTTGCGGGCATATTTTCACAAACTTCTTCACACCAGCTATGTGAAGAGAGGTAAGTATATAGCTTAAAATTGTATATTTAAACCGGGCAGAAAAATATATATTAAGTTCTGCCTGGTTTTATTTTTTTAACAGAAGTAAAAATGTTTGATCTAATTCCAGCTTGGGCAAAGCATTACGAAGAATTTTGGTTAACAATACGGAATAGAAATCTTTGGTTTATAAAACTTCGTTATGCCGCAGTTGTAATGCTTCTCTTCTTTATAATTTTCCCAAAATACTTTTTAGGCATTTCGCTTTCTGATGATCAGCAAACAGCCCTATTAATAATTACTTTTTCAATTTTTGTTTACAATATTCTTTTTCATATCATGAGGAGATTATTGGAACATGATGCAGATAAATTTAATCCACTTCATCTATCTTTGCTGCAAATGATTGCCGATTTGACATCTCTAATGCTTGTGGTTTATTTTACAGGAAGTGTTGAATCACCGCTGCTTCTGTTTTTTGTCATTCAAGATGATTGTTGGCAGTTTAATTTTACCTGGGTTTGTTATTTATACTTTTCCGTTTTTATAGTGCTTGCATTCTGGGGAATTACAGTTGGTGAGTATTACTCAATAATACCGCATTACCATATCATCGGGTTTCTTCCTTTCTCACTCCACCAACAATTTAATTATGTACTGGCAATTAATGTAAGCTTTGCCTTTTTGGTTTTTATGATTGTTTTAATTGCAAATAAAATGGCTAACCAACTTTACATTCGTGAACAGCAGTTACTTGAGTCAATTGATAAAATAAACGCTGCAGAAAAAGAAAAACAAAAATATATTTCCGGTATTGTACACGAAATTAAACTCCACTTGCTGCAGTACATTCCTATCTTGATTTAATACTTCAGAAGTTTCTTGGACCTTTAGATGAAGTTGTAGAAGAAAAACTTATCCGTGCGCGTAAAAGGTCTGATGAAGCAATTGAACTGATTAACAACGTATTAAAAATTTCTAAACTTAGACTTGAAGATTCATTTATTAAAGAAGAAGTAGATATTGCCTCAATACTTGCAAGAGCAATTAAAGTTGCAAAGGTTAATGCTGAAGCTAAAGGTGTAAAGCTTTCTTTAATCAATAACTGGAAAGAAAAACATCCAATTGAAGGGGATCCATTCTTGATTCAGATTGCGTTATCAAACATAATTAGTAATGCAATTAAGTATAATAATATGGATGGCCTGGTTGAGATAACTATTGAAAAAGATAAAAATGATTTAGTGATAAAAGTTTGTGATGACGGTATGGGAATTCCTAAAGAAGAACTTGACAAGATATTTACTGATTTTTTAGAGCCAGCAATATAAAACACATCGGAGTTGAGGGTTCTGGATTGGGTCTATCTGTCGTTAAACAAATTGTAGAAAGACATAGGAACAATAGATGTTCAAAGTCCATCGCATCTATCTACAAATAAATATCCCGGAACCTGCGTGAAAATTACTTTGCCTTTCAAATCTTAACATTCCATTATTTTTGATTTATAGTTGCCCCCAGATTAGTCATTTCGACCGATAGGTGAAATCTGTAGATTAAAAAGTCAGATTTCTCAGGCTCCCAAAGGGATGCTTATGGCAGAGGACTCTTTCGAAATGACTTATTTGAGTTCTGCAATCGACCTCGAAACTTTTTGCACTGGATGAGAAAATGAAAATTATTTTATTTCTTTTTAGCAGAAACTTTCTTTTCTTTTCCTTTACAACTTTCAAATCAACAAGCTTAAAGGAAACTCCTTTTATTAAAGAAACTTTTCTTGCTAACTCATCCATTTTTTTTTTCGCCCGCAAGTTCAAGAATAAGTAATCCTTGATCACTGCAATTTTCCATAACACCGTCGTGAATACCCAATCTTGTTTTAACTATGCATCCCCAACCGGTTAAAACTTTTTGAACTTGCACTGCAGCTTGTTTTCTTTGACCAATAAGAATTAATAATACAGATTTCATAAGTCTCCTTTGATAAATGTGATTAAATTACGATGTAAAAATATATAATTTTCGCCCATTTAGTCGTACTTAACCATCTTGGTCGAAGGCAATAATCATTTTATTTGAATTCTGTTGCCTCATAGCAATAATTTAAGTGGCATTTATATTGTACAAAATCTTTAGAGGTATATATATGAAAACAATAATAACAATCGTATTACTTTCAGCTGGTTTGATTTACAGCCAGACAGTTTCTGATTCAACGCAGACAAAGCAAAAAAATCAGGAACGCGAAAAAGTTCAAACTCAAAATCAAGAAATGAACAAAGCTCAAAATCAAATTGGCTCAAAAGAAAAAGCTCAAACTGATGTAAAAGAAAATCGCAAAAGAAAAGATGTGTTCATAGATAAAGATGGAGATGGAATTTGCGATACAAGACAAAGCGGAATGAGTTTTAATAAAATGAGAAAACGAATGGGCGCAGGTAAACAAGGTCCGGGCGGTAAGGGCAGCGGCGGAAATCAAAATGGAAATAGTCCCAACTGGGGAAATTAATTTGCATAGAAATTGAATTATGAAAAATCTTTTGGTACTGCAACAATTTTAGCAATTCTATTTTTACAAACTGCACAAGCTCAGTTTAACTTGTACACTTATTATCAGGGCATATATGATGATAATATTTTTAATACAAGTGAAAAAGTTTCTGATTATATAAACAGTTTTGCCTTTGGTTCCGCGTATAACTTCGAATCAGATTTAAACAACGTTCAAATTTATTATGAAGGCGGATTAAATTATTTCCAAGCAACAACATCAAAATCATTTAACACACATCGCATCGGATTAGTAGAAACACATTTATTTTCTGTGGATGATAATCCATTAAACGCAGGAATAAATTATTCTTTTTAGAAATAACAAAGATGAATTTAAAGTTTATGATTTCAACCAAATTTCGGCTTATGTAAATTATCGTCATTCAATTAGCGAGTCTGATTATATCTTACCCGGTTATATTTTTTAACATAAACACTTATAAAAACTTTACATTGTTCTCTCACAATGAGCACCGGTTTTTGTAAACTGGATTTCAAACTTTGAAACTCAAACGTCACTTACATTAAATGCAGAATATTTAATCAAACAATATTCTGAAAAATATGATTTTGAAGGCTACCTAAACGAGGCGGCTCAGTTAAAACTGAAAGCAAACATTGGACAATCGTTAAGTGATTTAACAGGTATTAATGGTTATATCGAATATAGAAAAAATCTTTCCGATGGAAGTCGTTATTTAATTAGTGATTCACTTGTTTATTACGAAGAAGAGATATTTAATGATATTTATGCATATGATGGAATTGAAACCGGATTGATTTTAAACATTACTTTAATGAAAACATCGAATTAAGTCTTGATGCAAGATATCTAATAAGAAATTATTCTTCGCTACCAGCCGTTAATAGAAGCGGGGAAGAGCTAAACGTAATGCGTGAAGATAATCAGTTTGGATTTGGCGCAGGAATTGTTTTTGATTTGAGTTCAGTTGCAAAGGGTTTATCGATTTCGGCTAGATGGAATTATTTTAAAACAATTCAAATGATTATTACTACAAATATTCCAACCAAATGATTTCCGCTTCATTAGACTTTGATTTTTAGTGTCACACTGAGCCGAAGCGGAAGTGTGACATTTACTATTTATGTCATCCTTCATTTCCGCTCATGCTGATGTTTTTTCAAATCAATCAAACTTTTTAATCTCATATTTCTGCATTTTATAACGCAAGTTTCGTTCTGTTAATCCAAGCATTCTGCCAGCTTGTGATTGATTACCGTTAGCCTTGCTAAGTGCATCAAAAATCAATTTCTTTCAAGTTCTTCCACTTGTTCTGTTAGCGTTGCATCTGCTTTAGTTAAGATTTCTTTTCAGCTTTAAAACCACTCACTACATTTGGCAAATCACTAACTGTAATTATTTCAGTTCTGCAAAGTACAACAGCACGCTCAATAATATTTTCTAATTCCCGTACATTGCCGGGAAAATTAAATTTAATTAGTAAATCAACGGCTTCTTTGGATATGCTTAATTTCTGCCTGCCATTTCTTTTGTATACTTATTAATAAAATATTCTATAAGCGGAAGTATATCTTCTCTGCGCTCACGTAAAGGAGGAATGTTAAGCGAAACAATATTCAATCTGTAAAATAAATCTTCTCTAAAACTTCCATCTTTAATTTTGTCTTCCAAGTTTTGATGAGTAGCTGCAATGATTCTTACATCGATATCAACACTTTCTGTAGAGCCTAATCTTCGATTTGATGTTCCTCAAAACACGCATAATTTTACTTGAAGATTAATGGAATGTCACCAATTTCATCTAAAATATTGTACCCGAGTTGGCAAGTTCAAATCTACCTTTCTTAGCTTTTCAGCTCCAGTAAATGCACCTTTCTCGTGTCCAAACAATTCACTTTCAAGAAGTGTTTCCGGCAAAGCTGGAATGTTAACAGCAATAAACGGATTTTCTTTTCTGGGGCTTACATAATGAATTGATTTCGCAAGAACTTTTCCCGTTCCGCTTTCCCATTGATAAGTATTGCTGCTTTGCTATCAGCAGCGCGAGAAGCTAGGCTTAATACTTCTTCCATTTTTGGAGAGTGGGAAACGAAAGAATCAATTTTAAATTTGCTTTAACTGGTTTTAATAATTGATTTCTGATTTTAGATTTTTGTGTTCCAATAATTCTTTCAATCATTAAATCAAGCTCATCCAGGTCAACCGGTTTCGAATGTAATCAAATGCACCGAGGCGCATAGCCCTAACTGCGTTTTCAATTGTGTGCATCGGTTAGATTACAAAGCTTATTTCAGGATTTATTTTCTTTTACTTCTTCAAGAACTTTAAGCCCTGTTTTATCCGGCATCTTAAATCAGATAAAATAATATCAATTAAATTGCTTTGTACCGCTTTAATTCCTTCTTGTGCCTGATGATGCCGAAAATTTTTGTAACCTTTTTCAAGATAGCCTTTTAAAATACTTCGGGCATCTTCATACATCTACCATTAATATCGTGTAATCTTTCATTGTATGGTTATATTAATTTTATAAGTTGTTCCTTTATTTACTTCGCTTGAGAGAAATTAACCCGTTAAGCTGTGAAATTATTTTTGTGAAATACTTAATCCCAAACCATTCCCATCTTTTTTGATGTATAATATAAATTGAAAATTTTCCTGTTGCTCGTTGTAAACCAATTCCATTGTCCGTAATCAGAATAAAAAAATCGTTTTTAGCTTGGTAATATTATAATGTAACCCCTCCTTTATTTACAGCATCAAACGCATTTTGTAAGATATTCATTAATGCTTGTTTAATTAAATCTGCATCAAATTTACAATTTTGTAATTCGTCTTTTGTAAGATGAACTTTATCTCTTTTGTTTCGCCTGTTCTTGAAAATAAAAGAAAGATATCATCTCAAAGAAAGATCTCAAATCTACTTGATTTCGATTCAATTCAATGGGTTTTGCATAGCTTAAAAAATTAGTTATAATTTT